>JBGUJU010000127.1:0-42145 GCA_045114065.1 Sodaliphilus sp.
CCATTCGTCTATCGGCTAGGACGCAAGATTTTCATTCTTGAAAGAGCAGTTCGATTCTGCTATGGGCTACCGCAGCAAAGCGTTAACCACTCCACGGTTTAACGCTTTGCCTTGTGTTGTTATATTTGCTTCGTCCAGCCACAACACTTAGCGGCATCGGCATGACGAAAATTGCATTGCTCATCAACACAAGGTTGTAAGACTACCGATAATAGGGGAAACGAAGAAACGGTCGCCACAGGGGTTATCCTGGGCGACCGTTTTTTAGAATTCGTATCAGTCGGCCTTACTTCTTGAAGAAGCGATTGTACAGGCCGGTAAAGCCCTGGCCGTGGCGAGCCTCGTCGCGAGCCATCTCGTGAACGGTGTCGTGGATGGCGTCAAGGTTCTGAGCCTTGGCGAGCTTGGCGATGCGGAACTTGTCTTCACAGGCTCCTGCCTCGGCAGCCATGCGTTTCTCGAGGTTGGTCTTGGTGTCCCAAACGACCTCACCAAGCAGCTCGGCGAACTTGGCAGCGTGCTCAGCCTCCTCGAAGGCGTAGCGCTTGAAGGCCTCGGCAACCTCGGGATATCCCTCGCGGTCAGCCTGGCGCGACATGGCCAGATACATGCCGACCTCGGAGCATTCGCCCTCGAAGTGAGCCTTGAGTCCTGCGAGGATTTCGGGGTCAACGCCCTTGGCAACGCCGAGGGTGTGCTCGGCGGCATAAGCTACCTCCTCATCTTCCTTGAGTTCCTTGAACTTCTCGGCGGGTTGTTTACACTGTGGACATTTCTCGGGAGGTGTGTCTCCCTCATGTACGTAACCGCAAACGGTGCAGATCCATTTTTTAGCCATAATAGTTTGTTAGTTGATTACTTTAATTTATAAGTTAAACAGAGATTAATTAATGTATCAGAGTCCAGAAGTAATCGGATGCCTTTACTCGGTCACTTCCTCAAAATCTTCGGGTCCTACGCCGCACAGCGGGCACTCTTCGGGAGGTGTGTCACCCTCATGGATGTAACCACACACAACGCATTTCCATTTTTTCATTGTCGTGTAAATTTTAGATGGTTAATAAAAATTGACTTATTGGTTACAAAGTTACACCATTGCATACCAACAATCCAAATTTTTTATCTTTTTTTATGAAAAAAACCTGCAATGCTGCCGAGGTCGGAGCATTGCAGGGAATGATAGGTTTTGAGAGTTCGGGATTAGCCGTTGTGCTTCTTCATGACCTTGATGAGGTCGAGCATCTTGTGGCTGTAGCCAATCTCGTTGTCGTACCAGGATACCACCTTGACGAACTTGTCGGTCAGGTAAACACCGGCGTCGGCGTCAAAGATAGAGGTCAGCGGGCAACCCAGGAAGTCGCTGCTGACAACCTTGTCCTCGGTATAACCCAGAATGCCCTTGAGCTCACCCTCGCTGGCCTTCTTCATGGCAGCGCAGATGTCCTCCTTGGTAGCGGGGTTCTTCAGGTTCACGGTGAGGTCAACAACCGATACATCGAGGGTGGGGACACGCATCGAGATACCAGTAAGCTTGCCATCGAGCTCGGGGATCACCTTGCCCACAGCCTTGGCAGCGCCAGTCGAGCTGGGGATGATGTTGCCACAAGCGGCACGGCCACCACGCCAATCCTTAGCGCTGGGACCGTCAACGGTACGCTGGGTAGCGGTTACCGAGTGAACAGTGGTCATCAGACCGCTCTCGATACCGAAGCTGTCATTGAGAACCTTGGCGATGGGAGCCAAGCAGTTGGTGGTGCAGCTGGCGTTGCTGACGATGGTCTGACCAGCATACTTGTCGGTGTTAACGCCGCAAACGAACATGTCAGCCTGACGACCGTCATCACCCTTCTTGCTGGGAGCAGACAGAACCACGTACTTGGCACCAGCCTTCAAGTGCTGCTCGGCGCGGTCCATGGTCAGGTAGAAACCGGTGGATTCAACGATGTACTCGGCACCAATCTCACCCCAGGGGATGTTCTGGGCTTCCTTCTCGGCATACACGTGGATGTGCTGACCATTGACGATGAGTTCCTTCTTGTCGAGGTCATAATCTACAGTACCGTCGAAGCGGCCATGCATGGTGTCATACTTGAGCATGTAGGCCATGTAGTCAACGTCGAGCAGGTCATTGATACCTACAACCTCGATGTCGTTAACGTTCTCAGGCTCAAAAGCTGAACGGAACACAAAACGGCCAATACGTCCGAAACCATTAATACCGATTTTAATTTTCTCCATTTTTTAATAATTTTTTAATAAAATATAACTAGAATTTTTGAATTATCCTTATCTTTGCAAAAGCATTTGCAAACGAACAGCCGCCTCTGCGGCTGCAAAGTTAGAAAAAAAATCAATATGCTGTTGACTTTGAGTCGCAAAATACTACTTTTGTGACACAATTAAGAATGTTTAATATTTCTATAAGTCATTATATTAATTTTTTAAAACCAAAGAATTATGGGATTTTTCAAAGAATTTAAAGAGTTTGCCATGAGGGGCAATGTGATGGACATGGCTGTCGGTGTTATCATCGGTGGTGCATTCGGCAAGATCGTTTCTTCACTTGTTGACGATGTGCTGATGCCTGCTATCGGCGTGCTCACTGGTGGTGTTGATCTCTCCGGCCTGGAGTATCATCTGCCTCCCGTATCTGAGATGGTAGACAATGCCGCAAGCGCTGTCGGTGCCGATGGTGCCGTTGAAGCTGTTGCCGATGCCGCCAATGCTGTAGCAACCAATGCCGGTGTGGCTACCGAGGCTGTCGGTGCAACCATCAAGTACGGTCTGTTCCTGCAGAACGTCATCGACTTCATCATCATCGCCTTCTGTATCTTCTTGATGATCAAGGCCATGAACAAGCTCAGTCCCAAGAAGGAAGAACCCGAGGAGCCCGCTGGTCCCACCCAGGAAGAGTTGCTCGGCGAGATCCGCGACCTGCTCAAGGAGAAGAAGTAAACTCCCTAATGTGCTGCTGTCCCTGATGGCTGCTGCACACCCATGACTTGACAGGCACGCCCGTTGTTACCATTGCGGTAACGGGCGTGCCTTGTTTTATGTAAAAAATATTTCATTATATATCAGCAAGTTGCATTATTCTTGTCATTTTTTTTGAAAAATATTGAAACTTTTTGGGCCTCTCGTGCGTCTATAGAATAGACAATCATTAAAACAATAATAAAATGATGAAGAGATTCTTTAATCTGGCCCTAGTGGCCACAGTAGCCATGATGATGGCATCGTGCATGAGTATAAATCTGGGTGAGAACGGCGGTGTTGACAAAACGCCCACTCAGGTGACGGGTATCAACCAAGTGACCACGATGAACCAGTTTGATGAAGTGGAGATTGGTGGTGCATTCAAGGTGATTTATGAGCAAAGTAGCGGAAACTGTAGCGTGCGCATCGAGGCCAGCGACCAGGCTCTCAAGGAGATGACAGTCTATGTCAAGGATGGACAGTTGCGCATACGTCAGGCGGTTAAGAAGCCTAAGGTGTCGTTCAAGAATGTCAAGGTTTATGTCACATCACCGAATATCAAGTGCGTGGACTTGGCGGGCTCTGGTGTGTTTACCGCCAGCAATCCTGTCGTGTCAAGTGAGTTTATTGCCGACCTTGCCGGCTCGGGCCAAATTATGCTTGTGCAGATGACCTGTGACAAGGCCATCCTCGACATCGCCGGCTCGGGCAATATCGAATTCGGCAAACTGGATGTCAAGACCTCGGTCAAGGCCGATATCGCCGGTAGCGGTGACATCAATCTCGGAGAGATGACCTGTGCCAATTTCAACATTGATATCGCTGGTTCGGGCAACGTGAATTGCGACAACATCACCGCCGATGATGTTGATGTCGATATCGCCGGCAGCGGTGACGTGAACCTCAAGGGTACGGTGAAGCACCACACCAAGGATGTCGCCGGTAGCGGCAAGGTGAATATCAACTAAGGGTTAGGAGTTAGGAATTAGAAGTTAGGGGTTAGGAATGTTCATCCTGACTCCTAATTCATTATTCCTAACTGTTTAAGCATCTCGGCGGTGGTGCTGTGGCGCTTGCCGTTGAGGTCACTCAAATAGGCATTGACGTCGGTGGGAGCCATCCTGCGTGCATTGTTGAAACGTTCGGGGCGCGTGATGCGTGTGAATACCACACGCTGGATATCGTTCTTGTGGCAGCGGCCGATGCTGTAGCCCATCAGTTCGGGGTGCTTGCCGGGACCATTGCTGGACCAATAGCTGACTGTGTCGCCCTCGCAGCCCATGAAGATAACGCTGTGGCCCGCTTCCTGGTCAGCGGTCTTGTCATCGTCGCAGCCGATGATAGCGCCACTGTCACTGCCGCGGCTCTCGTTGCGGTTCCAGAATATTTTCATCAGGTCGCCAGGCACGGCACGTTGCCAGATGTCGAGGGCGCACCACTCGTCGTCGGTGAGGTAGCGCTCGTCGGGCGTCTCGCGGTTGCGCTCGCTCTTGGCGCCGCGATAGGCCGTGAAGCTGTAGCCCGCTCCCAGTTCACGCACCAGCACGCCCAGGCCAGGACCATTGGCGTTGGCACGTCCCCAGAAGCCCACGCCGTCGTCCTGCCCCACCCCATCGGGGTTGAACTCGTCGGCAATGCCCACGCGCGGCTTCATGTTAATCCATGCCTCACGCTTGATTTTGTGCTTCGTGTCCCAGATGAGCAACGCCTTGATGAGTACGCCATAGGTGGCGCTGGAGCAGAAGGACGGCTGCGCCAACATCGGGTCAAAACGGGGACGCTGGTCCTGAGCACTCATCAGGAAAGCATCGTGCAGGCCGCGCCACGTCGTCTTGGCAAACAACTCATTGGGGCGGCTGCCCGTGTAGTAGCCGCCCCGCTCGGGGAAGGAGTCAATCGCTGCCAGTATGGCCTGTTGCCATGCCTCGTTCACCTTGTCCTTGCCATGCACGGCACCCGCCATGCACAGCAGCGCCAAAAGTGACAAAAATGCCCGTTTCATCGGCATTTATTCCTCATCATAGCGGGCTTCTACCACATCCCAGTCGATGATCTGCCACAGAGCGGCCAAGTGGTCGGGACGACGGTTCTGGTAGTCAAGGTAGTAGGCATGCTCCCACACATCCATCGTCATCAAGGGACGTAAGCCATGCTGGATGGGATTGGCGGCATTCGGTTCCTGAGTGATCTTGAGATTACCGTCTTCGGCTGCACTGAGCCAAACCCAGCCCGAGCCGAACAGCGTCACACCAGCTTTGGCAAATATCTCCTTGAAGGCCTCAAACGAGCCGAACTCGGCATTGATGGCTTCGGCCAGGCGGCCTGTCGGCGCATTATCGGCCCTGGGTGCCCTGAACTGCGAGAAATACAGGTTGTGGTTCAGAATCTGGCCAGCATTGTTGTGCATCCCGCTCGGCGTGTTGAGCACAATCTGCTCAATCGACATTCCCTCTAGGCCACTGCCGGGCAGTGCAGCATTCAGGTTATTCACATAGCCCGCCAGGTGCTTACCGTGGTGGAAACTCAGCGTCTCGGCACTGATGACAGGCTCCAGTGCGTCTGCCGCATAGGGCAGCGCCATCAACTCAAACTTACCATCTATTGGCATCGTCTTCTTCATCATCTTTATCTTGATTTTAATAAGGTGAATAGTACTGATTTGTCACCGCAAATATACCCACTCTTGAACAGATAACCACAAGAAAACAATAAAAAATCACCATTGGTGCCCAGTAAACTTTCATTTTACATTATTAATATGTTGATTCTTCATCATTAGAAAATAAATAGGCATGATGGGCTTACCTGTGGCATGCGGTAGGGCCTCGCCTTGGCTTGGCCGTTCCTAACAGATAGCAATAATGAAATGATGGAGTCATGAAATCTACACGATTGGATCTTTGGCTAAAAGCATTAAAAATGTTGAGATTTCGCCAAGGAAAATGCCTAATCTTTGTCTAAAAGTGATAAAAATGTTGAGATTTCGCCAAAAATAAGACCGAAAATTTGTTTATTAGGTTAGAAATCAATACTTTTGCAACATCAAACTAAAATGCAGAAATTCATGGAACAGCTGATAGGTCGTGAAAGGGAGATCAAGGAGTTATGGCGTTGCTATGATTCGCCACGTTCAGAGTTTGTGATTATCTATGGTCGTCGCCGCATAGGTAAGACGTTTTTGGTGACCCAAACTTTCAAGGACAAATTCTCATTTCTCTTTACAGGATCCCATAAGGCTCCCAAAGAGCGCCAGCTTGAGTTGTTCGCCAAGGCATTGCAGCATTATGGCCACATATCAATGCCTCTGAAAATTGATAACTGGTATCATGCCTTTGATGCTCTTGAAATCATGTTGGATTCCCAAAACACTTCGGAGAAAAAGATACTTTTCTTTGATGAGATGCCCTGGATTGATACAAGCCGGTCAGAATTTGTTGCAGCATTAGAAGATTTCTGGAATACTTGGGCTGCTTTGCGTGACGATATTTATTTGATTGCATCAGGGTCGGCAACATCGTGGATGGTCAATAATCTAGTTGAGAATCAAGGTGGACTTCACAATCGCATCACTTCCAGCATTTATCTGAAAGCCTTTACATTGCGTGAATGTGAACAATACCTTCGATACCACAATTGCACTTGGGACCGGTATACGATAGCTCAGAGTTATATGTATCTGGGTGGAGTGCCTTTCTATTACAGTCTGCTGGAATTCAATCGCGAACTGTCTTATAATGTTGATTTGTTGTTCTTTAGGCCTAAAGCAAAGCTGTTGAATGAATTTAATGACCTGTATAATGTCCTGTTTACTGGTGCAGACCGATACATTGAGATTGTCAAATTGTTGGCTCAAAAACGTGAGGGAATGACACGAAAAGAGTTGGGTGAAAAGTTGGGTGAGAACGGTGGCGGGTTGACTCGTCGGCTGCAAAATCTTGAGAATTGTGATTTCATCACGACTTATGTACAACTCGGAAACAAGAAAAAAGGGGCAATTATCCGTTTGACAGATTTCTTCACGTTATTTTATTATAAATTCATTGACGGCTTTGGCTCTTCAAAAAGTACGGGCAACTATTGGAACAGCAAAATGTTTGAACCATCGGTCATTTCATGGCAGGGCTTGACATTTGAACTCATTTGTTTGAAACATATCGAACAAATAAAAAAGAGTCTGGGTATATCGGGTGTTCATACCGAAGTGTCATCATGGCGAAGCCAACAAACCAACACTGAAAACAAGAAAGCCCAGATAGACCTGATTATTGATCGAAGCGACCGATGCATCCATTTGTGCGAGATGAAGTTTTCTACCGAACCATACACGATAACCAAAGACTATGAGATGAAACTGCGTGAGCGCATGGCAATTTTCAGGGAAGAAACCAAAACCCGCAAGACGTTGTTGACGACCTTTGTTACCACTTTTGGCATCAAGTCTGGTATCCATGCCGGAATAGTTCAACAACAAGTCACACTAGATGAACTGTTTGACAATTAAATTCCTGCCGTTCTTCCCGCAAATGGAAATAACCATTTAGACAGTAGAAAAATCAAATTTTTCTAATTACCTCATTAAGAAAAAATGCGGTTATAATCGCAGGAAGCAGGTGAACAACTGCGACTATAACCGCAAGAAGCAGGTTTATTGTAGTTAAACAGATTGATCAATAGCTTAATTCTATTGCTTTGATTTTTGCCTGCTAACGGGCAATAACTGATTGCCCATGATTTTGGTTTTAGCAACATCAATAATTGTTTTGCTCATGACTTAATCCTGTTCTCAATCCATTCGCGTGTTTCTTTCCCAAATATTATTTCTGCATACTGCAAAAGGGTGGCAGTAGAGGATATTTCACATTCAGCTACTTCCTGCATGAACTCAAAGAAACGCGTTTCGCCGACGTCCTGCTCTAAATCATACAGAAGCAAGGCACCTTTATTGTACAAGGCATCATAGGCTTCAGGAGCGTCACGGTCAACCTCGTAGATGGGACAAGCATGGCGGGCATTTTCGCGGCAGGCTTCCAGATAACAGTCGAAAACATGCTTGTCGAAATGGCACTTGACATACCACAGCATGCTAAACTCAGCAAAACCTTCGTTGAGCCAATCTTCCCAACTAAACGTCGGTGCTTTGTTCCACCAGAAATGACCCATTTCATGGCCAATAGCAGTTTTGAAGTGCTCATTGAAGCGTTTCGTCGCGAAGGCAATGAAATTTTTGCGGCTGATGCCACCACCACGACGTGGCACAACAAGGAATTTCATATAATCATTGCTGGGATTGGTTTTGAACAAGCGGGTATAGAATTGCAGAGCCTCACTGCATGCGACCAGCGCAGAGTCGGCATCTGCATCGGCAAAGTCGGTATAGGCTACTTCGAATGTACGCCCATCACTGGTCATCTTCTTAGATTTAAGTTTTGGTGAGGCCACAATCTGGAGGTCGAAACTCTCCCACGGCTGCGACATTTCCCACTTATCACCCTTACGCTCCACAATGCCTGAACCGCTGACCTTGTAGCCTTTATTGATGGAAACAGAGACGCTTGCCGTGAAGTCACGGCTATTGCTGTTAATGGGGAACCATGCCATGTAATAGCCCAATTGCACCCAGTCCTTTTCCATCGAACTCATCCAAGTGTCCAGGCTGTCGAGATTACAGGTATAGTCAAATGTGATACTGCAAATACCCTTCTTCTTTGGCGCGGTAAGGCGAAGCGGCGCTCCCTGGCGAATGTAGGCGTTAGACGATTTTGCCTTTGTGTCAAATGAGTATGTCAGTTCCTTCTTGCAGGTGACGTGATTGATGGTTGAATATTTCCAGAGCGTGAAATCAATGCTCTCCCTGCCTTTGAAATCAATTTGTGCCGTCGCTGTCACGGCGAGCGTCTTTTTCTCCACGTCAATGTCAAGCAGAATGTCGTATCGCTTGACGATTGGGGCATTGGTATCCTCCACGACCGTTTTCCTCGGATAAGTAATTTCCCTCTTGTCCTCTACCTCATGCTTGTAGGTACACATCGAGTCCATAAAGGCCGTCCATCTTGCATCGTTGTGAAGTGTTCTGTAGTCTTCTTCTGTTAAGAAAGTTGTGTAAGCAAATGCATATTGCCTGCCGAATTTCTCTCTGAACAGATTGAAATAGTAGAATGTGCTGTCAGTATCACCAGCCGCCAAAGCTTTGTCAGCAGCTAACCAATAATCCCTGCCCGTCTGTGCCACCACAAATGTTGCTACTGACAGCATTGCCAGCATGAAAATAAATTTCCTGTACAGTTTTGTCTTATTCATAATTTGGTTAATTTTCTTTTTTTTTGGCGTCGAGGTGGTAGGTGAAGGAGATGCCGATGTAGTGGTGAAGCGTGTCCTGCCACTCGTTGGTCTGCTGATAGGCCGTCTGGCTGCTCCAGCGCCAATCATCCTGGTTGAGGATGTCATCGGCAAAGAGTTTGACATTGCCTTTGTTCTTCAGGATTTTCCAAGTAATGGAAGCATCCCACAGCAGGCGGTCGCGGTTCATGCCGCTTGAGGCATAGCCGCGCCGCATGGCCTCGGTGAGTGATGTCTCAAACACAAAGTTGCGGTAGTTGGCCTCAAACTCCATGCCGTAGTTGTTGTTCCATAGGGTGGTGTTCTGGATTGGCGACTGCGAGAACCGCAACCGGTCGGCATTAAGTTCGGCAAAGACCGAAGCCTTGATCCAGTTATGGTCAAACAACACGGTCAGTTTGTCCTTGGGGTGAACGCTTGTCTGGCGGTTCAGGATGCGCTCTTTGTGGGTGGGCAGCATGGTCAAGTAACCGTAATATAGTCCGCCCATGACTTTGAGGTCGTTTTGCAGGCGGAAGTAGTTGCCTAAGCCGTGGTCATAGTTGAGGTTCACTTCCCACATGCGGCTGCCGGGCACCGACTCGGGACGGCTGGTATAAACGTTTGTCGCAGGGTCATAACTGAGCGCCATGATGTTGCTATGATCTGATGTGCTGTATTTGGCATTGAAGCCGATGGACAGTTGGCGCCTGGGGACCACGGCCTTGTAGGCAAACTGAAACTCATTGGTATGGTTGTCCTTCAGATAAGGATTACCTTCGGTAATGAACAGCGGGTCGCTCAAGTCACGGTAGCCGATGGTCTGAAGCAGTTCGGGGCGTGCGGTCTTGTAACTGTAATTCAATTCCAAGTTCATGCCGCTGTTCATTTTCCATGAGACTTTGACCGACGGCTCAATCTTGAAACTGTTCCTGACGGCTGTCGTGTCAAGCATGGCCCGATAGTAGTCCTGATGCTCGCGGGCCCAATTCAAGACCGTACTGGGCAGCAGCTGTACCTGACCGATGTTGAATGTCGAGCCGGCGGTGACGGTGTGGCCCGTGCTGTGGTAGCGGTTGTTGAACGAGTTGGCGGCATCGGCCATGCCGTCGGTCATGAATTCACGGTCAATGCGATTGTTGTTATAGTCCAATCGGTAGTCCATGGTGAGCATCCACTGCTTGGTGAGCCAGTGCTGATAGGTCATGCTGCCGTTTAATGCGAACTTTGATGAAGGCTCGATGGCATACTGACTGAGCGTCGATGCGAAATCACTCTGATAGTCAGTGATGGTACGGTCGGTCCACTGCTTGCTCTTGCTGTCGGTGTAGTTCAGTCCTCCAGCAACTTTGAGGGAGCCGTCCTTGAAAAGGTGTGTCCAATTACCAGTAGTCTCGAACAGGGTCTCGTGTCCACGGCTCAGTGAATTCACCTGTTGATTGATCGTGGGAACGTAGCCGTTGCCTGAATTGACCGACTGCTCTGTCTCGCGTCGGTTGATGGAACGGTTGTTGTCGTATTCGAGTTGAGCCCACAGGAAGATATTGTTGGTGGTGTCGGGTCTCCATCGCATCATGCCCAGGATTGTCGGCATCAACTCATGGCTGCGGTCAAAGCCGGTTGTCTTGTTATAACTCTGAGCCTCACCGGGGAAGTAATTCTCGGTTTCGCTGCCCGAACTTTTCCATCGGTCATCATGTGCCAGTCCTCCACTGATGCTGTAGTAACTTTTCAGCGTCTTATTGCCCTGCTCACGGTTCCAGTTGTGCTGATATCCGCCCGAAATGCCTTGCTCTTGGCCAAAACCGTAACCTGAACTCATTATAGATTGGTTTTGGTAGCGTCTATGTCGTTTGGCGACATTATTGGCGTCACCGAACACCATGACCGGGTCATTCTTGGAGAGACGGTTCATCTGGACCTCGGCCTCGTAGTGGTCGTTAGTCCTGTAGGCTGCCGTGGCGTCTCCATACCAGCGGTCGAGGAAGCCCGGCTTGATGGTCAGGTCCAGCACCATGTCCTCGCTACCGTCGTCATTACCCGTGTGTTCCTTGAGTTCTGACGCCTTGTTGTAGGCCTTGATGTTCTGCACCGCCTCGGCGGGCAGTTGGCTGACCAGAGCATCGCCGCCGAAGAGGCTCTCCCCATCCATCGTCAGGCGGATGGGCTTGCCGTTCCACCACAGTTTTCCGTTAGCATCCGTTTCAACGCCAGGCAGTTGCTTGATGAGTTCGTCGAGGCGGGCGCCTTCTTGCAATCTGAAGGCCGACGGATTGAACACGATGGTGTCACCATGCATCGTGAACCGCTTAGCATGGCCCGTGACCTCGACCATCTGCAGCATCTGTGAGGACATTTTCAGCTCGATGGCGCCGATGTCGAGCGTGTCGCGGCGACTGTCGGACAGCGCCATGACGTTTTTCTTCTTGGAATAATAGCCCAGCATGGACACCTCCAATTCTACACGTCCGTCGGTATAGAACGAAAATCGGCCAAGCGAGTCGGCGATCACGGTTCTGCCTGAATAGCTGGTCTCACCGATTTGCTGCATGTACTGCACCGTTGCGCCAGGTAAGGTCTCCCGGGTATCGGTGTCGATGACGCGTCCGCTGATGATATCGGCATAAGCGAATAAAGTACTGAAAATTAGTAAAATAGTAATTATAAACTGTTTCATAACAGGGTGTAGTGATGGCTGTTTCATGTAATTATCCACATGAAACAAAGGGTTAAATGATGATATGATTAATGGCGGTTAGTTCTTGATTTTGCTATGGAGCAGATCGACCATGCTCTCGAGGAAAATAAGTTCGTTCTCCTTGAGTTTTTTCTTATCCTTAAGTTGACGATAAACCGATTCAAGCTGTTTTGCCGCGATTTTCAAGTCCATTTGGTCCAGTCCCTCGGTGTCCTTGCACAGTTCATAAAGTTTAGACAGGTAGAGGTAGCGGTCGCCTGGCTGTTGCACCTTTTCGACATAGAAGAGCAGTTTCTTCATCCAACTCTGGGAGTCGTTTTTGTCAGATTCAGAGGGACTATTTGTTCTGGGTTTAACACGAAGGAATAAATCTGACAGTTCATCCATTCGCTGTTCGTCTTCCTTCATTGTGATAACTATGTTGGGCTCAACAGGAACTACTTGGGTCTTATAACCCACATACGAAACCTTGAGTTGCGTCACATTGTCAGGAACCGTCAGCGAGAACTCACCGTTCACATCGGTAGCCACACCGTTTCCTGAGCCAAGTGGGCCAATGGACTGTATCGTTGCACCAATCAGCGGTTCGCCGTCTGGATCTGTCACTTTTCCCATTACTACATGGCTGGAACCAGAACTCGAAATGGAGAAAGAGCTGGAGAAAGAGCTGGAGTTGTTCTGGAGTTTGGACAAGGCATCATCTAGCTTGGCCTGAGTTTTCTCCAACTTCTTTTGAACCATTTCCAATTCCTTTTGGTATTTTTCCATGCCCTCGCTCTGCAATTGCTCCATCAGTTTGTCCAGGTTGTCGGTGTTGATGACTACTGTGCTCTGCTTGGAACCATTGCTAACCGACTTGACTTTGATAGGGGCATAGGTGGTGATGATGCGCCCGCTGATGCTGTCGCAATAGTCATCGGGGGTGCTCCACTCCAGGGTGTAGGTCGTACGATGCTGCTTGTCATCGGGGGCAACAAAGCCCACGGTATAGCAGTGGTCACAGGCCAGACCCACGACAATAGTCTCGTCGGGGTTGTAATAGATACGGTAGCCCTGGGTGTTCCACTCGCCGTTGTCGTTAATCCACAGGGTGTAAACATCTGCGTCGCTATTGCCATTCACTTCCTCATAGACCTTTTTGGCGTTGTTGATCAAGTCGATGCTTTCGCGGTCGATGGTGAACTTATACACATCAAGTTGACCTTCCTTGATTCCGGTCTTGGGGTCGGAATAGATGCTGAGCATATGCTCTCTTGAAGATAAGGAGACGGCGCTGATGATATCGTCAAAAGCCTCTTTCAGTCGGTCCTCATAGACGTTGGCGCTGGCCGTGAAAGATGTGAGCAGGACCATGATGGCTACCATGATGATGGTCGTGGTGGCGATGATACTATTTAGCGTTTTCATAATGCAGGGATATTGGTGGGTTGGTTGTTCAATTGATTGTTCAATTCGTTCTCGAGCTCTTGCTCGATGTCGATGAGCACGATGCTGCCGTCCTCGTCCTGTACGGCCCTGAATCCGTTGGCTTCCAGGTCGATAATGAAGGCGCGGCGCTTCAGGTCAGCCAGTTCGCGTTGCAATCGCTCGTTCTCGCGAGCGAGTTTGGCATTCTCGGCTTGCAGACGACGTTGGTCTTTGTGGGCGCTTTTGCGCTTCGCGGCACGAGACGCAAGATTTTGCGTCTCTACAGGTTGGGTGATGGACGTTTCTGGTGATGGCTCCGCCTCATGTAGAGACGCAACATCTTGCGTCTCCCCGATAGGCGGGTTCTCATTAGAAGCGATTGGCGGCGTGTCGGGCACAGTGGTGGTCGATTCCGGCTGGTGCAGCCCGACGGTTGCGACGATAGCGGCCGTGATGCAGGCTGCTGCAGCGATGCCCCACCAGCGGCGACCCATCTGCCGTGTCAACGGCGGGCGGGACTGCTCTACGGGCACCAGGCCGTCCTCCATTCCGCGGTCGAAGTAGTCAAACATGGCGCGGTAATCCTCCCATTCGGCGGGTACGTCGCCGCTGCGGAAGTAGTCGGCCAACTGGGCCTCTTCCTCCACGGTGGTCTGCCCGTCCATGAATTTGTCGAGCAGAGCCTCAATTTGTTGATGTGAATACCGTTTCATTGTCTGTCTTTGTTGCGTTGTTGTTGGATTTCGTTGAGTAGTTGCCGTCTTGCCCTTGCCAGCAGCGTGTTCACGCTCGCGGGCTGGATGCCCAGAATATTGGCAATCTCCTCGTTGGAGCGGTGTTCCACCTGCCGCAGCCTGAGGATGGCATGCTGGGTATATGGCAGGTTGCGGATGCGTTGCCTGAGCCATCGCTCATCTTCGCGCTGCAGTATCAAGTCCAGCGGGGAGGGAACTGTCAGGTCAGCGGCTTTGCCCTCGTCGAGCGGTAACGGAGACTTGCGCCGGATCTGGTTCACCGTCAAGTGACGTGCAATCGTCGAGGCGTAACCCTCGGGATTGTAGAGGCGGGGGTCGTCACGCATCTGCCACAAGCGCAGCATCGTCTCTTGGGCGACATCCTCGGCTGTGTCACTGTCGGCACCCGCCGTAGCGGCCGCCTTCAGCGCCACTTGCCTGAGCTGTGGTGCTTGTTGGTTAAATGCGTCTATCGTCATTGATCAGTCAAATTGATGCTTACACCCTAATAACACGCAAAGGTCGCAATTTTAAACAAGAAAACGAAAAAAAATCTCATCAAGGCCATAAAAACAGCCGACCGATGCACGACCTCGACGGGCACAAGAGTGGCTAATTCTTAGATAGGAAAAACCAGAAAAAGCGTGGCGGTCAGGAGCCAAAGGGCAGAAAAAATGCTGTAGTGCGGTCACCGAGAGCAGGAAAAGGTGTACCTTTGCACCTCGAAAGTGTTAATTCATAGCGATAGACATATCAAGACGCTCTATGTGAGCGACCTGGACGGGACGTTGCTAGGCGACGACTCGTTGTTGTCGCGTGGGACGATCGACACGCTCAACCGCATCATCGAGGAGTTGGGCGGCCTGTTTACTGTCGCCACGGCGCGCACGCCCGCCACGGTGGTGCCGCTCATGCAGGAAGTTCACGCCACGCTGCCGTTTATCGTCATCGGCGGCTCGGCGATGTGGAATCCCGTTAAGGCTTGCTATGAACACACCCACGGCATAGACGACGCGACGGTGAATGCCGTGGCCGACGTGTTTGACCGTCACCTCGCCCACCCCTTTATCTACCGTCGCCACGGTGACGACATGCTGCATGCCCATCACTACGGTCCCTTATCGGACCAGGAAGCACGCTTCGTCGAGGCACGCCAGCACCTGCCGTTGAAGCGGTTCTTGCTTGATGACAACGGTTACCGCCATAGCGACGACGAGGCGTTGCTCATCTTTTCCTTGAACAAGTATGCCGTGCTTAAAGCCATTGCCGAAGACCTGCGCTCCACTGTGCCGACCTGCCAGGTGATGCTCTATCACGACATCTTCGACGAGAGCGAGGGCTACCTGGAGATTTTCACCGCCGGGACCAGCAAGGCAGCCGCCATCCGTGACCTGGCACATGAGGTGGGCGCAGACAGGGTGGTGGTCTTCGGCGACAACCGCAACGACATCGCCATGATGCAGGCCGCCGACCACAGCGTCGCCGTCGAGAATGCCTTCCCCGAGGTAAAGGCTGCTGCCAGCGAGGTCATCGGCCCCAACACCGCCGACAGCGTCGCCCGCTGGATCCTTGGAGAGTTAGAAGTTAGGAGTTAGGAGTTAGAAGTTGGCATCAGCATACATATCCTTCTCAACGACTTGACGGTCTGCAAAATTTGCCCAATTCATGGGAATTATCTATCTTTGCCCACTCATTAATTCACCCACGGCATGGCTAATCTGCGTAACATATATGACTCACGGCGCATCTGGAAGGTGGTATTCCTCGCAATCTCACTGGTGCTGGTGGCGCTGTTCCTCTATATCTCCAACAACCTGGTCAAGGACCTGGCCCAACAGGAGCGCGAGCGCATGGAAATCTGGGCCGACGCAACCCAAGAACTGGCTACTATGGGCAATGGCGGCGATGTAGATGCCGACGGCAACCCCATCGGTACAAGCGCTACCGATGTTGATTTCCTGCTGAGCATCATCGAGGCCAACCACTACATCCCCGTACTGCTGGTTGATGACCAGGATAACATCCTGCTGCACCGCAACTTCCGTCTGCCCGAGCCCGAGGACAGCCTGGCGTTTGAAATCACGCCCACCAACCTAGAATACCTCAATAA
Organism: Sodaliphilus sp.; assembly: GCA_045114065.1. GTDB lineage: Bacteria > Bacteroidota > Bacteroidia > Bacteroidales > Muribaculaceae > Sodaliphilus. Next base: position 16,241 of record JBGUJU010000127.1, read on the forward strand.
GAAGTTGAGACGCCTCAAGAATAGCGAAAACAAAATTGACATTAAGATTGACGAGAGCACGACTCAATACCTCTATTACGAGGACTCGACACTGCTGCGCCGTCTGTCCTATTTTCCCTACATCCAGCTGGCGGTACTCATCCTGTTCTTTGCCATCGCCTATTTTGCGCTGATGAGCATCAAACGTGCCGAGCAGAACAAGGTTTGGGTCGGACTCTCGAAGGAGACCGCCCACCAATTAGGCACACCGATATCCTCGCTCATGGCGTGGACCCAGTTGCTTGACTCGATGGGCATTGACAAGAGCATTGTCAACGATATGGACAAGGACGTGAAACGCCTGTCTACCATCGCCGACCGCTTCTCCAAGATCGGTTCTATGCCCGACAAGGAACTCACCACCATCAACGAAGCGGTGGTGAACAGTCTGGAATATATGCGCGCCCGCATTCCCAAGCGCGTGAACCTCTACATCCACACCAACGACCAGACCAACAACGGCGTGATGCTAAGCCAGACACTGTTTGCCTGGGTCATGGAAAACCTGACCAAGAACGCCGTCGATGCCATGGATGGCGAGGGACGCCTGGACATTACCGTCGAGGACAGCCCCAACAATATCGTCATCCTTGTCAAGGACACTGGTAAAGGCATCCCACGCAAGAACTTCAAGAACGTCTTCAACCCGGGCTTCACCACCAAGAAACGCGGCTGGGGCCTCGGCCTGACGCTCGTCAAACGCATCATCGAAGAATACCACAACGGACAGATCTATATCCAGGATTCAGAGGTCGGTAAAGGCACCACCTTCTGCATCGAACTCCCTAAAGTCAAATCTTGAACCCTAATATGAACGGCAACAACACATCACGCGTCACTATGCTGGGAACAGGAAACGCTATGTGCGTCAACTGTTATAACACCTGCTTCTACCTGCGCACGCCCAAGGGGGGTATGCTCGTGGACGGCGGTGGCGGCAACGGCATCCTGCAGCAGCTCATCAAGGCAAAGATTCCCTTTGAGAGCATCCATCACATGTTCGTCACCCACAGCCACACCGACCACATCATGGGAGCCATCTGGATGATGCGCAAGATTTCGCCCATGATCTTCAAGGGCAAGCACAAGGGGCCGTTCACCATCTACTGTAACGACGAGGTGCGCCATGCACTCTACACCATGGGAAAACTGATGATTCCCGACAAGATCTTCAACTCCATCGGACAGACCATCATCCTGCGCGAAGTTCATGACGGGGAGCTGGTGGACATCGATGACATGAAGGTCACCTTCTTTGACATCGGCTCGACACGATTCAAGCAATACGGCTTTGAGGCCAAGTTGCCCGACGAGCAGCGCCTCGTCTGCCTGGGCGACGAGCCCTACAGTATCCAGAGCGAGCCCTATGCCCGCAACTGTGACTGGCTGATGTGTGAGGCCTTCTGTCTCTACAAGGACCGTTTCTCCTTCAACCCCTACGAGAAGAACCACAGCACCGCCCTCGACGCCGGCATGCTCGCCCAGGAACTCGGGGTGAAGCACCTGGTCCTCTACCACACCGAGGACACCCACCTCATCACCCGCTCCGTGACCTACACCGCCGAGGCTGCCCAGTACTACAAGGGCCCCATCCTCGTCCCCGCCGACCTGGAATCCTTTGACCTCGCCTGATTAACCATCAACTATTGCCGCTCCACTCACACGCTAGAGCGCATTTGGCATCCGCACTACGGGCCCCACGCTAAGACGCTAGGGCGCTAAGTTGTTTTAGAAACATAAACTGAATAGTCTGAAATATCTAATGGCATCCGCATGATAGAGACTGAGAATATTGCGTCTCTATCATGCGGATGCAATCAGTTTAATTCGTGTAATTTGTAGTTTTGAACGGCTGATTAGTTGGCGGCCATGAAGTCCTCGACGTCCTTGGGATGGTAGGGGATGCGCTTCTCACCGAGGAAGCGGCAGCCGTCGGCGGTGATGAGGATGTCGTCCTCGATGCGGATACCGCCGAAGTCCTTGTAGGTCTCCAGCATGTCGAAGTTGAGGAACTCGGCACAGTGGCCGCTGGCGCGCCAGTCGTCGATGAGGGCGGGAATGAAGTAGATGCCCGGCTCATCGGTCACGACGAAGCCCTCCTGCAGGCGGCGGCCCATGCGCAGGCAATTGGTTCCGAACTGCTCCAGGTTGGGACGTGTCTCCTCGTCAAAGCCGACGTAGATCTGTCCAAGGCCTTCCATATCATGCACGTCCATACCCATCATGTGGCCCAGGCCGTGAGGCAGGAACATGGCGTGGGCACCGGCAGCAACAGCCTCGTCCACGTCGCCCTTCATCAGACCCAGCTCCTTGAGGCGCTCGGTCATCCTGCGGCAGACAGCCATGTGCACATCCATATATTTCATGCCTGGTTTGGAGATGCCCAGAGCCAAGTCATGGCACTCCTCGACGATGCTGTAAATCTCCAGCTGGCGCTGGTCATACTTACCGTTGACGGGCATCGTGCGCGTGTTGTCGCTGCAGTAGTATTCTATCGTCTCGGCACCGCAGTCACACAGGGCAAGGCGGCCAGCCTCCAACGGAGCCATCGACGGGTTACCGTGCATAATCTCGCCATGCTGCGAGAAGATGGTGGCGAAGCTGTTCTTGGCGCCATAACTCAAGGCAATGCCGTCAATCTGTCCACCGATATATTTCTCGGTCACGCCGGGCTTGATGAGGCGCATGGCGGTGGTGTGCATCAGGTAGCCCACCTCGGCAGCGCGTTCAAGTTCCACGATTTCCTCGGCCGTCTTGACCGAGCGCATCTTGATGACAGCCATTCGCAGGTCATGTGAGCAGGCCTCGCCCTGCTTGTCGGGGTGGATGCCCAGCAGGTCCATGATCTGGATCTTGGTATCATGACGGTAGGGCGGCAGGAAATGGATGCGACGACCCTTGGCCCGGGCCTCGTCACAGATAACCTGCAGCTGCTTCATGGGAGCCGAACCCTCAACGCCCACCTGTGCAGCCATGTCGGCAACGCTGTCCACCGAACCATACCACACGATGTCCTCGATGTCGATATCATCACCGATGAGTATCTCCTTGTTGTTGTCGATGTCGATGACACCCACCAGGCCATCACGTTGCTGACCGAAGTAGTACAAGAACGATGAATCCTGACGGAAGGGGCCATAGGCATTAGCCGGGTAGTTACACGGCGACTCGTTGTTGCCGAAGAGCAGAATCACACCATCGCCCACAAGTTTTTTCAACTCATTGCGACGACCGATATACGTTTCTTTTTTAAACATAGTGTTTTGGTTTTAAGTTTTATGTTGTCAGTTATATTCTCTCAAGATAACGCAAAGATACAGTTTTTCATCCAATCCTGTACCCCCTACACCCAAAAATCGCCTAAATCCTAATAGTGGTTGTATCATAATTAGCTTCGAGATTATTAATCGGCCTAACGACCGAGAAATTAAACTATAATTTCTCGCGCGAAGCGCGATTTATTTACGTTGAATGATTTATGACACAACGCCTTATTGCATGGGGATGGCTTTGATGGTTCCTAGCTTGCGGACGGTGACTTTGCTGGGGTTGCCCTTGTAATAGACCTTGCCGGTGCCGCTGCCACTGACCTTGAGTTCGCCGCCGTGGACGTCACATCCGATGGAACCGGTGCCCATGATGCGGCACGAGACACTGCCTGCCGAGACGTTATCGGCCTGGATTTCGCCTGTTCCGACGAGTCTCACCGCCAGATTGTCGCAGGAACCGTCGGCAATGATCTTGCCCTTGCCGCTCAGGATCTGCAGCTCGAGTTGCGACGCCCTCACACCGCGCAAGATGATTTTGCCATTATCAATGAGGCGCACCTTAAAAATCTTCATCGGTGGGAGTCCAGAAATGCGCAGGATACTGTCTCCTGAATTCTCGGCCTCGTCAATTGCTGATGAATAAACGGTCAGCGTGGGCAGATTACCCTGTCGTTCATACTCATCATCCACCTGAATACTCAACCTACCCTTGTCCGAGAGGCTGAAGATCAAGTGTTTGGCGACCTCTTGGGGACACGTGAACACCACCAGTCCTGCCGAATCAGCATTGCAGCGATAGTTCACGTTGATGTCGTCAAGCAGCACCAAGCGTGAGAAGTTGCCCACCTTGACCTCGTGCCGTGTACCCTGGGCACACACCGTCAAGGCAGCAACCATGACCAATATCATACTAATCAATGTCCTTTTCATCACAATCTATTTCTCTGTTTGGGACCTCTAAATTTGGCAATATGTTCTTCTCTATGTCATCAAGGATGGCTTCAAGTTCGGAGCGTGTGTCGGCACGCAGCATGGCGATGCGCGTGGGACGGAAGTTGCGGATGCCCTTGAACAGCGGTGTGGCAGCCAGATGGCGGCGGATGTGCAGGATGCCGCGGTACTCGTCGATGCGGTCGATGCTCTCGGCAATCTGTCGACGCACCAGCGCCATCTTCTCGGCATTGCTGATCTGTGGCACTTCGCCCGTGAGAAGGTACTGCTTCATCTCGCGGAAAATCCACGGGGCGCCGATGCTCGCCCTACCCACCATCACACCATCGACACCATAGCGGTCGAAGCACTCCTTGACGCGCTGGGGTGTCGTCACATCACCGTTGCCGATGATGGGAATGTGCATGCGAGGATTGTTCTTTACCTCACCGATGAGGGTCCAATCGGCCTCACCGGTATAAATCTGGGAACGCGTGCGGCCGTGGATCGTGAGAGCGGCGATACCACAGTCCTGCAACTGCTCGGCCAACTCAACGATGATTTTGCTGTTGTGGTCCCAGCCCAGACGGGTCTTGACCGTCACGGGCAGGTCAACGGCATTGACCACGGCACGGGTAATCTCAAGCATCAGGGGAATATTGCGCAGCATGCCGGCGCCAGAGCCTTTGCCAGCGATTTTCTTCACAGGGCAGCCCCAATTGATATCAATGAAATCGGGCTTGGCGGTAGCAGCGATGCGGGCAGCTTCAACCATGGAATCCACATCACGACCATAAATCTGGATGGCAGCAGGTCGCTCACCAGGAGCGATCGCCATCTTCTGGAACGAGCGCTCGATGCTACGTATCAACGCATCGGCACTGACAAACTCGGTGTAGACCAAGTCAGCACCCTGTTCGCGGCAAATGAGCCGGAACGACTGGTCGGTGACATCCTCCATCGGAGCCAACATCACGGGGCGCTCGCCCAAATCTAAATTCCCAATTTTCATTATTTTTTGTGCTTTGGCCTGTTTTTATAGTGCGAAATTACGACAATTTACCCACATGGACAAAACGTTAGCGCAATTTAGGACAATATTAAGGTTATTTATTACAATTACCCGCTCCCCCAAAAGCTACCACAGGCGGTCATCGTCATTGTGGTATCGACGCCCCCAGCCCCCCTAACTTAGAGGGGGAGCTGAGTATCATTTCTTTATTTTCGTTGAGATCATGTGAGATTACTTGTAGAAATGGAAGGGTGCGGATAGAAAAAAGTAGAGACGCAACGTTGATGCGTCTCTACCGAGCGGATGCCTTCGGTTCATCAGCACGATTGGTGCTCAATCATTGGGCGCTGATACTCGATATCCGATAAAGCCTATTTCACCACTGCTGGGTGAGCAGGTAATTGATCAATGCCGTTACATCAGAGATGTTCACGTTGCTGTCCATGTCACAATCGGCTGCCTCAAGGCTGATGCCGGATGTATTCATCGCCAGCAGGTAGCTGATGAGGTCGGTCACGTCGGTGATGTTCACGATGCCGTCAGTATTCACGTCTCCACGCATTGCTACAGCCTGGGCAGTGACTGTGAAATAATAGTCACGGTCGGCGACGATGTCATAGTCGGGCAACTGCAGGCCGTTGTTCCAATTGTTGAAAATCAGGTGATAGTTGCCACCCTGAGTATCCAGCAGGAAGACCTTGTACTCGACATTGTTCACAATCGAATCACCCACGCTTGCCTCGCCAGGCCATGCGCCGAAGAGTTCGCTGTCACCCCAAGCATACAGACCCAGGGCATCCCAGCCCGTCTGGTCGTTGACGAAAATGTAATGCTGCGAAGCGGGAATCTTGGGCAGCTCGCCGCTAATAGCGAAGTCATCAATACTCAGAGCCATAGCACCCTGGGCAGCGTCACCGCTAGCTACGCTAATGTTCCATGCCAGATACAGGTCACAGCCACGCGAAATGTTGGTGTTGAGCACGGCGCTCACGGGAACGGTCTCGCCAGGAACGGTCTCATAACCTGCCGTGGCATCATCGGGAGCAAAATAGGTGTAGAAGTCGTTGCCGGCACTGGTCCAGTTGCGACCATCGATAGAGTAATACAGCTGCACTGCAAAACCAGCGCTGTTGTTACCCTTGCGATACTTCTCGACGTTGTAGGAGATGTTAACGTTCTCGATGTCCTTCTTGCCCGTGTTGAGCAGGTGGGCATACACGTTGACACAGCGGGTTCCATTAGCCACACCCGTCGAGATGCCGCCGGGGGCACGGTCGTCACCAGCATTGTCACCGAAGTTCCATGTACCGTTCTTGGCATTGCTGGGCAGGCTCACGCCACCGCTGTACATCGTCTGCTCATCAGCCTGATCAAAGCGGCCCACGGTGCGCGGGGCGGTCAGGATGCGGTCGATGCGCCATGCTGCGGGCAGCGTGGCGGTTGCCTCATCGCCCATCACATCAAAGTTCTCGCTAGCGCTCAAGATTGTCTCATTGAGTTCAATGGCGGGATAGACTACAACCTCGGTCTCGGCCGAAGCCACAGTCACCGTTGCATGCTGAACGAAGTCGCCTGTCGTGGCGGTCACGGTATATTCACCGTTAGTACCATTGCTGGTAAACACACCTGCAGCATCGATGTCGCCACCGTCACTCAAGGTCATCACCACGAGCTCGGGGGCCTCAATCTCCATGCCGAACTGATCACGCACGGTCACCTTGTAATGTACCTGGCCAGCCGTGTGATCCACATAATTGGTAAAGCCGTTCAGGGCACGGCTAGCATAACCACGCATAGCGGCAGCCTCATCAGCACTCAATCCACTGGGTGCCCACGTAATGGTGGCGGGATCGGCGCCATAGATCAGACCATACTCCATGGCAGCAGCCATATAGGTCGCCTTGAGGGTCGGATGACGGTCGTCGAGGAACCACGTCTGGGTACCTGCGCTGCCCTCCAGGTCATAGACCTCCTGGTAGGCTACGCCCACGGGGCACAAGGTCACGCCCAGGTCAAGGGCTACATCCTGGTAGTTCTTGACAAATGCCGCATTAAAGGCGGTGTAATTCTCCCAGTCGCCACTGTAAGCCCAGTTGACAGGCACGATGATGATGGCATTGGGGTTGGGACAATACTCGCGGATGTAGTCTACCCAGCGCTTCACGTTGGCACGGAAGGTCTCGATATTAGTGCGGGGCAGCGAACTCTGCTCCTGCAGGATGATGTGGCTCCAAGCCTCGCTGCGCACGAGCATCTTGGCACCGGGGTTACCGTCCTCGGCTACGCCATCGCCTTCTTCCCAATGGGTCTGGAGTGACTTGCCGAGCAGGGTGTGCTTGGTCCAGTTGGCATCCTTGCCCATGGCAGCGGCGATGCCGTTGAACACAGCGTCCTGATCATTATAATAAATAAGGCTGTTGTTCAGCGAGAGCACCTTGACCTGCTCAGGCAACTCGGGCACGAGCACTACCTCGGCGGGTTGCAAGGCCATCGAGGTGGGAGTGGAAGCTGCCAGCACGAGACTGTACTCACCACTTTCCAGGTTGAAGGTCACGTCATAGGTGCCCGGAGCAGTCGAAACCTTACCGGTAGCGCCCTTGATGAGCGTGCCACTGGTATTGTCGCCGGTGAGGTCGCTCTCGGCGCCCCACACGCCACCCATACCCAGGCGCTGGTAGATGCGCCAGTGGCAGTAGCCGTCACCCACGGCAGGCATGGTCACCTGGCCCTTGAAGGTCTTGCCTTCTACCAGGTCGAGCTTGCCCGATGCATCCATGTAGTTCCAGCCATTGTTGTCGCCGATAACATAGACAGCTGTCAGGCCCGTATCATCGTCATCGCTCTCGAGCAGCAAGGTTGCGGTGCCGTTGTTGATCGTCACCACAATGCGCTTGCAGACATAGGAGTTGCCGCCGCAGGAGATATTGTCATTGGTGCCCAGCACGAGTTGATAGGGAACACCCATCTGTACGCTGGTACCATTGCTACCGTAGTTGCAAGCGGTGGTCCAACCCGAATCAGCCACCTTGAACTGGCCACTGAGCGTCTTGTCATACAGCACATAGGTGCCATTGCCCTCGTCACTGAATTCCCAGTCGGTGGCAGCACCCCAGCTGTTCACCTCACCGCGCAGGTAGATGCCCGATGCCACAAAGGGAGGACGCGTGGGATCCACATAGCCTTCATAGTTCTGCGGATCAGTGATTTCGTTCACCTCGCCCTTGGTGAGGCACAGATAGTAGTCACGGTCAGCCACGATATTGTTGCTCAAGCTGTTGCCCGTGTTGTCGGTAAAGGTGAGCACATGATTGTTGCCATCCATGTCGAGTGACCACACCTTGTAGGTCACGCCGTTGACCACAGCGCCACTGGCAGCAGGCTGAGCGGCTCCACCATCAACGGCCATGTACATATTGCTCCACTTGGTCACATCCTCTACATAGATGTAACACGACTGGTCCTGAGAGGCAAAGGTCGCGTCGATGACCACATTGTCGATCGACAGGCCCATAGCCTTGTTAGGGCTGGTACCACTGGCGACACTGATGTTCCATGCCAGATAGATGTCGCTGCCGGCAGCAACGTCCACCTTGAGCTGCTTGTTCGTCAAAGCCGTCGTGCTGATAGGCACTACAGCGGCACCTGCCGTGGCAGCATCGGGAGCAAAGTAGGTGTAGAAATCCTCACCTGCATTGTTCCAAGTGATACCATCGGTCGAGACATAGAGCTGCACTGCAAAGCCAGCGGCATTGTCGCCGTCACGGTACTTCTCGATGTCATAATTGATAGCCAACTTAGTGATAGGCTCGTCGCCCGCGTTGCGCAGGCAGGTCATCACATTGATGCAGCGTGTACCGCCGTCAACGGTGGTGGACAGGCCACCCACCGAGCAATCGCTGGGATTGCTGCTGGAGCCGAAGTTCCACGTACCGTTCTTGGCATTGCTGGCAAGGCTGATGCCACCCGTGTACATCACCTCGGTCGAGGCATTGTTGTAACTGCCCACCGTGCGGGGGGCGTTCATCTGACGCTCCACACGCCATCCCTGCGGCATGTTGAGCGTGGCGGCCTGGGCTTGGCTGTCCCACATACCGTCAAAATTCTGGGTCACCTGAGGGCTGCCTGCAGTCAGCTGCAGGACATCCTGGGCACAGATGTCGCCGCTCCATGCCACGGTCAGCAGCAGGGCAGCAAGAAAATTGATTGATAATAGTCTTTTCATTGTAAATTAAAAAAATAAAGTGCGTAAATTGATTTGTCACAAAATTATAACAAAAAAAGCGCAGTACACATATTCAAAACAAAAATCAAAACTTGTGAATATCCTAATCTATTGTTAATTAGTATTTTACCACATTGTACTCTTGTTGAAAATCTAGATGGTTAGAAAAGGTTCATTTCTACGAAAGCCATGGAAAACGATGGGTTAGAAAACAAAAATTCCCGATTCCATTGAAGAAATCGGGAATTTAAGACCTGATGAATAACTACTCATTCAGGCCATGGCCTTGACGGGGGCCTAGATTAATTCTTCTTGGCTGCCTTCTCTTTGCAATCGGGGCACTGCTGATCGGCGGGCTTGTCACACTTCTTGCCTTCCATCTTCTTGTCTTTGCAGCAGTCCTTCTTCTCGGCAGCGGCTTTCTCGCACTTCTGGCCTTCCTTGCACTCATGCTTCATGCCAGCGGCCTTCTCGCACTTCTGACCTTCCTTGCACTCATGCTTCATGCCAGTGGCCTTCTCGCACTTCTGACCTTCCTTGCACTCATGCTTCATGCCAGCAGCCTTCTCGCACTTCTGACCTTCCTTGCACTCGTGCTTCATGCCAGCGGCCTTCTCGCACTTCTGGCCTTCCTTGCACTCGTGCTTCATGCCAGCGGCCTTCTCGCACTTCTGGCCTTCCTTGCACTCATGCTTCATGCCAGCGGCCTTCTCGCACTTCTGACCTTCTTTGCACTCATGCTTCATGCCAGCGGCCTTCTCGCACTTCTGACCTTCCTTGCAATCGTGCTTGGCAGCGGCAGCAGCCTTGGCCTTGCAGTCGTCACACTGCTGGTCGGCAGGCTTGGTGCAGGGCTGACCGTCCTTGTGATCCTTGCACTCATGTTTCTTCTGAGCAACCACTTGGGGGCTATCATATCCCGTGGGAATGTCAGTGCCACTAGGATTCTTGGACAGATGACGCATCTGGATGCGATCGGGTTCTTCCTGTGCGGTGTTAGTAGCAGTAGTTTGAGCCATCATTGCCATGCTGGCAAGTGCAGCAACAGCGAGAGTCAATAAATACTTCTTCATTTTCTTGATGTTTAGAATTAAAGTGATATGATGTTTACTAATCGGCAAAAGTAGCAATAAAAACCGATTAATTGGACGATTTAAGGTTTTTTTAGTTTAATCATGGCTTGAAATTTGAATTTTGTAGTCAAAACCACTACTTTTGTCCCCCACTTAACAACAATTCATCAACTCTTATAGAACAATCATGTCAACCTATACCGTTTCAGACCCTCGCAAGGTCACGACCAAGCGCATTGCCGACATGCGACTTGCCGGCGAGAAAATCGCGATGATTACCGCCTATGACTATACTATGGCTACCCTGGTGGACCAGGCCGGCATCGACATCATCCTGGTGGGCGACAGTGCCTCCAATGTTATGCAGGGCAATGCCACCACCATCCCCATCACCATCGATGACATGATTGTCTATGGCCGCACGGTGGTTCGCGCTGTCAAGCGCGCCATGGTCATCGTGGACATGCCCTTCGGTACCTACCAGGGCGATCCCATGGAGGCCCAACGCAATGCCGTACGCATCATGCAGGAGACCGGAGCCGACGGCGTGAAGCTGGAGGGAGGCCGCGAGATGCGCGCCGCTATCGAGATGATTCTGAGGGCCGGCATCCCCGTGATGGGCCACCTGGGACTGACGCCGCAGAGCATCAACAAGTTCGGCACCTATGCCACTCGCGCTGAGGGTGAGGCCGAAGCCACACGTCTGCTGGCGGATGCCAAGGTACTTGCCGAAATCGGCTGCTTCGGTGTCGTGCTGGAAAAGATTCCTGCCACCCTCGCCGCCAAGGTCACCCAGAGTATCAATGTGCCCACCATCGGCATCGGTGGCGGTGCCGCCTGCAGCGGACAGGTACTCGTGCTGCACGACATGCTGGGTCTGAACCGCGAATTCAAGCCCAAATTCCTGCGCGTGTATAACAACCTGGGCGAACAGATCATCGATAGCGTGGGCAACTACATCACCGACGTCAAGAGCGGCGATTTCCCCAACGAGAACGAGCAGTACTAATTCCAGGCTATCCTTCCAATGTAACTATTCAGCCATCTACCTCACGCTAAGGCTTTTTTAGAAACGACTGAATAGTCTGAAATCTCTGGGGCATCCGCATACGTGCCTCAGGCTAAGGATTTTAACCGATTGTGACATGGTAACATCACCGTGCTATCGCTCGGAAAAATCAAACAAACTATTTTTTTATTAAAATTTTATTTATAATTTTGCTTGATTTTAATAATCTTGGCTTCGCCACAGCAAATCAAGCAAGCTTGTTTGTATTCGGCTTGGACAAGATTTCTCGGCCGTCAGGCCGATTATGATCCAGAGGCGCATGATGACATAGCCTCCTCTATTAGAACAGGTATAGCATCTGATTCAAAAAAAATTAATGCTATCTTTGTGCTTTGATAACTAAGGTAAAAAAGATGAAGAGGGAAATAAAGACCAAGATTATGTCTTATCAAGTGTCTAACAGGTACTACAGTCCTGAGAACGACATTGAATTGGCATCACTGACACGCTACGAGAAGGTGCCGGTATCGGTTGTGGAGAGCGCCGATCAGGGAGCCCTCGAAGCTGCCCAAGAGGTGACACGCATCATTCACCAGTGCGTCGAGAAGCATGGTCGCTGCACCATCGGCTTCGGGTCGGGACGGTATGTCCTTAAGGTCTATGATGAGCTGGTAAAACTCTATTTTGCCGACAAGGTGAGCTTTGCCGACGTCGTGGCCTTCAACTTGTGCGAGTTGGGATTAGGTTATGACGAGGGTCGCCTCAATCTGCACGACCTCATCAACGAGCGGCTCTACTCCAAGATTGATATCGAACCCGCCAATATCCACTTCTTTAATCGTCCTGACGACATCGAAGACGTGCATGGACTGTGCAAAGCCTATGAGCGTGAAATCCTCGATGCCGGCGGGCTGGACCTGGTGCTGTGTGACCTGAACAATGACGGCAGCATTGCCTATAACGAGCCAGGCTCGTCACGCAATAGTGCATGCCGACTCATGCTCCTGGGCAGCAATTCTCGCACACGCGTCGCCGAGGTGTTCCAGAGCGACACCGCGCCCAAGACGGCTGTCACACTGGGCATGGGCAACATCATGAGCGCCGAACGGGTCCTGTGCGTAGCATGGGAAGAAGACAGTGCCAACGCCCTGTATAACACCATCGAGGGGGCGATGAGTGACCTGGTGCCTGCCTCCTTCCTGCAGCTCCATAGCGACGCGAGAATCATCGCCGACCTGGATGCCGCATCACGGTTGACGCGCATCAGCTATCCCTGGAAGGTGACCTCATGTGAGTGGACCGACCATCTGATTCGCCGCGCCATCGTCTGGCTGTGTGAACAGACGGGCAAACCAGTTCTAAAACTCACCAACAAGGATTACAACGACTACGGCCTGAGTGAACTGGTAGCCCTCTACGGCTCGGCCTATAATGTCAACATTAAGATTTTCAATGACTTGCAGCACACCATCACGGGATGGCCTGGAGGCAAGCCCAATGCCGATGACACCCATCGTCCTGAACGTGCCGTCCCCTACCCTAAACGCGTGCTGGTATTCAGCCCTCACCCCGATGACATGGTCGTGTCGATGGGCGGTACCGTGCGGCGCCTGGTCCAGCAGGGTCATCAAGTCCACATCGCCTTCCAGACCGACGGTGACGTCGGTGTCAGCGACGAAGACTTGCTGCGTAGTCTGTTGCTTGCCGAACGCTTGATGCGCCACTACGAGCCCGACAAACAGTACCTTTTCATCAAGCAGATTCAGGAACAGATGCTTTCCAAGGGCACCTCTCAGGATGACAATACCGACCTGAGATATTTCAAGGGCTCCATCTTGATGAGCGAGGCATTCATGGCCTGTCGCCAAATGGGAGTTCCCGTAGACAATCTCTATGACCTGCGTATGCCCTTCTACGTTAATGATCCCCACGGCCAAGGCAAACTCACCGAAGCCGACATCGACACCATCCAGCAACTCATTACCCAAGTGAAGCCGCACCAGATCTTCATCGACAATGACCTGGTAGACCCCAACGGGACCCACGTGCGCGCCACGACAGCAGTGATGCACGCCGTAGAGAACCTGAAGGACGAGGACTTCATGCGGGACTGCCGCGTGTGGATGTACCGTGGACAATGGGGACAGTGGGACGTGGACCAGGTGGAGATGGCAGTGCCGATGAGCCCCGAGGAGTTCAGCGACAAGCGCGACGCCATCCTCAAGTTCCAGTCACAGATTCATGATGCGCCATTCCGTACCAGCGACGACGGCAAGCTATCGTGGCAACGCTCCATTGAGCGCAACCGTGATCTCGCCGAGAAGTACCAGCAGCTGGGCCTCGCCACCTATGAGGCGATCGAGGCCTTCGTCCAGTACCGCTTCAGGGACGACGACACTGAGTGACAGGAATTGTTAAAGCGATAAACAAGAGCAGGATAAGGTAGTTGGTTACCTTATCCTGCTCTTGTTATTATATTGCTGCGCTTATGCGCCAGTCACGGCTCGGGGCAGTTCCAAATACTGAGGGTCGAGAGCAATGCCATAGGGTTGGCCTCGGTCACCGGTTATGCAATAGTCCGCCGCCAACTCCTTATCGGTGATGACATTCCTGATGCAGCGGTTGATTTTAGAGATGGTCTGGTTGAGCGAATCGCTCGACGGGTCGCACAAGTTGTTCACCCTGCGCTCCACCAGCTGTTCGTCAGCGCCCGGCTTGACCATACAATAAATCTCAAATATCTCGTCACGATGCTCGTCTATATTCTTGAGCACGATGCCGTCACCACCCAGACTGCGATGCTTCAAGAACAAGATGTAGAGCGTTCGGCACAAAGCGGGCATCTTTATCTCCATCTCGTCATACTCGGGCAAGACAATCTTCAGGTCACCATTGACCAGCACGCGCCCCGGCTGCCCCACAACGACTTTACCTTGCAATAGCCTGGCCATCAGATCCTTGGGGTCATCGTGAAAACGAGCGATATAGCTGACGATTTCATGCTTGATGCGCTCCAGTGCCGCTTGGCGCTCTTTTTCCAGCCTCTTGAACTCAATGTCTTCCTCCTCTTGCAACTTATCGGTGACAATGGATTGCTCTGCATGGTACCGTACGGTACTCTGTTGAGCCTCCTTGACATCCATTTCATCTTCATCGCGCAGGAAGAATTCATCGAACGCCTCAGAGGCGACATCTTTCAATCGCTTCTTGAAGCCGCGCAAGATGTGGCGTCTGGGCCTAGGCTTTTCTACACGCGTCTTGTCCTGTGGAGCGGCACTAGGCATGGAAATGTCAGCATCATAAGCCGCTTCCTCATAGCAAACACTAGCAAGACCGCCCCAAGCGTAGTCATCCTCGTCAATCTCGATGTTACCGCTCTCGGGGTCGCTCACACTCATCAACGCGTCGATGAACTCGTGGAGTGCACGCATCTGGCCACCGCCCCTGTTGTACTGCGAGGTGCGCAGTGACACTGTGGCATATCTGCCAATATTGCCCACATTGAAACGACGGGCAGTCAGTAATGCCCCTAATCTGCCAGGATCGTCTACCCACTCAATGTTCATAGGGTAGACGATTTTGCGCAGAAAATCAGCAGACCCACGCAGCAGAGTCATAGAATCAGGGTCGCTGTAGATGTAGATGGTTCCGTACTTGAGGCCTTGAGAACTGGGTATGATTATTGCCATAATGTCGCCGTTAAAGAGTTAATATTGTTATTACCGCAAGAACTATGCCAAAAGGGGCACTGTGGAAAAAAAGTCTATGCTGGGATTTTCACCCAGCATAGCACTCCATTAGCAGAAACTGTAAGGCCTGGTCTGCTTGACGACTCTGATGCTCCTGGCATTGGGATATTTCTTCCTTGCCTTGTAATGCACATACATCCTGCAAGGGCTGAAACTCTCTATCTGAACCACCCTGCCGTCCACCAGCACTTCATAGGTGTAGAGCGTCGGGAGCGGCATGCGGGTCGTTGTAGAATCGGCCCACCAGTCCTGCAGCATTTCTTTAATTGTCTTGATCATAACTTAGCGCCAATTAGTCTGTTATTGATGCATCCATCATCATTCAAAGTAGTCAGCTTCATTGGTCTCCTTGATGCGCCTGTTGCGTTCTTTCGGGGACAGGCAGGCATTCATGATGACATCCATCTTACTTAACCATTTCCTACGTGAGCGGCGCTCACAGGCAAACATGGCCTGGGTGCCTGCCTCGGTTTTGTCGAACTGCAGACTGTGGTCAATGTTGAGCGAGAAGGCAACCTGCTCCACGTCATGGTCAGCACCGATGTAGGTAAACTGCCAGCCCTGCTCCTTGTAACTCTCGATGAGCGAACGGATGGCCGTATGCGTGTACTCATGGGAGGCATTCTCATAGCCATCGGTGATGATGGTCACGATAGCCAGGGAGTTTTCTTCCTTGGCCTTGAGGGTGTGCACACGGCTGATGGTCATGCCGATGGCGTCATACAGGGGCGTCATGCAGCAGGGACGATAGTCCTTGTCGGTAAGGGTCTTGACTTCGGCAACGGGCAAGTTGTCATAGATGGTCTTCATCTCGCAGCCACAGAAGGCAACAAGCGTCACGATGTGTTCCTGGTCGGGGTTCTTTTCCTGGGCACTCTTGATGGAGCCGATGGTCTCGTTCACGCCATCGACAGCCTGGCGGGCGATGCTGCTCATCGAACCGCTCTTGTCAAGGATAATCACATTAAAAACTTTAGTCTTCATAATTTTGTACTGATAATGAAAAGGTAAATAAAAAGTTGTTTGCTCTTGGGGGGATTGTTCCCATTGACATCGCAAATGTACTGCCGTTCCTCCTACTGCTCCAGTTTTGGCAAGGTTGTCATTTTTTTCTAGAGTGTCAATAAGCGTGAAATCCATTGCCACAATCAGCAAGTTTCACTAAAAAACCCGAAACAGGGGCAAGAAACCCAAAACTTTTTATTACCTTTGCAGCCACCTTTACTTTGAAAACAAAAATAGCAATGGATTTCACTGGATTACACAAGACGACAATTATACCTTTCCTGATCACGCTCATCATGTTGCTCATTCCTGCAACATCAATGGCTGTGCCCCAGCAAGCCGACATCAAGAAGCCGACCCGCGAGCGTGTCAATTCATCTAACAAAAAAGGAAACGACAAGAAAAACAATACCCAGTCATCCACTACCAACAAGAAGGATGACAAGGCCGCTGTGACCAATAAAAAGGATGATAAGAACAGCACTGCGACCAACAAGAAGGACGACAAGGTTGCTGCTGTTATCAATACCAATAAGAAGGACGAGAAAACTGCACCTGTTAATCAGGTACAGGTACAGGGACCGTCAACCAAAGAGGTTAAAGCTAATGACAATAAACCCGTTCAAGACACGACCAACAAGCCTGCCAAACCCGTGCAACCCAAAAGGCCACCGGTCAACACCGAGACGATACAATTTGACGGTATCGACGTGTCCAAGCACCAGGGTACAATCAATTGGGAAGAACTCAAGAAGAACGCCAAAATCAAGTTCGTATATATTAAGGCTACCGAGGGCAGCGATTATCTGGACCCCAAATACAGGGAGAACATCCGCGAAGCCAAACGTCATGGCTTCAAGGTGGGGAGCTACCATTTCCTGACCAACCGGTCAAGTGCTACGAACCAGTTCAATAACTTCGCCCGCAACGTCAACCGCACCGACCAGGACTTGATTCCCATCATCGACGTGGAAGAATGCAACAGGTGGTCATCTCAGCAGCTGCGCGATAGCCTCAAGGTCTTTGCCGACCTGGTTGAGGACCTCTACGGCTGCAAGCCCCTGATCTACACCTCGGAGAAGTTCTTCACCAAGCACTTGGGCCGCGCTTTCTCGGGCTATCCCCTGTTTATCGCCAAGTACAACTCCTCCCAGCCCGAAATCGGCTACAAGTGGGTCCTGTGGCAATTCAGTGACCGCGGCTATTTCAAGGCCGTCAAGGGTAACCGTGGAGAGGTCGACCTGAGCCGTTTCAACAAGGGATACTCCATCAACGACATCATCTACAAGCCAGGCAACCACAAGCCCAAAATTAGCGTGAAGGATGCTGTAGACCATAAGGAAAAGCCAGCAACCATCAACGCTACCGAGCAGAAGCCCAAGGAGACGCCCAAGGCCACAAAACAGACGGCCGAGGAGAAGAAGAAAGCAGAGGAGAAGAGAAAGGCTGAGGAGAAAAAGAAGGCCGAGAAGGAGGCAAAGAACAAAGAGCAAAAGAGAAAACAGGCTCAAGAAGAAGCCAAGAAAAAGGCCAAAGAAGAAGCTGAAGCCAGCAAGAAAGCCAAGCAGAAAGCTGAGCAGCAGAAACGTGAGAAAGAACGTCAAGAAGCAGCCCAAAGGGCCGCTGACGAGAAAGCAAAGCGCAAAGCTGCCGCCAAAACGGCTCGAGAGGCAAAGGCAAAGCAAGAAGCTAACAAAAGCAACAATAAATCTGCCAACAAGAGTGCCAACGTGCGTGGCGCCTTGACACAGTCACAACGCAACGACAGTATCCGCGCTGCAAAGCAGAAAGGGCACAAAATCAATAAGAGCTCGGCTGACAATGATTAAAATCAGGCAAATCCAAACATCAAGACCATTGCTGTGCATCATCATGCTGGCAATGGTCCTGTTGTTTGCTTGCCAGGGCAATAACAAGAAAGCCTCGAGACGTTCAGGAATACCTGCCCGCAGCCAGGATGCCAAGTACAACGGTATTGACATCTCCAGTCATCAGGGATATATTGACTGGGCCAAAGTGAGCAGTGACAAGGACATCAACTTCGTGTATATCAAGGCCACCGAGGGCGCTACCTACCATTCTCCACACTATCCCCACAACATCACGCAGGCGCGCCGCCACGGCTTGCTCGTGGGCAGTTATCACTACTTATCGTCCTCATCTTCTATTGACGAACAGTTCAACAACTTTTCTAAATATGCCCTCAAGTCGGCCCAGGACCTGATTCCCATGCTCGACGTCGAGGTGCGCGGTGACTGGTCACGCAGCCAACTCATCGACAGTGTGAACAAGTTCTGCCATCTTGTCGAGAACCTCTATGGCGTGCAGCCCATGATCTACAGCACGATGGGATTCTACAACAAGAACCTGGCACCCAGCTTCAACAAGCATCTCCTGTACATCGGGCGCTATTCCAACGAAGAGCCCGAAATCAATTGGGAGGGCGAGTATACCATCTGGCAATACAGTGAAACGGGTATCATCCCCGGCATTGACGCCTATGTGGACCTGTGCCGCTTTCACAAGGACAATTGGCTGGAAGACATTCTCCTGCCGACTAAAAACTGACGGACGCAATAACTGACGAAAAACGGCCACGCCAAGGCGAGGCCCTACAATAACAACTGAAAATGACCATCGTTGACGCTATCATCATTCTTATCGTTCTGGGTGGCCTGGTTCTGGGCTATCGCAAGGGTCTGATCGGACAATTGTCATCTCTCATCTCGTGGGCGGTGGCGATAGTGCTGTGCTACAAGTTCAGCGACCAGGTCAGGGACCTGTTCCTGGCATTTGTTCCCAGCGCCGCCGACTGGCCCCTGTCAAGCATTACCGTCAAGACCGTGTCTCTGGCCTTTGCCTTCCTCATTGTCATGGTAGTTATCCGCTTGGCGATGAGACTCTTCAAGGGCACACTTGAGTCCATCCATCTAGGATTTCTCAACAAGGCAGGCGGGTCACTGCTGTTCATGTTCAAGTATGCCTTCCTGTTGAGCATCGTGCTCAACCTGCTCTATGCCATCAACCCCGACATGGACACCTTCGGCACCAAGCACATGCTTGACAACAAGCCCTACGAGTTCACCCTCGACCTGATGCCCCACATCCTGGGCAGCGAACAGATGCCCAGTGACTCCCTCAAACTCTACCGCGACCTCATCGAACCCGTCCCGGTGGAATAGGGGTTAACGTTCTCTTAAAGTCTTTACAACCTGTGAATTGAATGAATCTCCAGCTCACAGCCCCGCTACGGGCAAATGCCAGCATCGCATTGCCCACTTCCAAGAGCATCTCTAACCGCGCGTTGCTCATCACCGCCCTGTGTGGTGGCGAGCCACAGGTGATGCATCCTGCCCTGTGTGACGACACCGAGGTGATAATCGATGCCCTGTCGCGACACGAGGGAGGCGACATCAATGTCGGAGCCGCCGGCACTGCCATGCGGTTCCTGACAGCCTATTTTGCCACACGCGATGGAGTCATCGCGACACTCGACGGTGTCGAACGGATGCACCACCGCCCCATCGGTGTGCTGGTCGATGCCCTGCGCTCGTTGGGTGCCCACATTGACTATCTGGGGAAGGAAGGCTTCCCGCCACTGCTCATCCATGGCACACAGATGCACGGGGGTGATGTGGAAATGGCTGGCGGCGTGAGTTCACAGTTCATCTCGGCGGTGATGATGATACTGCCCGCCATCGGCGGCGGACGCATCCGCCTCACGGGTGACATCGTTTCGGTGCCCTACATCCACATGACCGCTGCCGTCATGCGCGATATGGGGGCAGATGTGGAAATCACGGGCAACACCATTGCGGTGGGCAACGGCTATGAGGGCAATGACTACCTTGTTGAAGCCGACTGGAGTGCAGCAGCACCATGGTATGCCCTTGCCGCACTGCTGCCCAAGTCATCACTCAAACTAGAAGGATTGAATGCCGACAGCATCCAGGGTGATGCCCAACTGGTGGAACTGGGCCGAAGGCTGGGTATCCTGACGCGATTTGATGCCGATGGAGCGACCCTCGATGCCAGCCACTTCATCGGTTGCTGTTGCTCCTGCTTTGCCGACATGGCAGCGACGCCCGACCTAGTACCGTCGTGGGCGGTGCTGATGTGTCTGCTGGAACGGTCTTTCCGCATGACAGGCGTGCGCACGCTGCGCCTCAAGGAGAGCGACCGCATCGAAGCCCTGCGCCAGGAACTGTTGAAGTTGGGCTATGTATTGAAAATCGAGGGCGAGGATGCCATCTCATGGTACGGCGAGCGCGTTGTCGTTGACCAGGAACCGCCTGTCATCGACACGCACGGCGACCATCGGCTAGCGATGGCTTTTGCCCCTGCTGCGGTGCGTTTCCCAGGCATCATGATCACCGACGCCGAGGTGGTGTCTAAGTCTTATCCGTCCTACTGGCGCCATCTGGAGCAAGCAGGATTTGAATTAGTTAGGAGTTAGAAATTAGGAGTTAGGAGTTAGAAATTAGGGCTAAAGGCTAAGGGCTAAAGGCTAACAGCTAAATAATTGGCACAATTTATGCAATCATAGGGGGAAAGAATTATGAAAACAAAACTCATCATCATGTTATTGTCCACACTGTTTGCTCTGGATGCGATGGCCCACAAGGGGCTGGACCGCATTGTTGTAATCAGCGACATGCATCTGCTGAGCCCCGAATTGGTAACGCCGGGCCCTGCCATTGACCATGCCGATGCAGGAGATAGTAAAATGATGGCCCAGAGTGATGCAATCATGAGTTCCATCACCGACAGCATCATTGCGCTCAATCCCACCCTGGTACTGCTCACCGGTGACCTCACCAACAACGGCGAACGATTGAGCCATGAACGCATGGCCCAATACCTTGACCGCATGGCGTCACACGGTATCCAGCCACTGGTCATTCCCGGCAATCATGATTGCAACAATCCCTATGCCAAGCGATATGATGGCGACAAGACGGTGCCCACCGCAACCGTGACACGAGAAGAGTTTGCCCAGATCTACCGCGATTATGGCTATGGCAAGAAATCACAACGGGATCCATCCTCGCTGAGCTATTGCTGTGAACCTGTCAAGGGACTGGTCATCATCGGCATCGACAGCAATATGGACGAGATGAACCTACTCACCAGCCGTGGCGACAGCGCCGACACCTATCACAACGGTGGCCTCGTCAAGCCCGAGACCCTGCAGTGGGTCATCGAGCAAGCCCGCAAAGCCCACAGGCAGGGCAAACGCGTCATCGCGATGATGCACCATCACTTGGTACAACATTTTGACCAGGAAGACCGCCTGCTCGCCAACTATATCGTCAAGGACCACAATTCCATCGCCGAGCAACTCATCGAGGCCGGAGTCCACACCATCTTCACGGGCCACCTGCACGTGACCGATGTTGCCACACAATACAATGACAACCGCAGCGACAGCATTGTCGAGGTGGCGACAGGTTCTGCCATCTGCTATCCGTTTGCCATCCGCACAGCGACCCTTGACCCCAAGGACCACACCATCGACATCGATACCCGATGGCTCACAGCTACCGACGCATGTCCCGCCCTGCGCGAGCAAGGACGACAGCGCATCATCAATTCCACTCCTGGCATGGCAGCGATGTTGTCGGGCAAGGCATGGAGCAAATTGGGCGGACGCATGAACCAGCTCAAGGCGATGATTGAGATGGGGGGAGGCAAGGCCAACCTGCCCGAGACACCCCAGCAGGCGACACAACTCGTCCTGCGCCACCTGAGCGAGGTACTCTCACGCACCCTGCTTGCCGTCGTCGAGGGTAACGAGCAGGAACAAGACGTGGAGAACATCATCGAGCAAGGCAAACAAGGCATCCGTGCCATGATTGCCGAGGTCGCTCCTGAACAGGCCGATAACCTGTGGGAATTTTTCCTCAACGACGTCTATCCCAAACTGGATCCCCTGGTGCGCAGCATCCTCGAGGACCGCAATGCCACGGACACCCCTCTTGAGTCCCAAATCAACGACCTAAGGCTCAAGATCAAGTTATAATTCATTTTGCACATCTATAGCCGCATTGCAATCAATTGTCCCTGCAATGCGGCTTTTTTATTACCGATTTTGGGAAAAACTACTATTAACGTCCATTAACTCAAAACTTTTTATTATCTTTGCGGGATAGTTAGTATATAGCTGAACAATCAACTCAATTAATAACTAAAAAATCATCAATTTTTATGTGGTTAACTAATTCATCTGTAGGACGTAAGGTTGTGATGTCGGTGACCGGCCTCTTCCTTGTCCTATTCGTTACATTCCATGCACTGATGAACGCTGTGGCCCTCATCTCGTTTGAAGCTTATGATGCTATCTGCGAGTTCCTCGGTGCAAATTGGTATGCTGTTGCCGGTACGCTGGTACTGGCTGGTGGTTTTGCAATTCACATCATCTATGCCTTCATTCTGACATTGCAGAACCGCAAGGCTCGCGGTAACAACCGCTATGCCGTGACCACCAAGCCCAAGGACGTGGAGTGGGCTTCACAGTACATGCTCGTTCTGGGTATCATCGTGCTGGGTGTCTTGGTCCTGCACCTCACTCAGTTCTGGGCCAAGATGCAGTTGCCCGAGCTCATGGGTGAGCATGTGATGAACGGCAAGTTCTACCTGGAGGCTACCTTCAGCCACCTGTGGGTACTGCCTGTTTACCTGATTTGGTTCGCTGCCCTGTGGTTCCACATCAGCCACGGTTTCTGGAGCGCATTCCAGACGCTGGGTACCGCCAACGACAAGTGGATTCCCCGCTGGCAGTGCATCTCCAAGTGGTGGGCCACCATCGTGTTTATCCTGTTTGCTGTAGAGGCTTGCTACTTCACCTGGTTCTTTGCCCTCTAATCGCTGAGTATTAACCTTTTAAAATTTGTAACACAAATGGAAGAAAACAAAATGAACGCTCAGCCCATCGATTCCAAGATTCCCGAGGGACCCATCGCTGAGAAGTGGACCAACTATAAGGCTCATCAGAAACTCGTCAACCCCGCCAACAAGCGTCGCCTCGACATCATCGTCGTGGGTACCGGTCTTGCTGGTGCGTCGGCAGCTGCCACGCTGGGTGAGATGGGCTTCAATGTATTGAACTTCTGCATCCAGGATTCACCCCGCCGCGCTCACTCGATCGCTGCACAGGGTGGTATCAACGCTGCCAAGAACTACCAGAACGACGGTGACTCGGTTTACCGCTTGTTCTACGACACCGTCAAGGGTGGTGACTACCGTGCCCGCGAAGCCAACGTGTATCGCCTGGCTGAGGTGTCGAACAATATCATCGACCAGTGTGTGGCACAGGGTGTTCCCTTCGCCCGTGAGTACGGTGGCCTGCTGGCCAACCGCTCGTTCGGTGGCGCTCAGGTAAGCCGTACGTTCTACGCCAAGGGTCAGACCGGTCAGCAGCTGCTGCTCGGTGCTTACTCGAGCCTGAACCGCATGATCCATGCCGGTAAGGTAAAGAGCTACAACCGCTATGAGATGCACGACGTCGTTATCATCGACGGCCGTGCTCGTGGTATCATCGCCAAGAACCTGGTAACCGGTAAGCTCGAGCGCTTTGCCGCCCACGCTGTGGTTATCGCCACCGGTGGTTATGGCAACACCTACTTCCTGAGCACCAACGCTATGGGTTGCAACTGCTCGGCTGCCATGGCTTGCTATCGCCACGGCGCTTACTTTGCTAACCCCGCCTACGTGCAGATTCACCCCACCTGTATCCCCGTTCACGGTGACAAGCAGTCCAAGCTGACGCTGATGAGTGAGTCGCTGCGTAACGACGGCCGCATCTGGGTGCCCAAGAACATCGAGGACGCCAAGAAGCTGCAGGCAGGTCAGATCAAGGGTAGTGACATTCCCGAGGAGGAGCGCGACTACTATCTGGAGCGCAGGTATCCCGCCTTCGGTAACCTCGTGCCCCGTGACGTGGCCAGCCGTGCTGCCAAGGAGCGCTGCGACAAGGGCTTCGGCGTGAACAATACCGGTAAGGCTGTGTTCCTGGACTTCAGCGAGGCCATTAACCGCCTGGGCATCGACGTGATCCGTCAGCGCTACGGCAACCTGTTCGACATGTATGAGGAGATCACCGACGTGAATCCCGGCGAGCTCGCCAACGAGATCAACGGCGTGAAGTACTACAACCCGATGATGATCTATCCCGCTATCCACTACACGATGGGCGGTATCTGGGTTGACTATGAGTTGCAGACCAGCATCAAGGGTCTGTTCGCCATCGGTGAGTGCAACTTCAGTGACCACGGTGCTAACCGCCTCGGTGCTTCGGCGCTGATGCAGGGTCTGGCCGACGGTTACTTCGTACTGCCCTACACCATCCAGAACTACCTGAGTGACCAGATCACCGTGCCTCACTTCTCGACCGACACGCCCGAGTTTGACGCTGCCGAGAAGAAGGTACAGGCCAACCTCGACCACCTGATGAGTATCCACGGTAAGCGTTCGGTTGACAGCATCCACAAGGAGCTGGGTAACGTGATGTGGGACTATGTGGGCATGGCTCGCACCAAGGAGAGCCTCGAGACCGCATTGAAGAAGCTGAAAGAGCTACGCAAGGAGTTCGAGACCAACCTGTTCATCCCCGGCACCCAAGAGGGCATGAACGTCGAGTTGGACAAGGCATTCCGTCTGCGTGACTTCATCACCATGGGCGAGCTGATTGCCTATGATGCACTCAACCGTCACGAGAGCTGCGGTGGTCACTTCCGCGAGGAGCATCAGACCGAGGAAGGTGAGGCCAAGCGCGACGACGAGAACTTCTTCTATGTCGCTTGCTGGAAGTACAACGGCGATGACGAGACCGCTCCCACGCTCATCAAAGAGCCGCTCCACTACGAGGCCATCAAGGTCCAGACGCGTAACTATAAGTCATAATCAACCACCCTTTAAAATTCATCGAATACAATGGATACAAGTATAAGTTTCAAACTTAAGGTTTGGCGTCAGGCCAACGCTCATGCCGAGGGCCGCTTTGAGACCTACGAGATGCACGACATCCCCACCGACACCTCCTTCCTCGAGATGATGGACATCCTCAACGAGCAGCTCATCGAGAAGGGTGAGGAGCCTGTCACCTTTGACCACGACTGCCGCGAGGGTATCTGCGGTATGTGCTCCCTGTATGTGAACGGTCATCCCCACGGTCCCGCCACGGGTGCTACGACTTGCCAGCTCTACATGCGCCGCTTCAAGGATGGTGACACCATCACCGTTGAGCCCTGGCGCAGTGCTGCCTTCCCCGTGATCAAGGACTTGATGGTTAACCGCAACGCCTTTGACCAGATCCAGCAGGCTGGTGGTTACGTGAGCTTCCAGACGGGCGGTGCCCAGGATGCTAACGCTATCCCCATCAGCAAGGAAGCCGCCGACGAGGCTATGGACAGCGCCACCTGCATCGGTTGCGGTGCCTGTGTAGCTGCCTGCAAGAACGGTTCGGCCATGCTGTTCCTCAGCGCCAAGGTGAGCCAGTTCGCACTACTGCCTCAGGGCCGTGCCGAGGCCAAGCGCCGCGTGAAGGCCATGCTCGCCAAGATGGACGAACTCGGTTTCGGTAACTGCACCAACACCGGT
>JBGUJU010000128.1:0-5873 GCA_045114065.1 Sodaliphilus sp.
GAAAGGTGCCGGAGTGGTCGATCGGGGCGGTCTCGAAAACCGTTGTACGCTTTGCGTACCGTGGGTTCGAATCCCTCCCTTTCCGCAGAAAACGGGTTATTTGTTTGGTTATCAGACAAATAACCCTATTTTTATAAATTTACTCGGACGATTTTCGGACGGTAATTTTTAGGTATAAGTGATAGCATTTTTTGGAACACCCGTTAAGGTGCGATAAAAAATGTAAAAAAATGTTGTACCAAGCTAGAACTAAAACAACAGTTCAATTAATAGGATTCACCTATCCAAAACTTCATACTGGCAAGAATTGGTATGTAGATTTCTATGCTCTCGATCCCGCCTCTGGAGAGATGAGACGCAAGAAATTCATGCTTGACGGATTAACCAAGGCAGCTGAAAAACGCAGGCGAGCAGCAGAAGTAATTGAACAAATTATGCGGCAACTCCGCGAAGGTTGGAACCCTTGGGTAAACACCCAAGAGAGTCGTGGATTCACACCTTTACAGGAATGTCTTGACCGATACTTGGAATATATTGACAAGAAGGGTGATCGATATAAGACTAGGATGAGATATCATTCAAGCGTGAACATCCTTAGAGAATTCATGGCAACGCTTGTTATTCAGCCGAAATATGTCTATCAGTTTGACCAGTCTCTTATTATTGACTTTCTTGATTGGCTTCTGCTTGACCGTGATGCAAGCGCAAGAACCAGAAACAATTATCGCTCATGGCTGTATGGATTGAGCGAGTTCCTGAAAAAGCGCAAATACATCACCGTTAATCCCGTGGAAGATGTTGAAATTCTAAAAGAGTCGGCGAAGTTCCGCAAAGATTTGAGCAAAGAGAAGCTCGCAACGATGCGCCGACATCTTCTTGAGACAGACCCACATTTCTTGCTCGCGTGTGAGCTTGAATACTATACATTCATTCGACCGAACGAGCTAAGCCATCTCCGAGTCAAGGACGTGTCAATCAAAGACCAGACCATCTTTGTCTCAGGCGATTTCAGCAAGAACCATAAGGATGGTTACGTTGGAATCAATCGTAGAATATGCAGGCTCATGATTGATCTGAAGGTGCTGGAACAGCCTGGCGAGTTCTATCTTTTCGGGAAAGGCTTTATTCCTCGAAAAGACCGATACAACGCAGACCAGTTCAACCGTCGTTGGAAAAAGATGCGTGAAGAACTTGGATGGGAAGACTGCTATCAATTCTACTCATTAAAGGATAGCGGCATTCGTGACTTAGCTAATGATGCGGGTATAGTTGTAGCTCGTGACCAAGCTAGACATAGCGATGTCGCAACTACCAATAAGTACATCCAAGTCCATCCGAAAGATGTCCATGAAGTAACTAAGACATATGAGGGAGAACTTTAGCTCTCTATTTTATAGAAGCAGCCTTTGAGTAACTGCGACATTCCATCCTCGGTGAATGTCGCGGTTATCTTTTCGCAGAGGTAGCGTTTACCGTCGATGTGGAAGACGGAGCGGACGTTGGGGATCTTGTCGGCAAGGAAGGAGAAGGTGTATTTCTTCTTCTGGTCAACGGGATAGAAGGTGTCGCGCTCAACGCCCTGGCCGTAGGCGGCGTTGTTGATGCGCAGCGAACAGGTCTTGCCGCTATTGATGCGGTTCCAGGTGACCGAGAGCACGCCCGAGTTGCTGTTGGGAGTCGGGGCGTAATAGGAGTAATCGAGGTCGAACGTGTCCGTCCAGGGATGCGGGTGTCGGGGCGAGAACATCATGTAACTGCCCCACCAGAAGGCGACAAAGAGTTTGTCGAAGACGGCTCCGCTCTTCTCCCGCTTCCCTGCGCTGACCGTGGGAAGTGCGCCCCACTGGATGGGCACGTCCTGGTCCACCTTCTCCGACGAATGCGGTCGGCCCGTGTGCGACTGGTTGGAGTAGGCGTTGTCGCCCTCTCCCGTCTCGCCACACTCGAGGAACGGGACGAGACCAATGACATCGTCCGTTTCGTCGAGCCAGGCGGGAACAATCTTCATCTCGTCCACATCGTCAGGGTTGTCCCTGTCGATGATCAGCGGGCCGAAGCGGTTGATGGGAACAAGACGGGTGACGTTGCCCCAATTGTCCCACTCCTCGCGGCCTCCGCTGCGGTATTTTACTCGCTTCATCACCTCCAGCACGAAGTAGGTATCCACGTCCTGCGCGTAGTGCAGGCCCCACACTCCGCCGCTGTCGGGAACGGCCTCCTGCCGGACGTTACTCGAGATCAGGGCGTTGAGCGTGGCGTGGGTGGTACACCTCACCGTGCCGTCTGCCTTGGTCATCTGGTCGATGTACCACTGGCAGTTGTAGATGTTGTCAAGGCGGTGGCCGCCTGCGGCATAGCCCTGGTTGAGCATCGCCTTGTAGCCGCTCTTCTCCTCGTCGGTGGTCACCTCCACAGTGAAAGCGTCAACGACCTTTGAGATGTGGATGGTGCCTGCCGCCTCGATGTTGTCCGCGGTCGCAGTGCAGGCTATCGTGCTGCGTGCGTGGTCAATGTCGAACTCACAGAGCAGGAGTTTCTCCAGTTCCTGGAAGAACTCGTTCACCGTCCAATGCGGCAAAGCACTCGCCCAGGTGCGGTTGCTGTTGGCGTATGGCGTGGTGTTCATCAGCAGCAGGTGGCGGTAGTCGCTCTGCTCCCACAGCGAGAAGTCATAGGCGTAGCCTAGGGCTTCGCAGATTTTCTTTGTCAGCCACAGCAGGTACGGCTGGAACGAGAGGCCACGGGAGAAGTCCGTGTCGTCCTCGTCGTCGGGGTTGACCTTCCACTCGTACTTGCTGGCTGATGCGTTCCACTTGGCGCAGTTCTGCAGGTTGCCGCTGGAGTTGTTGACCCACGGCAAGGCGGTAAAGTCCTCCGTCCTGCCCCAGAGCTGCGCCGGAGACGCGTAGGACACTTCTTCCCCAGGTCGCGGCTGTGCCCCGCCGCCGGTAGGCGAATTGTCGGGGTAGATGCTGGGCCACTTGCCCAGGTTGAGCTCGTCGATGTAGGTCTCATCGAAGCGTGGGAAGAAGTTCTGGTAGGAACGCTTCTCCAGGAACTGCACCTTGACTGATTCCTGCGTGATGCCGGTGATCACGACGGCACCTCGCTTGAAGAAGTTGGTGTCCTGTAGCACCGCATCGAAGAAGATGTCGCCTGCATCTACGTCTTTGCGGGTGATCATCCCGAAGATGTCGAGGTTCTGCGGACAGTCTGCCAGGGGCAGTTCAATCTCCATTGAGTAGTCATCGGCATCGGTGAAGATGCGGTTCTCCGATACATATTCTATCGAAGACCCCTTCTTCAGCGCTGCCTGTTTTCCGTTTATCGTCAGTATCATAAAAAATAGCGGTTGTTTACCACAAAGGTAGAACAACCGCGTATGCTGCGAAAAGACGTGCCGTTAGCTACTCTTCAGTAAATTCAATTGGCCTGTTCTCATAATCCTCTATCTCCGATAAAAGCTTAGTTTCTTCATCTTGAATAAAATCAATATGATTTGATTTGAGATATTCAGATACATACCCTGAGTTAATCATCTCTGGATGATCTGGAAGATTTGTCATTCGAATCAAGCTGTTAACAATATATTTACTATTCTCTGTTTCACACATCTGAAGCAAGTCAAACCCCTGATGTGCATTATTAAGGTGATAATAGTACATTTTCAGAAGTATTATGTAAATGAATCTAGTTTGACCTGTTTCAGATAAAATCAACTTATTCTCTCTTAGTCCATCAATCGTTTTATCTAAGACTGAATCTTTCTGAATTGATTCCGACAAACTGATCGACGTAGGCGTGAATGACAATGCTGTACTTATACATACAGAATCATTTCTTACTAGATCATCATTTCCCACAATCCCAATACTGTCCATTTCTGATTGTTTCTCTAAACTGCCTTTGTCAATGTTACAACTAGAAAAACTCAACAAATAAAATGCTATCGTAAATACAATTAATTTCATAATGCCATGATTTTTAGAGACACAAAGATAGCGAATATTTCGCTAAACACTCATTTTCTCTTAGATTTCGGTGATTTATTGTTCATGAGGCGCTGGTACTCGTCCTCGTTTTATCATTTTAGTATAAGTTCTTCAACAGCTTATGCTGGGAAAAGACGGGAAAGATAACAAATGATTAGGTCAGGAAATAAGCTATAATTCCAACAATAATTATAAGAAAAATACAACCATAACTTCGGTTAGCCATTTCATTCGTGAATATGTCCAACTCATTATCTTTGTCAATCTTTCCTTCTTGTGCTGGGTGTAGCAGTTCCTTAAAGCTCACATCTTTTCTTTTAATAAATCGTAAATATACGAATCTAATAAAAGTACCAAGATATAATACGAGTAGATTTCGAGACAAAAACATAGACATTGAGACTATATTTAGTATTAACTACATTTTATTCTTGCAAAGGTAGCAAAATTCTTTGCTAAACACTCACTTTCTCTTATTTTTCGGTGATTTATTGTTCATGAGGCGCTGGTACTCGTCCTGCGCCTGTTTTATGCCCTTGTCGCCGGTCACGGTGTTGACGGTGACGAAGGGCTCGTCCAATCGCTCGTCTCAACGAGCGATGATCTATTTCAAGTCTTTACTCTCCTGGACTATCAATGTTTGGTAAGGTTAATGCTCATGCGCACCACGAATGAGAGTTGGTGGTCAAAGTGGCCGTTGGAACTGGATACAGTAGGTGCTGAAGTATTATCATCGTAATTGAAATTTGAACCCATAACGATGCGTGGTGAATACTCGATTCCAAAATAGGTGGTACTAGTGGCTCGCCAACCTGCCGTCATGAGAGGACCTAATGCATAGTGAATAGAATGGAAATCTTGTGTACCGTATTTTGGTGAGCTGTCGCCGTTTTCTACGTCAAAAGTAACTTTTCTCCTCTCAAACGATGGACCCACTCCCAGCACCCATCGCTTGGCATACCACATGTGCACCATCGATATAGTTGAGTTCCAGACTATACGCGTTGGCGGATATGGAGGGAAAGTTTCAGCAATAGAGAAATGAATATTGCCAATTATTCCCACATGTGCCATCAATCGCAGTGTGCGATTGTCACGATAAGCCATCTCAACACCAGAGCCAATGTTCAAAATACCCAAAGAAGATACGTCGGTTGTTTTAATGTTGGGTAAATAGGACCAGGCAATGTCATAGGCATTTAAATTGATTAGAACTCTCCATTGGCCTTGGGAGACTGTCCAGCGAGTGCTATCTGTTTGTGCCACAACTGGCAAGAAAACCGATAAACACATTATAAGCAGCGATACTATTCGCCACTTGAAGAAAGCAATACCAATAGTTGTTTTCATCTCAGTAACAGTTAAAGTTTGACCCCAAAGTATTATTTTACAAAGTTACTGCTTATGGTTGTTTCGCACAAGAAATTCGGTAGTTTTTTGAGTTCATTTTACATTTTGTAAATAACTGAAATTCAAACATATAAAAAACAAAATATTCATTATGGGGAAAATGCAGTTAATTCGGCATTGTTTTGAGCCCAAAAAGCCGATAAAAATACCATGATTGCATTCTTCTATTTTCTTTTAGATTTCGGTGATTTATTGTTCATGAGGCGCTGGTACTCGTCCTGCGCCTGCTTGATGCCCTTGTCGCCGGTCACGGTGTTGACGGTGACAAAGGGCTCGTCCAATCGCTCGTTGAGACGGGCGATGATCTCCTTCAAGTCTTTACTCTCCTGGACAATCACCTGCGGTTGGCTCTGAGCCAAAGCCATCGGCGCGGTGATTGACCTTGACACGTCGGTGCTGCGAAGCGAGCCGATCGTGTTGGTGCGCTGCGCGTAGTCCAGAGCCTCGATCAGAGGACGGGCAACGGGTGAA
>JBGUJU010000129.1:0-3071 GCA_045114065.1 Sodaliphilus sp.
GCTGCTGCTCACATCAGTTACATGTTCACTGAGGTAGCCGCAATCTACCCCATCACTCCGTCATCAACGATGGCCGAGCACGTGGACGAGTGGGCCGCTGCTGGCCGCAAGAACATCTTCGGTGAGACCGTTATGGTCCAGGAGATGCAGAGCGAGGGTGGTGCTGCCGGTGCCGTTCACGGTTCGCTGCAGGCCGGTGCCCTGACCACGACCTACACCGCGTCGCAGGGTCTGCTGCTGATGATTCCCAACATGTACAAGATTGCCGGTGAGTTGCTCCCTGGCGTGTTCCATGTTTCGGCCCGTACGCTGGCCAGCCACACCCTGTGTATCTTCGGTGACCACCAGGACGTGATGGCTACCCGCCAGACCGGTTTTGCCATGCTCGCCGAGGGCAGTGTGCAGGAGGTAATGGACCTCGCCGGTGTTGCTCACCTGAGCGCCATCAAGGCTCACGTGCCCTTTGTCAACTTCTTTGACGGCTTCCGCACCTCTCACGAGATCCAGAAGGTAGAGGCTATGGACCAGGAAGACCTGCGTCCCCTCATCGACATGGAGGAGCTGGCCAAGTTCCGCAAGGGTGCTATGAATCCTGACAAGCCCGTTACCCGTGGTACTGCCGAGAACCCCGACGTGTTCTTCCAGCACCGCGAGTCGTGCAACGACTATTATATCGCAGTTCCCGCCATCGTCGAGGACTACATGAACAAGATCAGCGAGATCACTGGCCGCAAGTATGGTCTGTTTGACTACTACGGTGCCAAGGATGCCGACCGCGTCATCATCGCCATGGGCAGTGTGACCGAGGCTATCCGCGAGACCATCGACTATCTGACCGAGAAGGGTGAGAAGGTCGGTCTGGTTGCTGTTCACCTGTATCGCCCCTTCAGCGCCAAGCACTTCCTCGCAGCCGTTCCCAGCACTGCCAAACGCATTGCTGTCCTCGACCGCACCAAGGAGCCCGGTGCTAATGGCGAGCCCCTGTATCTCGATGTGAAGGACTGCTTCTATGGCACCGAGAATGCCCCCATCATCGTGGGTGGCCGCTACGGCCTTGGCAGCAAGGACACCACGCCCGCCCAGATTCTCGCCGTTTATGAGAACCTGGCCCTGCCGAAGCCCAAGAACCAGTTCACCATCGGTATCGAGGACGACGTGACCTTCGCTTCTCTTCCCATGAAGGAAGAAGTTGCCATGGGTGGCGCCGGCATGTTCCAGGCCAAGTTCTACGGTCTGGGTGCTGACGGTACCGTGGGTGCCAACAAGAACAGTGTAAAGATCATCGGTGACAACACCGACAAGCACTGCCAGGCCTACTTCTCCTACGACAGCAAGAAGTCGGGTGGCTTCACATGCTCTCACCTGCGTTTCGGCGACGAGCCCATCCGCTCGACCTACCTGGTAACCACGCCCAACTTCGTGGCTTGCCACGTTCAGGCCTACCTGCACATGTATGACGTGACCCGCGGTCTGCAGAAGGGTGGTACCTTCCTGCTCAACACCGTGTGGGACGGCGACAAGCTGGTCGAGAACCTGCCCAACAACGTGAAGAAGTACTTCGCCGACAACAACATCAAGGTTTACTACATCAATGCCACCAAAATCGCTCAGGAGATTGGTCTGGGTAACCGCACCAACACCATCCTGCAGAGCGCATTCTTCCGCATCACCGAGGTGATCCCCGTTGACCTGGCCATCGAGCAGATGAAGAAGTTCATCGTTAAGTCCTACGGCCGCAAGGGTGAAGACGTGGTGAACAAGAACTACCAGGCCGTTGACCGTGGTAACGAGTACACCGAGCTGGCTGTGGATCCCGCTTGGAGCAACCTGACCGTCGAGGGCGCTGCCGCCGACAATGCTCCCGCATTTGTCCACAACGTGGTTCGTCCCATCAACGCCCAGAACGGTGACCTGCTGCCCGTGAGCGCATTCAAGGGCCGCGAGGATGGTACCTGGGATGCCGGTACCGCTGCCTATGAGAAGCGCGGTGTGGGCGCCTTCGTTCCCATGTGGAAGGCCGAGAACTGTATCCAGTGCAACAAGTGCGCGCTTGTCTGCCCGCACGCTGCCATCCGTCCCTTCGTTATGGACGAGGCCGAGGCTGCCGCTTCTCCCTTCAAGGACAGCGACAAGCTCAAAGCCATCGGCAAGGGCTTCGAGGGCATGACCTTCGTACAGGTTGTTGACGTGATGGACTGCTTGGCTTGCGGCAACTGCGCCGACGTTTGTCCGGGCAAGAAGGGCGAGAAGGCTCTCGTGATGGTTCCCATGGAGGGCCACGAAGAGGACCAGAAGCTCTGGGACTACGCCATCAACAATGTCAAGAGCAAACAGCACCTCGTGGACACCAAGTCCAACGTGAAGAACTCGCAGTTCGCTCAGCCGCTGTTTGAGTTCTCGGGCGCTTGCTCGGGTTGCGGTGAGACCCCCTATGTGAAGCTGATCAGCCAGTTGTTCGGTGACCGTCAGATCGTTGCCAACGCTACCGGTTGCTCGTCAATCTACAGTGCTTCGGTTCCCTCGACTCCCTACACCGTCAACGAGAAGGGTCACGGTCCCGCTTGGGCCAACTCCCTGTTCGAGGACTTCTGCGAGTTCGGTCTGGGTATGACCATCGCCGACGAGAAGATGCGCAGCCGCGTTCTGGGCTTCGTCAAGGAGGCTATCGAGGACGCTTCTGTTGCTGCCGACGTCAAGGCCCTCTACAAGGAGTGGATCGAGAACTTCAACGACGGTGACAAGACCCGCGAGTTGAGCGACAAGATCCTCGAGGCTATCGAGCACAGCGACAATCCCGCCGACATCAAGGTTCGCGAGCTGGGTCAGTACCTGGTTAAGCGTTCGCAGTGGATCATCGGTGGTGACGGCGCCAGCTACGACATCGGCTTCGGCGGTCTGGACCACGTGATTGCCAGCGGCAAGAACGTCAACATCCTCGTGCTCGACACCGAGGTTTACTCCAACACCGGTGGTCAGGCCTCTAAGGCTACCCCGATCGGTGCTATCGCCAAGTTTGCCGCTGCCGGCAAGCGCGTCCGCAAGAAAGACCTGGGTCTGATTGCCAGCACCTA
>JBGUJU010000130.1:0-75837 GCA_045114065.1 Sodaliphilus sp.
GATGGTGTTGATGTTGTTGACAAACGAGTAGATGTTCTCGTTGAACGACGTGTTATAGGTCATGGCGACCTCAACGGGGATGTCGCCCTTCTTGCTCTTGATGTGGATAACGTCCTGGATGAGCGCCTCCTTGTTGCCGTCGATGTAGCGCACGAACTCGTCAAGACCGGTCTCGCTGTAGTAGGTCTCGCTATGGCAGTTGCCATTCTCGTCCTTGTCGCGCAGGTCGGTAATCGACAGCGTCACGCCGGCGTTCAGGTAAGCCAGGTCACGCAGACGCTTCGACAGGATGTCGAACTCATAGACGGTAGTCGAGAAGATAGTAGCATCGGGGTGGAAGATGATGGTCGTGCCGTGGTCTTCCTCGCGGCAGTCACCGATGATGGTCACCTCGCTGGTCGGCTTGCCCAGGCTGTACTCCTGCATATAGACCTTGCCACCACGGCGCACCTCGGCGCGCAGGTAGTCACTCAAGGCGTTCACGCAGCTCACACCGACGCCATGCAGACCGCCAGACACCTTGTAGGAGCCCTTGTCGAACTTACCGCCGGCATGCAGCACGGTCATCACGACCTCGAGCGCCGACTTGTGCAACTTCTCGTGCTCGTCGACGGGGATACCGCGGCCGTTGTCCTTGACGGTGATGCTGTTGTCCTCGCCGATGAACACATCGATGCGGTTGCAGAAACCTGCCAGCGCCTCGTCGATGGAGTTGTCCACGACCTCGCTCACCAGGTGATGCAGACCCTTGACGTGGGTGTCACCGATGTACATTGCCGGACGCTTGCGCACAGCCTCCAGTCCCTCAAGGACTTGGATGTTAGACGCAGAATAATTCTTTTCCTCTTCTAATTCTTCAATATTCTTGTTCTCTTCTGACATAAAAATGAGTTTTATTTCGCATTTATACCCTCTAAAATAGGGGGTGTCTAAAAACGTACAAAATTACAAAAATTCGCTCATTTGGCAACGTTTTCAATCCTTAAAAAACCATAATTTCGACCCCTACTTTTGCCTTTTTAGGGTCATAGGTTTTCTTATGGTTTTCAAGCAGGAAAAAACTGGCAATTATATCCAAATGTGTGGTAAAAACCATAGATTTGGACGAAAATCAATTTACTGGGGCTGTTTTGCGTGGTGTTTGCTTCATTTCAACTAACTTTGTGGCGATGAAACTGCCAGAGGCGTTTATAGAGCAATTACGCGTGCTGCTGCCCGACGAGTGGGAGGCACTGGCCGAGGCTATCACGACTACCGAGCCCAGCGTTGCCGTGCGTGTCAACGACATGCGCGATGCGGGTGTGCCAGCCGGTGCTCGCCGTGTGCCCTGGTGCGAACAGGGTTTCTATCTTCAAGACCGCCCAGTGTTCACCTTCGACACCGACTGGCATGCGGGCCACTACTATGTGCAGGACGCCTCGTCGATGTTTATCGCCCATGTGATCCGCCATTTAATCCATGAGCCGGTGCGCTACCTGGACTTGTGTGCTGCTCCTGGCGGCAAGACGACAGCAGCCATCCAGGCATTGCCCGAGCCATCCCTGGTGGTCGCCAACGAGATTGTCCCGACGCGTGCCCGTGTGCTCGCCGACAATGTCATCCGCTGGGGTCATCCCCGTTGTGTGGTGACGAGCAACGCACCTGCACAGATAGGCAAACTGACCCATTTCTTTGACGTCATCGCCACCGACGTGCCGTGCAGCGGCGAGGGCATGATGCGCAAGGACGACGAGGCGGTGGCACAATGGTCGCCCGCCCTGGTCGAGCAGTGTGCCCAGCGTCAGCGTGAAATCCTCACCGACGTGTGGTCAGCCCTGCGCCCCGGTGGCTTGCTCATCTACAGCACCTGCACCTATAACCGCCAGGAAAACGAGCAGATGGCCGAGTTCATCATCAATGAACTGGGTGCCACCTCACTTGAGGTGCCCATTGAATCCGATTGGAAGATTCATCCCGCCATTGGCAGCGACAGTCACTGCTATCGTTTCATGCCACATCGTGTGGACGGCGAGGGGCTCTTTATGGCGGTCTTCCGCAAGGCTGGTGACGCCCCGCAACAAATCCAGAGAATCAAAGAAAAGATGCCGAAAAAGTCCGATGAAATCGGCAAAAACTGGCTTGCAAACCCCGATGAATTTGTCATTGACCAGCAGGGCGATTTGTTTATTGCCGTGCCTCAGGATATCAGCCGTGAAGTGACGGTTCTGCGTGCCTCGTTGAACGTATTGCACGCTGGGGTGGAACTGGCGACCGTGATGGGCCGCAAGACGGTGCCCCACCCCGCCCTGGCGATGTCAACGGCGAGGGCAGCCGATGCTTTCCCTGTCTGTGAGGTGGATTATCCCACGGCCTTGCGTTACCTGCGCGGTGAGTCGGTTTGCCTCGATGGTCCCCGTGGCTATGTCCTTGTCGCCCATCAGGGCGCCGTCCTGGGCTTCGCCAACAACCTGGGTAGCCGAGCCAACAACCTCTATCCCAAGCCCCAACGCATCCTCAGCACCCACCTGCCCGACGAAAAACCTGTTGTCCTCGGGCAATAAAGACAGGGGCTTGTTCTTAAGCCTGTAGGAGTCACAACAAAAAATCGCTAGATGGCTGATTATCGGTCGTTTGTCGGTTTTTCTTTTTGTAAATTTCCCTATAAACCAAAGTTTCAATAATATTTCTATTGTTGCGTCTTCTTTTGAAAGTCATTTACCTTCGATATAATTCTGCACGATATAAATGAAGTCTTAACGTTAAGAAAGTGTCATATTTGACACTTTTTTAATGCGATGATTGTACAATTAAAAAGAACTTGTTACCTTTGTATCGTAAAAAGTTGTCAATATTGCCAAAAATTTAATGTATACTATGGAAATAAAGAGAGACAGGTATCTGCAACAGTTGATAGATAGCCGTCAGAATGGCTTTATCAAGATAATAACCGGTATTCGCAGATGCGGTAAGTCGTACCTGCTGAATGTCTTATTCTATCATTATCTCTTAGATAGTGGTGTGGAAGATAATCATATCATCCGTGTCGATCTGGAAGACCGCATGAACAAGGAGTTGAGAAATCCAGATGCGATGCTCCAATATGTTCATAGCAGAATCAAGGACAATAATCTTTATTACATCATTATTGATGAGGTACAGTTGATGGATGAGTTTGTAGATGTATTGAATAGTTTCCGCCATATCGAGAATGCCGATACATACGTGACGGGAAGTAACTCGCACTTCCTGTCGTCTGACATACCGACGGAGTTTCGTGGTCGAGGAGAAGCTATTCATGTTTACCCTCTGTCATTCTCTGAGTTTTATTCTGCCAAAGGTGGGGACAAGCAAGATGCATGGCGCGAATATTTCACCTATGGTGGTTTGCCTCTCATTCAGTCTTTTGACACCGAACAAAAGAAGATAAACTATCTAAAGGACTTGTTCGAGACAGTTTATTTGGCAGACATTATTGAGCGGCATAATATCAAGAATAATAATGAAATGCGTGAACTGGTGTTGATTTTGGCATCATCTATCGGGTCACCTTGCAATCCCACAAAATTGTCTAATACTTTCAAGAGTGTGAAAAATGTGAGGATTGGTAGTCAAACCATAGCCCAATATCTTACATATTTGTTGGAATCATTTCTTATGAATAGGGCAATTCGTTACGACATTAAAGGCAAGAAGTATATCAATACGCTCACTAAATATTATTTCACTGACATAGGCCTGAGAAATGCCATTCTTGATATGCGCCAACAAGAAGAAACGCATATCATGGAAAACATCATTTACAATGAACTGATAACACGTGGTTATAGGGTTGATGTCGGAATGGTAGAGATAAGAAAACCCAACAAAGAGGGGAAGTGGACTCGGACCCAGCTTGAAGTGGACTTCATTGCCAATCTCGGTAGTAAGAAATACTATGTGCAGTCTGCCTTATCTATTCCTAATAGGGAAAAAGAGATACAAGAATCCCGATCGCTGATGGGCATCAATGATTCTTTCAAGAAAATTATTATAGTGAAAGACCATATTATGCCACGTCGAAACCAAGAAGGAATACTCACGATAGGACTTTTTGATTTCCTTCTCAAAGAAGACAGCTTGGATTTGTGAAACTGCGAAGGGAAAAGGCTTAACTGAGTTTCGTTATATGTATTGAGAAATTAAAGTTCAGCCGTGGGGGTGTCAATGACTTGGCCGCCGCTAATGGGGCTATTAGCGGAAGCCAATTATTCTATTTTCTTGATGAACTTGGCGGGGATGCCGCCGACGATGGTCCGCGGGGCGACATCCTTGGTCACCACGGCACCGGCAGCCACGATGGCGCCCTCGCCGATGGTCACGCCTGGCAGGACGGTGACATTGGCGCCGAGCCACACCTTGTCCTCGATGTGGATGGGCCGGAACTCCATGTCGCCACGACGATCGGGGTCTTGAGCGTGGTTGATGGTGCAGAGCGTGGCGTTGTGACCGATCAGGCAGTCGTTGCCGATGTAGATACCGCCCTGGTCCTGGAACTTGCAGCCGGCATTGATAAACGTGCGGTCGCCCACCACCGTGTTTTTCCCGAAGTCGGTGTTGAACGGCGGGAACATGCCGACGCTCTCGGGCACCTCAAAGCCCCACAACTCGGAGAGCAGACGGCGGATTTCCTCCGGCTCATGGTACTCGTTGTTCAGTCTGACGGTGATCTTCTGGGCTTCACGGCTCGCCCAGTGCATGAGCAGGTGAGCCTCGGAACCGGCGATAACCGGCTTGCCCGATGCGATATGTTCTTTGTATTCCTGAATAGTCATGGATGTGATCTGATTGATGTGTTGATTGATGCTGCAAAAGTGCGATAAAAAGCCGTATCAGGGACTATCTGAAACCGCTGGAAATTTACCTGGATTACTTTTTCTGCAACGAAGCGACATATTTGGAGGGCGGCAGACCCGCATGTTTCTTGAAGAAGCGAGTGAAATGCTGCGGATATTCAAAGCCCAACTCCTCGGCGACTTGGGTCACCGACCGACCGCTCACCATCAAGCTCTTGGCACGGTTGATCAGGAAGCGCTGGATGATGCGGGTGGGACTGTCGCCCGTGATACCGCGTATCACATCGCCGAAATAACTGGGTGAGAGACACAGCTGCGAGGCACAATACTTGACATTGGGCAAGCCTTGCTGGAGCTGTACCTGCCGTTCATAGTAGTCGATCAGCACCCGCTGGAAACGCGACAGCAGGTCGCTCTGCAACTGGGTGGCAGCCTCGAACTGGCGCTGGTAGAACAGCTGGCAGTAGTCACACACCAGGACGATGTAGTTCTGCACGATGCGGTCGGTCAATGGGGTCTGCTCACGGTGCTGGATGAACCGCCGTATCAGTCCCATCAACTGCCACATCAGCTGCTTCTCGCCTTCGGTCGTCTGCAGCGCCTCGTTGACGTTATAGGAGAAGAAATGGTAGTCATTGAGTCGCTCCTCAAACACGGTGCCATGCATGAACTCGGCATCAAACAGCAGCACCCAGCCGTGGTAGACCTCACGGTGGCCGTCATCGGCCTTGCCGATGATCTGGCCGGGCGACGCCGCCGTCAATGTGCCCTTGGTCGTGTCATAAGCGCCCATGCCGTAGGTCGCCCCCGTGGGGAAGTTGTCCTGCACAAAGATGGCAAACACGCCCATCTTGGTGAGCATGTGGTGTATCTCGCCCAACTCGTCGAAGTGGACGACACTCACCTTAGGATGCCAGACGGGTGCGCCAAACTCCCGGGCAAAGTCATTGGCTGTGTTGATGTTAACAAGCTCTTTCATTGTGTGTACAAAGGTAGTCATTATTTAGCTGAGAAAAAACCATTATTCTATAAAAAAGAGAAAAAAAGGTAGTTTTTCAGGTATTTCAGATAACAGACGATTGCAAGGATTGTCCTAATTTTGCAACATAGTTTCACCCAAACCGATTATTTCAAATATGAAGTACGCAATTCAAAACATCCTGGTACTAGCAGTATTGCTGTCGATGGGCTTGCTGCTGGCCTGCAGTGGAGAAAAAGGTAACAATCAAAATGAT
This sequence comes from Sodaliphilus sp., assembly GCA_045114065.1. Taxonomy (GTDB): domain Bacteria; phylum Bacteroidota; class Bacteroidia; order Bacteroidales; family Muribaculaceae; genus Sodaliphilus. Next base: position 6,047 of record JBGUJU010000130.1, read on the forward strand.
GAGAATATGAACACGACATTGAATCTGACCAAGGAATGGGACAAGAAATTCCCGTTGAGTGACAAGGTTGAACACAAGAAAGTGACCTTCAAGAACCGTTACGGCATCGAACTCGCTGCCGACATGTACACGCCGAAGGATGCCCAGGGCAAGCTGGCGGCTATCGCCGTCTCGGGACCGTTCGGCGCCGTGAAGGAGCAGTCCAGCGGCCTGTATGCCCAGCACATGGCCGAGCGTGGCTTCCTGGCGATCGCCTTTGACCCGTCATTCACTGGCGAGAGCGGCGGCGAGCCTCGCCGTATGGCTTCGCCCGACATCAATACCGAGGACTTCCTCGCCGCTGTAGATTTCCTCTCGGTACAGGACAACGTCGATCCCGAGCGCATCGGCATCATCGGCATCTGTGGTTGGGGTGGCATGGCAGTCAATGCCGCAGCCATCGACCCGCGCATCAAGGCAACCGTCGCCTCGACGATGTATGACATGACCAAGATTACCCGTGAGGGCTACTTCGGCAGCGAGGATACGCCTGCCCAGCGCATGGAGAAGCGCAAGGCTATGGCTGCCCAGCGTACCGAGGACTACCGCAACGGTTCCTATAAGCGCGCCGGTGGCGTCATTGACCCCCTGCCCGACGATGCTCCGCAGTTCGTCAAGGACTATCATGCCTACTACAAGACCGATCGCGGCTACCACGAGCGTAGCGGCAACTCCAACGACGGCTGGAATGTCACAGGCTGCCAGTCGTTCCTCAACCAGCCCATCCTGGCGTTTGCTGCCGAGATCGAGAACCCCGTGCTGCTCATCCACGGCGAGAAGGCCCATTCACGCTACTTCTCGGAATATGCCTTCGAGAAGATGACCGGCAAGCATGTGGAAGGCGTGAGTGCCAAGCAGGGCAACAAGGAACTGATGATCATCCCCGGCGCCTCGCATGTGGACCTCTACGATGACGTGGCAGGTGTCATCCCATATGACAAGATCGAATCCTTTTTTAAAGAGAGTCTGAAATGAATATCTTAAAACACTGGATGCTGGCGGCATTACTGCTGTCGGCATTCATCTCAATCAACGCTCAGCAGAACATGGAATTGACCGACAGACAACAGGCACTCGTGGCGATAGCCGCCAACGAGGCAAGAGGTAACATGGAGGGACTGAAACAGGCCCTGAACCAAGGTTTTGAAAACGGACTGACCATCAGCGAGGCCAAGGAGGCCCTGTCCCAACTTTATGCCTACACGGGCTTCCCCAGGAGCCTGAATGCCCTGGGCGCACTGCAGCAGGTAATCAAGCAGCGCGAGGACGAGGGCAAACAGACCGAGTCGGGACGTGAGGCCGATCCGCTGCCTGCCGACTACGATGCCCTCAAACAGGGCACCGAGGTGCAGACGCGACTCTCGGGCCAGCCGTTCAACTATACCTTCGCGCCCCAGACCGACTATTACCTGAAGGCGCACCTCTTTGGCGACATCTTCGCCCGCAACAACCTCACCTTTGCCGACCGCGAGATCGTCACTGTCTCGGCCATCTCGGCCCTGGCGGGTTGTGAGCCCCAGTTGAGGGCCCACGTCGCCGGAGCGAGGAACATGGGCGTGAGCGACGGTCAGTTGCATGACATCCCTGCCGTGCTCCGCGCCAGGGTCGGTGAGGTCGAGGCAGCACGCTGCCAGCAGGCAGTGGCCGAGGTGTTCAACGAGCCGTCACAGGCTGTCAACACGGTTGATTTCAGTGTGTGGCCCAAGGGCGAACTGAATCCTTACGGACAATTCTTCATCGGCAACAGCTATCTCGCCGATATGGGCAACGGGCTGTTCAACGTCACCTTTGAGCCGGGCTGCCGCAACAACTGGCACGTCCATCACCGTCAGGTGCAGGTGCTCATCTGTGTCGCCGGCCGTGGCTGGTACCAGGAATGGGGCAAACCCGCCGTCGAGATGACACCCGGCACCGTCATTGCTGTTCCCGCAGAGGTGAAGCACTGGCATGGTGCCGCCCGTGACTCGTGGTTCCAGCACTTGACCTATCACACCAACGTCGAGGAGGGAGCCAGCAACGAGTGGCTCGAGCCCGTGACCGACGAGGTGTATAACCAAGTAAAATAAACCATCAACAAGCTACTGTCAAGAGAATGACAAGAGCGCTCTCCCGCCTGGGATGAGCGCTCTTATCACTAAATGAATCAGCTATTTACAGGTTCAAGTAGCCCTTCAACGCTTCGACATACTCCTCAAAGGCCTTGCGGCCTTGGTCGGTAACCTGGCAGGTGGTGCGGGTCTTCTTGCCGACAAAGCCCTTGGTGACGGTGATGTAACCGGCAGTGGAGAGTTTGTCGAGCTGCACGCTCAGGTTCCCAGCGGTGGACTCGGTCTGTTCCTTGAGATAGACAAAGTCGGCCTCCTCCACATTCATCAGGATGGACATCACCGCCAGCCGCAGCTGGGAATGAAGGATGGGATCCAACTCTTTCATCGCTGCTGACGTGCTTTATGGTTGATAATGTGTCCCGGAATGATCATCATGCAGGCGAAGGCAATCATGAACAAGGGCAGGAACCAGTTGATGAGCAGGCGCACGTTGCCAACGATACAGCAGAACGTGAATAGCCCAACGCACATGCCGATGGCTCCACCTACAATGAGAGACTTCTCTTTTACGATAATACCCTGGGCTATTTCGGCCATCGGTACAATCATGAGAGGGATGGCAAACATCATCCCCCAGGCATTAAAGCCTTTGAGGCCAAACCCTACACAGAAAAGCGTTGCAACCACGGATGCCAAGCCTACGGTAGTCCAGATTTGAGACGTGATTTTGTCGGAGTAACTCTTGACTCCGCTTTTCAGGTCGCTCTTCTTTGACATAATAGGAGTAGCGATACCACCAATAATTCCTATTGCAAACCATAGCCAGTTCCATGCCGGGTTGTGCGTTGCGACAAGCATGATCCACACCAGTGCGGTAACAATCACCGTGAGGTAACCCCACATGAGCAAAATGTTGCCGTCGCCGATGTAACGCTCACGGGTGCGATTGATCATCGTGGTAATCAGTTCGAGACTTTCTTTCTCGGTCATTTTCTTCTCTTCCATAACTTGAATTGTTTTTGATTTGGCTATAAAGCGGTTTAAAAAATAAACTAAAAACTCTCTGAAAAAAGAACAGCACTCGCGAATTACCGTTCTTATTTCACGCTGCAAAGATAAAGCGGTTTATTTTATAAACCAAATTTTAGCCCAATATTTAACCTTCTTTAACATAACTGCACCAACAAGGCTGATTATCCACCCAACGAATCACACCTTTATATGTAGGGCCTCGCCTTGGCGTGGCCGCAATTCACCTGGATGTAGCACACTGATATACTGCCTTTTCCCGTGGTCTTAAATGTCGTTTAATTCTGATATTTGGGAGAGGGACCATACTTGTTTTCATTGCGAGCACTGTCCATGAGGGCAAATACCAAGAGAATGATCACCAAGATCAAACCGATCATCAGGAACATAATATAATTCGCATAGTCATGAAACACGGCGCGCGCAATTGCTTCATACGAGTCGTGAGTGAAGATTGTGATTAACGAGCAGATGTTGTAACCTAAGAAAAAGATAAAAACAGCAAAAATCAACCAGCCGCTGTTACCTGTATCATGCAAGCGGCGTGTCGCTGCCGCAAACTGAGGGATAGACAGCAAGAAGGTGCAGATCACCCCTATTTCGCCCATCGCTGGAATGAACGCGCCTAGCCAGGTTAAGGCTGTGGACACAATAAAGCACAACAAGCTAAACCACCAGAATTCACTGCGGCGCGCTCGGCCCTTAAAAACAAAGCTTTTCTTGAAGCATGTCACAATTGACTCGACGGGCGACATCATAGGACTCGCGGTCACTCGAGGCTGGTATTGTGGTATGGGCTGCCCCATGGTCACCTGTGATTCTCCTTCTTGCTGCGGATTTAACGCAGGAGGCTGCGTATGTTGATTCTGTTGTTCCATATCTCAACACTATTTGACTATCATCATAACCGATATATTTCGCAATGGTAAAACTTTTTCCGCTTCCAGTTACCTTTTCATCAACAATAAAGAGGCTGTGTTCATAATTGGCTTCTGGAACCTTTGATCAAGTTTCGCTCGAAAACTTGTGCAGGCCTACAGCCTGCTAGACTTCCCCGAACATCAATGATAAAAAAGCTAGTGGCCAGAAGGTGCCCCTCTAACCACTAAACTCTAAACCCTAAACTTCAAACGGCATGGGCCGCTTGAATTAACCTACTTGGCAGCCGGGCTTGACGGGGCCTGTCGGGCCGATGACCACGAGGCGTCCGCCGGCGTCCTCGGCGCTCAGGATCATGCCCTGGCTCTCGATGCCCTTGAGTTTGCGGGGCGGGAAGTTGGCGATGAAGCACACCTGCTTGCCCACCAGTTCCTCGGGCTCATACCACTTGGCGATGCCGCTGATGATGGTGCGTCCTGCCATACCGTCGTCGATGGTGAACTTCAACAACTTATCGGCCTTCTTCACCTTCTCGCACGCGAGGACGGTGCCCACACGGATGTCGAGCTTGGCAAAGTCGTCGATGGTGCATGATGTGGTGACGGGCTTGGGCTTGAAGTTGTTGACGATGTTCTCCTGCTTGATGCGCTCCAGGCGGTCGATCTGGGCTTGGATGACGTCGTCCTCGATTTTCTCAAACAACAGCACGGGCTGCTCCAGTTGGCGGCCGGCGGGCAGGATGTCTATGCTGCCCAGGCGGTCCCACTCGACGCGCTCCATACCGATCATACCACGCAGCTTGGCGGCACTGAAGGGCAGGAACGGCTCAAAGGCGATGGAGAGGTTGGCGGTAATCTGCAGCGCCACGTTCATGATGGTCTGCACACGGGCCATGTCGGTCTTGGCGAGTTTCCAGGGCTCGGTGTCGGCGAGGTACTTGTTGCCGATGCGGGCCAGGTCCATGGCATCCTTCAGAGCCTCGCGGAAGTGGAAGTGCTCGATGTGGTCGCTCAGGACGGTCTTCACGTTCTTGAACTCCTCGATGGCGGCGCGGTCCACGTCGGTCAACTCGCCGGCCTCGGGCACGATGCCTTCACAGAACTTGTGGGTCAGCACCAGGGCACGGTTGACAAAGTTGCCCAGGATAGCCACCAGCTCGTTGTTGTTATTGGCCTGGAAGCCCTTCCAGGTGAAGTCGTTGTCCTTGGTCTCGGGGGCATTGGCGGTGAGGACATAGCGCAGCACGTCCTGCTTGCCGGGGAAGTCCTGCAAGTACTCATGCAGCCAGACGGCCCAGTTGCGGCTGGTCGAGATCTTGTCGCCCTCGAGGTTCAGGAACTCGTTGGCGGGCACATTGTCGGGCATTACATAGTCGCCGTGAGCCTTCATCATCGTCGGGAAGATGATGCAGTGGAACACGATGTTGTCCTTGCCGATGAAATGGATCAGGCGGGTGTCCTCCTGCTGCCACCACTGCTGCCACGAGCCCCAGCGCTCGGGCTGAGCGTCACACAGCTCCTTGGTGTTGCTCACGTAGCCGATGGGCGCGTCAAACCACACGTAGAGCACCTTGCCCTCGGCACCCTCGACGGGCACGGGGATACCCCAGTCCAGGTCGCGCGTCATGGCGCGGGGCTGCAGCCCGTTGTCGAGCCATGACTTGCACTGGCCATAGACGTTGGGGCGCCACTCCTTGTGGCCCTCGAGGATCCACTCCTTCAACCAGCCCTCATACTCGTTGAGGGGCAGGAACCAGTTGGTGGTGTCCTTGAGGACGAGGGGATGGTCACTGTCCTTGGCATGCGGATTGATGAGCTCAGTGGGGTCCAGGTCGCGGCCGCAGCCGTCCTCACACTGGTTGCCCTTGGCTGCCGGATGGTGGCAATAGGGGCATTCACCCTCGACGTCGCGGTCGGTCAGGAACTTGCCGTCCTGCTCGTCATAGAACTGCTTGGTCACCTTCTCGATGAGCTTGCCCTCGTCATAGAGCTTGCGGAAAAACTCAGCAGCAAACTGGTGATGCGTCTTGCTGGTCGTGCGGCTGTAGATGTCATAGGATATGCCTAACTCATCAAACGAGTCCCTGATGATCGCGTGGTAGCGGTCAACGACCTGCTGGGGGGTGATACCCTCCTTGCGGGCGCGCTGCGTCACGGGCACGCCGTGCTCGTCGCTACCGCCGACGAACAACACGTTCTCGCCCTTCAGGCGCAGGTAACGCACATAGATGTCGGCAGGCACATACACTCCAGCCAGATGGCCGATGTGGACGGGTCCGTTAGCATAGGGCAACGCCGTGGTCACCAGCGTCCGCGCAAATTTCTTCTCATTCTCCATTGTCATATAATCATTTAGTTAGGTTCATTTGAAGGTGCAAAGGTACGAAAAAGACTTCAGACTTTAGACCTTAGACCTTAGTTTTTCATTTCAGGGCCATTAAATAGGAATACGAATGGCCACGAATTAACCATAAATCTATTCATGACCATCCATAGATATTCGCGTCTTTTATAAAAGGAACATGAATGACCATAAATGACCACGAATAAACCATAAATTATTCGTGACCATCCATAGATATTCGTGTCTTCTATAAATTCCGACTACTTTTGTTAGGACATTCGGGGACTCTGTATTGGAAAAAAACAGACTTTTATAGAAATTCTATTATAGAAATCCTATAAAATATTGAAAAAAGTGTTACCTTTGCGGTGGAATTGGTTTTAAACAGGAGAAAAAAATGAAGCGAATGAAGAATCCGTTTATCGTATCAGGCAAGATTGAGCCTGAGTACTTTTGTGACCGTATTGAGGAGAGTGCGCGACTCATCAAGTCGCTCACCAATGGCAATAACCTGGTGCTGATTTCACCTCGGCGCATGGGCAAGACAGGATTAGTGCAGTTCTGTTACGATAAACCGGAAATCTGCGACAATTATTATACCGTCTTCATTGACATCCTGCACACGACAAGCCTCAAGGAATTCACGTTCTTGTTCGGCAAGAGCATCTTTGAGAGCATTATGCCTCTTGGTCAGAAAATGCTGACAACCTTTGTGCAGACGCTCAAGTCGCTGAGCGGCAAATTCAGTGTCGATCTGGTAACCAATATGCCCACCTTTAACCTTGAATTGGGTGACATTACCCACCCTGCACTCACCCTGGAAGAAATCTTTGCCTATCTGGAGAAAGCCGACAGGCCCTGCATAGTAGCATTTGACGAATTCCAACAGATTGTCAACTATCCAGAGAAGAACATTGAAGCGCTGCTGAGGACCCACGTGCAACGTTCATCCAATGCCAACTTCATCTTTGCAGGCAGCGAGTATCACATCATGCAAGAGATGTTCTCCTCTTCTGCGAAGCCGTTTTACAATAGTGCAGACACGCTTGAGCTTAAAGCCATTGACCTTGACGAATATATCCGATTTGTGTTACGGCTGATGGGAGAAGGCAATCGAGAAGTGCAACCCGAGATCATTAAGGCGGTTTACCGTCTGTATCGGGGCAACACCTATGCCATGCAGAAAACTTTTAATGAACTCTTCTCGATGCTCGGCGATGGAGGAATCTGCACCATGGACACCCTTGTAACTGCCATCAACAACGTCATTGATTCCAAGGAGCCGATGTTTCAAGAGCAGCTGTCAGGTATCAACGACAAGCACAAACCGTTGCTTTATGCGATCGCACAAGATGGGGAGGCCGAGCGCCTCACGTCGGCGGGCTTTGTCAAGAAACATAAACTTGCATCGGCAAGTGCTGTACAGTACTCTACTGCTCAGTTGCTATCCAGGGGCATCCTCACTCGACTGAATGGTAAATATTCGGTCAATGACCCATTCTTTGCCTTATGGATTTGCAGGATATATGGCACCAAGACGTTGACGCAATTGATTGAAAATGAACCATAAATAACTTTTATAGAAATTCTATTATAGAAAATCTATAAAAATAAACCAAACAACTGAAACAACAAGATATTTCCCGAAAGAGATAAACTGTTGTTTCAGTTGTTTGAGTTGTCGTTAAATACACGTTACAAGCCGGATGGCTTTGTATTTATTGTATTTGTTGTTTTCCCCCTTGGTGGGGTGTGGGTTACTTCACGAGGATCTTCTTGCCGTTGTGGATGAAGATGCCGGCTGCGGGGTTGTCAACGGGCTGGCCCATGAGGTTGTAGTAGCGACCATCCTGCTGCTGTGCTGCCTGGATCTCCTCGACTGCGGACTGTGCCTGGTGAGCGGGCATGAAGATGACCAGACCCTTGCTGGGATCATCGACCTGGTGGTAGATGACCTCTTCGATCTTCTCCTCGGTCTGCTCGTCGACGTTCCAGGTGTTACCCTGGGCCCAGATGGTGGCGGTGCCGTTGTTGAACAGGTCATAGAGCACGCCGCCGTTGCCGTTGTTCACGAAGGTGTTGTTGCCGGGGTTGTAGTCCTCGGCAGTGGGATCCTCGACCTTACCCAGGTTGATGTTGGGAGCACCGGTGGGCACGGTGATGCCCCACAGGCCACCTTCCATCCAGTTGCCCTCCATGTAGATGTTGGCGCTACTGCTGCTGTCATAGATGCTGACGCAGCTGCCGCCGTTGTTGGGGTTGGGGTCGTAGCAGTTGTCGATCATCACGTTGTTGCGGATGATGGCGTCAACGCTGCCGATGGTGGTGATGCCATAGCGGTTGTCGGTGATGTAGTTGTTCTCGATGATGTTGGTGCCGCTGTGTGCCAGACCCATCATGTTGCTCAAGCCGATGCCGCCCGACATGGTAAACTGGCCACCGATCACGTCGTTGTCGGCGATGAGGACATCATAGGCACCGCCCACGGTCAGATTGATCTGAGGCTTGTTGCGGTTGCTCGTGGTGTTGTGCCAGAAGAGGCAGTTGCGGATGATGATGCCCACGGGGTTGGAGGCACCATTGCCGATGGCATTGACGGTGTTCTCGATGAAGTTGCAGTTCTCCACGACATTGCCGTCGCACGAAGCGTTGAAGCCGAGGGCACCGCTGCTGTTCATCTTGCCGTTGTACAGGGTGAAGGTGCAGTTGTCGGCATGCAGGCTGCTGTTCAGGCCGCCGAAGGTCACACCGACATACTCAAAGGTCACGTTCTTGAGGTTGGCGTTACCGTTCTCGCCCAGCATCCAGAAACCCTTGGGGTTGGAGCCCTCGACGTCGCGGGTCACGACTGCGGTGTCGGCGGGGGCGAAGTCGGCGTCGCCGTCAATGGTGATCCTCACACCATTGGCCATCTTGATGACATCGTTGTTCTCGAGCTTGAGCACGTCACCCTCGGCGATGGTAAAGTCGGCAACCACGAGATAGGAGCCGTCGTCCTGCAGGGTCACGCCAGTGCCCTCGATCTGGCTCAAGGCGTTAAAGGTGTACACATTGCCGGTGCCGTCACTGACGAAGTCATCGGCATTTGCTCCAACAGCCACAGCTACCAGAGCCAAGAAAACGTAGAATTTCTTCATGTTAGTTAAGTGATAAATTAATTAATACAAATACTGAGGCACAAAGGTACTCAATTGATTTGAAACCACCACGATGAGCAATAATTCTTTTCAGTTTTTTTATGATTATTGCAAGATTTGTTATAACTTTGTGACCAAATAACCCACACATCAACTATTTAATTGATATTCAATGGATTACTCATTAGTTGACTTTCTTGCCCTACTTGGATCGGTATGTCTGTTCCTCTACGGAATGAAGATCATGAGTGAGGGTTTGCAGAAGACCGCCGGTAAGCGTCTTCGCTCCATCCTGGCCTGGATGACCAAGAACCGCCTCCTCGCCATTGTCACCGGTGTTGTTATCACGGCATTAATCCAGAGCTCGTCGGCCTCGGTGTCGATGGTGGTCAGCTTCGTCAATGCCGGCCTGATGCCGCTGGAGCAGTCACTGGCAGTGAGCTTCGGTGCCGCACTGGGTACCACATTCACCGAGTGGATCATCGCTATCTTCGGCTTCAAGGTCAAGTTGTCGGCGTTCCTGTTGCCGCTGCTGGCCTTTGCCGTGCCGATGCTCTTTATCAAGAAGAATAACTACAAGAACATCGGTGAGTTGCTCATCGGTTTCGTGTTCCTGTTCATGGGTCTTGATGCCATCAGCGCCAACGTTCCCGACCTGTCCAAGTCGCCCGAGGTGTTCGCCTCGCTGCAGCAATACACGTCGATGGGTTTCCTGTCCATCCTGTTCTTCACGCTGGTGGGCTGGATCGTGACCATGGTCATCCAGTCGAGTGCTGCCACATTTGCCATCGTGCTGATCATGGCTGCCAAGGGCTGGATCTCGTTTGACATCGCCTGTGCCATGGTTCTGGGTGCCAGCATCGGTACCAGCATCACGCCGCTGCTGGCGTCGCTGGGCGGTAATGCCGAGGCCAAGAAGGCGGCACTGGGTCATGCCCTGTTCAACCTGTTTGGTGCCGTCTGGGTACTGGCCATCTTCCACCCGTTTGTGTCGATGGTCACCTGGGTAGTCAGGGACCTGTTCAGCCTGGGCGATCCCCTGGCCTTATATAATAGTGTGAAGGGCGGTGCCAGCGTCGACGCCGGCGCTCTAGCCCAAGAACAGGTGGCGATGTCGATCGGCATGACGATGTTCCACACCATCTTCAAGTTCTGTAACCTGCTGATTATGATTTGGTTCACCAAGTTGTATGTCAAGTTGCTCGACAAGTTGATCAAGAGCAAGAAGCAGGACGAGGAATTCCAGCTGAAGTACATCCAGGGCGGTCTCATGAGCGCCAGCGAGTTGAACATCGCCCAGGCCGAGCGCGAGATCGTCGTGTTTGCCCAGCGCGTGGAGCGCATGCTGGGCATGGTCAAGGAACTGGTGCACACCAAGACCGGCACGCCCGAGTTCAACAAGCTGTACTCGCGTGTCGAGAAATATGAGGACATCAGCGACCGCATGGAGTTTGAGATCGGCAGCTACCTGAACAAGGTGCTGGAGGGTAAGCTCAGTAGCCAGGCCAAGAAGCGCGTCTCGGGCCTGCTGGGCATCATCAGCGAGCTGGAGAGCATCGCCGACAGCTGCAACAACGTCGCCAAAGCCCTCGTGCGCAAGGAGGAGGCCGATGCCCACTTCAACGAGTACAACTACAAGAATATCGACGAGATGCTCAAGCTCGTGAGCGAGGCGATGACCAACATGCTCACCGTGCTCATCGACATCGACAACGCCACGCCCGAGGACCTCATGCGCAACTACAACAAGGAGCGCGAGATCAACAACTTCCGCAACGCGTGCCGCACCGAGAATGTCGAGAACGTCAACCAGCACAAGTATCCCTACAAGGCTGGTATCTTCTATATGGACATCGTGTGCGAGACCGAGAAACTGGGCGACTTTATCGTCAACGTCATCGACAGCGTCGAGGACATCATGCGCAGCAGCGCGTCACCCAGCAACCCGCTCGACATCGGCGAGTTGAATCCCGAGAAGACGTCCAAGGTCAGCGTGTAAGGTCCACCGTCGCTACGGCCGGTCCCATCACGTGACTGTATCACCATTGCGACTCAGTAGTATAACCGTGCTATCGCACGGGAAATTAAACAAATTAGTTTTAAAATTATCTTTAATATATTGATTATATTAATTTTAATTTAACGATTTGTTTAATTTCCCGCCCATTGGGCGGTTATTATTTTTTATAGTTGCATGATGACACAGTCACGGGATGGTTTTTCTGTTGGGGGAAACTTTGGCACAGGATTTGCAGATTAGTTCACAAATTAATCAAGTGAATAAAACAGATTTTATTGAAGAAAGGAGTTGAACGATGTCACTGTTTAGAGTTATCTTATCAATTATTTTCCCGCCGCTGGCTGTAGTGGACAAGGGTTGTGGTTCGTTCTTGATTATCACGATCCTCACCATCGCCGGATGGATTCCAGGTGTGATCGGTGCTCTGGTAATCCTGAACAAGGATAGCCAATTGATCTACCCCACCTACCCTACCTATCCCACCACCAACCGCATGAGGTGCGAGTACTGATCGGCAAGGCGGCACTACTGACGAGAAACAATTCTCCCCATAAAAGCCAGGACACATCAGGGACACTATGGGCCTCACGGCCCGTTAGGTCCCTGAATTTATTTCTGCGCGTATCTAATCTGTATCCCCACGATTAGTGTGAGGAAAATGGCTGGATAGTTACTGCCCTCACCGGAAACTGTTAAAAAAAAACAATGGGGCAAAAAAAGACGATTATTTTTTGCCAGTTCGTCAAGTTGCCGTAACTTTGCATAAAATTTGAATATATTTACCTTTTATAGGGGTTCAGATTTTAGCGAAATTTGTAAAAAAAAAGTTTAACCTAAATATTTGATTATCAATGGAATTACCATTTGCTGAATCTTGGAAAATCAAGATGATCGAGCCGCTTCGCAAGAGCACCCGCGCCGAGCGCGAGCAGTGGCTCAAGGAAGCTCACAACAACGTGTTCATGCTCAAGGCCGAGCAGGTTTACATCGACTGTCTGACCGACTCAGGTACAGGCGCGATGAGCGACCGCCAGTGGGCCGAGATGATGCTGGGTGACGAGAGTTACGCCGGTGCCACCTCATTCTACAAGTTTGAGAGCGTTGTACAACGCATCTTCGGCTTCAAGTATGTCATCCCCACCCACCAGGGCCGTGCAGCCGAGAACGTGCTGTTCTCCTATCTGGTGAAGGAAGGCAATGTCATCCCCGGCAATGCCCACTTCGACACCACCAAGGGCCACATCGAAGCCCGTAAGGCCAAGGCCATCGACGTCACCATCGACGAGGCTAAGGACACCCAGCTCGAGATCCCCTTCAAGGGCAACGTATCGCTCGAGAAGCTGGAGAAGGTGCTGAGCGAGAACAAGGGCAACGTCCCCTTCATGGTACTGACCGTGACCAACAACACCGTGGGTGGTCAGCCCGTGTCGATGAAGAACATCAAGGAGACCTGCGAACTGTGCCACAAGTATGGCGTGCCCGTCGTGATGGACAGCGCCCGCTTTGCCGAGAACTCCTACTTCATCAAGACCCGCGAGGAGGGTTACGCCGACAAGACCATCAAGGAGATTGCCCGCGAGATGTACTCCTACGTTGACGCCATGACGATGTCGGCCAAGAAGGACGGCGTTGTGAACATGGGTGGTTTCATCGCTACCAACAACCAGGACTGGTACGAGGGTGCCAAGCTGTTCTGCATCCCCTTCGAGGGCTTTATCACCTACGGTGGTATGAACGGCCGCGACCTGAACGCCCTGGCAGTCGGTCTGGACGAGAACACCGAGTTTGAGATGCTCGAGACCCGCATCCACCAGGTTCAGTATCTGGCCAAGAAGCTCGACGAGTATGGCATTCCTTATCAGCGTCCCGTGGGTGGTCACGCCCTGTTCATCGACGCCGACAAGGTGCTGTGCAACGTTCCCAAGGAGGAGTTCCCCGCTCAGACCCTGACCTGCGAACTCTATCTGGAGGCTGGTATCCGTGGTTGCGAGATCGGCTACATCCTCGCCGACCGTGACCCCGTGACGAGGGAGAACCGCTTCGGCGGCCTCGACCTGCTGCGCCTGTGCATCGCTCGTCGCGTTTACACCGACAACCACATGAATGTGATTGCCGCTGCCCTGAAGAACGTTTACGACCGTCGCAACGAGATCACGCGCGGTGTCGCCATCGAGTGGGAAGCTCCCCTGATGCGCCACTTCACCGTGAAGCTCAAACGCCTCGGCTAAGCCCCACAATACCCAAAACTCAATACCATTAACTAAACCTTTATTGATGACAACGGCGGGTAACCCCCGCCGTTGTTGTTTTATCACCATTATTTATTATAGAAGCTACCCGAGGCAGCCATCGCCGCAGCAGTATCAACGCCGCCCGGCTCCCTCTTAGATAAGAGGGGGAGGCTGGTTACAGCACTTTATTCTCAATTATAGTAGCAATAGTTACTATAGAAACTATAGATACTATAGATACTATAGACACTATAGAAGATAATATAGATAATAGAGGCTATCAGGGCTATGGGAAGGAGGCTACTGAAATTTGTAAGATTTTGGCTTGTTTAGTCAAGAATTGTGTATTTTATCACCTTCTGGAGATGAAAAGCGAGGATAAATGTGTATATTTGCAGATGTGTCAATTAACCCTGCCGTAGAATCCTCCTAAAAAAGTTGTCCGGCAGTCATTAACCACCATTTAACTACAAACTTCATGAGAAAGTCAAAACTTTTACTCGCAATGCTCGCATTGGTAGGCCTTGTGGCGATGGCCGGCGAGCAGTCATCAACCTACACGCCTGCGCTACAACAAGCCAAGCAGGTTGTTCAAGCAACGCCACGAGCCAAGATGCTCCCCGTCAACAAGGCCACGACAAGGAAAGCAGCCCCGAGTGCCGCGCAGTTCCAGGGCCTTACCATGTATGTTAACCTGACCAACTCCGACGCGTGGGCTGGCTACGGCATCGGTTCGGTGCCCTATGGCATCTACAGCTACACCATCGGCGACAACAACGGTTTCCAAGCCTTGTCCACCGACTTGAGGTACAACTTCATGGCCAGTGCCATGGGTCGCGACCAGCTGGTGGGCGCCAGGCCGATGGAGATATTCGGCAGCCTCAACGGCGTGGAATACAATGGATTGAGTCGCGACGGTTTCCACGAGTTGTGGTCACAGGTCTATGAAAGCGTCGATTTCAGCTTCATCCCCTCGGTGATGGGCTATGACGTGACCAGCGATATCATCTACTCGATCCAGTACAACAGTGACCTGACTGGCCTGAACATGGCGGTGTGGAATCCCGAGACCCGCATGTTTGAGACCCTCTGTCCCTGGCCCAACAACTTCCAGCCGTTGACCATGGGCTTCACCCCCGATGGCGAGATGTACTGCGTGGGCAACGATGGAGAACTCTACTCGCTGGACAAGTACACTGGCGATGCCCGTTCGGTGGGTACGCTTGGAGCCATCCCCACGATGTATGTGCAGGGCATGGGATATGAGCCCGCCAGCGCGTGCTTCCTGTGGATGGCCGTGACCCAGAAGGGCTCAGGCCTGTATGCCATCAACCCCGATGATGCCAGCACAACGCTCATCGAGCAACTCACCCAGAACGAGCAGGCTCCCAGCGTATTTTTCCTGGACAATGCTGCTCCCGCTATGGCTCCCGCAGCCACTACCGATCTGGCCTTTAACTTCGATGGCAGCTCAACCGACGGCACCATCACCTTCACCGTTCCCACCACTACCTATGACGGCACACCGTTGAGCGGCAATGTCATCATGAGGGTGTGGCTCGATGGTGAGGTTCTTGTCAACTATGCCACTGTAGCACCCGGCAGCACCCAGAGCATCAGCAGCCAGGTGACCAACGACAACCACTATGTGTATGTGCTGTTCCAGAACGAGGGCGGCTTCTCGCCTGTCAACAACCTCTACGTCTTTGCAGGCTATGACACGCCGCTGCCCGTGACCAACTTGACGTTCACCGTCGAGGACGGTGTGAGCCACCTGACCTGGGACGCTCCCACGACCGGTGTCAATGGCGGATACCTCGAGAACCTGACCTATAACGTCGTGCGCATGCCGGGCAACGTCCTCGTCGCCGACCACCAGAGCGCCTGCGAGTTCAGCGAGACGCTGCCCACCAAGATGGAGCGCTACTATTATATCGTCACCCCGTTCAATGCCGACGGCAAGCAGGGCGACGAGGCCATTTCCAATGCCATCCTGACTGGCTCGGCCTTCATGCCTCCCTACTATGACGACTTCAGCGACCCATCGACCCGCGACCTGTGGACCATCATCAACGCCAACAATGATGCCAGCCAGTGGGGCTCAGAGTACACCTGGTCATTCAACGAGTACAACGGTTGCTGGGGCATCTACACCGGTCCCTATAACATGGGTGATGACCAAGACGCCGACGACGATTACCTGGTTTCGCCAGGCATCGCTATCGAGGAGGGTATCTCCTATGCGCTGATCGTGAACATGCGCAACACGTTTGCCAACTACTTTGAGCGCGTGAGCCTGATGATCGGTACCGATCCCAACGATCCCACGACCTTCACGGTGCTGGACAGCAATGAGGCCTATGACGTAAATGGTACCCTGGCCGACTGGGAGGTTGATTTCCAGGTAGAACAGAGCGGTACCTATTACTTTGCGGTGCGCGTATATACCCACAGAGAGGACAACGCCTCGGGTGTCTTTGTTTACTCGATGGCCGTGAACCGACTGGGCAAGAACGAGGCTCCCGCCGAGGTCACTAACCTGACCATCATCCCCGATGAGGAGGGCGAGATGATTGCCGACGTGAACTTTACCGTTCCCACCACCACGCTCAACGGCAACGACCTGACCGGCCCGCTGACCGCCAACATTTATCGTGACAGCGAGGAGACCGCCGTGGCACAATTCCCCGTCGAGGTGGGTGGCAATGCCAGCTGGACCGACAACACCGTCGAGGGCGTGGGTGTCCACACCTACACCGTGGGCATCAGCAACGAGGCTGGCGAGGGCAAGCGCGTGAGTGCCGAGGCCTTCATTGGCGTTTACACGGCTCCCTACAGCAACACGTTTGACACCGAGGCCGATGCACGCTTCTTCACCACCGTCAACGACTCGTCGGTTTACAGTACCAACGAGTACCGCTGGATCTGGTACAGCTACAACCAGAACCTGGCGCTGGGCGGCTACGGCTACTTCGTGCAGCACCCCGTAGAGAAGATCTGGCTTTACATGCCCGCCATCAAGCTCGAGAAGGACATGGTTTACACCTATGCCTTCAACTGGACCTACAGCTCCTATAACCAGGTATGTCCAGGTTATGCCGGCATCGGTATGGCTCCTGACTCGACTGCCCAGTCCATCTATCCCGACCAGCTGCCGTACACCAACTATGGCGAGAAGGTATGGATCGAGAACGAGGTCATTGCCGCCGAGACGGGCAAGTACTATCCCTCGATCCTCATGGTTGCCGATGTATCCAGCAGCTACATTTCGCCCAGCATCGACGACATCTCCATCACGCTGGTGGGCTCGGCATTTGCTCCCTACAGTGTCGAGAACCTCGTTGTCGAGCACGACATGACCGGATTGCTGAAGGTGAACTTCGCCTTCAACGCACCCAGTGTTGACTATGCACAGCGTCCGCTTGAGGGTCCGTTGACCGTCTACATCTACCGTGCAGGCTCGGCCATCCCCTTGATGACCTTTACCGATGTTGAGCCTGGCAAGGCCTTAGAGTGGGTTGACGAGCAGCCCATGAGTGGCAACAACTCCTACATTATCGTTGCCGAGAACGAGTATGGCCGTGGCAAGGCCAGCGAGGTCACCGTCTTTGCCGGCGTCGATGTGCCCATGGCTGTCGAGAACTTCTGGATCACCGGTAACGAGGACAACCAGAAGGCTGTCCTGACCTGGGATGCTCCCAGCGGTGCCGTGAATGGTGGTGTCATTGACGGTTCGCTGCTGTACACCATCGTCGAGTACTTCCCCGACGGCACTACTCCCGAGGAGCAGATGGTTGTCATCGGTACCACTACCGAGACCACCTACATCGTTGACCGCGATCCGACCGAAGAAATGGAGATTCACTACTATGCCGTGATACCGTCCACATCGGCTGGCATTGGACAGGCTGTGCTTGACGACATCGTCTTGGGTAAGCTGAAGGAAGCACCGTTTACCGAGTCGTTTGCTGACGGTTACCTGTATAGCACGGGCTGGGTTGCTGATGCCGACGTTGCTAACTATGGCACCTACTGGCAAATCCTGACCGAGAACGACGAGATGACTTCTCAGGATAGTGACAATGGTTATGCCCTGTGCTACAATGGTAACTACTACAGCAGCTACCACTGGTCTGACCTGATTACTCCCAAGGTAAGACTCGAGGCCGATAAGCAGTACACGCTCTCCTTCTGGGTTTATATGGGTTATCCCTCCAGCTCTGCCATCCTGCCCACCCTGGTGGTTTCACAGAGTGCCAACGATGCCCCCTATGAGGAACTCATCACAATTGATGTCACCGAGGGCAATGGCGAGTGGCAGCTGTTTGAGATCCCGTTGACGGGTATTGAGATGGCCAACTTCGTCAAGATTGCTTTCCGTGGCTACATGAGCACGATGAGCGAGCGCATCTGGCTGGACAACATCAGCATCTCTTGCAAGGAGAAGCCCAGCGGTGTCAACGAGATGGCTGTTGAGCAGCAGATTGTTGCTGTCAAGGGCGGCATCAACATCGAGGGCTTTGAGGGTCAGCAGGTGCGTGTATTCACGGTTGACGGTCGTCAGGTCAAGAGCTTTGTTGCCGATGGCTACCAGACCCTGTCGATGTCTCCCGGCATCTACATCGTGACCGTGGGCAAGCAGGCCTACAAGATCAGCGTGAGATAAGACACATCTCCTCCCAATCTGATTACAGTAGAGGCGAGCTCCGCGGGGGCTCGCCTCTATTATTCTGTTGTAATGCTGTCGTCGGACGTCTGTTATAATGCGCCTTGCTCGACGCGGACACAGATGCGCTCGATCATGGCGTCATTCTTGTCCTTGTTGGGGTGGTAACCGGCCTTGAGGCTGGCGCCGAAGAATTTGCTGAAGGTCTGCCAGAAACCGGCACGGAAGGTGCCGAGGAAGGCCTTGAGGATGCTGTAGCTGCTCTGGTTGGTCTCGCGGTTGATGAGCTTGATGAGCAATTTGCCCTGGCTCTTGGTCATCTTGTTCATCTGTGGCTTGTACTGGTTAAAGAGCTCTTTTTCAAACCGTTTGAGGTAGGCCTGTTTCTGCTTCTCGGTTTGGTAGGTGTCGATGTACTCATAGGTCTCGAGCAACGTGGAGCTGATGAGCTTGGCATAGGGCAAGGTCTTCTTCACGTCACGCACGGTCTTCCAGTACAGTTTCTCCTCGGCCTTGTTGCGGAATCGCTCGCGAGGATAGATGATGATGGGATTGAAAACGATCATCGCCAGCGTGTCGCCTGTCGAGGGCTCGATGAAGTGATAGTAGCCGGCAAAGGTCTTCTGCAGCACCGATGGCAACTCGATGTTGTCGAGGGGGTCCTGCACAGTGGAAGCGGCGTGCGCCTTGGCGCCCGCAAGAGCCGTGAAGGTCACGACAAATGCCAATATGAGGAAGTATCGTTTCATTTCTCGCCGCAAAAGTAGAATAAAGAAATGAATCCCAGCAAGAAAAGGATGTTAAATAGTCTTTAGTTGTTAGAGTTTAGACTTTAGATGTTAGACTTTAGACGTTAGACATTAGACTTTAGATTTTAGACGTTAGACTTTAGACGTTAGACGTTAGACTTTAGACCTTAGACGTTAGACGTTAGACGTTATTAGATTACTTGAGGATGCGGAGGAAGCCGGCATAGGAAACTGTGAGGCCTACACAGCAGCCCTTGACCGATGGGTTGAGCTTGCTGAGCTTGCCATAGGTCACAAAGGGGGAGATGCGCAGCGATGAAGTGTAACGGGCTTGACCATCGGGGCCAGCGGGGAAATCCACGAGCGTTCCGTGCAACTTGACGTCCACATCCACGCTTGCCGACCAGCCAAAGGTGTTCTCTTTAGATCCGGTCACATCCTTGATCAACGGACGCTCGATGTCATCCTCGTCCTTCTCATACTTGATGTGGTTGATGTCCCAGGACAGGTAGCTCGCGGTGAAGCCCACCATCGGTGTCACCGATACCCTACCCTGCTGCCACACGGTGTAGCCCAGCTGTGCCGTGAGGCCCAACAAGGAGGGATTGGCTGTGGCGTTGAGCTGCAGGTCGCGGCCCTGTTCATCATAGACGGCATAGGGGTTCTTGTTCTTGAACGAGGGCTGGGCATAGGACGCAACGAGCTTGAGCTTCAGGCGGTTATAACCCACATCAAGACCGCTAGCAAACATGGCGCAGCCCTTGAGGTCATCAGCCAGCGAGCCCGTGGGCACCATGCCACCCACACCGACGTGGAAGCCGAAGCCCCACGAGGGCAATGCAGCAGTACTCTCCTGGGCACGCAGGGCGACAGGAGCCATGGTCAATATCGCTAAAAGAATCAGAATTGTCCGTTTCATTGTCATTTTCCGTTTTTCTATTATAACGAACAATCTCTCTTGAAATTGTCATTCTATTATTTACCCTATTACTTTAAACACAGCATTCAACTCTTTTAACAGATTCTCTAAATCTTCACGATGTTGTAAATTAATGATATTATCTGAAAACAAGAAACCATTATAATCCAATTGGATACGATTATCTAAAGGATGATCATCAAGCCATACGGGTATAACAAATACATCCATTTGGTTTGCAAAATTTAATTCCTCTATTATCCAGTCAGACATATTTGAATTTTTGGAGCTAAAAAATAGAACACATTTTGACTTAAAAATGGCGTTGCCAATAGCAGATTTATAAAAATTACCAATAGCAATCGAGTCATAATCCATCCAACATTTATAGCCAGCGTTAGTTAGAAACTGATACACCTGTCTTACAATATACGCATCTTGACGCGAATAGCAGAAAAAGAGATCATAATCATATTTACTTGTATCTACAGTGGTTTGACTTCTAGATCTTCTATCTTTCTCTTCGGCAGCCTTACGGTCTTCTTCTGCTTTTAATTCTGCCTCCTTTTTCTTACGTTTGTCCTTGAAAGGCTGTAACGCAATATTGACAAAAGATTCATAATCATTGTCAGGTACATTATAGATTTCACTATATGCATCCAATTCATGTTCAATACTTTGGTAATCAAGCTTATGGTCACCTCTAAGTAAACGCACGACAGAACCAACAGAATTGTCCGTTGAGTCTGTTACTGCAACCTGCCTCCCAAAATGAAAAATGCGACATGAGATATCAGAAAAGAAATGAATAATAGCACCTTTATTCCCACTACCTGTTAATTGAATACTGGGCTGAACAAATTTCTTGATTTGTTCTTCAACCATTGCATTTGCTGTCGACTTAAAATTCTTATGGTAGTCAAGCTCTGCAAACTCTAATTTTGACAAACGCGTAACAAAATCTGGAATTCCTTTCGGCAAGTTATCAAAGTCAAAGCTATAATTTGGCCGAATAGGAATGATTTCATTTCCAAAAACCGTTGCACGTTCTATTTCACGTCTAACCCAGTCATCTTCGTTTATGCAATTGTCAAAGCACCCTGGTGTCAATAACATTAAGAATACTGGTGCAATCTCGACAGCAGCAAGTATTTCCGTCTCAAACTCACCAGTCATTCCTGATTCATGATCAAAAAAAGTCCTATAACCTATGGTGCTTAAAAACTGATTTAGAATACGAGCTTTATCTTCACCAGTTTCACGACGGTAACTGATGAAAATGTCATACTTATTCTGTGTCATATTTATATCAAACTAATTAAGTACAAATTAATCCTAACAAGTTTACCACCAGAGGCTGCGGTAGTACTTGTGGTAGAGGGAGAGGCCCTCGCTGATGGGCTTGAGGGAGTCCTTGGCGGCACGCTTGAGGTCGGAGAGGTCTTCCTCGTTGTTCCAGATTGCCTTGATATAGGCTTTGTACTCGGGGGTGTCCTCCTCGGTCTGCAAGGCGATGCGCTCAAAGGCGTAGATCATCTTGTCCAGAATCTCGTTCCATTCCTCGGGGGACATATTCAGGTTGGGGGTGCGCTCGCAGTGCTCCTTGAACACGATCAAGCGCGGCAGAATAAAGCGGGCAATGGTCACGTCCAGGTCGTAGAGTTCTTCGACCTTCAACGTCTTGGCAATAGCTTGGGGGGCGTACTTCTTATTCATAATCGTGTTAAGATGTTTTTGGGTTAATTAATTTCAGCGAGCAATTATACTGTTTTTTTTTGACATGGCAAAAGATTATTACTAAAAATCGTAAAAAAACACCAATTTGGACATAAAAACGGAAAACTGAAGCATAAAACCAAATCAATTCCCGATTAACTGCCACTGATTGAGCAAAAAATGCTATCTTTGCCATCACTATGACAATACAAGAGGCTCAAGCGCGTGTTGACGCGTGGATCAAGCAGTATGGCGTGCGCTACTTCAGCGAGTTGACCAACATGGCCGTTCTCACCGAGGAAGTGGGCGAGGTGGCTCGTGTCATTGCACGGCGCTACGGCGACCAGTCGAGCAAGCCGGGCGACGACCTGGACCTGGCCGATGAGTTGGCCGACGTGCTGTGGGTGGTCATGTGCCTCGCCAACCAGACGGGTATCGACCTGGATGCGGCGCTGGAGCGCAACTTCGCCAAGAAGACCGCACGTGACAAGACCCGGCACATCAATAACGAAAAACTTACTAACCAATAAATACTTTATCAAGATTATGAGCAACCACGAACACGAACATTGCGGATGCGGATGTGAGCATCACGATCATGACCACAAACCGATGGACAAGTACATGACCGCCATCAGCCAGAGCAACGTCACCATCGACGACGCTGCAGTGACTGCCGCCGTGCAGGAAATCATCGACCAGCACGCCGCCGAGAACAACACCCCCGAGGTGCAGCAATTCCTGCTCAACTGCGTTGACCTGACGACCCTCGCCACCGAGGACAGCGAGAGCAGCGTGGCCCGTTTTGTGCAGAAGGTCAATGACTTTGACAACAACTATCCCCAGTACAAGAACGTTGCAGCCATCTGCGTGTATAGCAACTTTGCCGCTGTCGTTCGCGGCACGCTCGAGGTGACGGGCGTTGACGTTGCCGTGTGCAGCGCCTGTTTCCCCTCCAGCCAGGCCCACATCGAGACCAAGATTGCCGAGACCGCTCTGGCCGTTGCCGACGGCGCCGACGAGGTGGACATCGTGCTCAACGTGGGCTACTTCAGGGATGAAGCCTACGAGGAACTGTGTGATGAGATTGCCGAGATCAAGCAGGTCGTTGGCGAGCGTCCCCTGAAGGTCATTCTCGAGACAGGCTATCTCAAGACTGCCGAGGCTATCCGCAACGCCAGCATCCTGTCGATGTACTCGGGCTGCGACTTCATCAAGACCTCTACGGGCAAGATCTATCCCGGCGCTTCGCTGGAGGCTGCCTATGTGATGTGCCAGTGCATCAAGGAATACTTCATCCAGCACGGCCGCATGGTGGGCTTCAAGGCATCGGGCGGCATCCGCACGACCGAGGACGCCGTGAAGTACTACACCATCGTCAAGGAAGTCCTGGGCGAGAAGTGGTTGAACAACCAGTACTTCCGCATCGGTGCGTCAAGTCTTGCCAACTCGCTGTTCCAGTCCTTCACCGGCACCGACGGCAAGCCCTTCTAAACGACAACTCTAACAACAGTTTTTTTATAACAACTGAATAATCTGAAGCATCTGAAGGCATCCGCCTTTCAGAAAGATTCAGACTATTCAGTTGTTTTATGTACCTTTGCAGGCATGAAAGAGGGCATGAATCGGGAAATATTGAGGATTGCGCTGCCGGCGATTGTGGCTAACATCACGGTGCCGCTGCTGGGACTGGTTGATACCGCCATCGCCGGGCACCTGGGCGACAAGGTGTTTATCGGCGCCGTGGCAGTGGGCGCGATGATGTTCAACCTGGTGTACTGGAACTTCGGGTTCCTGCGCATGAGCACATCGGGCATGACAGCGCAGACCTATGGCAGCGGCGACTTCAAGGAGAGCGCCAAGCTGCTGGGCGAGTCCACGGCGCTGGCTGCCGTCATCTCGGGTCTCATCATCCTCTTGCAGTGGCCCATCAGGCTGTTGCTGCTATGGATCATCGGTCCCTCGCCCGAGGTTACCTCGCTGGCTATCACCTACTTCACCATCTGCATCTGGGGCGTGCCGCCGGTGCTGGTGATGATGGCGTTCAAGGGGTGGCTACTGGGCATGCAGGACTCCCAGAGCGCGATGTGGATTTCCATCATGACCAACGTCTTTAACATCGGCGCCAGCCTCATCTGTGTCTATCTGTTGAAGATGGGCTTTGTGGGCATCGCCGTGGGCACGCTGGCGGGCGAATGGCTGGGACTGCTCTATGCCGCCCTGACGGTGCAGCGCAAGTTCCCGCGCCTGAACGGCGTGCTGGACTGGCGCCGCGTGTGGCGCTTCAAGGGTGCAGGACGTTACTTCAAGGTGAGCCGTGACATCTTTGTGCGCAGTTTCCTGCTGATGACCGTGAGCCTTGCTTTTGTCTCCATCGGAGCCCGTAGCGGTGACCTGATTCTTGCCGTCAACGCCCTGATATTGCAACTGTTCACCCTCTATAGCCACTTCATGGACGGCATCGCTTTTGCCGGTGAAGCCGTCGTGGGCAAGTACTACGGCATGGGGGATATGGGGCGCATGAGGCGCTGCGTCAGGCTGCTGTTCGGCTGGGGCCTTGCGGTCGCCGCCGTCTTCACGCTGATTTACTCCTTCCCGCGCGTCGCCTTCTGGCTACTGACCGACCAGCAGAGCGTCATCGAGGCCGCCATGGACTACCGCGTGTGGTGCGCGCTGATTCCCGCTGCCGGCATGGCCGCTTTTGTGTGGGACGGCGTGTTCATCAGCCTGACGCGCTCGATGGGTATGCTCATCAGTGCGGGCATCGCCTGGTCACTGTTCTTTGTCATCTATTGGATCACGCCCGAGGCCTGGGGCAATAACCGCCTGTGGATCGCCTATCTGAGTTTCCTCGCCCTGCGCGGACTGATCCAGACCATCCTGTACCGTGGATACCTCAAGCACGGCGTGCTAGAATCTTGAAAATCAAGCCTCAATACACCCAAGAAAACTGGTGTATCTGTATCATTCAACTGCAAGAGTTTTAACCGCCCTACGGGCGGGAAATTAAACAAATTAATTATAAAATTATTATTAATTTTAATTTCAAAATTTGCTTAATTTCCCATGCGATAGCACGGTTCTTTTACCGAGTTGCTAGAATCAGCTTTGGTTGCGCTGGCGGCTAGATGATTAATTGCCAGACAGCAAGTTATCGATGAGGACAGTCACATCGGTAATGGAAATCTTCCCATCACCGTTAACGTCACCGCAGATGTTGCAGACGGTGCTGGTGTCGGTCAACAGACCATCGATCAGCACGGTGGCATCGGTGATACTCAGTTTGCCGTCGTGGTTCACATCGCCCAGCTCGTAATTATGCTCCTCCTTCATGTACCAGAAGCTTGCCGTGCCGTCACGGTTAATGACCATCTCGGTCACTGGTTTGCCCAGCATTCCAGCATCGCCCGTGATCGTACCGCCAGGCGACATGTAGAGCCGTGCAGGGGGCGTAGACTCATCGGTCCAGGAATTCTTAAATCCATTGGGCCATGTGTCACCACTCACGGAATAACTGGACAGTTTGTTGTCGGCGGGCACGATGGTAATCAGCTGGATATCCTCGTTGTTGACCGTGTTTCTTGACCATCGGTTGGCATCATAGGTGACATGGGTAATCAAGATGCCCTCGCCAGGCAGGAAACTGTCCCAGCCGACGCGTTTGCGGTTCTCGAGGAAAAAGTACTCGTTCTTGTTGAGTCCGCTGACGATGCGCACGGTCTTGTCGGTGTCCTGGTTCTTCTGGTTCCACACGGGCAGCGTATAGTAGGTATTGGGCTCAGGGTTAATGTATTCTACCCAATTCATGAACACCTTCTCATAGGCCGAATAGCCCACGGGTGAATAGCCATCATTGGCATAGCATCCCTGGCACATGATGTCCCAGCTGCCCATGCCGAAGTGGTCCTGATTGTTGGTGGCATACATGTCGGGCAGGCCCAGACAATGCCCAAACTCGTGGACAAACGTGCCGATGCCGTCGATGGTCTTGCTAGTCTCGCGGCTACCGTGTAGCTCGTTGAACACAGCAAAGTGGTTGACATAGGGGTCGCCCGGGCTAGGGCTGAAGGCGCCATTACCACCTCTCTTGTAGTACTGAGCCGCCTCCAGTGTCCAGTTACAGGGCCAAATGGCATCGGGGCAACTCAGAGATGCCTGAGCCTCGCCAACTCCGGCAAAGATGATGATGACCACGTCACAATAGTAGTCATCGTTGGTGTCATAGGGCTTGAAGGAGACACCATCGTCGGCTGCCAACTGGCAGGCTTCGGATACCATCCAGCCGATTCCCTTATCCTTGGTCGTGCCCTCGTGGCCTCCATAGTACTCACGGTTCTGTGACAGCGTGTAGATGCCGTGCACGTCAAACTTGGGCTGATATACCCCATTGGACTGGTCATGGAAGTACTGCCCGACGCTTACATCGCCAGTGAGCATCGACTCGATGATTTTCTCGCGGGTGTTGACAAATTTCCTGTCCTGGAACTCCACAAGGATGATAGGAATCACACGGTCGCCCTGGGCAGGCACATCGGCCTGTGCATTGCTGCCAGTAGCCCTCAAGCCGCCCTTGGAGGTCGGCATCTTGTAGGACTTGGGTTGCAACGTCAGGGAACGGCGCTGGGCCGAAACAAATGCTTTCTCGCTTGCAGTGCGGTGCGCTGGCTCGTGGGCTCGCACGGCCGTCATGCCAGTCAGCGACGAGATGTAGTAGAAGTCCCCGTCTCGGCCCCGCTCGACCATCAAGCCGTCGGTAGTGAGGATGGCACTGTTGAAGGCATTGCCAACGGTCTGAACTGTCAAGGTAGAGCCGTCGCTCTGGGTGATGGTGTGCCAGCCTGCCTTAGCAGGAACAGCAATTGCCGATACTGCACAGCACAGCATCAAGGAGAGAACACATAATGTCTTGGTCATCATAACTAGTAGTTTTGGTGATGCGTAATGAAATTAATGAAATTAATGATATAATAGCAAGCTAATTAAGCATTTATCGTCGTCCATGATTCCATGGCCATACGAAATAAATGCGCAAAAATAGACATAATAATTCATCTTACCAAATAATGAAGCTATATCATATTAGTCTCGCGTTTTTTAATCGGCCTGACGGCCAAGAAATTAGTATAATTCGTGAAATTTGTAGTTTTTAATTGTAGAGGCAATTCGTGAAATTCGCATTAAAACCGAGTGGCTTGGTCCCAGGTCCCGTAACTGCTACTGCACTACAGCATTTTACCTGACACGAATAAAAAAAACGGGAAAATGCCCTTTATTCAGTGGGGAAAAAGGACAATGTTGTGTGATAATAAAAAATTTACTACCTTTGTAGGTTAAAGCTAAAAACCCAAAGATTATGGCTAAACAGAATCTCACACTGGAACAGAAACAGCAGCAGCGCATGGTGCTGGAGCAACAGCGCATGCTGGGCACGATACTGGAAAAAAACGATGCCGAGATGGAGGAGTTCATCGACAACAAGATCAACGAAATCCAGGCACTGGAGAAAAAGTCCGAGGACAACGATGATAACGGATATGGCGACGGTGAAGGCAGCCAGGACAAAGCGCCACAACGCGATGACCAGAACCGCGGCGATGACATCATCGGCGAGAACAGCGGCGATGACGATACCGTAGCGTGGTACCGCTTCATGGCCAACAACCGTAGCCGCGACGATGAGTACTATGCCCCGACTGCTGTGAGCGAAAAAACCATGCAGGAGTTTCTTGCCGACCAACTGGGCGAGTTGGAACTCAACGAGACACAAAGCATCATCGCCAATGCCATCGTGGGTAATCTGGAAGATGACGGCTACCTGCGCCGCAGCACCACCCAGGTGGCCGACGACGTGACGTTCAAGGACGGCTATGACGTTGACTCACAGCAGGTCGAGAAGGTACTCAACATCGTGCAGTCCCTGGATCCGCCGGGCATCGCGGCACGCGACCTGCGCGAGTGCATCCTGCTGCAGCTGCAACGCAAGCCACAGAGCGAGGACCGCGACCTTGCCATCACCATGGTAGAGAAACACTTTGACGACATGGCGGCACTGCGGTTTGAAAGCATCGCCCGCAAGATGGGTGTCAGCGCCCAGCGCATCGAGGAGGTCTTCAAGCACCAGATCAGGAGGGGGTTGAATCCGTATCCTGGCAACGTCTTCGGGTCACAGTCCTTTGCCAACCAGCAGGTGACGCCCGACTTTGACGTGGAACTTGACGAGGACACGGGCAGGATGACGGTGACCCTGCGCAACAACATCCCCACGCTGCAGATCAGCGAGAGCTATGCCGTCATGAACGAGCGCTACAAGAAGGGAGGCCGTGACCTGAGCGTCAAGGAGGCCAAGGAGAAGAAGACCATCCAGGACGCCTACCAGCGTGCCAGCATGTTCATCGAGGTGCTCAAGCAGCGCCAGGAGACCTTGTTCAATACCATGAGCGCCATCGTCAAGTGCCAGAACGACTACTTCATGAGCGGTGACGAACGCGACCTTAAACCACTGGGACAGCAGCAGATAGCCGACATGATCGGCAAGGACGTCTCGGTGGTGTCAAGGGCGATCAGCAACAAGTATGTCCAGACACGATGGGGCGTGAAGAGCCTGAAGTCCTTCTTCAGCGAGGACATCAATGGTGGCTCTCGTCACGCTGTCGTCGATGACCTCAAGAAACTCATCGAGGGCGAGGACAAGGCTCATCCGCTGAGCGATGATGCCCTGTGCGAGCGCCTCAAGGCGATGGGCCACAAGCTGGAACGCCGCACCGTCGCCAAGTACCGCGTGTCGCTCAAGATTCCCAGCAGTTCGGAGCGCCGCAAGATGGCGAAATAAGCTTTTAGTCCCCACTCTATCAGGCGTTTGACTTCCTATCCTTTATGATACTGATTCAATGAACCGATATACCATCAATAAATTCATCGCGGGAGTTGCTAACTTCCTGACCACGGTGCTGAGCCCGCTGCTGATGCCCACCTATGGCGTCTTTTTGGCATTGTGGATCTCGGTGCTGTGCCTGCTACCCTACGGCACGCGCGTGTCGGTGCTGCTCATGTGCATGGGCATCACCTGCATCTTCCCGCTCATCTTCCTGAGCGTGCTGCGGCACTTCAAGCTGGTCAAGGACCTCCATGTCGAGGTGCGCGAACAGCGGCTCATCCCCTATCTGTTCACCGTCTTGTGCTACCTGGTGGCTGCCTATTACCTGTACTATTGCCACTCGCCGCAGTGGTTCGTCATGTTCATGGTGGGCTCGGCAATCACGGTCCTTGTCATGGCACTCATCAACCTGAAGTGGAAAATCAGTGCCCACATGGCAGGCATCGGCGGTGTCATTGCCCTCGTCTATCAGATCCATGTGCTGGGACTCAGCGCCTTTGACCTGTTCTGGCTGTTGTGTATCTGCATCATCTTGGCTGGCATGCTGGGCTCGGCACGGCTGGCACTCAAGCGCCACGACATCTGGCAGGTGCTGGCAGGCGCCATCGTCGGTTTCCTGTGCGTGTCGATGACCATCAGGTTGCTCGGATAAATTGGGCAGGAAATACCAAACAACCCGACACTAGAAACTAGGGACTAGAAACTAGAAACTTAAGAAACTATGAATCCTTTCAACTATAACCGCCGCTCCACTGTCAGTGTCGATGTGGGCGGTATTGCTATGGGCAGCGAGTGGCCCATACGCGTCCAGTCAATGACCAACACCGCCACCGATGACATCGAGGCCAGTGCGGCACAATGCCAACGCATCGCCTATGCCGGGGCCGACTATGTGCGTCTCACAGCCCAGGGCGTGAAACAGGCGAACAGCATCGGTGAGATTTCCCAGGTGCTGCGTGCCCAGGAATGCGACATTCCGCTTATCGCCGACATCCACTTCAACCCGCAGGCAGCGCTTGCCGCAGCGGCAGTGTGCGAGGGCGTGCGCATCAACCCGGGCAACTTTGTGGACCCGGCACGCACCTTCAAGCAGCTGGAATATACCGACGAGGAATACACAGCCGAGCTGGGCCGCATCCGCGAGGCGTTGCTGCCCTTTATCGCCCTGTGCCGCCAACACCACACGGCGGTGCGCCTGGGCGTGAACCACGGCTCGCTCAGCGACCGCATCATGAGCCGCTATGGCAACACGGCGATGGGCATGGTCGAGAGTGTGATGGAGTTCTTGCGCGTCTTCATTGAGGAACAGTTCCTCGACGTGGTCATCTCGATGAAGGCGTCCAATGTCGTCGTCATGGTCGAAGCGGTGCGCCGTCTGGTCGCTGCCATGGACCGTGAGGACATGCATTTCCCATTGCACCTGGGCGTTACCGAGGCGGGGTTCGGCGAGGACGGACGCATCAAGAGCGCCGTGGGCATCGGTGCCCTGATGGCCGAGGGCCTCGGGGACACCATCCGCGTCTCGCTCAGCGAGGAACCGGAGCTGGAAATCCCTGTAGCCCGCAAACTGGTGGACTACATCGGCCAGCGTGCCGGACATGACCCGATCGAGGGAGAGTACAGCGACGGCTATGACCCGCTGTGCCCCGAGCGACGTGCCACGGTTGCAGTGAACGACTGCATCGGTGGCCAGCACCAGCCGGTGGTCATCGCCAGCTACCGCCCCGATGAACTGGACGGCAACGAGCTGCAGCCCGACTTCTACTATAGCGCCGACGGACTCATCGACGGCATGCACCGTTTTCTCGTGCCGATGGGGTCCTGGAGGGGCGAACGCAATGCCTTCCCGCTGCTCACGTTGGGCGAGTGGGACCGCTGCACCACGGCACGGCTGCGCTTCCTGCAGGTGCCTGTCACCACACCGATAGAACGGCTCGAGTTCCTGCGCGGACGCTCGGACACGGTGCTCGTCATCACGCCCGTGGGGAAGAACATTCCCGCCGAACAGCAGGCGCTGACCCATGCACTTGACCGGGCTGGCATCAACTGCCCTGTCATCGTGCGCAACACCTATACCGACAGTTCCAACGAGTGGCTGCAGGTCAAGGCGGGAGCCGACCTGGGCGCTGTGATGCTCAACCGCCGCGCCGACGGCATCTGGCTCGAAGCCCCCAGCATCTACAACCGCGGCGATGTCGTGCGCTATGCCTTCGCCATCTTGCAGGCAGCACGCCAGCGCATCAGCAAGACCGAGTTTATCTCGTGCCCCGGCTGCGGCAGGACGATGTTTGACCTGCAATCGACGGTGCAGCGCGTGCAGCAGGCAACAGCCCACCTGACGCACCTCAAGATCGGCGTGATGGGGTGTATCGTCAACGGCCCGGGCGAGATGGCAGATGCCGACTACGGCTATGTGGGTGCCGCCGCCGGGCGCATCAGCCTCTACAAGGGCAAGCAGTGCATCGAGATGAATATCCCCGAGGCCGACGCCATCGACCGCCTCGTTGCCCTCATCAAGCAGCACGGCGACTGGCGCGACCCCTAATTTTCGTACAGAGCGAACGATTCTTTTGTACGAAAAAAATCAGTTCAATAACAAGAAACAGAAGTATGAAACAGACCTATCTCTTCCTGCTCATTCTGGTTGCAGCGCTCACCTCGTGCAACAGTGGCAGTTTCAAGATTGACGGCAACATCACCAACCTCGAGAGCAACGCCGTGACGGTGGTCTTCCACGGGGACTCGGGCATCGTCGAGCAGCAGGCCGACGTGGACAAGAAAGGGCACTTTGCCTTCAAGGGCGAGTCACCACAGCCCGTCATCGTCTATCTGCTCAATCATCGCTATGAGGTGTTGGCAGTGGCTGTTGTCGCCAACGGGGACCACATCAAGGTCAAGGGCGATGCCAGCAAGAGCATGTCCTTCAAGGTCAAGGGCAACCGCCTGAACGAGGACTGGCAGCTCTTCCGCGACGAGCATAGGGCCTTCTACAGCGACCCCAACCCGAGCCGACTGGATGCCGCCATCGAGAAATATGTGCGCGAGCACCCCGACGACATGCTGTCCACGGTACTCATGCTGGTGGATTACAGCGACTACAACGACCTGGCCAAAGTGAACAAGATGCTGAAGGGCATCAATGCCGAGGCACGTCCCGAATCGCTCACCGCCACCCTGATGATCACCACTCAATTGAAGAAGAAGAAAACGAATCTGCCACGGCTGACGACCCTCAACCTCGTCAAGCACGACGGCGGCTTTGAGGAAATTAAGTTGGCTGACCGGATGACGCTGCTGTCCATGTGGGCTAACCCGCAGAATGACCGCTCCACTCTGGTGGCTAACCTCCAGGCCCTCAGCGACAAATCGGAAGGGAAAATCCGTATCATCGACATCCTTACCGAGGGAGATACCCTGCGCTGGCACAAGACCATCCAGGGCGAGAAATGGCCCCATTATTGGGCTCCTGGAGGTCCCCTTGAGCAAGGTATCCAGCTCCTGGGCATCACGTCATTACCGTGGTATGCCGTTGCCGATAGTACCGGCCTGATCATATATTCCGGTCCCAATCTGGACACCGCTACCAAGATGGTCACCGAGTCCCTTCATCATTAACCTTTAACACTTAACCATTAACCTAAATTCATGTTAGCCAGAACGATAGCAGCAGCAGTGCATGGCATCGACGCCATCAAGGTCGAAGTCGAGGTAACGGTCGATTGGGGGTCGGGATTCATGATTATGGGCCTGCCCGACACAGCCGTCAAGGAGAGTGCCGAGCGCGTGCGCTGCGCCATCCAGCAGGCTGGTATCGAGTTCCCTGGCAAGTCGGTGGTCATCAACATGTCACCCGCCGATATCAAGAAGGAAGGGTCGGCCTATGACCTGCCGCTGGCCATCGGCATCCTCGCTGCCGACGAGAAAATCAACCTGGACAAACTGGGACGTTACATGCTCATGGGCGAACTCTCGCTCGACGGCAGCCTGCGTCCCATCAAGGGAGCCCTGCCCATGGCAATCCTTGCCCGGCAGCTGCAACTGGACGGTTTCATCGTGCCGCGCGCCAATGCCCTCGAGGCTGCCGTGGTCAATAATCTAGACATCTATGGCGTGGACAATTTCACCCAAGTGATTGATTTCCTGAACGATATGATCACCCTAGAGCCCACTGTCGTTGACACCCGCGCCGAATTTGCCCGGGCACAGGGCGTTTTCCCCTACGACTTTGCCGATGTCAAGGGACAGGAAAACGTCAAGCGCGCCTTTGAGGTCGCCTGTGCCGGTGGGCATAATATCCTGCTGGTGGGCAGTCCCGGTTCGGGCAAATCGATGATGGCCAAGCGGCTGCCGTCCATCCTGCCGCCACTCACGCTGAGCGAGGCCCTCGAGACCACCAAGATACATAGCGTGGCAGGCAAACTGCCCCAAGGCACCACGCTGATGACCGTGCGCCCCTTCCGCAGTCCGCACCACACCATCTCGCCCGTCGCCCTCGTCGGTGGCGGCTCCTACCCCATGCCCGGCGAAATCTCCCTCGCCCACAATGGCGTCCTCTTTCTTGACGAGCTGCCCGAGTTCAATCGCAGTGTCCTGGAGGTGATGCGGCAGCCGTTAGAGGACAGGATTATCTCGATTTCAAGGGCAAAATATTCTACGGAGTATCCCGCGTCGTTTATGCTCGTGGCGAGCATGAATCCGTGCCCGTGCGGGTACTATGGGCACCCCAAGAAGAAGTGCGTCTGCAACGAGTATCAGCGCACCCATTACATGAGCAAGATTTCGGGGCCGCTGTTGGACCGCATCGACCTGCAGATCGAGGTCCAGCCCGTCGATTTTGATCAGATGTCAAGCAAGGCTCCAGGCGAACCCAGTGCCGCCATCCGCCAGCGCGTCATCGCTGCCAGGATGCTGCAAGAGCGCCGCTTCAAGGATGAACCCGGCATCCACTGCAACGCCCAGATGACCCCGTCCCTGCTCCACAAATACGCCGAGCCCAACGCCGCCGGCCTGGAGAAACTTCGCAACGCCATGGAACGCATGAACATGAGCGCGAGAGCCTACGACCGCATCCTCAAAGTCGCCCGCACCATCGCCGACCTCGAAGGCACCGCCGACGTCCTCGACCACCACATCATGGAAGCCATCGCCTACCGCAACCTCGACCGCCCCACTTACCTCAGCACATCGTTATAATAAAGCTAAGTATTCTAGTTAATTCGGGCTTGTTAATTCATTTTTTCTTGTTAATCCAGCACAAGTGAGAACTCATAGTCCTCCCTTTATTAAAAGGAGGACCTGCTAATTTCACTTGTTCTCCTTGTTTATTTCGCTTGTTAATACCCAACACCCATCTACAAATACAATGGCTCCCTTTTTCTTGATAGAAGATAATAGATTTGTTATCTTGTCAAACTTCTGACGCTTAGAAAGGTTTTCAGGTAGTTTGTTTTCTAATAAAGTCGTTATCTCTTGACGCGTTGCTTTTCTAAATTTTGTAATGTATTCAATAATGAGTTTTTTGAAATAGTCATCATCAAAGCTTTTATTCTTTATGTAGGATGTTTTCAGTCCTACATGCTTTGATTTTTTAACAACAGAAAAAGACAAATATACATTAGGCTTTCTACCTTCAACATACTTTTTCTTTCTTAGATATGCGAGAGATTCATCAGAAATCTGCTCATGCTTTTGTACTTTATCTAATAGAATGATATCAGCCAAAGATAGATTTGGGTTATTTACCAAAATTTTAGCAAAATTTTCATCTAACACTTTGCCTTCAATTTCGCAAACTACAGTCTGTCCACCAAGACTATACTTAGGCATTGGGAAGAAACGTTTCTTTTGTTGCATATAAAGCTTACGGATTCCACCGCCTTCTGTTTCTACCATTTTCACATTGCGCATTGCTTCTACCAAGAATTTGTTACGATATCTTGATTCAGGAAAGTCATTCTCAACCACATATTCTACTGATGGCGGTAGAAATGTTCCATAATTTTTAAAACGCAAACATTCATCCTCATATTCAACAATTTCTATTCTTGCTGACAGGTCATAGTCTTGATGAGCAATGGCATTGCATAATGGCTCTCTAATGGTAAAGACATCATAACGCAACAAAGTTTCTGGAAACAAATTACCTTCGATTGTGTATGTGTAAGTAGCATTCTTGATCTTGTTAGCAACTTCATCTACTGCAAGAATCATTGGAATTGAGAAGATACAAAACTCATCATTCTCATCGGCACCCGTTTTTTTGCGCATCCATCTGATTTTACATACTGCAGGGGAAAGGAAGTGCTCGCTTTCTTCTCTACCCAATAATATAATGGTGGAGTTTGTGATCTGACCCTTTTTCGTTAACAGTGCTTTGTTCAAAAACGTCACATCATCCCATGCTTTAATTTCAGCTTCTCGTTCTGGGTGAAGTTCTGTGAATTTCTCGCGGGCCTTGACTACAGCACGCGGATCGAGGTCATCTATACTAGCGTTGGGGATAATCTGTGAAGACCAATCTAAGACGATGTCATCTTGCTCGTTTAGTATAGCATTTCTGCGGGAATCTGTCATCTCTATTAACGAATCATCCAAACGTTGCCAAGCTTTGTTGTGAGCATAAACGGGTTGTCTTTTCAAATGACGCGGCACATGAATTATCCACACAGTCTTGTTTGTATCTGATGTGATGAATTCCTCTACGAATAACCCTTCTGATGGTAGATTAGTGCATTGGCTTATCAGCTTGAGACGCGCTGTCTGAACATCATAGTTATAAGTGTCAGTTCCTACTATCTTCAATGTCTTATCCTCAACGCCAATAACTAAATGCCCTCCTTCCATGTTGGCCAATGCAGACACGTATGAAATGACATCATCTCTCTCATGACCAGAGAAGTTGTTCTTTAAATTCTTGAACTCTTTCCACTCGCAACCCTCATCCTCCTTTGGGTATTGCTCGATAAGATACTGTTGTAACTCTTGTTCTGTCATATCTTGTACGTTTGTTAATCAACTATTACATATTATGCTTTGTGTCAGATAAATAGAAAGCGATGCAATGTAAAAGTAACAAAAACATTTGTTAATCCTTTATCGTATTTGTTTCATGGATATCACTCTGAGTGCCATTACTAATAAGTGGTAAATTAGATAAATACTGTGCCATTAGATTCTGAGTTTTAATATTTTGATATGCTTCAAAGCTCCACATTAAATATGAATCCCACAATCCTAAATCAATATCTTTTATTAGTGAATCAATCTTTTCTTTAATAGGCTGGCCATTTTTATCAAAATACATCTGATCTCTTACTTGATCCCTTAATACCTGAATAGCTTTAAACTCACCAAGACTAAAAATAGTGCCTAAGTCAATAGGTTCCACCAGTTGATTGGTTACGACATCAACTTTACTTTTTGCTAATACTTCAGCAACATATTTCTTACCTGCATTTCTCATTGCAAGTAAAGTAAAGTTTGTTGCAAAATATGTATCTGGATCTTTATAAAACAAGTTATCACAATAACCTTTACTTATTTGAAGAATGATTCCATTAAGATCGCTTTCGTCAATGATGGTATCAGTAAAATATATTTTCTTTATACTAAATGTTTCATTTGAAGGAACTCCAAAAGGAATGCCCAATTTATGTAGCGCTACAATAATAGTGCGTTTTTCGGCAATAGATAAAGATTTATTAAACTCACCTTCAGCTTCTCGATAAGACTTTTTTGAGTATGATTTAATTATATTTAAAGCCTTAATCGCTATACTGCGAATTTTTTCTTTTTCCTCAAGTTCTTCATTCTTTCGATATTTACTACCAAAAAAAGCACCAACCCATCCACCCAACACAGCTGTTAGGATAGGAACTAAAATGAAAGCTCCTATGTTCAATGCAGTTAATTCCATATCTAATTATTATGTAATATAACGGTTAATGTTGAGGTGATTTTGTTTAATGTTTCTTCATCATTTCCCACTTTTACTATTTCATTAGGAGAGACGATATTATTAACCGTAATAACCACCGAATAGTCATGAAGAACTGTACTTGAATAACCAGAATTATGTATATCCTTCTTGGCTGTTGCTCCCCCAATAACAGCACCAGCACCACCTAGCAAAACACCACCAACAGCTGCACGCCCTATCATGCTTCCAGTATTTGTTCTTGCCGTTGAGGTAGATTCAGAGTGTATTGTTATTGAATTATCTTGGACAGAGTATCCTAAAATGTCATTAAATCCATACTCTTTTGAGTTAATAAAAACCTTTTTAGTCTTGTCGTTAATGACAACATTTCTACCAAGTTCTATAAATCCTTCACCAAATCTGTTCTTCTTGTTTTCTTGTTTTCGTTCTTCTGCTTCTTTAAGATGACGCATTTCATCTTCTAATTTTTCTTCTTTTGTCTTTCCAGTTCTTTTATATAGATGCTGGTTCTCTTTAATTCGAGGATTCCTAATTTCATAAGCGCTCCATATAAATATTCCGCATAAAACTAAAGATAAGATTGTTACAATTATGCCGCCTTCATAATAGAAATGATAATCCGGAATCCAGTGAAATTGACAAGCAAATGGAAATAAATCAAGTATACCAGTAATAAGAGTCAAAACTTGTAGTTTTCTTGTCAGACTAATCTCCTTTTCTGTATATGCATCCAGTTCATCAACACTAATAGTTTCTGAGATATGACTTTTATCGTTGAAAACGTCATCTCCCATATACATAAATACGGTCAAGGATTGTAGAAATCCAACTATGATTAAACAAATTGACATCCACCATCCCAGCGATGAATATAAATATAACCCCAAGAATGGAGCAAGAAGAAGAGGCAAAAGGAGCCATAATCTCTTTCTATTAATCAATTCAACTGTTGTTCTCTTTGTGGTTTGATTTGATTCCATAACTATTTGGTTTGATGATTCTTTGTGTTGTAATGGCAAAATTACAAAAAAACTGCTAAATAGAGAGTAAACCCATTAAAAACAAGCCCCAATAAAAGCCAATTTATTATAGAATTGTTGTGTATCTTTGTGGTTGTGGATGGCTTTATGTTACATATTTTGGTTGGCTTTGGGCTTTATGGTTGACCATGAGACTGTTGCAATGGGGCAAGTTCTTCCGCTTGGATGAATTGCCTGAATTTTCTAGAAGTGTGCTAGAGGTAATGCGTCAACCGCTGGAAGACAGGATAATAAGTATTAGTAGAGCAAAGTACAGCACCGAATACCCTGCCTCGTTTATGCTCGTGGCCTCGATGAATCCGTGCCCGTGCGGGTACTATGGTCATCCCAAGAAGAAATGCGTCTGCAACGAGTATCAGCGCACCCACTACATGAGCAAGATTTCGGGCCCGCTATTGGACCGCATCGACCTGCAGATCGAGGTCCAGCCTGTCGATTTTGATCAACTGTTGTGCAAGCCGAGCGCAATCCCAAACTCGTTTGAGGATTGCTGAGGCGCAGCCAACAGAAGCCGTAGGCAAATGTCATCCAAAGCCCCAGGCGAGCCTAGTGCCGCCATCCGCCAGCGCGTCATCGCCGCCAGGGTGCTGCAAGAACGCCGCTTCAAGGACGAACCCAGCATCCACTGCAACGCTCAGATGACCCCGTCCCTGCTCCACAAATACGCCGAGCCCAACGCCGCCGGCCTGGAGAAGTTGAAAGACGCCATGGAACGCATGAACATGAGCGCCCGCGCCTATGACCGCATCCTTAAAGTCGCCCGCACCATCGCCGACCTCGAGGCTTGCGCCGACGTCCTCGACCACCACATCATGGAAGCCATCGCCTACCGCAACCTCGACCGCCCCACCTATATTGGTAGTAGTTTATAAGTTTTCTACTACCTTGGTAGAGGACCATCACAAAATGAGTATAATCTATTTATAAATAGGCAATTAATTATTAGTTGTTAAGAATCACTTAACAACTGCCATAGATTATTTAATCAAAAGAACCATCCATATTTCCATGCTAAAGTTTACCGACTGAACCGCCTCTATGACATTTTTTGGCGTCAGCCGAAATGCGCGTCCAAGACTGCCGTGACCTCACTCTTGATTATTGGCGCAACAACGTCAATAAAACCTTATAACATTCAAAGGCATGGATATCCAGCAAGACCGAGGTCCCGTTTCAAACGCCTAAATGGCAAGTCAAAGACAAAGAAGAGTGATAACGATGGTGCGTCATATAATATCAATAATATCATCAAAGATTTCGGCATCATCATTAATCTCCGGGCCATCTTCCTGCCAGTTCTTTGGTTTCTTCTGAAACTTATAAGCAGGCTTCAGACTATATTCAAATATAGGATAGAATAGGCTGCAAATATTCAACAAGTTAAAGACAAAGAAAACAATTAGGATAATAGGCATTAATTTAATGAACCAATGAGAGTCACAAATAAATGCACCATAGATTAAGAATGCATCGACAGAGATTAACACCCACAAAGCAGAGCAGATCATCACATACATCGTTATAAACCTAAACTTTTTCTTGCGTTCAGTATAGTCCCATTCAAAAAATGTCGTTTTCTCAACAACCTTTTCAAGGCAAATTGGAGTAGCAATGCCTGTTACAATGGATATTGCAAAGACCCCCCATGCAGGGAATTTAACTGCACCTTCATTTGTGATGCAGACAATAAAAACTAGTACCCACACAGCAAGGTTAACGCCTCTGGCAAAACCATTGTTTAATAATGAGTCTTCTTTGAAACTAAATAGTGTCATAGCCTTTCCAATCCAACTAGCTGATAAAACGGGAGCACCTCAACAGATAAAAACTTGAGTTATTCAGCTGATTGAGTTGTAAAATATTCACCATCTGCTGAACTATCTTCGTTCTTTACATCATCTCTTTGAGAAATATCTACATTCGCATTGGCAATGTTTTCTGTTATCCATGCCCATAAACTGCGATCTGCATAACCAAAATAACCAGTTTTTTCTAAAGGTAACTCCAAAATAACTATCTCATCCGATTTATATTCTTGTCCAATGATTTTATAATACAGTTCTTCAGTGGACTGAACTTCGGAACAGATAAGATATGAATCATATAACTTATAACAATTACCCATATTTTGTATTTTCTCTCTCAGTGATACTGGAGTTTCACTTGGTTCGAGTAGAATTATATATATTTTTTTCATAATCAAATAATATTTACAGTCAGTATTTCTTTCATTTCTGTAGCACGGCTTTTAAATTCACCATTCCA
The DNA here is from genome assembly GCA_045114065.1 of Sodaliphilus sp. Classification (GTDB taxonomy): domain Bacteria; phylum Bacteroidota; class Bacteroidia; order Bacteroidales; family Muribaculaceae; genus Sodaliphilus. Next base: position 45,941 of record JBGUJU010000130.1, read on the forward strand.
CTCTATTAGAACAGAGAATTTAAAAGCGTCACCATTAGTGTAAGATATGTAGTAATCAATGCTCCATTTACCCTTTTGACGATAAGCATCACTTAAATTGCACCCGTTGAAGTTTATCTTTGGTTTTGATGTTGTATCCGATGTGGTATTAGGCGTACCTATATTATTTGGGTTTTTTATTTCAAATAGTTGTAATCTAGAAGGAATTCCAACAGGAAGATCAACACTTTGAGATGTCCAATAGAGTTGTTTCCGTATTGCGCTTCTTATTGATTTTGGTTTATTATTTTTCAAATCTTTTATTTCACTGATATTAACCTTACATCCTTTTGCTGAGAAACTGCCATTATTCTCAATACAAACATAACACCGATAAGCGTTTGCTTCGGGAACTCGTTGGTCTTGTCTCAATATTTCAGTGACACCCTCCTCTTCAAGAGTAACAGACAGTCTTGGTTTATAAAGCCAATTCATGATAGATTCCTTAGCCAATGCTACAATAACTGCCATTACTGTGCCAAAAGCACCGAATATTGAAAATAGATAATATGAAATCAGCCACGGATCATAAGTATCATTTGGTTTAATTTTGGTAAAATTAAAGCCATACCATAAAACTAATGCCGTAATACCGCTTAATGCTCCGATTACAAACCAAGAAAGTGGAGCGATTATTTGACGAAACCATTTTGGGGCAATATATAAAATTTTAGTTTTAAATTATCCCATTTATATTTTATGATTTTAATAATACAGTAATCATTCTCACAAAATAAAACCAGATGGTCTTATCAGTTCTCGATTTCTTATAACTTGTTCAATATTTCTAAATCAATCTTGCCAAAAACCAGTTTCAAAACCTGATCTTTCATGTCCTTGTTCAACTTGATTTGTAGCACGGTCTCAAGTGATTCGGTCCCAATCACAGGAAAAGAGTTGATTCTTTTGATGTAAACTCGCCATCATTAGCAGAGGGACTTTCGCCAAAGAACGACTGCAAATATAGTCATTATTTCATAATTACACCCTTATTTCTTGCATTATTTCATTTCTAAGCCCATAGTAATACGTTTTTGTTGTGTATCTTTGTGGTTGTGAATGGCTTTATGGTACATATTTTGGTCGTTTTTGGGACTTTATGGCTGGCTATGAGGCTGTTGCAATGGGGCAAGTCTTTCCACTTGGATGAATTGCCTGAATTTTCGAGAAGTGTGCTGGAGGTGATGCGCCAGCCGCTGGAAGACAGGATTATAAGCATCAGTAGGGCGAAATATTCGACCGAATATCCCGCCTCGTTTATGCTCGTAGCGAGCATGAATCCGTGCCCGTGCGGATACTACGGGCACCCCAAGAAGAAATGCGTCTGCAACGAGTACCAGCGCACCCACTACATGAGCAAAATTTCGGGTCCGCTGCTCGACCGCATCGACCTGCAGATCGAAGTCCAGCCCGTAGATTTCGACCAAATGTCATCTAAGGCCCCCGGCGAACCCAGCGCCGCCATACGCCAGCGCGTCATCGCAGCCAGAATGCTGCAGGAACGCCGCTTCAAGGACGAACCCGGCATCCACTGCAACGCCCAGATGACCCCATCCCTGCTCCACAAATACGCCGAGCCCAACGCCGCCGGCCTGGAAAAGCTTCGCGACGCCATGGAACGCATGAACATGAGCGCCCGCGCCTACGACCGCATCCTCAAAGTTGCCCGCACCATCGCCGCCCTTGAAGGAATTTCAACAACTGATTCATCTGAGATGTCTGATGGGCATCCGCGCACATGGCACCGCCGACGTCCTCTTCCCTTTATCATTCTTAGTCCCTAACGTCTCAAATAACCAAGTTAAGGACTAAAAATAAATCGTAAATAGTCCCTAACATATCAAAAAAAGAGTTAAGGACTAAAAATAGTTTACTTCCACTCCTTCAAAGACAAAGAGTCAAGAGTTGAAAATCTTGGGAATTACGCACCTTGGAGGTGAAAGATATTGTCTCTTTTTGCAACATAAATCTGTTGGAATATCATGATATAACTACAATAAGGTGTATTGTATATTAACGTGAGTTACATAAAATTTGTGTTGATAATCAATACGTTAGCACCCCCTCCTCCGGCACTTCGTGCCACCTCCCCCAGGCGGGGGTACCTGTTAGGGCGGAGGAGTATGATTCACACTCAAAGCACGTCCTCTTGGGACATCAACGCCCCCTGCCCCCCTCTAATCTTAGAGGGGGAGCACAAGTCTAATACTCTATTTTCGAAGGTGGTGGTTTATTTGTAGAGGAAGCGTTTGATGGTGCGCTTGGGGGTTTTCTCGAAGGGTTTAGGCATCATCTCCACCTTGAAGATCTTGCTGTAATTGGGGAGCGACTTGTTGGCCTCAACTCGGATTTGGCCGGGGATGGCGGCCCTGGTCTCGTCGTCCATGTCTTCGGGCAACTCGGTATATACCAGTGCTGTGATCTTGCCGTCGCGGTCCACGACGAGGCATTCGTCCACATACTGGCAGTTGGCGAGGACAGCCTCGACCTCCTCGGGGTAGATGTTCTGTCCCGACGAGTTGAGAATCATCGACTTGATGCGTCCGCGGATGAAGATGTTGCGCTTCTCGTCCATCACGCCCAGGTCGCCGGTTCGGAACCATCCGTCCTCGGTGAAGGCGGCTTCGGTAGCCTCAGGATTCTTGTAATAGCCGATGGTCAAGTTGGGGCCCTTGGCTTGGATTTCGCCCGGGATGTGGTGCGGGTCCTCGGAGTCGATGCGGACTTCGTGTACAGGCTTGCCGCACGATCCCGGCACAAACTTGGTCCACCACTCATATCCCAGCAGCGGGCAGGCCTCGGTCATGCCATAACCCACCGTATAGGGCAAGTGGATCTTCTTGAAGAACTGCTCGGCCTCGGGGTTAAGCGCCGCGCCGCCCATGATGAAACATTCCACGGCTCCGCCGAAGGCTTCGATCATCTTTTTGCGTGCCGCCCGATAGACCAGAGTCCTCAGGCCGGGGATAGCCAACGGCAATTTGGCCTTCTCCATCGAGGGCTTGATGGCATTGGCATAGATTTTCTCCATCACCAAGGGTACGGTGACCACCATATAGGGCTTGATGTCGCGCATCGCCTTGAGCAGCGTGGTGGGCGACGGGGTCTTGCCGAGGAAGTAGACGGTAACACCGTCGACGTTGGGATGGATGAACTCGATGGCGAGGCCGTACATGTGGGCGAGGGGCAACATCGAGACAACGGTTTGGCCGGGGGTGTTCGGGAAATGGCTGTTAGCGAAGTCGTCAGTGTCGGAAATGGCTTTATAGGTGAGCATCACGCCCTTAGGGTTGCCCGTGGTGCCTGACGTATAATTGATAATTGCTAAATCGTCCCAGTTGTCGTCGGGATAAGTCACCTGCTCGGGATACATGCCATAGGGATATTTCGCGTCGAAGGCTTTCTTGCGGTTTTCCCAGGCCTGGGCCACGGCATCATCCTGGTGCCACAGCAGCTTGCCGTCCCTGACATTGATGGCAGCCTTGAGATTGGGCATATCTTTGGGATTCTGTTTTGCCCAGATGTCATCGTCCACAAAAAGCAGAACACTGTCTGAATGGTTGGTCAGATTGGAGACCGTATCTGGGTGAAAATCAGCCAACAGCGGGACTGCTACACAGCCATTGACATTGATGCTCCAGAATGTCATCGCCCATCGTGCACAGTTGCGGGCGCAGAGAGCGATTTTATCGCCCTTGGTGATTCCTGTAGCCTCTAAGAAGATACGGAACTGTTCTATGTTTGTCGCCACGTTGGCATAGGTAAAGCTGTCTCCATTGTAGTCACACAGCGCATTCTGGGTCCAATGAGCGCGGACTGTAGCCTCCAAAGTCTTCAGATAGTGCTTCATAAGATTCTTGTATTATCAATTCTACTAATTATCACAAAGGTACAACATATCATTGAATTATTGCAAATTACCGACAAAAAACTTTGATTTAGCGCATACGGGCCTCGCGCTAAGACGCTAAGGATCGAGCTGCGCACGAGAAATCAAAGAGAATCTTTTCATTAGGCATCCGCACACGGGCTTCACGCTAAGGCGCCAAGACGCTAAGGATATTTAAGGGGCTGACGCGCTCGATTTTTTACATATAATTACCATTAATTTATCATGAATTAATTAATGATCAATTCGTGATAATTCAGGTAAAGAAAACACCATGCGACAGCCTCTCTAAACCCGATACACTAAACTTCGGGCGACAGTGAGCATCCGCATTCATCTTTAATAACAACTGAATTATCTGAAATAGCTGATGGTTTCCGCATCGCTTTGGCATCATGCTAAGGGGTTTACTGGCGGCGAATTTTACGAATTAAAAAAGGCTGACGCGCTCCTTGCCTCTCGCTAAGACGCTAAGGCGCTAAGGAGTTTTTCTTGTGTCCTGGCCTTTTTGGAGCAGTACTAAACGAAATTTTACTTGAGAATGTTGGCTTATTTATTGACAATTTGTTGACAATCTTTTGTTTACATCAATAATTCTGTCTAAATTTGAGCACGAGTTATGAATACTCTGATTTGAATATCATGTTTTAGAAATCACTAAATTATTGAAAATCAGAGTTATTCATTGCTATTATCCATCTTTTACTAATTGATTCCACCAACGGATTTTAAAATGACTTTTCTATGAACATCATCGACAACCATTTATTACTTACAAAAGCCCAAACCCTGTTGCTGCAACAGTGCTCTAATCTTGCTTTCCAAATCGAAAAGTTCTCCTCATTGGATGACATCTTAACAAAACTCAAGGTCAATGTAGTCATTGAACCTGGCATACCCAAAAGAACCATTCCTTCAGAAATCGAAGAAGCTGTTGAGTATTGGAAAGAAGAGATAAAACGTCTGGAAAATTCTCCAATGAACGAGGAACATGTTGAAGTGTATAATAATTATGAAAAAGCATTAGTCGAAAAAAGAGATTGGTGTCAAATGACGCTGCGTGGGCTTTATGACCCCAAAGCAAATGTTATCAAACTGTTCCCAGAGGAAATGAAACAAGAATATCGTGGAAACAGAATGGACGAACTTCTCGTTTCAACTCTAGCTCATGAGGCCATGCATGCCTATTTTAATCGTCCCGGCCATAAGAGAATGCCTTATGTTGTCTTTGTGGAAGAGCCATTGGCAGAGTTCGGTATGCTCCTTTATCTGAAAAACACCAAAAGTAGTTACTATCAATGGGCATATAAGGACGTCCGCAACAAAAAGACTTGTTACCGTTATGGTGTAAACCTGATGAAAAAGCACATCAAAGAGGGGACTCCATCGCCAACTCGCCAGTATTTGGAAAAATACAAATTCCTACTTGGCAAATTTGACATGCCATCAGTGAATAGGAGCGGTAATCTTACCCTGCCACAAGGTGGTGGTTCGCCAATTGCAATTAATGGTAGACCTGTCCTCGCAAGATGGAAAGACCTGTTCAAATACCCACCAAGGTATTTCTATGATCCCAAGACTAAGACATTAGGACTTGATGGATACTGGGAATCGAAGCCAGAACATGATACCCACTATTATGTTGAGATACATCATTTTGCTATATCGCATGATGTTGACAACATTTATTTGGGCGATCATTTTTTCATAAGGCACGATTATCTCTTATATTATATCTTATCAAGAGTTCCTGTTACTGTTTCTTCAAAAAATAATGACTTCATTGCCATCAATGGCATACCTATAAATAGACACGACAAAACGCCATTTCTATCAAGGTGCGGTGACGGATTTTACAAACTCTCCCGTAACGGCAAATGGGGGGTTATTGATGTTCAGTTAAGAGCGATAACTCCATTTGACTATGATTACGTTTGGTCGTTTGATGAAAACGATTTGATTGAAGTGGAAAAAAATAACTTTCGTGGCTTGGTAAATAAGAAAGGTGAAGAACAGGTTCCTGTAGAGTACGAACGCATTTCTCCCATAAACTATGACGGCACCTACACTGTGAAGCAGAACGGCGAAGAATTTAATATTGACAAAAAGGGTAACCGGAAATAGTTTTCATCAATCACAGCCTAAGGCATCTACCTTTGCCAAAGCAAATAATTTCAGCCCTCAACAGCTATAGACGAGAGGTTATTCTTTGTTGCGGGTGAGGCGGGCGTTGCGGCGGAGAGTTTTGGGGCGGAGGCGGGCGATGGCGCTGTGGGCGAAGGTGCGGCGGAAGTCGCCTGAGGTCATCTGCTCGATGCGGTCACGGGTGAGATGCTCTACGGCTTGGGTGAGGGCGAAGTCGTCAACGGTGGTAGCCACGGCGTTGGCGTTGTGGGGACAGCTCAACTGGCACTCGTCACAGCCAACTACCTTATTGCTAATGACATCTGCCACCCAAGCGGGCAATTCATCGTCGTGGTTCTCGATGAGCAGACAGGAGAGGCAGCGCGAAGCATCGATAGCGCCGTCACTGTTCAATGCGCCCGATGGACATGCCTCGACACACCTGCCGCAGTCGCCGCAGGTCATGACACACGGCTCGTCGGGCGGCAGCTGCGCCGTAGTGACGATTTCGCCCAGGAAAAAGAAGGAGCCCTTGCCCGGGATGATGAGGCAGTTGTTCCTGCCGACGAAGCCGAGGCCTGCCCGCTGCGCCCAGTAACGCTCACGGATGGGCGCCGAATCGACACAGGGTCGGGTGGCGCAATGGGTGACATCCTCGATGAAACGCGCCAATGCGGTCAATTTCTCGCGCAGCACCTCGTGGTAGTCGCGCCCGTAGGCATAGTAGGCGACCCTCAATGCCTCGGGGGGCTGGAAACGTGCAGGATAGTAATTCAGGGCAAGCGAGATGACCGTCTGAGCCCCCTCAAGCAGCATCGCGGGGTCACGGCGCAGGTCACGGTGCCCTGCCGCCCACTGCATGCAGCCGTTGTGGCCCTGTTCAATCCATCGGTCATAGCGAGCCACCGCCTCGTCATCGACAGGCGCGGCTGCAGCGAAGCCACAAGCGTCAAATCCCAGGCTTGCGGCCTGGGACTTGATAAGGGTTGCTATGTCATAGCTCGGGGATGGCATCGAACTTGTACCCCTGCTGCTGCAGCCACTCGATGGCGCGCGGCAGGGCATATTTCATATTCTTCTCGGCCTTCAACGAGTCGTGGAAGACGATAATCGAGCCGTTGCGGGCATATCGCTTGACATTGTCAAGCACCTGTTCCCCCGTGAGCTTGCGGCTGTAGTCTCTCGTCACCAGGTCATACATGATGATGGAAAAGCGTGAACGCAACACTCGGGACTGACCCCAACGCAACAGGCCATGCGGCGGACGGAAGAGCGTGCTGCCGATGAGCTCGTTGGCGCGGAAGACGTTGTGCAGGTAGTGCTTGGTGCCCACATGGGCGCCCTGCAGGTGGCTCATCGTGTGGTTACCCACCGAGTGGCCGCGGCGGCGCACCTCCTCGAGCAACTCGGGATGGCGCTCCACGTTCTCCCCTACCATAAAGAAGGTAGCCTTGATGCCGTAACGGTCCAGCGTATCGAGCACCCATGGAGTGACCTCGGGGATGGGACCGTCATCGAACGTCAAATAGACCGTGTGGTCGCGCTTGTGGATGCGCCACACGGTCTCGGGAAATATCATTCTGTAAAGCAGAGGCGGACGTTCAACTAACATTGCCTAGAGTTAGATGTTAGACTTTAGACGTTAGACTTTAGACCTTAGACTTTAGACGCTAGACGTTAGACGTTAGACGCTAGACGCTAGTCATTAGTCATTGGACGTTAGGCTTTTGCTATCATGAACATCACTCGGCCAGGACCTCCTCCAGTCCAGGGGCATCGGCCTCTTCCTGGGCTTGAGCGGCGGCCTGCTGGGCTGCGCTCTGCTGCATCGATTGCTCGTAGGCACGCTGATAGGCCATCTGGCGCTCCATATTCACGCCAGCACCGCTCAGCTTCTTGGCAATGGCCTCATACTTCGCCTCTCCGCACTGCTGTGCATAGTCGGCAAGCAGGTCAAGCAGGTGCTGCTGATCGATGAACTTGTCGACACGCGTCAGGCGCTCATACTGTGAGGGTGAGAGTGACTGATAGAATCGCACGTAGTTGCCGTAACGCAGGATCTCGTCCTCCAGCAGTTTGTTGCTCTTCTCCAAGCAGGTATTGTCGCCGCTGGACTTGCTCAGGAAGTAGTAGACATTGGCGACCTCCTGACCCATCTGTATGGTGAACGGACAAGCGGTCACTGGCAATTTCTCCAGCATCAGGTCGAGGATGGTGCGAGCCTTCTTGTAGCGATCGGCGACATAGGCCTCCTGTGTCATACCCTCGGGGATGACCTTGGTGCCATTCTTGGCCTGGTCACCCTCGCGGAGCAGACCCTTGGCAAGGTCGATTAGGGCGCTACGCATGGTGGTCACCATACGGCAGATGGTCTCGTCAAGATAGAGCGAACCCGGCTTAGCGGTGTCAAGACCACCCCACTTGAACTTGTTGACCACGTTGTCATACATGATGTCGGTCGAAACCTCAGAGTTGCCGCTGCCGACAAGAGGAGTCACCTGATAAGCAAGACCTGTCAGACGCAGGTAGGGATCAAGACCCAAGTAGTAACTGTTGGGAACAGTCATCGCGAAATAGCAAGGACGGTTCCAGCCCTGAGCGATGCTCGAGGCAATGATGTCGAACGACATCAGCTGGCTTGCTGTCATGCCCGAGCCCATTACCTGCAGATCGGCATTGATCGACTGCTGAATCTGGTCACGCTGGTCGTTGCGGACAACACCGGCCTTAATAGCCTGGTCGGCATCAACGGGCATATATACCTTGGGATAACGGATCTCACTGATGCCATAAGGATTATTCTTGCTCTCGGGACCATAGACGAATGCCAATGACTGGAGCGCATCGGTGGGCGTCTGGTCGGGTTCAACGAAGTAGTTGAACACGCGCTCATCGTAGGCATAGGTGTCCTTGCCTGCCTGCATGGGAAGCGGAGCTGACTCATAGGCGGCACGCTGCATCTGGCTGATGTACCAGTCGGTAGAAAGATAGCTCAGGTTGACGGCACGCACGTCGGTGCGGTAACCCTCTACCTCTTGCAGATACCATAAGGGGAAGGTGTCATTGTCACCGTTACAGAAGATGATGCCATTGGGGGCGACACTCGACAAGTAGTTGCGGCCGAAGTCGCTAGCAGCCGTGCGGCCGCTGCGATCATGGTCATCCCACGTCTGGCTCACCATCTGCAGGGGCACTGCCAGACCGATAAGGGCGGCAACGGCAGCTACAGCAGTAGCCACAGCGCCACGGTTGCCATTGTCGACAGCCTTGGCAGCCTCACCCTTGGTCTCCTTCTTAGCACTCTTCTTGAGCAGCCACATCACGAGGCTCCAAAGTCCTGCTACACCCATACCGATCCAGATGCTGTAGGCATAGAACGAACCGGCATAAGCATAGTCACGCTCACGAGGCTGGCTCGGCGTCTGGTTCAGGTAGAGCACGATGGCGATACCCGTCATAAAGAACAGGAAGAAGATCACCCAGAACTGCTCGATGCCGCGACGACCGCGGTAGGCTTGCCACAGCAGGCCGATGATACCCATCAGCAGCGGCAACAGGTAGAACACGTTGTGTCCCTTGTTGCCCTTGCCCAGGTCATCGGGCAGCAGGCTCTGGTCGCCCAGGCGCGGGTTGTCGATGAACGAGAAGCCCGAAATCCAGTTGCCGTGAGTAATCTCACCCATGCCCTGGAGGTCGTTCTGGCGACCGGCAAAGTTCCACATGAAGTAGCGCCAGTACATGTAATTCAACTGATAGTCGACAAAGAAGCGCAGGTTCTCGGACATCGTCGGTTTGAGCTTCGTCTCGCTGGCGCCAGGAATGGGGGTGCCATCGGCATCAAGTCTGGTGGTAGCCTCGACCTGTGTGCCCTGCATACCCAGCCAGTCGATGTATTCCTGGGCATGTTTGTCATCATGGATGCGCGGGAAGAGCATATTCTGCTCGGGGCTGTACTGGTAAGTCTTCTTGGGACCAAGCTCCTTGTAGCGGTCAGGCTGTGAGGGGTCGGCCTTTACCTCGGGGGCATACTGCATGGGGCCGTCCTTGGTAGCCGGCTGCAAAGTGCCGTTGGGACCAACCTTGTACATAATATCGCTGTAGAGCGTGCGACCATAGAGCAGCGGGGTCTCGCCGTACTGCTCACGGCTCAGGTACTTGGCGAGCGAGTAGGTATTGTTGGGCGAGTTCTCGTCGAGCGGCGTGTTCTGGGAGCTGCGGATCAGAATCAGCGCATAGCTGCTGAAGCCGATGAAGATGACCATGATGCATGCCACGATGTTGGTGAACACGCGAACAGGTACATGCTTGCAGAACTTGAACAGATAGACGCACAGGGCGATGAGCAGCACCAAGGGGAGCAACATGCTGTCGCCGATGAACAACATGCCCGAGAGCAGGATGCTCAGAGCGAAAGAGATCTTGATGAGCAGGGTGCTCTTGTTGCGGTAGAGCTCAAACAATGCCCAAGCCAGCACAGCAAGCAGCACGATGGCATAGGCCAATACGCCGGAGTTGAACGACATGCCCAGCGTGTTGACAAAGAACAAGTCAAACTTCTGTCCCCACTCCACGAAGCCAGGCTCCAGGCCGTAGAGAATCAGGCCGACAATGACAAACGACACAAGCAGCGTGATCAATGAGCCCTTCAATGTCGAGTCTTTGCCATTGGAACGGCACTGGCGGTAGTAGAATACCAACGCGATGGCAGGAATACACAGCAGGTTCAACAGGTGGACACCCAGCGAGACACCCAGCACATAAGCGATGAGGATGATCCAACGATCGTTGCTCGGAGCATCGGCATGGTCTTCCCACTTGAGGATGAGCCAGAATACCAGCGCAGTACAGAACGAGGAGAAGGCATATACCTCGGCCTCGACAGCACTGAACCAGAAGGTGTCGCTCCAGGTGTAGGCCAGCGCACCGCAGATGCCGCTACCCATCACCACCAGGTACTGGGCGAGGGTCATCTTGTCCTCCTCGCCGTCCTTGACGACGAGTTTCTTCACCAGATGGGTGATGGACCAGAAAAGCAGCAGAATCGTCAGCGCACTGAAGATCGCCGACATCGCGTTGACGCACTTGGCAACAGCCATCACGTCACCACCGGCAAACTTGCTCGCAAAGTTGGCGGCAAGGATAAAGATCGGGTTGCCAGGCGGGTGGCCGATTTCTGTCTTAAAACCTTGAGCGATAAACTCCGGGCAGTCCCAGAAGCTGGCGGTGGGCTCAATGGTCAGCAGATAGGTCGCCGCTGCCACAATAAAGATGAGCCATCCCAGCGTGTTGTTGATGAGCTTGTACTTCTTCATCGGTTCTCTTGTCAAATAGTTTGTATTATGTAGTTTTTTAAGATTATCTTGATACTAAACGGCAAAGGTACTCATATTCTTTTAAATCAGCCCTCCCAATCCCCCGAATTTGACCAAATTTAACGGCAACCCCCGTGTAATTAACATTATTGCAACTTGATCTGAAGACCAAATTGCAATAATTGTTGAGCTATAGAAGGCTTCTGATAGATGCTTTAATTTCACTGTAGCCAACTCGAAAAGAAGATTTCAAAACGAGAAACCCTCAATTCAAGAGCCTCTCTCGTGAAGCTAACTCATTTCACTAATTGGCTTAGAGTAACAGGAAATCTATCAAGGCTGATAATTGGTTGAAACGGATAGAGCGAACATCAACACGCTGAAGAACCTGATGTGCTTTCTCTACCTTGTCCAGATGGATGGCAACGGTTGAATTGTCCAGGAAATCAACGATACCGCGTTCGATGACCGAGGAAGGAAGAATCTTCACGAGATAGGAAGACAGGAAATTCATCATCGCCCCAGCATCATAATGCAGTTGCAGATTTTCTCCAATCAATTGAATATCAGAGATATTGATGCTCATCTCCTTGGAAATCTCCTTGTTGACAAGAGGTATTTTGGTTTTAAAAACACTGCTTATCGTGACCGTCTTCTCGTCCACAAACGACATCGACACCACCTGCCCCGTTTTAGCTTTGATCCAATCGGTCAAAAAGCCAAACGGCACAGTAAACTGAAGGCAATTCTGCTGATTATTAGAGTTCATATCCATCTATTTAGAATTATCAACGATTACGTTAATTTTACTGAAAATCAATCATCTAGTAGATGGTCATTTCGGCTTCGTGGAGGTCTTGCAGGTGGTTCTTACGGTATGCCAAGAAAAGTTGAAAATACTCTTCAATGGTATTGGGAAGCAGATTGTTCATCAGATGCCGCCTGCCCTCTAGATGACCGTATCCGATGTATTCGTCACGGAATCTTCCCAAAGGATGCGTGCCCGAACCAGGTGTGCAAGACAGTGCATTCCTAATAGGGGTGATATCCATTTGCTGCAAGCCTGCTCTCACGCCCATAAAAAAATCGGCTAACAGTTCATGTTCCCATTGTCCGGAGTCAGGTCCCGGGAGTGTTCTATTCTGAAATACCCGGTGGGCGCACTCATGGGTAATAATCGCTGAAAAGCCGACGAAGTCACTCACACCAAGCGCCTTCAGTTCCTTCAAGTTGTACTCCAGCACGTCATCATAATAAGTATTCGGGTTCTTAGGACGGATGAGTGTTTGACCAGACTTGTCATTCGTCAAGTCCCTGATCAAAACCGGAACCGGAATGCCAAAGAAGTTGCATGTGGTTTGAATAGCCGCTGCACATTCGTCCTCGGTCAACCCATACTTGTTCTTCCTGAGCAAATTTTTACAATAATTTTTAATATCCGAAAATCCCATCATAATAAAATCACTGAAATTTTATCGCTTTGAACTTCTTAGTAAAGTCAGCCAAAAGCAACATACGTTCAACCAGGTTAGTTGTTTCGGTGATACCATACTCCTGGATTAATTCCTTTGCCCAAAGATTCCTTCTAGTCACTGAAGTATTACACGTCGCACAGCTCAATAACATTTTACCCTGTTCTCTGTCACAAGGGACTGAAATACCATGATAGTACATATGTCCCAGTATCGCGATAGCCCACAGGTTATTCTTATCAATATACTTACAAAATTGAACTAAAGCGTAGTTATCCAGCGTAATGTTGTTCTGTAACGGCAGTCGCCATTGCTGGTGACTACACATGTATGACTTCAAACTCTTTGCCCAAAGCACATTTTTGTGATCAGCAGCTGCAAAAATCAATTCTTTGCCCACCTCCACGTTGGTTTGATAGTTGATTAATTGCAGTCCCAACAGCGTGATTGCAAAACCATCACCCTGCTGCGCCTCCTCAAATAACTGTTGGAATGCTTGATCGCTCATCATAGTATTTTCACTTCATGTTTTCCAATTGTTGCAGCTCGTGCTGAGCATTGATCAGTTGGAGTTCATATTGATGTTTCAATTCCAATTGGGAAGAATAGGTGATGTTGGAAGAACGGTCCAGTCCGTCCAGTTGCATCATGCGCCGGTCCCACTCGGCCTGTTCGATTTTGGCCTGTAATTCGCGAATGGTCTGCCTGAGCGCCTCAATCTTCCTCTGCCGGCTGGCATGAGGGTCGGGCATAGAAACGCCATCATAGACCACATTGGCCATATTAGAGCCTTGGCGGACTGGGACATAGCAGGTCTGGCACATCCCGGTGCCATTGCAGGCGGTGCACATCGAGAATGTGTGGCTCTCGTGGTGCTTGATGGTTCCACTGCCGTTACACTTCACGCACCTGTGGGTACCATGACAGTCTGGACATTCCCCACGGTTATACACCTTGAGATTCAGGTCCCAACGCTTCTCGATTTTGTCATTCTTGCCCAAGATGGCAAAGAAATCGCCTTGGCACCAATCCCAACGGCAGGTATCGTAATTGAACGTGAAGGACTCATTGGGTTTCAACTTGACCTGGCGCCGTATCTGTGGCGGCACTTGCCCCGATGAGTCGATGATAGCGCAATCAAAGGTCTCGGGCATGAGCATGTTCTTGCACGTCAAGGTGAAAGAGATTGCCTTCTTACCGCCCTGATGCAGAGATATGAACCATTCAAACTTGCCGTTGAATCTCATGTGATATCTTCTTTATTTAAAGCCGTTACCTATTCCCGTGGGACCACCGCCGCCGGGATGCTGACGCACAGGGATGTCGCAGGTGTGGCAGATGCCCGTGCCACCACAGCTGTCACAGGTCTGATACTCCCAAATCTTTCCCTGAGGATAGACAAAGCCCGTGCCGTTGCACTTGCGACATTTCTTGGTGCCGTGGCATTCAGGACACTCGCCAGGAGCATATTCCTTGAGGTTAAGTTCCCACTTCTTGAGAATCTTATTGTTCTTGTCGATGATAGCAAAGAAGTCATGGTTGCACCATGTCCAATTCACCGTATCGAAGTCAAAACGATAGGAACGCCCTGCCTTGAGTTTCTGATCACGGAAGATAAAGGGGGCTGGGCATCCCTCATAGCCGATCATGCAGTCGATGGTCTCACTGCCAAAAAAGTCGGTGTTCTTCAACACAAACGAATAGAGGTGAGTGTTGAGGAGCCTCTTCTGTGGTGCAATTTCAAAGTGTCCTTTAAACCCCATAATTTGACATATTATTATTTATTTTGATAATGATTCAAGCTTTTTAATGACATCAAGTAGAGGTTTCATCTCACATAATTCTGCATAGGCTTGAGGATTTTTGTCCTTTAAGTGATCCGCAAACCTATCAGGACGCATTAAATACAAATCGCGAGGATGCACGAAACCACTTGATCCTAATTCAAATGGACCAAATTTAATATTACCAGACGGTGCATAAACTGATGGTTTAGGAGGAAGGTAATTATCAGCCCAATTATAGTAAAAAGAGTTAGCGCTCCTAATGTTACTCATCATACCATTGACATCACCTTGACAGGCAAGGCAAATAGCTATTCCACAATATGCCTTGAAGCGTAAGACGTCATCTTTTTCTGATTCTATAATTGCTGTCAAGTCTTTTATAGTGTCTAAATAATACCTTTCATTATCAGCCCCACTGTTTATAATTTTCGATGCAAGAGATCCGATAGAACCGACTCTGTTAACTAATGACACTAGTTCCATAACGGTTGATATGGCTTTTCTTTTGTTTTTTCATCATTCAAGCGTTAGAGTTGTTCTTCTTCTGGTTTCATGATGGTGAAGTCCTGAGCGGACTGTGCCCAGCTGGCGAGGGTATCGTCAACCTTCTGGCGGATCTCGGGTGTAACGGACTTTTTCATACGCTTGTATGCCCAATAGAGCACAGCGGTATTGTCCAGATAGCCCAGGATGCCAAAGGTGTCAACCGGCAGTAAATCATTGGGCAGGAGCTGATAGGCCAGCGCGCCACCAATGATGAACTTGTTGACCTTGGACGTCTGTTCACTCATCATCACAAAGTACAACTCTAGCATCATCCTGGTCGTCTCCTTGCCGCCGCTCACGGCTTTTTTCTTGATAAACTCCAACCCATGGTTGGCGATTTCAAGGATCTTGTCATAGTCGATGTTCTTGAAGAACTTCACTACCTCAGTAATCGGAGTATCATTTCTGTCCATAATTCAAGCAAGATTAAATACGTTTTAATACAATACGACCTGCACTGGCGTTTTGGACAAAGTATTTGCCCTTTTCGTTGGCTGTAAATGACGGCTGGCTCCCAGACTTATTGTCTAGGATAATCTTAAGAGCATTCACACACAGCGTGCCGATAGCAACGGCCCAAGACAACTTCCCAGTAGCCTGGATACGAGTGGCATCACTCGCCAACCCGCCTTCAATAATGATGGTGTCAACCTGTTGTTCAATGGCAGCATCCAACTGTGCCGAAGTTTCCACTTCAATGGGAGAATTTGGAAAACGAGGAGGTACCCCTTTCATAAAATCCCCCATTGAAGTCCGAGAAAATTTTGAGTAATCTATATCCATATCTACTCTTTATTGAAAAAACAAGGCAAAGTCAATTAACAAAAACTCTGGATAAATCCTGCTCTTTTGAATTGACCCAAGTCAAAACATTGTTGATTCGGTCAGACGAGTACCCAAGACGAGACATGGCTTCACTCAAATTCTCTGCCAAAGGAGTGGTATTCCCGAGTCGAGATAAAGAGAATGCCAAACGTCCGAACTCATAGAAAGCCCTTTCATTGTCACCACTTTCCAACGCTTTAACACCTTCCTTAATGTTGATAACTTTCTCTTCACCCCATTTGATACCGCCAACAATAACACAAGCAGTTGCAGCAGCTGCTGCCAACTCAGCCAACGAATAGACTTTAATCAGTTTGAGAGCACCCACAGCAATTTTAGTAGCAACACCGTGATGAGCAACATAGGACCCAACTGTCATAGCACCCTTGATTAGAAATGTAGTAGAAATTAACATAATAGATAGGATTTAAACGTATTACAGTAAAGTTGATTCTTATTTTCTCCTATTTTGCGAATTTATCCATAAAATAAAAGAAAATGTATATCAATAACTGCAAAAACCATGCCAATGTTAAGATATGTTGATTAGGCATGGTTTGGACCGCTGTTTTGTATTGTCAGCCCATCAGAATCCTGGCACACTAAACATCTGCAAATGAGGTGCTTATTAATAAGTTATTGCCGACCAATCTATTGCTGAACTAATATCAATCGATAAAACCTCTGCCTTTATAGCGTTAAAGTTTCTTGTTCTAGCCTTTTTAGCAGCATATTTTCCAGCATATCCAACACCTGAAAACATAAAAGTAAATAGTGGCATCTCAAATTCAATGTCATTAATCAATGACCGTTGGCGCCTCACAGCTGCTTCTTGGCCAAGAATATGATAGCAAAACATTAGTCCAGTCCTTGCAAATAATAAACGTTCATTCTTCTCATGGCTTACTGCAGCATTAAAATACATTATACTATGCTCTGCTAAATTTTTAACAATGCTGTAATCATCAACGTCTCTCAATTGTTTTAAAGTTTCAATAGCTGCATTTAAATCTTTTTCCAGCAATTCATCAACTTTATCATTCAGAGATTCGGTATAATGTAAAAAGTCATTGATAGCTTTCGGCAATTTTGCTGCATAAAATGCAGTTTTTAAAAGAGCAATTGTTTCCATATTTAAGTTGAGTTTTTCTCAATACTATTTATTACTATACATCAATGATTGTATTATCTGGGAAGATGAAATTCACGTCGATGGTTAAGACTTCTCGAGTTTGAAGTTCCTTTTTGTAAGATGCCTTCAGGTTGAAAACACCTGCCATTGCACTAAGAGAAAACGCTGCGTCAAGGATATCATTTGCCTCTTGTGACATATCAAAATGATAACTATCTTCGAGCAGCGGATTTTCTTCATTGGGGTTGCGCATCCTGATCAATGAACGAACGGCGTTATCACCCCACAAGTCATTTTCTTGTGCAATTTCAATCGCGCGCTGATAAGATTTCTCGGTGATGGGTGAACCTTTCCATTTATTTTCGATCTTGACACATAATTCTTTCTGTAACTCTTTGTCACTGGTGATCTCTGTTTCGGCTTTTACGACTTTATATTCCACTTCGCCTTTTGCTGTCCATTTGCGTTCCTGGCTCTCTTTTCTGGCCACTGTAATCACACAACCTTGAGCACCAAGTTTCTGGGCAATTTCACGAATAAGTCCAAACTTAGAAATCATGATTTCTTGGGCAGAACCATCAGCTTTAATGTAGGTTCCTTTATCAAAAGGATGCTGAATCAGAACATCGCCAACCCGGATGTGGCTGGGTAAATAAATACTATCGCTATATGTATCCCTTATTGCTGGGATATCATCGATTGAAAGAATCTGAACACTAGGATCAAGGGATTTGGATTCCTTCTCATATCTATAATTACGCGAATCTTCATCATTTGCTATATAAATGACTTCGCCTTTCAATTGTTTTTTATTTTTGTCCATAATGATTCAATTTGTATTAAAGTTGATATACCCAAAATGATATAATAGTATTATAGTTAAGATAATCATTAATGCTAACAGGATTAGCACAATAATTAGGATTCTACTTTTTTTTTTCATTTGGTTGTAATGCCATCTTTCCAGCAGTTTGATATCAGCTGAATTGCACGTCCGACCTATTAAATCTGCAGCCTCCTTTAAACGATCGGCAGCCTTCTGGAAATCAGGTCCTTTAGAACAAAAGGCATAAACAATTCTTCGGGCTGCATCATCCACATCAGTGAAATGTGAAGTGATGAGTAAATCTTTCTTGTTATTTAGAAACACTTTAAAAGATGGGGAAACCTCGTCGACAAACTCATCACCATTTTTGACATCGCTTTCTGGAAATTGGACCCACTTACAGATACCATTTACCGTTGAAATATAGGAAAAAGCTTCATTGCCTTCTCTTTCTCTAACGCGTACACCATCTATAATAATCGGACTATCTGCTGCTCGTGTATCACCTTGTGACCACAATATGTATTCCTTGAAAATCATTTTGCCAATGCGCCAAATAATTGTTGTTCCATTCCCTTAACCATTTTTTCATTTCTAAGGTCAATAGGAACAATAGGATACTTTAAATACAATTCACCATAGTCTTTATTAATCAATTCTTCTCTCAAATTATGGGCGCCTTGAATTGCATCTTTAGCTTCCTTGAATTTTTCGGCATGAGACGGGATAATACGTATATGATTTGGCTTCCCGTTTTCTTTTTGTTTTGCGTAAAGACTTTTTAGATCACCGTTAACATCTCTCTTATAATCAGTGTTGTTGAGATAGTCATACAGGTCAAAGATGTAAAAGATAATATCCTTTTCATTGAGAAAATTGCTCCAATGTTTTTCTTGAATCTGTTTAGCGCCACCGATATCAACTCCTTCTGCAATAGTGATTTCTTTGCCATCAATAACTACTTTAAACGAGGAGACGTTATCTTCATAGGTCTGATCTGTTCCCTTGTAATCTTTATTTAACTGACGATATAAAGTGGTTTTGCCTACACCAGCTTGTCCCAAGATACCCAAGGTATGGCCTTGGCTTATGGGAACCTTGGAATCATTCTGAAGAAAAAAACGGTAATAGAAATAATCTAACGGAAAAGGCAACATCTGTAAAATAAGATCATCATGACTCCATTTCTTTTTTAAAAAATCAATATAGGACATAATCGATGGTTAATTTATCTCTTGGCTCCTAAAGACTTTAAAAATATTTCCTGATAGACATATATAACAAATCGTGGAGCCGATTCTGGAAGCATTAAGGGTCAATGCAAGGTTTTGAGTCACTGGACCAGTGCACCGCAGAATACGTTTGTGTCTATATGTCTTTAAGATCCCGAGGTGGAGCGGGCGCGGATACGAAGGCGTGGGTCACTTTGGGCGGGACATTCTTGGGTGGGGAGTGGAGAGGTGGTTTTTCCCCGGTAATTTGGTGGCAAATATAGTGTGAAATTTTGAGTTATGCAAAACAATAGGTGATATATTTTAAACAAAATTGGAAAAAAAGATTTAACTTTGTGGCTGTTTATTGGTCTAAGAGTCAAAGTTTACTTTTTAAGGAAATTACGATTATGAAACGGATTAGATTATACATGACTGCTATTGTGCTGGCGATGGCCGGTATCATGGCAATGGGTGTTCATGCTCAGGTGCTGAGGGATGCGGATTTTAACAGCATCGGTCGCATCAATGGTAATGGTGTTGTCAGGGATGGCACGGGCCGGTCGGCGGGTTCGTTTGACGCCGATGGTACGGTGCGTGACGCCAAGGGCAATGCCGTGGGTACGATCAAGCAGCTGGAGATCTTTGACACCGAGGGCAAGCGCATCGGCTACATCAACACCGACGGCACGGTGCGTGACGGCGAGAGCAATGTGCTGGGCTACATCAGCATCAACGACGGCAAGGTGACCGACGCCGAGAAAAAGACGCTGGGATTTGCTCGTGGGGTGCGGGTGGACTGGATCGCCTGCTACTACTTTTTCCACTTTTTTGATAAGTAGGCTTTAGGTTTTAGGTTTTAGGCTTTAGTTATTTCCATCTCCTGACGACTGATGAAGAGGATATTGATCTCGGTGGCTACTGCGCTGCTGGCAGCGAGTAGCCTTTTTGCGCAACTGCCTCCGGACTCTGTGCTGCGTCGTTATGCCGCCGGGATGCTGATGGTGGGGTTCAAGGGCGACAGCGTGACCGAGGACTGTGACGCGGCACGCTATGTGCGCGACCTCCATGTGGGCGCCATCGTGCTGTTTGACATCGATGTGACGGGCGATGCGACCCTGGGCTCCCGCAACATCACCAGCAAGGAACGGCTGACGCGCATGACTGCCCAACTGCAGTCGTGGGCCGACTATCCCCTGCTCATCGCCACCGATCAGGAAGGCGGACGTGTTGCTCGCCTGAAGCCGCAATATGGCTTCCTGCCGACGGTGACTGCCGAATACCTGGGCACCGTGGACAACGAGGACACTACGCGCTACTATGCCGCGAGGCTGGCTCGCGAGATGCGCGAGAGCGGTGTGAACGTCAACTTGGCTCCCGTGGTCGATGTGCTGAACCATGACTGTGCTGCTGTGGGGTATTACAATCGTTGCTTCTCGACTGACCCACAGGTGATTGCCCGCCATGCAGGATGGTTTATTGACGAATGTCACCGCGAGGGCATACTATGTACACTCAAGCATTTTCCGGGGCACGGTAACGCCATCGATGACTCGCATTATGGCTTTGTGGACGTGACCAATGGCTGGACTGCCCAGGAGCTGGAACCGTTCAAGATGCTCATCGATGCCGGCAAGGCGGACCTGATCATGACCGCCCACCTGTTCAACCGCCACATCGACGACGAATATCCCGCCACACTGTCTAAAAGAACGCTCACCGACCTGCTGCGCGTGGAGATGGGCTATGACGGCGTCATCGTGACCGATGACCTGTACATGCAGGCCATCCGCAACAACTATAGCATCCCCACGGCACTGGAACTCGCTATCAATGCGGGCGCCGACCTGATCTGCGTGGGCAACAACATCAGCACCGGCTTTGAGGCCGACCGCCCCTTCAAGCTCGTGGACATGATCGTCACCTCGGTCAAGGAGGGCCGCATCCCCTGGCAACGGCTGCAAGAGTCACATGAGCGGGTGATGAAGTTGGGAGTTAGAAATTAGAAATTAGAAATTAGAGATTAAAGATATGAAACGTTTTATCCTTATAGTAATCATCGCATTAATCGCTACAACAACTGTCATGGCAAGTGAAAAGAAACCACAACGCCGCAAGGCGCCACGAACCACCTACAAGGCTACGCCCTTGGTAATGCCCGCTGCGCTCAAACCCGGCGACAAAATCGCCATCATTTCGCCCGCCAGCACCCCTGGTGATGATAATCCCGAGAAGGCAGCCGCCACGCTGCGTGCCTGGGGCTTTGAGCCCGTCATCGGTCAGCATGTCTTGACCAGGTGCCATGCCTATGCCGGCACCATCGATGAGCGCTGCGCCGACCTGCGCTGGGCGCTCAACGACCCGGAAATCAAGGCTATCGTGTGCACCCGCGGCGGCTATGGCTCGGCGATGCTGCTGGACCCGTTGACGCATGCCGACTTCAAGCGTCATCCCAAGTGGATCGTGGGCTACAGCGACATCACCGCCCTGCACAGTGCGATGGTGTGCAGCGGTGTGATGAGCCTTCACGCCAACATGGGCGGTGCCCTGGGCGGCAAAGGTGCTGAAGACAACATCAACCTGATGCTGCGCGACGTGCTGATGGGCAAACTTCCCAGTTACGACGTTCCTGCCCACCCGTTGAACAAAATGGGAACTGCCCGCGGCATCGTCCTGGGCGGCAATATGGCGGTGTTCACCAACATCGGCGGCAGCCGTGAGTGGGACTTCCTGGACCGTAACAACATCAAGGGCAAGGACATCATCCTGTTCTTTGAGGACGTGAGCGAGAGCATGCCGCGCGTCAACAGCATGCTGCAGCAGCTGCGCCTCAAGGGCGTGCTCGACCATGTCAAAGGCATCATCGTGGGCCGCTTTACCGATTATAAGCCGTCTCACGACTGGACCGACATGAATGAGATGCTCGCCGAGACGCTGAACAAGTACAATATCCCCATCTGCTACGACTTCCCCGCCAGCCACGACGAGGAGTGGAATTACCCGATGATTGAGGGATGTCAAGCAGAGCTTGACGTAAAACCACAAGGTGTAACCTTGAGGTTTTATTAGTTTCTAGTCCCTAGTTGATGCCTAATACGATAACAACTTAATGCAATATTAATAAATGAAATCTAGTGAGTTTAGAGATTTGAAAGTATGGCAAAAGGCAATGGATTTAGCAGAGGAGGTTTATACTCTTGTTAAGTATTTGCCAAGAGAGGAGACTTATTCTCTTTCAGATCAGATGCGTAGAGCTGCTATATCTATTCCATCAAATATCGCGGAAGGCCAAGGTCGGATTACAACCAAAGAATTCATTCGGTTTCTTTCCATGGCTCGTGGGTCACTTTGGGAATTATCTACACAAATAGAATTGTGTGAAAGACTTCGTTATTTGAATAAATCCCAAACCAAGAATGCAAGTATGCTCATTACAGAGATTGCAAAAATGCTAAATGCTCTCTCAAGTGCTATATCAGATTAATCAAAGTTGCTAAAAAACTAATAGTCATCACGCCATTGCGGATGCCAACTAGGGACTAGGGACTAGAAACTAGAAACTAATAAATCCATGACTAGAAAAGATAAATTGTTGTTGCTGGCCATCATTGTGGTACTGGCCATTGTTGCAGCTCATGCCTTCCTCTCGATGAACGTCGTAAAAGGAGGCAGAAAGGTTATCTCCCGGGTGGAGCTCAAGAACCTTGACCCAGCCAACAACGGCATCAACATTGAGGTCGTCCAGCCGTGGTTCAATCCCAAGCATGAACTGTCCTTCAACGTTGGGGAGGCCGACGAGCGCAGTTTTGACCGCTTTGACGTGACACGCTGCCTGCTGCAGTGTGCCCAGCAACTCGAGGAGCGTGATTTCGCGCGTATCTACTTGTGTAACAAGAGCGACCGCCTGTATTACATCAATGCCGAGGATTTCAAGCAGCTGGGCGAACAGTACAAGAACGGCGAGACGTTGAATACCCTGAGCCTGTACGTGAAACTGCCACAGGTGACCTACACCCTCAACGATAGCCTCGCCTTCTCCGCCCATAGCGGCATGCTCAGCAGCATTGAGGACGCCAAGGACTGGAACACCATGATGTCCAATCTGCTAAGGTAGGTATTAGGATTTAGATTTTTATGGAGAAAATGAAACCGCCGCCCGGACATGAAGTCTGGGCGGCGGAGTTCCATAGGATTAGGTTATTATCAATGCCCCAATTCTAGAATTTGAAATCGATGCCAGCACCGAATACCTTGTTGGTGCGGCTGTAGGTGTCCTTACCAGGCAGCGTGGTGTTGAAGTAGTTCTCCTCGTTGCGGTCATAGTCCTTGTAGGTGGTCCAGAAGTAGCCCACGTTGACCTTAATCTTCTCGGTCACGTTGACAGCACCGCCGAAGCCGATGGAGTAGCTGTCGCAGGAGAATGAGGTGTGGGTCTGGTAAGCGTCGCTCAGACCATAGTCGGTGTTCTGGAAACCGCCGCTCACGGTGAACATCTTGTTGATGTCCCACTCCACGCCGGCGAGCACCTCGTGGGTGCCGTGGCGCAGCGCCTTCTGCTTGTCATGGGCCATCTCGGCATGCTTGTCGTCGTAGTAGTGGTACTCGACGGTGGCGCGCAGCTTGTCAGGGATGAACTCATAACCCAGGGCGGTGTAGAGCACTGCGGGCAGGTCGTTGGGCGTGTTCACGCCATGCTTGTAGTCGGCAAGGGCTGACTCAAATGCGGCGGGTTCGGCCGTAGCGGTCTTGGTGTCGTTCTCGATGCTGAGGTTGGTCTTGAACTCATACTTGGCAGCCAGGGTGAAGCCCTTCCACACGAGGTCCACACCGATGATGGGGGTCACGCCCCAGCCGGTCTGAGAGCAGTTCAAGTCGATATTGGCCATCTCACCGTTCTGGTTAACCAGCGTGCTCAAGGTGGGAGCAAGGGCGGGATAGGCAATGGCGATCTGCTGAACTGCAGCAGCCATATCGGACTTAGGCATCACCTTGACAAAGCCGGTGTAGTTGCCGTCGAAGTAGTTCATGCGGGCACCAGCATAGGCGCTCATCCAGTCCAGGATCTTGTAGGTAGCACCCAGCTGCAGGCCGTAGATGTACTGGCGACCCTTCATCGCCGAGTTGATGTCATACTTGTCGGCCGTCAGGGGCAACAGGCCAGCGATGCGCGGGTCGGCAAGAATGGGAGCCGTGGCGGGATTCTCGGCCAGGGTCTTCTTCAGACCTGCGGTCTGACCGTAGATGCCTGCCATGATGCTGGCATCAAACACGGGAAGGCCATTGTCAAAAGAGCACTTGCCGCCACCACCGGTGAAGCCGAAGAAACCCGAGAAGGTCCAGCGGTCACGCTTGTAGGCGCCGTAGAGCGACGGAATGACGGGAGCCGAAGCCTTGCCCTTGTACAGACGAGTGTGGTCAGCCTCGGGGAAGAGGGCAAACGTCGTGAGGGCATCGCGCGACTGGGTGGCGCTCTGGATGTTGAGCGACAGGGTCCAGCCGTCGTGGTCCATAAAGGCCAGACCGGCAGGGTTGGTGTAAACACCATCGATCTCGTGGCTGGCACCACGGGCCATCATGCGCATGAAGGCAATATGCTGGTTGGTATTGTGCAGCAGGCCACCCGCAAATGCGGTCATACCAAAGGCTGCGAGAGAGAGCACTAATGTCGTAATTCTTTTCATTGCTATACCTATTTAAATATAAAACAAACCTGAAAGTGGAGATTTTGGGACTACAAAAATACTGACAAGGCTCTAAACAGTGGGCAAAATGTCCAAAAAAATGGCCATTTTGCCCCATATCGTCACATTATTACATTTTTTAACAACCCCAAACTGTTAAAATCGCAGGAAATCTGTTGTTCTGTGCCTCTCCTGGGGCCGTGACCGGAGTCACGACACGGGCGACCATGAGGTGGGGTCACCCTAAGTTCTAACCTCTAAACACTAGACTGCGGGGGCTTGCGAGCATCACAGGGTGACGACGGTGCCGATGGGCTCGCCGCTCATCACCTTGCGGAGGTTGCCGACCACGTCCATGTTGAAGACGTGGATGGGCAGCTTGTTGTCGCGGGCCATGACGGTGGCGGTCATATCCATGACCTTGAGACCGCGGTTGTAGATCTCGTCGTAGGTGATGCGGTCAAACTTGGTGGCCGTGGGATCCTTCTCGGGGTCGGCGGTGTAGATGCCGTCCACGCGGGTGCCCTTGAGCATGACGTCGGCCTCGACCTCGATGGCACGCAGCGTGCTGCCTGTGTCGGTGGTGAAGAAGGGGCTGCCCGTGCCGCATGAGCAGATGGCGACCTTGCCGGCCTGCATCGCCTCGATGGCGCGCCACTTGCTGTAAGGCTCGCCTATGGGGAACATGCCGATGGCGGTGAATACTTGGGCGGGCTGTCCGATGCCCTCGAGCGCCGACGAGAGCGCCAACGCGTTGATGACCGTGGCGAGCATGCCCATCTGGTCGCCCTTGACGCGGTCAAAACCCTGGGCGGCACCCTTGAGGCCGCGGAAGATGTTGCCGCCTCCGACAACGATGGCTACCTGTACGCCAGCGTCCACGATTTCCTTGATTTGGGTGGCATAATCGGCCACGCGCTGCGGATCAATGCCGCTACTCTGTTCTGCTGCCAGCGATTCGCCGCTGAGCTTGAGCAATATGCGATGATAGATAGGTGTCATAATTGTGTTGATATTTTAAGAAAAAGGACTGGCACAAAACCATGTTTTGTCCAGCCCTTTTATCAATTTCATTAAATCCGTTGATTATTTTCCGGCAAGTGCATTGGCACGCTCCAGATACATGTCAACATTGAACCTGTTCTGCTGAGTGTACAACTGGTACGTGTCCTTAATCTCCTGATAGATGGCAGCCTCCTCGGCATACTTCTTGAGCTCATGCAGTACGGTAGCCTTCTTGATCAAGAAAACAGGAGCATACAACTCGTTGCCGTTAGCCAGCTTGATAGCCTGGTCATAGGCACCGACAGCCTTATCATACTTCTTGAGGTTCACGTAGCAGTCACCGAGCAACGACTTGCAGGCGGGAGCCACGAGGGTACCATCGGGATCATAGTTCTCGAGGTGCTTAACAGCCTTTTCATATTCACCCTTCTGGTACAGCAGGATAGCAGCGTTGAGATGTGCGCGGGCACCGGTCTTGTTACCGAACTCGTCAGCGACCTTCTCATAAGCCTTCAAAGCCTCGTCCTGGTTACCCTGGAGCAGAGAGATGTCGGCTTTACCGATTTCCTCCCTAGCCTCGGCAATGTTCTTGTTGTGGAGATACATATATCCCCCAGCGATCAAAGCAATCAGCGCGATAGCGATGAGTGCCCAATTGATGTACTTCTTGTTGTCTTCAATGCGTTGTGCCGCAGTGGTGAGCGATTCATTCACCTCTTCAAGCGTAGTGCGGGCACTTTGGTTCTGTTTTTTTGCCATTGTATTGCGTTAAATTAATGTATTTGACAATTTTGCGGCTGCAAAAGTAATAGATATTCTTAACATTGAAAAGTAAAAAGGCAACATTTTTTGTTTTTGGGGCGATTTTGCCGCTAAGTTTTGGGTTTATCATGGGGCAAATGAATTTTTTTTTGCATTTTTGAACTCAAAGTATTACCTTTGCGGCTACTTCAAGAACAGAGAGATATGGAACTTAGGTGCCCGCAGTGTGGAAAGTGGATGGCCGTATCCCAGGAGGAGCTGGTGATACACGATTGTCAGGTCGTGTGTCCACAGTGCCTTGCCGTATGCCAGTATGAAGGCGGTGCCCTTGTCGTGCGTGATGACTCGGATGCCCCCTATCGCCACAATGCCACCGTCGAGAGCGACACCCGCGAAACGGCCAAATTCTGTCACAGCTGCGGCAAGAAATTGCCCGAAGGCATCAGTTTCTGCCCCTATTGCGGTGCCGACCTGAGCGCTCCATTCGACGAGCCGGCACCCCAACCTGTTGTTGAACCGAAGCCAGAGCCCAAGCCCATCCCCCAGCCCGTAGTCAAGCGAGAGGAGCCGACCGAAGCCAAGCCCACGAGGCCGCAGCCCACCGAGGAGACCCCAGTCAGCCAACCCCGCCCCCGCGTTGAGGACAAGCTGCGCACGGTGTCCCACCACTACAACAGCATGCATCCCCACATGCATCAGCACGGAGAGATGCCCAGCCAAGGCTTCAAGATCTTTGCCTACTGCATCATCGCCCTGCTGCTGCTCCTGCTCGTTTACATCATCTATTCCGGATTGAGCATTGAGCCCAGCATGTAGCCCCCTCGACATTATCCTGGTAGATTTGCGCGGTAGTGAGAAAATCACTACCTTTGCGGCACTATAGACACATGAAGTACCGATGGAAATATGGTCTGTTGACTGTCGCTGTGGGCGTGCTGCTCATGGCGTGTGCTACCATCGGGTCGCCCGAAGGCGGACCGCGTGACTACACGCCGCCCCAAGTGGTGAAAATGTCACCCGAGGCCGGTGCAACCAATTTCAAGGGCCAGAAAGTGGAAATCACCTTTGACGAGATTGTCAACCTCAAGGACCAGCAGAAGAAGGTCATCATCTCGCCAGCTCCCAAGACCCAGCCGATGATCCGTGCCGTGGGCAAGAAGTTGACGGTAGAATTCCGCGAGCCGCTTGAGGAAAACACCACCTATGTCATCGACTTCTCCAACGCCATCGAGGACAACAACGAGGGCAATCAGCTGGACGGCTATACCTTTGCCTTCTCGACAGGCGACCAGATCGACACGCTCGCGGTGTCGGGTATCGTGTTGCGTGCCAATGACTTGGAGCCGATGCAGCACATTATCGTGGGCCTGCATAGCAACCTTGATGACACCGCATTCACCCGCCTGCCGCTGGAACGTGTGAGCCGCACCAACGACCGTGGCCAATTCACCATCCGCAACCTCAAGCCCGGCAACTATCATGTGTTCGCCCTGAACGACGTGGACGGCGACTATCACATGGCACGCACCGAGGACATCGCCTTCCTGGACAGCATCATCGTGCCCACAACGAGCGAATATACCTCTAGCGACACGGTCTTCACCTATGACCGCCGCGTGGACACCGTGTTGACGGCGACCCACACGCTCTATCTGCCCAACGACCTGCTGCTGTGCATGTTCAACGAGGGTTACCGGTCACACTACGTGAAGCAGACCAGCCGTCCCGAGGCCCACAAGCTGCACATGCTCTTCGGCGCCCCTAACGATACGTTGCCCCAGCTGGACATCATCCGTCCCGCCGAGCACGAGCGCGACTGGTACCGCGTGGAGCGCACCGTCACCAACGACTCGCTGTTCTACTGGCTCACCGACTCGGCACTCATCAAGACCGATACCCTTATCGTCGCCATGACCTACCTGCGCACCGACACCGCCGACCGTCTGGAACAGGTAACCGACACCATCCGATTCGGCTACCGCAAGTCCAATGCCCAGATCAAGGAAGAGGAGAAGAAAGCCAAGGAACGTCAGGATCGCGCCAAGCGACTCGCACAACTCCTTGAAAAACAAGAGAAAGCAGACGCCCAAGGCAAGGAACTCAGCGAGGGCGAGCTCGAGGAACTCAAGGAATTGCAGCGCAAGGATCCCGACCAGATTACCCACCTCAAGATGGACCTCGCCAAGAGCGGCACCCTCGACGTGGGAGACTCCATCATTCTCAAGTTTGAGACCCCCATCTCCATCATCGACCCGGGCGGCGTGCATCTGGAAGAGAAGCGCGACACGCTATGGGTTCCCATCGACGGGATCAAGCCACAATTGATTCCCGTGAACGACTGCGACCCCATGCGCTACTGGTTGCCCTTCGTGCCGCAGCCCGACATGACCTACCGCCTGACCATCGACAGTGCCGCCGTGACCTCGGTCTACGGGTTGCACAACGAGGCACTGAAAGCGGAATTGAAAGTCAGAGGACTGGAGCAATATGCCAACGTCTATTTCAAGGTCAACGTCAAGCAGGATGCCTTTGTCGAGCTGCTGGGCAGTGGAGAGAAAGTCATGCGTACCGTGCCCGTACAGGGAGGCGCCTTTGAGCTCATCAACGTCCCCGCCGGCACCTATTACCTGCGCCTGACCATCGACGCCAACAGCAACGGCAAGTGGGACACCGGCAACCACAGTCAGCACCTGCAGCCCGAGGAGGTCTATTACTACCCCAAGAAGCTGCGCCTGCGTGCCAACTGGGACCTCGACGAGAACTGGAATATCTACCAGACCGCTATCGATCTGCAGAAACCCGACGACATCCGCCGCAACAGGCCCGAACAGTCCAAGAACAAGCTGGACAAGAAACAAGATAAGAAAGGCACCGACGAGGACGAAGAGGAGGACGAATTCTCGACCGGAATCACCAACAACACCTACACTGGCGACAAGTATAATGATACCAAGAGGGGTAACAACAGCCGTAGGCTGAATCGGTGATTAGGTTTTAGGGGTTAGTCCTTAGTTGACATCCACAATGGGGTTTCTTTACGTGAATTATCGCGAATTTATCATTAATTAATTCATGACTAATTAATGGTAATTATATGTAATAAAACGCGTGTGTCAACACGCCATGCGAAGGATAAATAAAAACTTTTTCAACTTTTTTTTGCCAAAATGCTTGTATATTAAAAAAAAGTACTACCTTTGCACCGCTAAACGCAAAACGAATTGCGCAAAGCCACACGCCCAGGTGGCGGAATTGGTAGACGCGCACGTTTCAGGTGCGTGTGCCG
>JBGUJU010000131.1:0-1793 GCA_045114065.1 Sodaliphilus sp.
ACGTGGATGTCTTGTGTTATCTTTACGTGAATTATCGCGAATTAATCATTAATTAATTCATGATCAATTAACGGTAATTATATGTAAGAAAAACCGGGAGCGTCAGCCCCTTAAATATCCTTAGCGGCTTTGCGTCTTAGCGTGAGGTAAGGAGTGCGGATGCCCCCTAAAGCCTAAAACCTAAAACCTAAAATTTGTTTTTTTATTGATAATTGACTATATTTGCGGCAAATAATAACTATTAATACGATTTAACTATGAAAAAGAAGTCATTACTCCTTCGTTTGGTCGTCCTGGTGACGGCTATGATGTGTGCCCTTGGAGCCGCCGCTGCCGAGGCCTATGCCTGCTACACGCCGTCGAACACGACGCTGACATTCTACTACGACAACCAGCGTAGCTCGCGCACGGGCACTACCTACGACCTGAACACGGGCTCCGACGATACCGGATGGGACACCGACGGCACCAAATCCAATGTGACCCGGGTGGTTTTTGACCCGACGTTTGCCGCTGCCCGCCCGACGACCACCTGCGATTGGTTTTATGACATGAGAAACCTTCAGACCATCCAGGGTATCGGGAATCTGAACACCAGCGAGGTGACCAATATGGCTTACATGTTCTTGTTTTGCTTTAAATTGACGAACTTGGACTTGAGAAGTTTCAACACCTCCAAGGTTGTTAATATGCGTAGCATGTTCGGTCGCTGCTCTGGCCTGAAAAGCATTAACTTGAGCAGTTTCAACACGTCCAAGGTGACAAACATGTACAACTTGTTCTTTGATTGCTCTGACTTGGCCACCATCTACGTGGGCAGTGGCTGGAGCACGGCTGCCGTGACTAACTCTGAACAGATGTTCTATAACTGCACCTACCTGGTGGGTGGAAAGGGCACGACCTATGATGAAAACCATGTTGACAAGGACTACGCCCACATCGACGGCGGCCTCAGCAACCCGGGCTACCTCACCGAATTTAAAGAGGGCTATGCCTGCTACACACCGTCGAACACGACGCTCACGTTCTACTACGACACCCAGCGCAGCAGCCGCACGGGCACGACCTACGACCTGAACGAGGGCGACACCGATGTCGCTTGGGACACTGACGGCACCAATGCCAGCGTGACCAAGGTGGTCTTTGACCCATCGTTCGCTGGCGCACGCCCGACGACGACCTACGATTGGTTCTATGACATGACAAACCTTCAATCCATCACGGGCATGAGTTACCTAAACACCAGCGAGGTGACCAATATGGCTCACATGTTCAATAGTTGCTCTAAATTGACGAGCATTGACTTGAGCGGTTTTAATACCTCCAAGGTGACAGACATGCGAGTCATGTTCTATAACTGTACTGGTTTGACGAGCCTTGACTTGAGCAGTTTCAACACGTCCAAGGTCACCAAGATGTACAACATGTTCTATAGATGCAGCAATCTGCGGACCATCTATGTGGGCAGTGGTTGGAGCACGGCTGCCGTGACGAACTCGACTGATATGTTCTTTAACTGCACCAGCCTGGTGGGCGGCCAGGGCACAACCTGGAACTCTTCCAACCCGAAGGACAAGACCTACGCCCACATCGACGGCGGCCCGAGCAACCCGGGCTACTTCACCGCGAAGAATGCCGGCCTGCGTGGCGACGTGAACGGCGACGGCAGCGTGAACATCACCGATGTGACGGCCCTGATCAACTACCTGCTGAGCGGCAATGCCACGGGCATTAACCTCACTGCAGCCAACTGCAACCAGGATGGCAGCGTCAACATCAGCGACGTGACCGCC
>JBGUJU010000132.1:0-3492 GCA_045114065.1 Sodaliphilus sp.
CGAAACCGTTTTCATTTTAACTCCCGTTTTGTCTGATGATCAGATGAAGGAAACGGTAGAAAAGTTCAAGAGCGTGCTCACCGACAACGGCGGCACTATCGAGAACGAAGAGAACTGGGGATTGCGCAAGCTCGCTTATCCCATCGAGAACAAGAACACTGGTTTTTACACCCTGATTGAGTTTGAGGGTGAGCCCACCATCGTTGACAAGCTGGAAACCGCTTTCCGCCGTGACGAGAAGGTCATCCGATTCCTCACCTTCCGCTTGGACAAGTATGCTGCCGAGTACGCTATCAAGCGTCGCGCCGTACGCAAGGCCAAGGCCGAAGAGCGTGCTGCACAGGAAGCTGCCGAGAAGGAAGCTCCCGTGATGCCCATCGTAGAGGAGGCTCCCGAGGCTCCCGTAGTCGAGGCTAATGAAGAAACCAAAGAGTAAAACTTAATTAAGGAAGTAAAAAACTATGGCACAAGAACAACAGAGGCCCTACAACCAGGGCGAAATCCGTTACCTGACCCCCCTGTCAGTTGACAATCGCAAGAAGAAATACTGCCGTTTCAAACGTAGCGGTATCAAGTACATCGACTACAAGGATCCCGAATTCTTGAAGAAGTTCCTCAACGAGCAAGGTAAAATCCTGCCCCGTCGCATCACCGGTACTTCGCTGAAGTTCCAGCGTCGCGTGGCCAAGGCCGTTAAGCGTGCCCGCCATCTGGCATTGCTGCCCTATGTGACCGACTTGATGAAATAACAACCCGATTACACAAAGGAGGAAACAACTATGAAGATTATTTTGAAAGAAGATATCGTCAATCTTGGTTTCAAGAACGACGTTGTGGAAGTGAAGAACGGCTATGGCCGCAACTATCTTATTCCTCAGGGCAAGGCTGTCCTGGCTACTCCCGCCGCATTGAAGCAGCACGCCGAGAATCTGCGTCAGCAGGCTCACAAGCTGGCTAAGGTGAAGGCTGATGCCGAAGAGGCTGCCAAGGCTTTTGAGGGCGTATCGCTCACCATCCCCGTTAAGGTTAGCCCCACGGGCACCATCTACGGTTCGGTAGGCGCTGCTCAGGTTCACGAGGCTCTGCTCGCTGCTGGTCACAATGTTGACCGCAAGATCGTCAGCGTTCACGAGAGCATCAAGACCCCGGGTAAGTACACCGGTATCGTTCGCCTGCACAAGGAAGTGGCTGTCGAGATCCCCTTTGAGGTGATCGCCGAGAACGCCGAGGAGCTTGCCGCTGAGCGCGCTGCTCGCAAGGCCGAGGAGGCTGCTCATCAGGCTGCTCTGGCTGCCGCTAAGGCTGCCGAGGAAGGCGCTGAGGCTGAGGCCGAGGAGGTTACCGACGAGGCTCCCGAGGCTCCCGCTGCAGAGTAATAAAACAACATGATAATGACGAAGACACCGGCCTCCTCCACAAGGTCGGTGTTTTCTATTATCCCTATCTCCCAGTGACCTTAAGGACCTTAAAGTCCTTAAAGTCCTTATAAACTCCTAACTCCTAACTAATATGACAAAGCATATTGTAATGTTTAAACTGCAGGGCAGCGACGAACTGCGTCGCGAGACCGCCTTGCGTTTCAAGGCGGCGCTTGATGCCCTCCCCAGCCAGATTGATGTGCTGCAGAGCATCGAGGTCGCGCTCAATGAGAATCCCGGTGAGGACTGGGATATCGTCTTGACCGCCATCGTTCCTACGATGGAAGATGTTGCCGTCTATGCTAAGCATCCCGCCCACGTGGCTGCTGCCGCCATCATCAAGGACGTGAAGCAATCGCGTGCGTGTGTGGATTACAACTTCTGATTTCCTGATAGCACCGATAGCAAGTAATAAGGACAGGATCCCATGTCGGGGTCCTGTCCTTATATTTAAGGATTAGAATATTTCTTTAATCTAATCGATCATTTACTCCCATTTGCCACTGAGCAGGAAGTTGATCAGCGTGGTTACGTCATTGATCTTGACGAATGTATCCTTATCACAGTCGGCGGCACGCAGGTCAATGCCCTCGGTGTTTCCGCTGAGCAGGTAATTGATCAGGACAGTAACGTCATTAATCTTAACCAAGTTGTCCATGTCAACGTCACCAAGGATATAGTCGGACTCAGCCTTCTCGATCTTGAGGGTCATGTTGTCCACGCTCAGGGTGAGGTTCCATTCGCCAGCAGGAATCTGGAAGGTGGCACCCTGGTTGACAAGTGCAATCTCGGTGCCCAGAGTCTCGTCGGTTACCCAGAAGTCACCGTCGCTAATAGCACCGAATCGGTAAGGAGCAATACCTTCCCAGTCAGCAGCGCTGTCAACCAGTTGCTTGGTGAAGCTGAAGTAGCTGTAACCAATGCCGGTCTCGGGATTAACGTAGGCCTCACCTGTGGTGGTGATGGTGGCGGTGTAGAGATAGTTCTCTTCATCGCGTGTCATCTTGACACCCTTATTGGTGAACCAACCGCCGTTGTCATTCACATCACCCAGGATGTAAACGTCACCGTCGTAGTGCTCAGGCTCTACGGGAGGCCAGGTGCCGTCGATGGTGAACTTGTAGGTGTTCAGGTCGACAGTAACTGTCCACTCGCCAGCGGGAATGGCGATAGCCTGGCCATTGTCAACCAGAGCGCATTCAACGCCCAGCAGTTCCTCGGTCATCCAGAAGTCGCCGTCACTCTCGGCACCGAAACGGTAGGGAGCGATGTCATTCCAGCCATTGGCGCTGTCGGCGAGCTGCTTGGTGAAGCTGAAGTAGCTCTTGCCGTCGTTCTCACCTGCGGTGGTGATGTTGGCGGTGTAAACGCCCTCGTTCAGGGTCATCTTGACTCCCTTGTCGGCAGCCCAGCCGTTGCCGTTTACCTCACCCAGGATGTAAACGTCAGCCTCGGGCTCAGGGGTAACGGTGTCAACGGGCCAGGTGCCGTCGATGGTGAACATGTAGGTGTTCAGATTGACGGTAACAGTCCATTCACCAGCGGGGACAGCGATAGCATTGCTTCCGTCGGTAGTCAGAGCGCACTCTTGACCCAGCAGTTCCTCGGTCATGATGAAGTCACCCTCGCTCACGGGACCGAATCGGTAAGGAGCGATAGCTTCCCAGTCAGCGGCACTGTCGGCTAGCTGCTTAGTGAAGCTGAAGTAGCTCAAACCATCGTTCTCACCAGCTGTGGTGATGTTGGCGGTGTAAACGCCCTCGTTCAGGGTCATCTTCACACCCTTGTTGGTAAACCAGCCACCATTGTCATTCACCTCACCGATGATGTAAACGTCAGCCTCGGGCTCGGGGGTAACGGTGTCAACGGGCCAAGTGCCGTCGATGGTGAACTTGTAGGTGTCCAGGTTGACAGTAACGGTCCACTCGCCAGCGGGAATGGCGATAGCCTGGCCATTGTCAACCAGAGCGCATTCAACGCCCAGCAATTCCTCGGTCATCCAGAAGTCGCCGTCACTCTCGGCACCGAAGCGGTAGGCAGCGATGTCATTCCAGCCATTGGCGCTGTCGGCGAG
>JBGUJU010000133.1:0-43699 GCA_045114065.1 Sodaliphilus sp.
CTGGCTCGCCACCCATTCCCCGGCATGGACCACGCCAGCCACCTCGTCGGCACGGCCCTTGCGGGTGAAGCCGCCCTCGCCGTAGCCTTGGGCCTGGCTCGCCTGCTGCTGCTTCTTTATCGCGGCCACCTGCATGGCACCTGCAGCCACTTGATAGACAGTGGATTATTGGGGGATACAATGTACCCCCCTTTTGTGGTATAACAGGGGTTTCCAATAATTATTACGGGATGGATACCGTTCATAAATCACAAAACCACAATACTTTAACGTATCATAACGACTCTTAAAGTACTGTCCGAAAGTCCCAACAGGATCACGCTTCCAATAAGGCACTGAAATTCAGAGATTCTTTCGATGAATTTTGGTGCCTTTTTTCTTCTAAAAAAACTTCTGTATCCCCCAAAAATAATTATTGGTGTCCACCCTAATTGGAATTCTGGAACCCATGGATGCGTCGGTGATCTCAAGGACATCCGACTGCTGCATGGCGCGCTGAAGTATTTCGACAAGCGCAAAACCGCCATCGTCCCTAACGGCTTTGGAAAATGGTGGCTGGGAAACTTAGCAGCCAGACACGAGGACGACGACACCTGGTACAGCTTCCAAGAGTTCATCGAGGATGTTGAGTGAATACTGACACTACATGTAAGAATGTAGTATTAACATGAGAAAAGGCGGCAAAATTTTGCCGTCTTTTCTTTTAGATGATTGTTTGGTACACGTGGCGCCGAAAGGCGCATTGCAAGCCGTGGGCCGACGATGTTAATTCTGAGGAGCACGCACGGCACGAATGGTAAATCCGAAGTAACGATAGCGATTCCATTCTATATAGATTGGCCCGTTAAAGTAGATGTAACGAGCGACATTACTGTCATCGCTAAAGAGATCAGTTGACCAGAAGTAGCCGTAGTTGCCAACGCGCTCGTACTTGTTGCCGTTGATCTGGCCAGCAAGTGGATAGAATACCGTGTTGCCATTGGGACCCGTGATAAGCGCACCAATCACGCCGTTCATTTCCAACCTCTGCATAGTGCAGGTGTTTTTCAGTTCCAAAATCTGCTCCATTGTCGGCATGCGCCACGAGGGTCCCCAGTTGACATAGGCAGCATCGTCCTCAGGTTCCAGCACGGTCTTGTTGTCAACAATGCCGCACGCGCCGTCGATGCAGTACTTGGTCATCGTTGAATCCGTACCGTTGCACCACTTATAGGTGCTCCAGTCATAAACCTCTTTAGGCTCCACCTCGCCCCATGCGAAATAGTCGCCGTATTCCTCAGGAAATTTGGCGCCCACGTTGCTGGTGGCCCACAATGTGCCGCTAGGCAGGCCCAGATCAACCCAATCGTGATCGTCGGGAGGCGTCACAGGATCATCAGACCAGGAACCACTTAACAGGTAATTAATCAGGCTTGTCACGTCCAAGATATTGGCAGCACCATCTTGGTTCACGTCACCTTCTGGAACACCTGCCAAAAGGTTATCGATTAAGGCTGTCACATCCGTAATGTTGACTGCTCCATCCTGGTTTACATCACCGCGTTGATACTCTTGAGCCTGAGCCGTGAAAGAAGCCAACATCAGCAATAATACAACTAATAATGAGCTAAACTTCTTCATAACGTTATCGATTTAGTTGGTTAATCTTGTTTTTTTCCATCCGCAAAGTTAGTGATTTATCAATAACAATCAAAACAATTATAAAGCGATAGTGTCGAAAAAAAGAAGGCGAGACCGGCACCTCTTCGGTGTTGGCCTCGTTACTTCTCTTCCAGACTCGTTGTCGGTTAGATTGTGCCGTCATGAGGGCACGGTCTCCCCGGCAGGTAATAACGCCTCGATAATGGCGATGCTGGATAATATCATGCAGGGGGCAGTTTATTCAACTTGATATACAGCGAGGTTGTTGGGGGATACAATGTGCCCTCTATAATGGGTTAATAGGGGTTTTCTACGATTTTTACGGGATGGGGGCACTCATAGATTAATAAGCTACGGGGCTTTAACTACCCTTTGCAGGTCTTGAGATAATGATCGTAAATCGCAGCAGGATCAGGGTTGCAAGTTAGATACTGGAAATCAGGGATTTATTCAATGAATTTCGGTGTATTTTCTTTTTTGTTTTGGAATATTTTTGCGGATTGGTTGGTGGTTGGGGAAAAATGTAGTACCTTTGCGGCGCAAAAGATGGTAATCGGGTGGCTTGGAGCCACCGCGATGCAAGGGAATCCGGTGAGAGTCCGGAACTGTACCTGCAGCTGTAATCCCCTCAAACACAGGGTCTGCTTACTGAATGTCACTGGCCGTGAAGACGGCTGGGAAGGCAAAGCAGACTGGGGAAAAGTCAGAAGACCTGCCATAGTTTAGCTTTCAACCATTAGCTGCGGCTGATGATGGGAGCTGAATATATTAACTTTAGTACGTTCACTCAGGAACAGGTGTGACGGAAAGCAAATGAAGAAAAGAAAAAGACTGACGGCAGCAGTGCTGGCTTTATGTGCGTTTGCGGCTGTCAATGGACAGAATGACATCTGGCGGCAGGATAGTCTGCCCGAGGTGGTTGTAACGGGTACTGGCACTCAGCACCTGCTGAAGGATGCGCCCGTACAGACCGAGGTGATTACCAGCAAGATGCTGCGCAACTATGCGGGCAAGAGCATCGAGGACATCCTGGGCGGTCTGACGGCGTCGTTTGCCTTCAACCAGGATGATATGGGTTCGCAGATGCAGCTGAATGGCTTGAGCAATTCCTATATCTTGGTTTTGATTGACGGCAAGCGCATCCATGGCGACGTGGGTGGACAGAATGACTTGTCGCTCATCGACCCACAGAACATCGAGAAAATCGAGATCGTGAAGGGCGCATCAAGTGCGCTCTACGGCTCAGATGCCATTGCGGGTGTTGTCAACATCATCACCAAGAAACATCGCGAGGAGGGTCTGCTGATTGAGAGCACCACACGCGTGGGCAGCTATGGTGACGTGCGCCAGCACAACGGCTTGGCGTTGAATTATGGCAAATTCAGCAGCTACACCAATTTCCAGTTGCAGCACAGCGATGGCTGGCAGAACACCTCGGTCGAGCATACCGAGGGCTCTGAACCTCCCATCACCGACTCCCGCAACAAGACCGTGAACCGCCATACCAACTGGCAAATTGCCGAACGCCTGACCTATCAGCCTGTCAAGAATGTGGAGCTCTATGCCGACGGCAGCACCTACTGGAAGCGTATCTACCGCGTGAGCGGCCGCCATCCCCACTATGACGTGAAGACCTGGGACATGGAGTACCACAACGGCTCGGCATCCATCGGCGGCAAGTGGAACCGTTCCAAGACCGACTACATTTCGCTGGACGTGGACTGGCACCGCCATGCCTACTATTACTATTACACCGCCACGACGCTCGTCGAGGACTACGAGAAGAGTGCAGGCACACCCTATTACCCCTACTTCCCTTATCTCCCTGACCAAAAAGAGTTGCAGAGCGACCAGCAACGCACGATGGCTGCGCTGAAGGGCGTGTTCACCCTACCCTACGAGAACATCCTGAGTGCCGGCGCAGAATTCCGCTATGACTGGCTCCATGCCCCCACGCGCGTCAAGGGCGGCAAGGCCAGCGACTGGACAGCAGCCGTGTATGTGCAGGACGAATTCAACCTCATTCATAACGTGAACATCACCGCCGGTCTGCGTCTGAACCAGAACGAACAATTCGGCACAAAACTGACGCCCAAGGTGTCGGCGATGTGGAAACCCGCCAACGCTTGGCGCTTGCGTGCCACGTGGAGCCAAGGCTTCAAGACGCCAGCCATCCGCGAGTTGTTCTACCGTTATGTGCGCCAGATGAGCGGCACCTACCTGTACCTTGGCAACACCGACCTCAAGCCGCAATCGAGCAACTATTTCTCATTGAGCGGCGAGTATGGCTGGCGCGGCTTGAATGTGACCGTCACAGGTTATTATAATAAAGTAAAGGATATGATCGCCCTAGTGACCATTCCCAACTATCAGGCCCCCGACGAATACATCATCCAATATGACCCCGTCAAGACCCGCCAGTACCAGAACATCGAGGACGCCAAGACCTATGGTGTTGACGTGAATGTCAATTACCAGTGGCGAGAGTTCGCCTTCGGCTTGGGATACAGTTACCTGGACACCGATGCCAACCAGTATGACACCAACCACGACCAAATGAAGAAAGTCACTATCGACGGCATGGCCCATCACAAGGGCAACTGGTTTGCCACTTGGGGTCACCGATTCTCGGCAGACTATCGCATGGGCGTAGGCATCTATGGCCGCATGTCGAGCACCCGCTACTATCAGGATGACGGCAACGGCAAGGGCTACCAGACCTGGCGCCTGTCCACCACCCATGACCTAGGCCACTTCAAGGCGACTACTTGGCGTGTCGAAGCGGGTGTGGACAACATCTTCAACTACTGCGACCGCACGCCTCACGGGCTGCACCTGGGCACAACAACTCCAGGCCGCACTGGCTATGTGTCACTGACCATCCGCTTCAATCAAGGAAAGAAACTTTCAAACAAGTATAAGTCTAACTTTAATTCAAAAACACAAAACAATGATGAAGATTAAATCTCTGTTGATTGCCATGATGGCAATCTGTCTGACGATGGGCTTTACCTCTTGCAGCGATGACAAGGACGATCCCATCGAGAACAACTACACCATTTACCAGAAAGCCGTTACTCAGACCGTTAAGTCTCAGAAGAAGAGCGACAAGGTTATCCTGTTGGTTGCCTTCGGTTCGACCTGGGAGCAGGCCTACAACGCATTTGATGCCACTGTAGCCGCCTACAAGCAGGCTTTCCCTGGTTATGACGTATTCCTGTCCTTCTCCTCGGCCATCTGCATCAACCGCGCAGCTGCCGGTGAGAACGTTGACCCCCGCAACTTCTATGCTCCTCCCTTCTGGCTCAATGCCTTTGCCGAGGTTGAGTACATGGAGATCGTCGTACAATCGCTGCAGGTGATTCCCGGTGAGGAATATACCCGCGTGATCAACTACATCAAGGACTTTGCCAACAACGCTAACGGTGACATCAACGACAAGTATCTGTCGATCGTTGACCTCAAGCTGGGTGTGCCCCTGTTGCAGGACGCTGACGCTGACGTTAACCTCGTTGCCACCGAGCTGAACAAGCTCTACAAGGACAAAGCCAATGAGGGTGTCGTTGCCTTTATGGGCCACGGTAACCCCGACAGCTATGACACCTACAAGGCCAACGTGCGCTACACCCAGCTCGAAGAGGCCCTCCAGCAGTTCAACAAGAACTACTTCGTGGGTACTGTTGACATGATGGACAACTTCAAGACCGACGTGTATGAGCGTATGGTTGCTGCCGGTATCACCAGCGGTAAGGTTTATTGCCACCCCCTGATGTCGATCGACGGTGACCATGGCCACAACGATATGGCTGGTGATGATGACGACAACTGGGACGGCACCAAGTTCACCCCCAACGATGAGGGCGAGGTTGAAGACACCTCCTGGAAGATGTACTTCCACCACCTGGGCTACGAGTGCAACAACTCGACCATGATCGAGAAGGGTCTGCTCGAGCTCCCCACCATCCGTCAAGTGTGGATGAACCATACTCGTGACGCTATCAACGGTGATCCTCTGGACTTCTATCACAGCAAGAATCCTGAGTAATCATGACGATAAGGTCCTTAAGGTCTTTAGGGTCTTTAAAGTCCTTAAGGACCTTTTTTAAAAAAGAGAATTAAGAAGTGATTAAGAGAATCATATTGATTACAGTAGCACTCCTCACCTGGAGTGCTGCTGTTTCCCAAATCCACAAGATGGAACGCAGCGACTCGTCGATGATGAGCCGCTCCTATACCTTAAATCCTGTGGTAGTGACCGGTTCGGGTCACCACCAGCGCCTGAAATCCACCGCTACTCCCGTCCATGTTCTCAGCCGCCAGGAAATCAAGGAGCAAGGTATCACCACATTTGATGGCGCCTTGACCCGCATGATGCCTCAGGTGTCGATGGCGCCCAATTCAATGGGTACCTTCTTGA
This sequence comes from Sodaliphilus sp., assembly GCA_045114065.1. Taxonomy (GTDB): domain Bacteria; phylum Bacteroidota; class Bacteroidia; order Bacteroidales; family Muribaculaceae; genus Sodaliphilus. The sequence goes on from JBGUJU010000133.1 coordinate 6,059, forward strand.
GGCTCAATGGTCTGGGCAACAAATACATTCTGATACTCATCAACGGCCAGAAGCTCACTGGTGACATCTCCAACAATGTAGATTTGAACCGCATCAACATGGCGCGCGTGAAGCGCATCGAGGTGCTCGACGGTGCCGCATCGTCGCTCTACGGTTCGGACGCCATCGCCGGTGTCATCAACATCATCACCGACCAGCCCACGCGCGATTTGATAAGTGTGACCAGCGACACGCGAGTATCGGGCCATGGCCAACTGACCGAGAACATCGCCCTGGACATCTACAAGAACGGTTTTGGCTCCTACACCTCGTTCTCGCGCGACCAAGCCGACAGCTACCGCATCAACGATGTGGAGTACGTCAAGGGCTCCGAGACCGAGACCCAGCCGACTATCGCCCCATTCTTCACGGGCTACCGTGCTAACCTCGTTGGCCAAAAGTTCACCTATTCCCCCGACGAACATCTGGCGCTGAATGCCGGCATCGACTATTCCTACAAGATTACCGACCGTCCCAATACCCGCAAGGACATCACTGGCGGCACCGACTATGAGATGCGCTATAAGGGGCTGCGCTGGAATGTGGGCGGTATCTACAAATTCACGAGCCGCAACTCGTTGCAGGCCGATTTCACCGTTGACCGTTTCCGCTACGGCAAGCAATATGACGTAGCCACCAAGACCTATGCCATCGACGATTATGTGCAGTCCAAGAAGCAGCGCTCGATGGAAGGCCAACTCAAGGCCATTCTGGGTCTGATGAAGAATTCCACCACTATTTTAGGAGCCGACTGGCGCAAGGATTACTTGACCGCAACATCAGGCAATATCAATCAGAACGCATATACGGCAGCCGCCTTTGCCCAGCACGAGATGCTGTTCTTTGACCGTTTGACCGCCACCGTGGGCCTGCGTCTGACCTATCACGAGACCTTCAACTGGCATCTCACGCCCAAGGCCACACTGATGTATGCCCCGGGCAACTTCCGCCTGCGTGCCACCTATTCGGCTGGCTTCCGTGCTCCAGGTCTTGACGAGTTGTATTACCACTACTTCTCGGTCAACCGCGGCAAGGCGCAAATCATCTTCGGCAACAAGGGCCTCAAGCCCGAGAAGAGCAACTACTTCTCGCTCAATGCCGAATACCGCAGCAATATCCTTGCCGTGAGCGTGACAGGATTCATGAACCGCATCAAAGACATGGTCATCAGGGATAACATCGACGTGGATGCCACCTCACTGGCCATGCTTCAAGTCGAATTCCCCGAGATGACCGATGACCAGGCCCAAAAGCTCGAGCGCTACTCGCTCTATAAGAATAGTGACAAGGGGGACGTCAAGGGCGTGCAGGTCAATGTCTCGGCCAACCTGTTCCGGGGATTTAACCTGTCGGCTAACTATGTTTACACCTATGCCCGCACCTGCAGTGGTGACCAGTGGACTCCGCTCGAGCGCAGCATCCGCAACGCCGCCACCGTTGCCGCCAACTATTTCCATAACTGGGGCAATTACGGCCTGAACGTGAACATCAACGGCAGGTTACAGTCCAAGACCTACTATCCCGACTATGAGGACGCCCCGGGCTACGGTGTCTGGAACCTGAACACGACCCATTCGTTTGACGGGTTGAAACATTTGTACCTGGAGCCGAGCATCGGCATCGACAACATCTTTAACAAGGTGGATCGCCGCATCGACTCATCCAACCGCAAGTATGCCCTGTATTCTCCGGGACGCATGCTCGTGATTGGTCTGAAATTGAGAATCAAGTAACCTTATATTGTAATCATTATGGAGGATTGTCGAGAGACAGCGCCTCCATTTTTAATTAGAAATGAGGAGTTAGGAATGAGGAATTTAGTAAATTTGCGACTGATATGGGTAAAATCATAGTAGCAGGCATCGGGCCTGGCAGTAAAGAAGACATCACGCCCGCCGTACTTGAAGCCGTGCGCGCGGCAGACGCCATTGTGGGCTATAAGTACTATTTCCAGTTCATCCAGGAATATGTCCACGATGGCTGCGAGTGCATCGACACGGGCATGAAGAAGGAACGCGAACGCGCCGAGCAGGCCTTTGAACTGGCCGATCAAGGCAAGACGGTCGTGGTTATTTCCTCGGGCGACGCAGGTATCTACGGCATGACCCCGCTCGTCTATGAAATGAAACGTGAGCGTGGTTCAGATGTAGAGATTGAATCATTGCCAGGTATTTCCGCCTTCCAGAAAGCCGCTTCGTTGTTGGGGGCTCCCATAGGCCATGACCTGTGCATCATCTCACTCAGTGACCTGATGACCCCGTGGGAGGTGATTGAACGCCGCATCAAAGCCGCCGCCGTGGGTGACTTCGTCACTGCCGTATATAACCCCAAGTCCAATGGCCGCTACTGGCAACTGTACCGCCTGGTGGAACTGTTCATACAACAACGCTCGGCAGACACGCCTGTGGGCTATGTCCGTCAAGCAGGCCGCGATGAGCAGGAAATCAAGGTGACCACACTCGGCGAGTTTGACCCCGAAGAGGTGGACATGTTCACCGTCATCCTCATCGGCAACTCGCAATCCTATACCTGCGACGACAAGATTATCACCCCGCGCGGCTATTACCGTGAGCGTGGTGACGAGGGTGTAAAGCCTGGCCAACAAATCATGATAGAATCGTTCCGCACCATCGAGAGCGAACTCCGTAACAAGGACATCCCTCTTGACCACAAGTGGGCGCTGTTGCATGCCATCCACACGACAGCCGACTTTGAGATGGAACGCATTCTCTATACTGATAATCATGCGGTGGAAACGCTCTATAACAAAGTCGCAAAAGGTGACTTGAAGACCATTGTCACCGATGTGACGATGGTGACCAGCGGCATCCGCAAGGGCGCGCTGGCACGATTAGGAGTGGAGGCTAAATGCTACCTGAGCGATCCGCGTGTTGCTGAAATGGCAGCCGCACAAGGCATTACCCGTACCCAGGCGGGCATCCGCCTCGCCGTTGAGGAACACCCCGATGCCCTTTTCGCCTTCGGCAACGCGCCGACGGCATTGATGGAATTGTGTGACCTCATCCGCAAGGGTAAGGCCCATCCCGCAGGCATCATTGCCGCACCTGTGGGCTTTGTGCATGTGCGCGAGTCCAAGCACATGGTCAAGCCATTCAAGGACAGCCCCAAAATCATCGTCGAGGGCCGCAAGGGCGGCAGCAACCTGGCAGCCACCCTGTGCAACGCCATCTTAACCTTTGACGATGCAGCACAACTAAAACCAGGTCGCGACCTATGACACTAAATCAAACAACATTTTTTCAAACAACCAAAACAACTATGAACAACGCAAACAACAATTATAATATTAAAAGTGGTTTCTGTTGTTATTTGTTGTTCATGTTGTTTGACTGAAAAGGTAGTTGTTTGAACAATAATAATCGTGAATGAGATGAAATTTTATGTGATAGGCATTAGTGATGCGCCGCGGCCTTATTTGCCGCCGGAGGTCATCAGCGTCGTCTGCAAAGGGCACATTTTCTCGGGTGGCAAGCGCCATTACGAACTTGTCGCGCCCTATTTGCCTGAAGGCTCCAAGTGGATAGATATCACCACGCCGTTAGATGCGGTATTCGAGCAGTATCACGATGAGGTAATTGTGTTTGCCAGCGGTGACCCCTTGTTCTTTGGTTTCGCCAACACCATCAAGCGCAAGATGCCTGATGCCGAAATCGTTCTCTACCCCACATTCAATTCCTTGCAAATTCTGGCGCATCGTTTAGTAATGCCTTACCATGATATGCGAGTCGTTTCTCTCACAGGCCGCCCTTGGCCCGAGTTTGACCGCGCACTCATCGAGCGGGCTGGCAAAATCGGTGTGCTGACCGACCGAGAGCATACGCCCGCTGCCATCGCCCGCAGAATGCTGGAATATGGTTACAACGGCTATCTGATGCATGTGGGTGAGCACTTGGGCAATCCCCAAGAGGAGCGTGTATCAACCTTAACCCTTGAGGAGGCTGCAGAGCGTGAATTTGACTATCCTAACTGCTTGATTCTATGCGGCCACGCTAAGGCGAGGCCCTACGGCATTCCCGAGAGTGAATTTGCTTTGCTTGATAGCAGGGAGAAGATGATTACGAAAGCACCCATACGACTGTTGGCGCTTCAAGTCCTTGAATTGTCGCAGAAGAGTGTCCTGTGGGACATCGGCTTCTGCACCGGCAGCGTGTCTATCGAAGCGCGGTTGCAATTCCCGCACCTGCTCGTCGAGGCATTCGAGGTCAGGCCCGAGTGCGAAGCATTGATACAAGAGAATAGCCGACGCTTTGGCGTACCCGGCATCAACTACTACATTGGGGATTTTCTTGAGGCTGATATTGATACCCTGCCCCGCCCCGATGCTGTATTCATCGGCGGGCATGGCGGCAAACTCAAGGAAATCATGGCACGCGTGCTAACCGTCCTGACCGATGACGGCTGCATTGTGATGAACAGTGTCACTTCACCCATGGTGCATGCCGACAGCCACCAACTATTTAGCGAGGCGTGTGCCGAGTTGGGCTTGAAACAAGAACTACCCACACGCATTATCCTTAATGACAACAACCCGATAGAGATACTGAAATGCAAAAGATAGCCGTAATACCCGTGAGCGATGAGGGTCGCGATATAGCCGAAACGCTCCAGCAAGAGTTCCAGGCCGAAGTCATTAAACGTGCCGAGGTCGCCAAGCGATGGAAGGAATTTGATGCCTTCATTTTTATCGGCGCGATGGGCATCTGCGTTCGCACAATAGCACCATTCATCGAGGATAAACATACCGACCCCGCAGTCATCTGCGTGGACAGCATTGGCAACCATGTCATTTCGGTTTTGTCGGGCCATGTGGGCGGAGCCAACGACTTGACACGCCGTGTGGCAGCGGCACTGGGGGCAGATCCAGTGATTACTACCCAGAGCGACAATGCGGGTCTATGGGCGCTGGACACGCTGGAAGAACGTTTCAACTGGCCCATCGCCAGTGAGGACGACATGAATGCCTGCATCTTCGCTTTTGTCAACCGCAAGCCGACGGCTTTGTTCATGGAGGTGCGCGACGAGGGAACCGATTATCTGGAAAAGACCCTACCCGACCATGTCACCATCATCAGCGACCTCAGCGAGGCAGACCCCAAGAAATACAAATCACTCATCATGATCACGCCTTTCCGCCGCTACGCGCCTGAGGGCATGTTGTCATTGCATTATGTGCCCATGGTGGGCACCATCGGCTTTGGCCTGGCGCATCACCCCGAGGACTACAAGTTTATCTATGACCAGATGGACGAGGCCTTGGCTGAATGGGGCATCCTGCCCTGCGCTTGCCGTTACTGCACCATTGACGTCAAAGCCGACGAACCGTTTGTTCAACTATTGAAGGAAGGATACAACGAGGAAGTTGTGTTCTTTACAGCCGAACAACTAGCAACCGTCGAGGTGCCTAACCCAAGCGAAACGGTTTCCAAACACGTGGGCACACCCAGCGTGTGTGAGGCTGCGGCTATTCTGGGCTCCAATCATGGCAAACTGATTGTCCCCAAAATCAAAGGCAAGAATTTCACCGTTGCTCTGGCCATCGACCATCAATATTTGCGTGACCAGCAGGGACACATCGAGATTGTGGGCGCCGGTCCCGGTGACCCCGACCTGGTGTCGGTGCGTGGTCGAAAGATGTTGGAACGTGCCGACCTGATTCTCTATGCTGGTTCTCTGGTGCCGCGCGAATTGACCTTATGCGCCAAGCCCGGAGCTGTTGTACGCAGTTCGGCAGGCATGAATCTGGAGGAGCAATGCGCGTTGATGAAGGAATTCTATGATCAAGGTAAATTCATTGTGCGTCTGCACACGGGTGACCCGTGCATCTTCGGGGCTATACAGGAGCAGATGGCCTTCTTTGACCAGCACAATATGCATTACCACATCACGCCGGGCATCTCGTCATTCCTTGCTGCTGCCGCCGAGTTACGTAGCCAGTTCACCATCCCCGAGCGCACCCAGACCATCATACTCACCCGTGGCGAGGGCCGCACGCCCATGCCTGAGAAGGAACAGTTGCATCTGCTGGCCCGTAGCCAAAGCACCATGTGCATATTCCTGAGTGCTGCTATCGTGGATGACGTGCAGCGTGAATTGCTTAAGGAATATCCCGAGGATACGCCTGTTGCTGCCTGCTACCATCTCACTTGGCCCGACCAGCGCATCTATCGCGGTGTGCTGAAAGACCTTGCCAAGATAGTCCATGACAACAACCTTACCCTCACCACGATGCTCGTCGTGGGCGAGGCCATCGACAACCGCAAGGGCTTGTCAGAATTATACAACAAACATTTCACGCATCTTTTCCGCAAAGGGGAATGAGACGTAGGGCCTCGCCCTGGCGTGGCCGCATAAAATCAAACCGCAACAAACGGCCACGCCAAGGCGAGGCCCTACAATTAATTAATAACTATGATACTGGTTTTCGGTGGAACGACAGAGGGCCGCATGGCGGCTAAGGTGCTCGAGGAATCGGGCGCCACTTACTACTATTCCACCCGCAGCGATATCCAGGAAATCCAATTTGTCCATGGTGTCCACGTCACTGGAGCCATGGAGGTGCCCGAGATGGTCGCTTTCTGCCAGGAGCATGGCATCAGTTTGATTGTTGACGCCGCCCATCCGTTTGCCGTCAATCTCCATCGCAACGTCATCGACCTTGCAGGGCAAATCGGCGTACCTGTTATCCGCTATGACCGCATCTATCCGCCCCATGACGAGGATCTCATTTGGTGCAAGGACTATGATGATGCCATCAACCAAATGAAAGCGCTGGACGTTCATCGCCTATTGGCTCTTACCGGTGTCAATACCATTGCTAAACTGCGAGATTTCTGGCAGGACCACGAATGCTGGTTCCGCATCCTGAACCGTGACGATTCATTGGCTGGGGCGAAAAAGGCAGGATTTCCCGCCGACCACCTCGTTTATTATGAGAAAGATGACACCGCATCGCTGATTGAGCGGTTGCGTCCCCAAGCCATTATCACCAAGGAGAGCGGCTTGAGCGGCGGCTTTACCGAAAAAGTAGAGGCTGCCCGACAAGCGGGAGTCAGGGTCTTTGTCGTGGAACGCCCTAGTTATCCAACCTCACCTGGCGTAGTGATTCAGCATGCCAACGGCCCTCATGGCTTGCGCCGCATGGTGGAGAAACTGTTGCCAGAATTTTATCCGTTGCATAGCGGGTTGACAACGGGCACCTGCGCCACAGCAGCAGCCATTGCTGCGACACATCGGCTAATGACAGGAGAAATGCCCATTTCCGTTCCTGTCATTCTTCCCGATGGGGAGACGATTGATGTCGAAGTGACTTATGGTGACGGCTACGCCTCCGTGTTCAAGCAGGCAGGTGATGATCCCGATGTGACCAACGGCATTGAGATCAGGGCAAGTGTCAAATCCAGCGACCATTTCGAGATATTGGGTGGTGAGGGGGTCGGCAGGTTTACCGTTCCTGGTTTTGACTTTCCTCCAGGTGAGCCAGCCATCAACAAGGCACCGCGACAGATGATGCGCGACAACATCAAGGAGAATGTGAGCATCACCATAAGCGTGCCGCAAGGTGCCGAAATTGCTCGCCGCACCTTCAACCCGCGACTGGGCATCGAGGGCGGCATCAGCATCATCGGCGTGTCGGGCATCGTGAAACCCTTCAGCGAGGAGGCGTTTGTGGCGAGCATCCGCAAGTGCATGCAGGTCGCCAAGGCATCGGGCAGCGACCGCGTCGTCATCAACAGCGGCGGCAAGAGTGAGCGCTTTGTAAAAGCGCAATACACCGACCTGCCACAGCAGGCCTTTGTGGAATACGGGAATTACATCGGCGAAACCTTGGCCATCGCCAATGAACTCGGCATCAAGAACGTCACGATGGGTGTGATGCTGGGCAAGGCGGTGAAACTCGCTGCCGGCAACCTAGACACCCACAGCCGCCACACCACGATGGACAAAGATTTCGTCATGAGCATGCTCAACGAGGCGGGCATCAACATCGACATCAATGACCTCACGCTAGCCCGCGAGTTGTGGGACAGAATCCCACAAGAGAAAATCCAGGATTTTGCTTCGGTCGTCATCGACCATTGCTCAACTTACTGCAAACCACTTCTCCCCAACGGTCACCTCACCATCCTCCTCATCAGCGACACGGGTGACATCTATTACTCGTAGGAGGTTTTGCGGCGGCGGTATAGGACGTAAATGATGATGGGGGCGCCGATGAGAGCGGTGACACTGTTGACGGGCATGGCACCCTCAAAGCCTGGGGCGCGGGCAATCAGATTACAGATTAATGCCAAAGCTGCGCCACACAGGGCGGTAGCGGGCATCAGCTTCCAATGGTCGCTGGTACGGAATATGCCGCGGGCCAGATGGGGCACAGCCATACCGATGAACATGATGGGGCCGCAATAGGCGGTGACAATAGCGACGAGTGTGCCCGAACAGATGATGATCCAGGTGCGGGCTCGCTTGACGTTGACACCCAAGTTGGCGGCATAGCGGTCGCCCAGCAACATGGCGTTAAGTGGCTTGACGAGCAGGAAACTCAAGGGCAGCAGGATGCACATGAGCACGACGAAAAGTATCATCTGGTCACCCGACACGCGGGAGAATGAGCCGAGTCCCCAAACCACAAAGGCTTTGACGTCTTCCTCAGGGCTGAGGAACTTCAAAACACCGATGATGGCGGTGGCCAGATAGCCAATCATCACGCCGATGATCAGCAGGGTCACATTGCCCTTGACCTTGCCCGAAATCCACACAATCAGCATCATCACAGCGATGGCACCGATGATGGCAGCCACCGATACAGCCGCGTCACCCAGATAACCAAGGCTACTCAACGCCACACCGCCCAGCTGTCCTGACAGCAGTACGACAAAGGCGACACCCAGACTGGCACCATTGGAGATACCCAGAATAGAGGGACCCGCCAGCGGGTTGTGGAAGATGGTCTGCATCATCAGACCACTCACGGCAAGGCCCGCACCCGCCACGATGGCTGTGAGCACCTGCGGCAGTCGGGAACTGAGGATGATATTGGTCCAGATTTCGGACTCACTGCCCTGCCCTATCAAGATACGGCAGATGTCGCCCACCGGTATCTCAATCGAACCGATGAACAGGTTGGCAATCATCATCACGACGATTGCCACTACAAGGGCCAACATCAAGGGCAGCGTTCTTCTCATTATCTCTAGTTTTTAGTCTCTAGATTATCTAAATGTTCTAGAACTCCTAACTTCTAACTCCTAACTTCTAACTTCTAACTTTTATCGCAGTATGCGATAAAACGTGGGCTGGTAGTCTTTCTCCACCAGTTCGGGATGGAAGATGGCGACAAAGTCCTTCAGCAATACGTCGGGCTTGACGGGAGCAATCTCGTAATAGGGCGTCTGCTTCATGTTGCAGTAGATGACCTTTTTCTCCTTGAAGGCCTTGAACATCTCGTTGCGGGGCTCACTGGCCTTCAGTGCCTCGTAGGAGAAATCGCCCTGATAACTGTTGAGGATGCGCCAATAGTCAGCATTGGCGGACAGGGCATACATTTTCTCAAACTCCAGGTCCTCACCCGATGTCTCGTCATCGTTGATGACATAGTCGGCACCTGCATCACGGAAGATCTGTGCCAGATAGTTCTTGCCACCCACGGCATGCCAGTTGCCGTAGTGCATCTCACCACTGGTGACGGTGGGACGGCTTTCGACCTTGGCAGCCTTCTCCTTCAATTCATTGTAACGGCTCTCTATGCCGGCGAAGATTTCGGCGGCCTCTTTTTCCTTACCGATAAACATGCCGATGAACTTAATCCACTCGGCCTGGCCCAGCGGGTCAAGTTCCTTGTAGCCTAGATGGGGCACAAGGGTTATGCCGATTTCCTTGATTGCGTCATAACCGCCACGCTTGGACGGCGAAATGAAGATGACATCGGGATTGGCGGCCATGACCACCTCGGGGTCAAATTCGCCCTCCATACCAATCTTGACGATACGCCCGTCCTTGACACGCGCCTTGATATCCTCGTTAAAGAGGTTCTTGGTACTGGTTATGCCCTTCACGATGTCGTGGGCATCGAGGATAGTAAAATTGGACAGTTGCAGCGAGGTCATACAGATGGTACGTTCGATGGGCACTTTGACCTTGACATAGCCTTCGGGAACCGCCGCGTCGGCGTCATGAACAAGTGCAAAATGATCTTTTTTACCCACGTCAACCAACCTGATGTCGGCTGAGTCACGAACACTGAATCCTGTGGCATACTTCACGGTCACTTCTTCCATCGAATCGGTGGCCGATTTCGACTGTTTGTCGCCCTGTGAAGAGCAGGCGCAAAGCAGCACCAATACTGCAAATAATCCTAAAAATTTCTTCATTATTTCTAGTCCTCTAAATTATGCTACAAAGGTACTACTTTTTAATGAGCAAACCGCACGAAAACCACCAAAAAAACTAGGGACTTGGGAGCAGAAACTAGAAACTTCTTTGTACCTTTGCACTATGGAAGAAACAGCAGTAAAAACAAGGTGGTATGACAACATTTGGGCGGCGTTGATTTTCTTCACACGGCTGCCTTTCTGGCGTATCTATCAGCCCCCTCAGGCAAGTTACAAGACGGTCGTTGAATTTTGGCCGTTGGCTGGCTGGCTCACGGGAGGCGCGATGGCTGCGACACTCTATTTCGGCAGTATGGTGCTGCCTCATGCTGTGGCGGTAATTGCCGCCATCGCCGTGCGGTTATTGATTACTGGCGCTTTGCACGAGGATGGCCTTGCCGACTTCCTGGACGGCTTCGGCGGCGGTGGCAACCGTGAGCGTATCCTCGCCATCATGAAGGATTCGCACATAGGCACTTATGGCGTATTGGGACTCATCATCTACATGTTGCTGTTGGGTACTGCGCTCTATAGCATGCCCGTGCCCGTAGCGGCGCTCACCATCCTGGCCGCCGACCCGTTCTCCAAAATGGTCACGAGCCAGTTGGTGTCGATACTCCCCTACGCACGCCGTGAGGAAGAGGCCAAGAACAAGACTGTTTATCGCAAGCCCACCCTTGCCGCCGGCTTGTTGATGTCAGTACAAGGCTTATTGCCGATGATATTGATGATCTGGCTGACGGGCATCAGCTGGTATCTTGTCGTCTGCCTTCCTGTGGTGGTGATGTATTTCCTGTACCTGCTTATCCTACGCAAGATTAACGGTTACACTGGAGACTGCTGCGGAGCCGTGTGCTTGCTGGTGGAACTCTCGGTTTACCTGATTGCCTGCTCACAGTTTGTATAGGAATTGACTAGTGACTAGAGACTAAAAATGAAAATCATTTTAGTAAGACATACCAGCGTTGATGTCCCTAGGGGAACATGTTACGGTCAGACTGATGTGCCTGTGCGTGACACTTTTGAGCAAGAAGCCGAATTGACGCGCCAGTCGCTGGAGCCGTTTCTGCCGTTTGACAAGGTATATTCGTCGCCCTTGACGCGTGCCCGCAAACTCGCAGCCTATTGCGGTTATCCCGATGCCGAGACCGACGACCGCCTGCTGGAGATGAACATGGGCGAATGGGAAATGCAACTCTATGACGAAATCCAAGACCCACACCTGCAGGAGTGGTACGACGATTATATCTACCAGCCCACGACTGGCGGCGAGAGCTTCTTGCAGCAGTACCAGCGCGTGGCGGCGTTCCTTGATGAACTGAAGGACAAGCCCTACCAGCGTGTGGCCATCTTTGCCCATGCCGGGGTGCTTATCAGCGCTGGTATCCACGGCGGATTGTATTCATGGGACAATGCTTGGGACAATCTGGCCGATTATGGGGATTATATTGTAATTACAATTTAGAAATGTAGGGCCTCGCCTTGGCGTGGCCGTCAAACATCGATAAGTCAATGAGCAAAATCATACTGATTACTGGCGGGCAACGCTCGGGCAAAAGCAGCTATGCTGAGCTGTTGGCATTGAGCCTTGCCGACAATCCCGTGTATGTGGCGACTGCCCACGTGTGGGACGAGGAGTTCCGTGAGCGGGTGCGTCGTCATCAGGAGCGCCGTGGCCCTCAGTGGACCAACATCGAGGAAGAAAAGTACCTGAGCCGCCATGACCTAACGGGTCGCGTGGCTGTCATCGACTGCGTCACACTATGGCTGACCAATTTTTTCTTTGAGAATCAAAATCAAGACACACAGCAAATCCTAGCGGCTGTCAAAGAGGAGTTTGACCGTTTCACAGCCCAAGATGCCACTTTCATCTTCGTGACCAACGAAATCGGCAGCGGAGGCGTGAGCGTGGACGCCGTGCAACGGCGCTTTACCGACTTGCAAGGCTTGATGAACCAGCACATCGCCAGCCGTGCCGACGAGGTCATCCTCATGGTATCAGGCATCCCGGTAAAAATAAAATGAATAATTAATATTAGCGAGTGGAGCGACAAAACGTTCTCTATGCCGTGGCTGAGCCACGGCCCACAAAACTAAAAAAAGAACAACCAATGAAACAATTCAAGATACAACACACCGACAAGTCGATGGCTGATGCCATCCAGCAGAAAATCGATCACCTGAACAAACCCAAAGGTTCTCTAGGCCGCTTGGAGGAACTGGCATTGCAGATTTGCCTCATCCAGCAGACCTTGACACCCAGTCTCAACCACCCCTGCCACCTGCTGTTGGGCGGAGACCACGGCATTGAGCGTGAGGGCGTGAGCGTGTCACCTCGAGAGGTCACCTGGCAGCAGATGATCAACTTTACCCGTGGCGGTGGGGGCGTGAACATGTTCTGCCGCCAGCATGGCTTCAAGCTGCGCATCGTGGACACGGGCGTGGATTATGACCTGTCGAATGTGGAGGGCATCATCGATCGCAAGGTTGCCCGTGGCACCCGCAATTTCCTGCACGAGCCCGCCATGAGCGAGGAGGAGTTTGACCGTGCTATCCAGACGGGATGCGACCTGGTGGATGACTGCATCGCAGAGGGATGCCAGGTGCTATGTGTCGGCGAGATGGGCATTGCCAACACCTCGCCGTCGAGCATTTGGATGAGCCTGTTCGGAAGCATCCCATTGGATGAGTGCATCGGTGCAGGAGCAGGCCTTGACAACCCCGGCATCCAGCACAAGCGTGAAATCCTGGCCCATGCGTTGAAGCATTACAATGAAACGATGGAGAACACGACCGAAAACGCCATTCGATATTTCGGTGGTTTTGAGATGATAACGGCCATCGGGGCGATGCTGCGAGGAGCCGAGAAGCATCGTATCGTGCTGGTTGACGGGTTCATCATGACAGCCTGTGCCATCGCCGCCATCCAGCTCTACCCTGCCGCCCAGGACTACATGGTCTTCACCCATTGCGGTGACGAGAGCGGCCACCGTCGTATGCTCGACATCGTCAACGCTAAGCCCATCCTCAACCTGGGACTACGCCTCGGCGAGGGAACTGGAGCCCTCTGCGCCTATCCCATTATCGATTCGGCTGTGAGGATGATCAACGAGATGAACAACTTCGATACTGCTCACATCACCAAATACTTTTAAAGATATATTACCACGAGGGACGTCAAAACGAGCATCAGGAGTTCGGCGAGGCGGTTGATGTGGACGGCGGTGCGCATGTCCTGGGTGGTGAGTTCGCGGTCGTTCTCGCCGATGAAGGGCTTGTCGAAGAGTTCGCCGAAGTAGTAGTGGGGTCCGCCGAAGCGGCAGTTGAGGATGCCGGCAAGGGCAGCCTCGGGGTAACCGCTGTTGGGGCTGGCGTGCTTACGGCCGTTTTTCCAAACGAATTTCAAGAGCGATAACTTGCCTGAGGCAATGACCATCAGCAAGGCGGTCAGACGGGCTGGGATATAATTAGCCACGTCATCGATGCGTGCGGCCCAGCAGCCGAAGTCCTTGTAACGCTCGGTGCGGTAGCCAATCATCGAGTCAAGAGTATTGACCATCTTATAGGCCAGCATGCCGGGCGTTCCCAGCAGTGCGAACCAAAACAACGGTGCTATCACGCCATCGCTCAGGTTCTCGGCAAGGGTCTCGAGGGCGGCGGTTCGGACTTCCTGGGCAGACAATTGAGACGTGTCACGGCCTACGATGCGGGCAACCTGCTGGCGGCCCTCCTCAAGCGAGCGGTCCAATGCCAAAAAGACCTCGCGCACCTCGCAGATAAGTGTCGTCCCCGCCAAGCAGTAGAAGATGATGATAGTGTCCAAGATGAGCCACAATATCATGTTGGGAACCAGCCGCTTGAGTCCCCAAACGACAAAGAAGACCAATAAGATAAAGCAGACCGCCATCACGGCACCTTTAGCCATACGATGACTGCCCTTATTGAGACGGTGCTCACCCCATGCAATCATTTTGCCGAACCACACGATGGGATGTGGCAACCGTGACGGATCACCAAAAATAAAATCCAGCAACCAACCCAACAACAGCGGCAATATTAATATCAATGCGGATGCCATTCGTTTAATTGGTGTAATTCGTAGTTCCTTATTGCGGCGACTAGGGCATCGTTTTCGACAGGGGACTGCGTGGCGATGCGGAAATGGTGTGATGTGAGACCCGTGAAATTGGAGGCATCACGGATGAGGATGCCATGCTCCCGCGCCAGATATTCCTTCAACTGAGCAGCCGTGGCCGAGGCGATGGTGCACAGGAAGAAATTGGTCTGCGTCTGTTGAGCCTGGATGCCATCTATCTCGTTCAACATAGCCCTCAAGCGTTGAGTCTCAATCAGATAAGACGTCAGATCTGGAATGGCGGTTTCGCCTCGCTGCACCAACCATTTACCTGCCTCAAGCGACAGAGCGTTGATGGCCCAGGGGCGGTATTGCTCACGCAGGCGACTGATGATCGACGATGATGCCGTCACATAGCCCAAGCGCAACCCGGGCACGGCATAGCGTTTGGTCATGGAGTGCAGCAATATGATGTCGTCACGGCCCACTATATCGGCAGGCAGAAGCAACGACGCCATCGTGTAGTCCTCGTAGGACTGGTCCACGATGAGTAGGCGGTGACTTTCGGCAAGCGCCAACACGTCCTCGACTGCCAACACATCACCCGTCGGGTTATTGGGATTGCACAGCCAACACAGGGCCCCGTCCTCGCGCTCCTCGTAGCCAAACACGCGGCAAGCGTCCTCATACTCTCTAAACGTTGGCTGCATCACATGGCAAGTGCCCTCTTGGCGGTAGGCCTGGGCAATCAGGTAGATGGCATCGACAGCCCCACTGGTCACCAGCACCTCGTCGGGGGTGATTCCGCACTCGCGGGCAATCATCTGCTCAAGAGATGTTGCCGAGGGCTCGGGATAGGAACGGATGGCAGCCATGCGGGTGCACAGGTAGGCATCCAGTGCGCTCAGGTCAGTCCCATTGTAGATGTTGGAACTGAAGTTCATCTTGATATTGTCATACCTGTACAGGTCGTCGCCGTGTCCTTCAATCATGGTCAGTCAAGATTTTGTAGATTTGTTCCATATCGACGTATTGGCGCACATGGGCAGCCAACTTGTCGTATTGTTCTTCCTTGAAAGCCGCATAGTCAAACGGTTCGTTGCCATCGGCAATTTTGTCCTTGAACGGTTCCAACAGGAAATCGACAAAGGGCGTATTGTCGAGGATGCCGTGGACATAGGTGCCCATGCACTTGCCGTCGACAAGATAGCCGTCTTCGCGTCCGTCATCGAGGCGAAGCAGAGGGGATGATTCAGCATCGCCCACTGGGTGCGTCTCACCCTGGTGTATCTCGTAGCCTTGCCCGTATTGGCAGGTGACTTGGCGCGTCTGCTTGTTGCCGTTCATCGTGGTAGTTGTAGGAAGCAGACCCAAGCCTGGCAAGCGTTCAATGTCGCCCTCCACGTGGTCGGGATCAAGCACTTCCATGCCCATCATCTGGTAACCGCCACAGATACCCAGCACTGCCGCGCCCTCGCGATGAGCACGGACGATGGCTTGGGCACATCCGTTGCGGCGCAGTTCATACAGGTCATGCAGGGTGGACTTGGTACCTGGCAAGATGATGATGTCGGCCTTCTTAATATCCTCGGTATTGTTGGTGTAGAACAGGTGAACCCGCGGATCACGCTCCAACGCGTCAAAATCGGTGTAATTGGACAGGTGGCGCAACATGACAACGGCAACATTGACCTTGCCGCGCTCGGCCTGCATCGACTTTTGAGCCAGCGCCACGCTATCCTCCTCCTCGATGTAAATGTCTTTATAGTAAGGGATAACGCCCAACACGGGAATGCCGCAGATGTCCTCCAGCATTTTGCGCCCCTCATCAAACAAGCGCATGTCGCCACGGAACTTGTTGATGATGATACCCTTGATAAGGTGGCGGTCCTCGGGCGTCTGCAAGGCGATGCTGCCATAGACCGAGGCAAACACCCCACCCCGATCAATGTCACCCACGAGAATCACGTCGGCATGGGCATGTCGTGCCATGGGCAAGTTCACCAGGTCAGTATCGCGCAGATTGATTTCCGAAATGCTGCCTGCCCCCTCCATCACAACGGGATTGTAGCGCGAAGCCAGACGGTCAAAGGCATTACAGACCTCACGGCGATAGTCAATGTCGGACGTGCCACGGCGCCAATAGTCATAGGCATTCTTGTTGCCGATGGGTTTGCCGTGCAGGATGACCTGCGAAGTGTGGTCACTCTGGGGCTTCAGCAACAGCGGATTCATGTCGGTGTGACAAGGGATGCCAGCCGCCTCGGCTTGAACGGCCTGGGCGCGACCGATTTCAAAGCCCTCGGGTGTGGCATAGGAGTTCAGCGCCATATTCTGGGCTTTGAACGGGGCGGGACTGTAGCCGTCCTGCTTGAAAATGCGGCAAAAGGCCGCTGCAACGACGCTCTTGCCCACGTCGCTACCCGTGCCGGCAAACATGATGGGATGTAATCGCTTCATTCTTTCTCGTTGGCTAAAACAAACAGATAATCAGACAAGCGGTTCATCATCACCAAGATATCATTATTGACGGGATGCTCCCGATGCAGCGACCACAAGCGGCGCTCCACAGTGCGCGCCTGCGTGCGGACTAAATGGACAAACGCGGACAATTTGGACCCACCACCAGGCACCACAAAACCTCCTTGATAATCGGCTTGGTCGATGGCCTGCTCCAACTGAGCTGTAATTTCTTTGGCATGAAGCTCACGGGGATTGACGCTACCCTCGGGCGTGGCAATATGGCTCATGACAGTCATCAGCTCGCGCTGTACTGCAAGAATGAGTTGCCGGGACGCCAAGTCTTGCGTCTCGTCGAGCATCGAACGCACGACACCCAAATGGGCATTCAACTGGTCAATCTGGCCGTTGGCTTCGATGCGAGGGTCATCCTTTGGCACCCTCACCCCGTCCCTAAGGCAGGTCACTCCCTCATCCCCAGTTTTGGTATATATCTGTTTCATGATAAATTTCATTATAATGCAAAACCTAATGCCTAAAACCTAACACCTAAAACCTATATAAATGCGTGTAACTTGCCAATACATTCTTGTGGCTGATGACTGGCGTTGGCACCGGTTCCCCCTTGGCGTTATAGACCTGAGCCGCCGATTTTGGCACCTCACCCAGGAATTGCGTGTAGTGGAACTCGTGTCCACGATACTCCTTGCCGTCAAGTGTGAAACGGCGGTAGCCCAGCGAGAGTTTGCGATCCGCCTTGCGGGCGGTGATGGTGTAAGGCAGAACGCCACACATGGGAAATTCACCTTCATCGGTGACGATTTTCTCGCACAGGTACATCATGCCACCGCATTCGGCGATGATGCGACCGCCACGCTCGGCATACTCCTTGATAGCCCGCCTTGTCGCCTCGGCTGCGACCAAGGCTTCAAGGTGTTTCTCGGGATATCCGCCCGGCAGGTAGAGCAGCGCCACATCGTCAAGGCATGGCACATCGGTCTCGGGATCAAAGAATGACACATTTCCCAACCGGTCGATATTCTCCTGATAGATAAAGGAGAATGACTCATCGTTGCGGGCAATTAGGACTTTTTCAAGATCACCTTTCTCTTGGCAGGAGATTGCACATACTGGTGCACTTATTGTATTAGTTGCTGCCAATTCCAAGAGCTTTTGCCATTCAACATGCTCTTCCAGCAGTTGAATCAGCAGATTGTTTTCAGGCTTCTCGCTGAAGTCCAGCCCCAGGTAGCGTGAGCTTTGCTCGAGTTCGGCTTTCTTGGGCAGGTAGCCATAGCACAGCACGCCCAAGTCGTCGCACACCTGCTGCAACATTTTGAAATGCCTTGCCGACCCCACACGATTGAAAATCACGCCGCTGATGCGCACATCTTTTCGGAAGTTGATGAAGCCTTGTATGAGTGCCGCCATCGAGTAAGCCGCCGACTTGGCATCCACCACCAGCACGACGGGCAGGTCCAACACACGAGCCACCTCGGCCGATGATCCCTTATCACGGTCATAGCCGTCAAACAGGCCCATCATCCCCTCCACAACGCACACATCGGCATCCGCGCCATAGCGGTCGTACAATTCCCGCACATGCTCAGGCGTAGCCATAAACGTGTCCAGATTGATACTCGGACGTCCACAAACCGCCGCATGAAACTTCGTGTCGATATAGTCTGGCCCGCACTTAAACGGCTGAACCTTATACCCCTTAAGGGCGAACAACGCCATCAGCCCCCGAGCAATCGTCGTCTTGCCCGAGCCACTATTAGGCGCCGCTATCACAAATCCATGTCTCATAAAACCTGCAAATTTACAAAAAATCACCGAAAACCCATAGTGTTAGAACAGTTAATTCCACATGATAGACAGCGTTTTCTTTAGAGGATACAATCCCCATCCCCTTTGTGGAATAAGAGGTGTTATTGCGGGATGGCAACCGTTTATAAATCACAAAATCAGGCTTAAGGGTCAAATATACTCCTAGAAAGAGCGGTTGATTTCCCACAAAGGAAAACCAACCGCAGGAAGCCTTAAAAGACGTTGTTATATCAGTTATTGTCTATTTTGCTGTCTTTCTTGAAACGGGCCATTTCCTCTTTGGAATCAGTTTTATACCAAACCATCTCGGTTTTTGTGAGTTTGTGGATGTCACACTCGATATAAATCCTGGTTTGCCCATCATGTTCCTTGCCAGTGAAGATGTTCATGTGTGCTGTTTCACCAACTCGGTAATGAAGGTCAGTAACCGTCCATCCTTCATCAGGCCAATTTGATTTATAAAGCTCAATTCGCCCAGAATAAGAAGTTTCGGGATAGAACACATATTTATCGACACTCGCATCTTGTATTCTACTATCAAATACTTGTGTCCAAATGCCCTCAAGTTTACTTGAGTCAATACTCTTGACATCATCGTCACCGCATGATGCCAAGGAGAACAATGTGAACAGTATTAGGATAAAACCTAAAAACTTTAATTTTCTCATTTCATTACCCTTGTTTACATACTTAAATACTACTGATTAACACTACTGATTAACGTAGGATAAATGCGATTATTATTTTACTTGCGTTCTTTTTTTGGTGATTCATTGTTCATGAGGCGCTGGTACTCGTCCTGACTTTTATAATTTTGGAAAAGTTGTTCAACCGCGTATGCTTTGAAAAGACCTTAAGGATATTCACATATATTCAAGTCGCAAATGAGGTCTCAGCGCTCTTTTTATTTGTTGATAAACATCAAGACTTGCTGTGCAATTGACCTCATTCCCTTTACTGTGGGATGATCCTGTTTCTTGTCAATATCTTTTAGCTCGATATATGGAATGTCGTAATGGTTACAAATCACTTTGGTCGATTCCTTAAAATCTTTATCCAGTATGTCATTGATGAGAAAGAAGATCCTGACATTGGGATACCTCTCCTTTGCCTGCACGAGCAGGTAAGCCAATGCGGGACGATAGGTGTAGAAGTCGGCCTGAGCAAAATCATCATATTGATAATCGCCCAATTCTGCCCCAGCCCAGTCGTCATTGGTGGCTCCAAAGATAAAAATCACATCAGGGCTGCCCAGGCGAGGCAATCGGGTGACAAACGACCTGTAGCTGTAATCTTCATTGTTGTAGCCGTGGTTGCTGACCGTAGCACCGCTGTAAGAGTCGTTCTTCTCAATGAGGCAGCCAGCCTGACTGATGACCTGCCACCACCAGGTCTGAGTGACATTGCCCACATCGGTTCTTGAAGTGTCGGCCGGGGTATAGTACCATGTCTCGTTTCCTTCAGGTATATACCCCTGAAAGGTCGAGTATGAGTCACCCAAAACGGAAACTCGTGGCCGATTCTGCGCACTGGCTAACAGCGGAATCATCAGAATGAGAAGCAACACTTTTTTCATAACTAATAAAGATTGATGTTATTAATAGCGCAAATGTAGCGAATATTTTTTGCAAAACATTCATTTCTTTAATTTTTCGGTGATTTTGATAAATCATTCTCGCTCGGCACAACACGTCGGCACCGTGCAGCGAGGCAATCGTGTTTAGGCAATTCCAATTGATGAACAACGGTTTTTCGGAGGATACAATGTGCCTATTGAGCAGTAACGTTTTTTCATCGGAGGATTCAAGATAAATTGTTATTATATGTGCTTAATTGCAGAAAAAATGTAACTTTGCGCCACAAAACCTAATACACCGACAACACCGATGGCGAGTTGATGGTCGTCTTCTTTAAGTATGAAAACGGCAGCGAGCTATTCTTTGGTTTTCCCGAAACCACATTGAACGCTTTCTATCCCTATCTGCTGGGGGTTCCGTCAACATTGAATGAAAACACGTCGCTCATGAACGTCCCCATCACATTCAGCGCCGACAATGTAGACATGACTTTCCACAGCGCGGCCATCACGGGACTGGACTATATGATGAAAAGCACCTTGTCGCCCATCAAGGAAGAGAAGGGCATTTATGTCCTCAATGCCGATGGTTCGGCCTTCGTGCACGGCACCCACTCGGTGAGCCCGTTCCACGCCTACTGTGTGCCAATAGGCTTACTGAATCCCGCCGACCTGTTGACGATTAAACTTACCTTTGATCCAGCAGGCATCAACGAGATTCTTGACAACGAGACAAACAACCTGCAAGGTCCTTACTACAACATCAATGGACAGCGAGTGTCAAGGCCTGATAAGGGCATCTACATTGTCAATGGAAAGAAGGTTTTATATAAGTAATCGACAGATATAGCCAACAGTTTTAGAGAGTGCGCTGCGATTTGTTCGTGGCGCATTTCTCTTGAACCCGAATCTACAATTAATGTCCCGCTGAGAATCGGGAAAAGCATTATACTGATCTCGAAATACTGTCCGTTAGTCACAAGGACCACACCCATGTAGCGGGTTTCCCTAAAAACTATTCAAAATTACTCTGATCAAATTGAAAAACAAAATTATAGTTATGTGACGAGGTCCACATCAGCACATAAATACTTCTCGTTTCAGGTTTGTCAGATATTGGCATAGGGTCAACTTCTATTCTCCATGTGTGCGTCACCCTATTGCAAGAGATTTTATAATATGAGCCATTATAACTCAACGACTTTACACTTTTGAAAAGACGTGTTGAAAAAGAAGAATCCACAGGCCGCATAGACGAGTCATAAACGCTTGAAATATAAAACGTTTCATTTGCATATTGAAATTCGTAGGTACCGCCCTCGGCAGGAATATATAAGGGATTGATGAAGACATCTGTTTTTTGAAGCGCATCTGGGGCTCCTGTATTGGGTGTTACATCAACAGCCTCCTTATAGGTAGCAATGATGTCTTCATACGGAACAAAAACTTCAAATCTTGGCCGTTCCACTGGGTATACGGGCTTTTTCTTAGCTATTACATGCGATGCTCTTGAATGACCGCATACGCAAACAGGATTATAGCACCTACAGTTAGTCATATGCTGTAGACTTCTCTGATACTTGACACAAGAGCAGTGACGGCATCCCGCTTCTTCATAATAATATGAGTCTTCAGGGTAATTCGAGTCATCTTGATAAAAGAATTCAATAGTGATTTTCGACTCAACGATTTCGTCATCTTCATCGACATCAACAATTTCATCGATTTCATCATACCTGTGTTCGCTTGATGAGAAAATTGGGCTTGGCTCGAGTAATATGCAAGAACTAAGTAGTGTACTGGTCACTACCATTAAGAAGGATATTAGTTTAAGCGATTTCATAATTTAGGTATTTTGTGCCTTGACCGAGGTCGAGGCTGATGATACAAATAGGGTTTCCTGTCTATTAGATAAGGTATTTTGCATACAGCGAGCGAAAACTCCAACATGAATAGATTAACCCAAGAATATTCAAGATAAAACCAAAAGTAAACTATACGAAAACTGGCAAATCAGATTAAACCCCATGTCACATGAACACATCATTTGACCACATTTTAAGTGCTGCAGCGGTTGTGCCAACACTTCTGGAGAGGTGATTATGCACACGACACACCACCCTGTAGCCATAGGCATCAATAGAGGGGGTCATACTACCACCAAGCAGGAAAAAGGCAGGACCGAATGGGGTCCTACCTTTTTCCTGTTCAATTCTCCCGCGTTTACAGCGACTTGATATCTCCTGAACTTTCAGGCATCAGGTAACGGGTACCGGTGTCCTTGCTGATCTGTTCACGGAATTGCTGGTCATAGCCCGGCGTAGAATAGCGTCCCGGAACGACGACACCATTCTCGGATGGCTTCATGATCTGGTCGTTGTGCTTCACGGCGATGAGGCGGAAGAGTTTGTCCCAACGCTGCATCATCCGGGCGGTGTAGGCGGCACTCTTGCTGGTGAGGTAGGTGACGCGCTCACGCTTGGTGAGGGGCTCTATGTCCTTCAATACCTGCGCCTGGTCGGCTGCGTAGAAGTCCTCCAGTTCCTGCTGCGCCTCACGCAGGTCGCCAATCATGGCACTGTAACGCGGGTAAATCATGTTGGCCACCAGATTGTTCATCCAGAAAGCGCTGTGTTCGCTGAACTCGGTGCTCACGTTGTTCTCGCGGCGGAAGGCTTCGGGCACATCATTCACGCAGCAATACACCGGCACATAGGCGATCATGTTGGCATCGTCGCAGTTGAAGTACATGATGCCTCCCACCTCGTCGGGCAGCCAGCTGCGAAGCTGTGACACCAGCGTGAAGCCCGACTGCGGGGTGCCGATGGCACGCTCACGGAAATAGTTCTTTCCTTCGATTTCCCAGTTCATGGGCAGCGGACGGTAAGGCGAACTCCAGGGCCCTGCACTCATGTCCGCAGTCATGTCCAGCGGGGTGCCCTCGTAGTGGTCGCGCATGTCATTCATGATGTCACGCACCGAGACCTTTCTGTCGGGCTTGATATAAAGTGGCAGATGGTCGCAGACGCCATGCTGGCCGTTGATATAAGGCAGGTACTTGTCCATCTCGGCCTTGTCATAGTGGTGGCGGAAGAAACTCCACACGCGGGCATCGGCATAGCGCACCGAGGAGAAGGAGATCGGGCAATAGGCATCGCGGAAGCTGAAGTCCGCATCCTTGCCACTGAAATAGCCTTTCTGGCGTGCAAAGGAAATCACGTCCTTGGAATACAGGCAGTTCTTGGGGTCCTTCAAGGGGAACTGGCGTATGCGGGAAAGATTGGCATGGGCACAGATGCAGTCATCAGGGATGCGAACAGCGACCCACACGGCACCTTTCACACCCGGGCCCTTGCCAATGATTTCGAGAATCCAGGCCTCGTTCTTGTCACACACGGTGATCGTCTCGCCCGTGCTGCTGTAACCATACTCCTGCACGAGGTCGGTCATGATGATGATCGCCTCACGCGCCGTGGCTGCACGCTCCAGTCCCAGATGCATCATGGTGAAATAGTCGAGCAATCCCTCAGGATTCTGCAGTTCCAAACGCCCGTCAAAGGTGGTTTCCACGATGCTCACCTGCTTCTCATTAATAAAGCCGATGACGTCATAGGTATAATCCACCTGAGGGATGTACCCTCTCACGGGTCCCCTGCCCCACTCACGGATGGCAATCTTCTCGTCCTTGTCATGCCTGCCGCCCGGGGTTCGCGACAGGGAGCCGGCGAAGCCATAGCCATCACAATTATAGGTACAAATCACGGAGCCATCGGCCGAGGCTGCCTTGCCAACGATGAGGTTGGTACATGCCCATGACGGAGCGACTGCCAGCGCCAATGTCGCCACGAGGAAAGAGAGAAATCGTTTTGTATTCATATTTTTCATTATTTCTATAAGGGCAAAGGTAGCGAATTTTTCGCTAAACAACTCATTATAATGGTTTAGGGGTTCAGAAAAATTGCACGCATACGGGTTTGCTGAGCGATATGTCCTGATGGGTGTCGGTGAGAAGTCCTGTGTCGGCGTCGCGCCGGAATACTTGAATCTTGTTGCTGTCACGACAACAGCACAACAGGAAACGGCCATTGGGCGTGATGTTGAACATGCGAGGATGAGCGGCTGTGGATTGGTAGCCGACGCTCGTGAGCAGTCCCGACTGGCTGTCGACGGCAAAGATGGCGATGCCCTCATCTTTCAGTCGATTGCTTGAGTAAAGGAATCGGCCGTCGGGGCTCAGATGTATATCTGCGCCGCCTCGAGCCCCTACCCTATCCGAGACGATTTCCTGAAGTTTCTCTAACCTCCCTTCATGATAGGCAAATACCGTCACCTTGCCTGAAAGTTCACTCATCAAATAGGCAAAACGGCCATCATTGCTGAATATCAGGTGGCGTGGTCCGGAATCTGCGCTGACATCAGCGGCCACTCCGTTAGCCCTAACATCTTGTCCATCAATACTGAACGACAGGATACGGTCTGCACTGAAGTCCGTAGCAAGAACATATCTCCCGTTGGGCGCGAAACACGCGCAGTGAACGTGGGGAGCCTGTTGTCGCATGAGGTCGGGACCTCCCGTTGCCCCTGGGTATTTCGTGGCGAGTTCGGCAAGCGTTCCGCATTGCCTGAGCCTGAACACACTCATCGAGCCCCCCGAGTAATTGGCGGTGAGGGCAAGGTCGCCACTGGCAGCCACGTAACAGGGGTCCATACCCTGGGTCGGTGCCGTATCAATGAGGCGCATGCCACCGTCCTCGGCTATTCTGACAACGTTAAGCGACGCCTTGTCGTCATGGGTCTCGCTGACCGCATAAATGAGCCTCTCGTTGCGAGATATGGTCAAATAGGACGGATTGCTCATTTCAAGAGAATCCAAAACCTCGGCTTCGCCGGTCTCCTGATTGAAGCGATAGGAATAGATGCCCTTGCTGCCGCCGTCGGTGTAAGTCCCGACAAACATCATTTGTACCTCTTGAGCCTGCGCAGCACCGATAAAAGATAATAGCATAATCAATACACTCTTGAGTTTCATATCGTTCCCTTTAATCTTATTGCTCTAACTTCCAACCATGATCGCCATGGTAAATCATCTGGCGGGTCATGCCACCGTCGATGCAGATGTTCTCGCCCGTGATGAAGCCAGCTTTGTCGGAGCAGAGGTACATCACCATATTGGCGATATCCATGGGATTGCCCACGCGACCAGCGGGTTGCTGAGTGGCATCGGGTCCCTGATAGACGGTGCTTGCAGTATCTATCCAGCCTGGCGAGATGGAATTGACCCTCACACGACCCGCAAAGCTGACAGCCAGCGCATGGGTCAGTGCGGCAATGCCGCCTTTGGCAGCGGTATAGCTCTCGGTCTGGGGTTGGCTCATACGGTCGCGCGAGGAGGATATATTCACGATGGCAGCCCCTTCAGCAAAAAAGGGAGCGAAGAGTTTGCACAGATAGAACGGGGCTGTTACGCCAACGCTCAAGGCATACTGGAACTCCTCGTAACTGCACTCGTCGATTCCCTTCATCAGCGGCAGGGCGTTATTGATGAGATAGTCCACCCGGCCATATTTGTTGATGACCTCCTGGGCAAACCGTTCCAATACCTGCTTGTCGGCAATATCACCCACAAAGTGGTTCCCTTGCTGCTTGTCAATCACGCAGACGTGTGCGCCGGCCAGCTTAAACTCATCGGCGACGCAACGTCCTATTCCTTGTGCTCCTCCAGTAACGACGGCTACTTTATCCTTAAAATCCATTGTTGAACTGCTTTATATCCTAACACTAGTCCTTGAGCATCTGTAATGCAGGAACAAATATAGCACTAATTTGTAATAACACATCAGAGGTTGAGGTTTTTTCTGGATTCTGTCCAACCATTTTTATCCAAAAGGGGTATTATGAGCGTGCGATATTGTGATTGACGACGCCGAAGAATCAATGCTTTAGGCAAATGGAGGTTATGATAAAAACGGTGAAAATCTCATCATCAGGAAGGCATGTCAAGATCAACGAGGCAAGTAATCTGCAATTTTCAAACAAGTTTGATATTGCGCACATTTAGTCGCAGGTTTTGAGAAATAAATATTACTTTTGCAGCCTCAATCTAAAAAGTAAAAGAAGACTCAAATGATTAAATTCTGCGTGCGATTAGTGCAACGTTGGTTGCCAGAACCGTTTATATTCGCCATATTGCTCACCTTCGTGGCTGCGTTGGTAGCGATGCCATTGTGTCACCAGACGCCCCTCGAGGTGGTTGAACACTGGGGTGGCGGCGTGTGGAATCTGTTGGCGTTTGCCATGCAAATGTCTCTGGTCCTTGTATGTGGCTCGGCGCTGGCGGCAGCACCGGTTGTCAAGCGAGCCATCGATGCCATGGCGCGCGTGCCCCAGAGTGCCCCTGCCGCAATAGCCCTTGTAACAGTCGTGTCGGCACTAGCCTGCTGGCTCAATTGGGGCTTTGGCCTTATCGTGGGAGTCATTTTTGCCAAGGCAATAGCACGTCAGCGCAATGATGTTGACTATCGACTTCTCATCGCATCGGCCTACAGTGGCTTCGTCGTGTGGCATGCCGGCATCTCCGGCTCCATCCCCCTCACCATGGCCACACCTGGCGAGTCACTCTCAATGGCTACCAATGGTGCGCTGACTGATCCTGTGCCCCTGGCTCAAACCGTCTTTGACTGGCACAATCTGATGACTGTCCTGTTTGCCATCATCGGCATCACCGTTGCCAACACCCTGATGCACCCAAAACAAGGCATCCTCACCATCGACCCCGCGCTCCTAAAGGATGATGATCCAGTCACGACCGTCGTTTCCTCTTCGGCCAAGACACCGGCACAGCGACTGGAGCATAGCAAATTACTCTCGTGGCTCGTGGCACTGATGCTCGTGGCCTATCTCGTGATTCATCTCGGTTTGCGGGGCGCCGGTTTAGACCTTGGCGGAGTCATCATGATATTCCTCGCGCTGGGACTCGTGCTGCATTCCACACCAGTCGACTACGTGCGTGCCTTCGGTAAAGCGACCACCGGTGCTGCCGGCATCATCTTGCAGTTTCCTTTCTATGCCGGCATCATGGGCATCATTACAGGTATCGGCGTCAGCGGCGTCAGCCTCGGTGGTGTTATGGCCGACGCTTGCATCCGAATCAGCAATCCCGTCACCTATCCGTTGCTCACCTTCCTTTGTGCAGCAGTGCTCAACATGTTTGTGCCGAGTGGCGGCGGCCATTGGGCTGTGCAAGCACCAGTGATGTTCACTGCCGGTGCCAACCTCGGTGTGGATCCGGGCTTGACGGGTATGGCCATTTCATGGGGCGACGCTTGGACCAATCTCATACAGCCATTCTGGGCGCTCCCAGCCCTGGCTATTGCTCGCCTCGACGCAAAGGATATCATGGGCTACTGCCTCATTGACCTCCTCGTCACCGGTTTCATTATCTGCGCTGGCCTGCTGGCCTGGGCGATGTAGAGGAACGCGCAGACCTAAGCTGTCAAACAGGAGACTGTTTCATCATTGGGCTCTCGCCTGTTTATTCCTGATCGTTGCAACGGGAAATGAGGTCTTCTAGCATACCATGCCAGTCGGCCCCATTATCGGGCTGCAGCACATGTATGCCTAGAGATGCTGCCACCTCGGTGTTGTGCGGGCTATCATCAATAAAAACAGTCTCTTCGGGCTTGGCTTTCTCGCCTTGAAGCATCAACTCGAAAATACGGCGTTCAGGCTTCATGATACCCATTTCATAACTGAGATATAGCGCGTCCATGTAGTGGTCTAACCCATGTCCCCTGCCATCGAAAGCGCCACTGCGGACCCACTGCATCATGAAGGGGTTCGTATTGCTCAGCAAACTCAGCCTGTAGCCACGCTGGCGCAACTCGATGAGTTTGTCAAGGTTGCGTTGCGGCAAGTCCACCATGTAGCCAAGCCATCCATAAGCGCAATCCTCTAGCGACAGTTCTTTTCCTGCCAGCTCACTCAGTCGGCAACGGAACTCCTCGGCGGTAATTCTTCCGCTCTCGAGATCCCCAAAGATTCCCACCTGTGCAAATGCATCAAGATAAGATGCAGCATCGCCAAATCCCACTTCATTAAATCGCCTGATGGCCTGGTACTTATCTATCTTAAAGATAACGGCGCCCAAATCAAAGACAATATTCTTTATCATAATTAACCGCAATTTTTCAGGCAAATATAATGATTATTTCGCTAAACAATTCATTTTCTTTTAGATTTAGGTGATTCATCGAGTCGCTGGCAACAGTTGTGCGAATGCCAGATAACTGTAACGTGACCTTCAGCAGATAGATTGAGCTTGTTGTATTCAACTTGCATCTGTTTTTCCGTTTATCGTCAGTATCAAAATAATAGCGGTTGAATTACCATTGCTAGTGTAATTCAACCGCGTTACTACAAATGTGTAAAATTATGCCTTATTAGCGAAGTCAGCATTAGCCCCCGTAGGCGCTGGGTCATCTGCTATATCATTCTCTATGGCATATTGATTTTTACGGGTTAGATGCTTTGTCTTCCAGGAGCTTGTTGATGAGGGCTGCCACGTCACTGATATTGAGGTTGCCATCACCGTTGACATCGGCCAGGACTGCATCAAGACCCGGGGTCTCATCGCCCAACAAGGAGCTGATGAGTAATACCACATCACCGATTGATAGCCTGCCGTCGCCATTGGCGTCACCGATGGATTCCATGGCGTAGATGTGCGTGAAGTCTCTCCAGTAGTCGGCTGCCTGATAGGCTTCGATGGATTCTCTCGGGACAAAGAGGTTAGCATTCTGATAGCATGTCGAAGTAAAAGAATTGCCATTATTTAAAGTGGGAGGCACGATGGAATGGCATTCCAGCGTCTTGATCTTGTTGCATTGCTTAAATGCATTTGAATTAATCGATTGCACGCTGGCACCGATAACTACCGTAGTCAGGTTGGTGCATCCCGAGAATGCGTTATCACCGATCTGGTATAGGCCGGTATTATACTCATACCCGTCTTGGTTCTCGATGATGCCGTCACCGATCCTGACTGTCTTGAGCGCGGTGCAATTCAAGAACGCATAACTTCCCAATCCACCCATGTCGTCACCGATGGTCACCTCTTCCAGGCTGGTACAGCCCTCGAATGCATTACTGATAATCGCATGGTCGATATGGGCCGTCTTGAGTTGGGTACAATCATAGAATGAATAGGAGCCAAGGTGAATGCGTTTGCCCGGCGTCCTGCCAGTCAGATCCAGGCTGGTAAAGCTCTGGCATCCGGCAAATGCGTAAAGATTGAGGCTTCTTATCTCATCGGGGATGGAAAGATCATGGATTTCTTCGTCACCTATATAAAAGCGACGATAAATGTAAAGCGGCTGGGTGTATATGCCATAATAGCCGCTACAGTCAAACTCAATATTGCACCATGCTTCCAAGCTTGTGGCATGAACTTCCCTCAATGCCCAGCAATCAGAGAAGGCCAGATTGCAGATGGAATCAACCCTCCCGATATTCAGACGCGAGAGATTGCTGCAACTGGTGAACGCATGTTCTCCAATGGCTTTCATATCAGGAATGGTGACGCTCCTCAGGCTGTTGCAATAGGCAAACGCATAGTCGCGGAGCCTCTCTATACCCTCGGGTATCACCAGATCCTGGATTTCCTCACCGTTCAGGTAGAGATGTCTGGCATAGTATAGTGGATTATAGTAATAGTTGGGCATATCGATATCCAACTCACACCATTGGCCGACATCAGCAATGTTGATGACCTCCAGATTGTCACACCAGTAAAAAGCCCCATCGGCGATAAATTCCAGCGTGCTGGGAAGGTTAATCCTCACCAGATCTCTGTCCTTATTGAAGGTCATCGAGCCGATTCCGGTAACCTGGTAGGTCTTTCCGTTATAGGTCACTTGCTCGGGAATCGTGATTTCACTCATGCCGTGGTAGGTGACGTGATGGCTCACATTGCTCGGCTCTGGATCATAGGTGTACTTGTCATAGGTCACCGACACCGTCGAGCTGTCATTCTCATTGATTGCATAGTATATACCATCGACCTCAAAGGCATTCTCATTGTATTGTATGCCCCAAGGCGATACCTGCATGGTAGCAATAGGTACCTCGGCATACACGATGTCGCTCGCTATCTTGCCGGGTGAGACGGCATAGGCCTCAACACGCACCAGATAGTTCTTGACACCTGGATTGGCTGCTGTGAGATTGACGTCGTAGTCGTAATATAACATCCAGTCTAGCGTGGTCTCTCCCGCATCGCTCAGAAAAGTAAGACGGTAGTACATCTCACTGCCATCTTCTTGAGGCTGGAGAGATAAAAAGTAGCTCTCCTGCAACACTTCTTGCAGGTTGTCATAATCAAAGTAAGCTAGACCGAACCCACCTGGGGTGATCTCGATGACAGGCGGCGCGGTCTGCTCACCGCTTGACTCTTGTCCCCACATGACATGACTTGTCGCTGCTACACACACGAGCAGCACCACCGCGATAAGCGGCCGGATGTTGACGTTGAAGTTTCTCATAATTTTTTTAAGCTTAAATCATTAATAATACATTTTCCCTTCTACAAGCCAAGCCCCCACTGTCCACGATTAGAGCTCGATACAGCCCGCATTGACTCATGGCGCACACAAGACTTGTCGCTACCGATGTGATAGTTGTGCAAAAATAACAGAATTTTTGTTATAATCATTAACAAAAATGCCACAAATCCCCACCCTACGTTAACAACTACCGTTTCAAGTAGTGACAGGGGGCTCACAAAGTGTCATTGCCCATACCCATCGAGCAGAATGATTCTACAGACAACTACATGATGTAACAAGAATGGTCACTTATCATTGAGGCTGTTTCAACGTGAAAGAACGATGAAACAGTCTTTTTTTGTGACGTTTTGTAAAAAAAACGTTAACTTTGTGAGTTGAATATAACAGATGTGAACGCTTCTGTTTAATTACAAGCATAAACGATGATGATGAAGAAACAGGTTCAGATATTGATGATGCTGGTCGTGGCTTGCGTCGGGCTGATGTCGTGCAGCCAACGCGTCCACGAGGGCACAGCGGCCCAAACGGGACGCGCCGACAAGATTGTCGCGGCGCTGCACGATGCCTCGACACGCTATGTCGTCGTGGTATCACATCGCGGTGACTGGCGCAACTATCCTGAGAACTCCATCCCTGCCATCGAGTCGGTCATCCGCATGGGCGTTGACGTGATGGAACTTGACGTGAAGATGACGCGAGACAGCGTGTTGGTGCTGAGCCATGACTGGACACTGGACCGCACGACGACGGGCAGCGGCAACATCAGCGACTACACCTACGAACAGCTGCTCGCCTTCTACCTCAAGCGGGGTCACGGCATCGCCATCCCGGGCCTGAAGATCCCCACCCTGCGCCAGGCGCTGGAAGTGTGCAAGGACCGCATCGTGGTCAACGTGGACCAGGGATTTGACTACTACGACCAGGTGCTCGCCATTACCGAAGAACTGGGTATGACCGATCAGGTGCTCATCAAGAGCGGCCACCCGCTCGACAAGGTGCAGCAGAGGATGTCAAGCCACGCCCACAAGATGATGTATATGCCCGTGGTGAGCGTCTCGGGCAGTTCCGACATGACCACCTTTAACAGCTACCTCGCCACCCCCGCAGCGGTTCCTATCGCCTTTGAGCTGTGTTTTGGTACGCTCGACGACAACGTCAAGAACACAGCCAGACGTGTGCTGAAAGCAGGATCTAAGGTGTGGGTAAACACCATCTGGGGCTCGCTTTGCGGCAACTATGATGACGACAGGGCATATGACAGCCCCGACCCCGACAAGGTCTATGGTCCCATCCTAGACCTGGGCACATCCATCATCCAGACCGACCGCCCCGAGTTCCTCATCAAGTATCTCGAGAAGAAAGGAAGAAGGAAGCTTTGAGTTAGGGGTTAGGAGTTAGGAGTTAGAAGTTAGAGGTGGCTAGTGGCTAAAGCCTAAAACCTAAAACCTAAAGCCTAAAAAGAAAAAAATGAGATTGAGACTGCTCATCATATTGCAACTGATGGCGATGATCGCCACCGCACAGGACCTGAGGACCGGCTTCCAAGAGCCGCCCCAGGAGGCTCGCCCGCGCGTGTGGTGGCACTGGATGAACGGCAACATCACCCGCGACGGTATCGACAAGGACATCTCGTGGATGCACCGTGTGGGCATCGGCGGTTTCCATTGCTTTGACGCCGCATTCTGGGGCAAATCCATCGTTGAGCATCGTCTAGTCTATATGTCTCCCGAGTGGCAGGCAGAGTTCAGGCATGCGGTGTCGTTGGCCGACTCTCT
Organism: Sodaliphilus sp.; assembly: GCA_045114065.1. Classification (GTDB taxonomy): domain Bacteria; phylum Bacteroidota; class Bacteroidia; order Bacteroidales; family Muribaculaceae; genus Sodaliphilus. Next base: position 38,764 of record JBGUJU010000133.1, read on the forward strand.
GGGTATGGAGGTAGCCGTCGCCAGTTGCCCAGGCTGGAGTAATACCGGCGGACCGTGGGTAAAACCCGAGCAGGCGATGAAGCGCCTCGTGTGGAGCCAGACGCGGGTCAAAGGCGGCAAGAAACTGAACATCACCTTACCCGAGCCCAACAAGGACGAGCGCTGGTATGCCGACATCTGCATCCTCGCGGTCAAGGCAAACTCAGCCGACAAAACGATGGAGGAACTCGGTGCCACCTTCATGACCAGCGACAGCCTGCAGCCCCATTATTGGATACAATACCAGTTCAAGCGCCCTGTCACCATCAAGGCACTGAGCATCAAGGACGGCAACTATCGCAGCATCTGGGCAGCCCAGCCAGCCCCTGTGACCAAATGGCTGGAGGTGAGCGATGACGGCGACTCGTTTAGGCGCGTGTGCGGCATTCCGCACGGCAGCGTCGGCTGGCAGACCATCGACATCAAGCCCACCCGGGCACAGTACTTCCGCATAACCTTTGAAAAAAGACCTGGCACAACGCCAGAACTCAAACTATATACAACCCCCAGAATCAACCACGCCGAGGAGAAGGCTGGTTTTGCCTCGCCGTCGGACATGATGGACTTCCTCACAACCGCCAAGGCCGACGAGGCCATCCGATTGACCAATGTCATCGATGTCACAGAATATGTCGATGCCAATGGCACCCTGACGTGGAAAGCACCCAGGGGGGATTGGAAAATCTATAGGTTCGGCTACACACTCACGGGCAAGGAAAATCACCCCGCATCGCCCGAGGCAACCGGGCTGGAGGTATCCAAAATCGACAAGCAGACCTTCACCGACTTCCTGGAGTATTACCTCAACACCTATCAAGAAGCGACAGGCGGCATGATGGGCAAGCGCGGACTTCATTACCTGCTGATTGACAGCTATGAAGCGGGATGGGAAACCTGGTGCTCCAGTATGCCACTGGAGTTTGAGCAGCGACGCGGCTACAGCCTGCTGCCGTGGATGCCGGTGCTGGCTGGCGAAATCATCGGCTCGGCAGAGCAGAGCGAGGAGTTTCTCTATGACTGGCGCACGACCATCGGCGAACTGATAGAAGAATGTATGTACGAGAATGCGGCGCACATTGCCCATGAACACGACATGGAGACCTACTTCGAGTCCCACGAGAACGGGCGGCTTTACCTCGCCGACGGCATGAGCGTCAAGCGCCAGGCCGATATCCCCATGGCTGCCATGTGGACGATTCCCAAGGGGGTCAAAGCCGACAATTCCAATGCCAGCATGGCAGAGAGCGACATCCGCGAGTCGGCCTCGGTAGCCCATCTCTATGGCAAACCTCTCGTCGCCACCGAGTCCTTGACAGCCAACGGCATGAGCGGCGGTGCCTATAGTTACTATCCCGGCAGCCTGAAGGCGACTGCCGACCTCGAGATGTCTTGCGGCACCAACCGCTTTGTCATCCACGAGAGTGCCCACCAGCCCGTCGATGACAAGAAACCGGGACTGGGACTGATGGTCTACGGCCAGTGGTTCAACCGACACGAGACCTGGGCCGAGATGGCCAAGGGCTGGACCGACTATCTGGCCCGCAGCAGTTACTTGCTGCAACAGGGCCGCAACGTGGCAGACGTACTCTATTACTACGGCGAGGACGATGTCATCACCAGCCTGTTTGCCCATGAGCACCCCGCCATACCGCCCGGCTATAACTTCGATTACCTGAACAAGGAGGCCCTGCTCGACCTGATCACCTACGACGGGGAGCACTTCGTCACGCCATCGGGCAGCCAGTATAGCGTGCTGGTCCTCTCCAAGTGCTGCCGCCACATGTCTGAGCCCGTCCGAGCCAAATTAGCCGACCTGCAGCGGCAAGGAGCACCCGTCATCGACGAGAAGACGCAGCCGATGACCATGGCCCTCCTCGGCATCCAGCACGATGTGATGACTGCCGACATGAGCAATCTGCGCTACGTTCACCGCACGACTGGCGACAGCGAGATCTACTGGCTGAACAACCGCACCGAAGAAGCGAGGACCTGTGACATTTACTTCCGCGTCTGTGGTCTCGAGCCCACCCTGTGGCATCCCGAGACAGGCAAGATTGAGGAGGTGTCCTACGAGATGAATGACGTGGGAACCATCGTCCACCTTGACATGTTGCCCGAGGATGCGTTCTTTGTCGTGTTCAGCGGCAAAACCCAGCGCGACCGGAAGTCCATCCTCAAGAAGATAGAAATCCCGTTAATAGAGATCGACACCCCGTGGACCGTCCACTTCGACGAACAGTGGGGCGGCCCTGCCAGTATCGTATTCCCGAAACTCATTTCCTATACCGAGTCCAGCGACGACGGCATCAAGTACTATTCAGGCACCGCCGTCTATGAGAACAGTTTTACCGTCACGCAGAAGGATATCGACCATGCAAGCACCCTCCTCGATCTGGGCGAGGTGGGCTGCATGGCCCAGGTGACGATCAATGGCATAGAGGTGGGCACCCTGTGGAAGGCGCCCTATCAGATTGACATCAGCGGAGCTGTCAAAGCCGGCGAGAACCGCCTCGAAATCAAGGTGGCCAATCAATGGGTCAACCGCATCATCGGTGACCTGCAGCCCGATTGCGGCAAGAAATACACCTACACGCCCACCGATTTCTACAAGGCCGACTCGCCACTGCTCCCGGCAGGTCTGATGGGCCCGGTGACCATCAAGAAGCTTTACCTCCCAATCGAAAGATAAGAAATTCTAAGGAACTATCAACTATAATAACAACAATGATGAAACGATTCAAAACAATCCTAATGGCAATGGCCATCGCCCTGGCGACAGTATTCCCCTGTGCCGCCCAACTGACAGACGCGCTCACCGTGACCAGCCCCAACGGACAACTGGTCATGAAGTTTGCCCTGGTGAACGGAGTACCCAACTATTCGCTTGACTTTAACGGCCAAGCGGTCATCCTGCCTTCACAGCTCGGCTTCGAGCTCAGGGGAGGTCACATGCTGAACCAGGACTTTGTCCTCATTGACAAGCAGACCTCTACATTCGACGAGACGTGGGAACCGGTATGGGGCGAGGAAGCCACCATCCGCAACCACTACAACGAGTTGCTGGTAAAACTGCAGCAACCCGCCCAGGAGGCAGACAAGAAGCCTGTCGCCATGCATATTCGCTTCCGCGTCTATGACGACGGCATGGGTTTCCGCTACGAGTTCCCCATGGAGAATGAATTGACCTATTTCATGATCAAGGAAGAATTGTCCGAGTTTGCCCTCACGGGCGACCACATCGCGTGGTGGATTCCCGGCGACTACTCCACCCAGGAGTTCAGGCCCACCCGTTCGCGCCTGTCACAGGTGCGTGAGTTGACGCCCAAGGCCCGCGTGGGTTGCGGCTGGCCCAACACCGCCTTCTCTCCCACGGGTGTCCAGACTGCCCTGCAGATGAAGACCGACCAAGGTCTCTACATCAACATCCACGAGGCTGCCGTGCTCGACTATCCCACGACCAACCTCGACCTGGACGACAAGAACTTCGTGCTGCGCACGTGGCTCACCCCCGATGCCGAGGGCGTGAAAGGCCGCATGCAGGCACCGTGCAAGACGCCGTGGCGCTCGATCATGGTGTGCCGCAGCGCCACCGAGGTACTCGCCTCGCGTCTCGTGCTCAACCTCAACGAACCCTGCGCCATCAAGGACGTGTCTTGGATCCATCCCACCAAGTACATGGGCGTCTGGTGGGAAATGATCAGCGGCAAGAGCCAGTGGTCCTATACCTATGACTATCCCTCGGTGCAGTTGGGCAAGACCGACTATGCCCACTCCAAGCCTCACGGCAAGCATGGCGCCAACAACGAGAATGTGCGCCGCTACATCGACTTTGCCGCCGAGAACGGCTTTGACGCCCTGCTCATCGAGGGCTGGAACGAAGGCTGGGAAGACTGGTTCGGCAAGCAGAAGGACTTCGTCTTTGACTTCATCACCCCCTACCCCGACTTTGACCTGCCCGCCCTCAACGCCTATGCCCACCAGAAGGGCATCCGCCTGATCATGCACCACGAGAGTTCATCATCAACGGTCAACTATGAGCGCTGGATGGAGCAGGCTTACACCCTGATGAACAAGTACGGCTATGACGCTGTCAAGAGCGGCTATGTAGGCAGGATCATCCCCTACGGCGAGTACCACTACAGCCAGCCCCTGATCAACCACTACCACTATGCCATCACCGAGGCCGCCAAGCACCACATCATGGTGAATGCCCACGAGGCAGTGCGACCCACGGGACTGTGCCGCACCTGGCCCAACATGATCGGCAACGAGAGCGCTATGGGTAACGAGTTCCGCGCCGGCATTGATCCCGGCCAGACTGCCGTCTATCCCTTCACCCGCCTGCAGGGTGGTCCCATGGACTTCACCCCCGGCATCTTCGAGATGGACCTGGAGAAAGTCAGCGGCTGGGCAGACAAGATGCGTCACACCATCTGCAACCAGCTGGGACTCTATGTCACCTTCTACTCCCCGCTGCAGATGGCTGCCGACCTGCCCGAGAACTACGCCCGCTTCATGGACGCCTTCCAGTTCATCAAGGACGTGGCCGTCGACTGGGACAAGAGCCTCTACCTGGATGCTGAGCCCGGTGCCTACATCATCACCGCACGCCACCCGAAGCTGTCGACGCTCAACGCCTCGTCACGCAGCACAGCTACGCTGCCCGACGCCAAGAAGAACATGGTGACCAACGCCGCGAAGTTCGTCTACGCACTGCCCGACAACGCCACTACAGCCGACCTCAACAGGGCTACACCGCGCGACGTGTGGTACGTGGGAGGCATCACCGACGAGCAGGCTCGCGAGGTCAGCGTGAAACTCGACTTCCTGAAGCCCGACGTCAAATACGAGGCCACCATCTATGCCGACGCCGACGATGCGGACTACGAGACCAAGC
>JBGUJU010000134.1:0-4953 GCA_045114065.1 Sodaliphilus sp.
GTAGGGCAGGGGGAACTTCTCGAGACCACTGGCGCGGGCGGTTTGGATAATGCCCACGTAGGTGATGTCGTGCGACATCATCGCGTCAAAGCGGATGCGCATCTTCTTGCCCTTGCTGCCGTCCACGTCGTGACTGCGCAGGATGCCGTAGGTGATGGTGTTCTCACGAGCCTCGTCAGGGGTGGGAAGACCAGCAGCATCAGTGCGAATTTCGTTACCGTTGATTAAGTAAACTCCTTGATTGATTAATTCTACCATGATAAAATTTTAAAAATGTTAATTGATATAGGGTTGTTAATTCAATATCGAGTGAATAAATAAAGTGAGTGCAACCATGTCGGCACTGCCGCCAGGAGAGATGTTGCGGGCGATGAAGTCGCGGTTCATGGCCTCCATGCCGGCAATGCTGTAACCATTGAGCAACGCTTGTGCCTCTTGCTTTACCTGTTGAGCCTGCTCATAACCCACACGGTGGATGACATTGGTGTCATCGAGCTGGCTCATGATGAGCAACAGCAGCTTGTGGCAAGCGGTTGAAGCATCATCGGCAAGGTCGTGGTGATAGGCCGTCAGCCAGTCGTTGAACAGCTGCGGGTAACCTGCCTTGGCAAGGTCCAGTGCGCCAGTCACACGGTGCGCATTCACGGCATTGTTGCCGTGGGTGCCCGCCGTGGGAGTGAAGCCTGCTGCGACCTGCATGACGATGTCCTGCAACCGCTTTTCATCGACTGATTCTTCATGTCCCATGCACCACGCTGCAGCCAGAGTCGTCAAGCCCATTGAGAACAGGGCTCCGCGGTGGGTGTTCACGCCACCCGTTGCTTGGAGCATGGCGCGCTCGGCATCAATGCCGAGTTGACGCACCTGTTCTGTCTCGGGCATCGCTGATTGATAGCCAATCAGCGCCAACTTGACGAAATAGGGTTGCAATGCGTCGATGCTCTTGCTCATCAGTGCCAGGTCCATGTCCTTGTGCGCCCCGTTGTCATTGCGGTCCACCAGCCCGGGTTTGGGTGTAGTGTTCAGCTCGGCACGCAGGGCATCGGTTGCCAGATGGGCGATGAGGTAGGGGACCGTGGTCTCAGGTACCAATTCAGATGCCTGCTTCAATGAGCCGTCGGCCAATGCTTGACGCACGCGCGAGGCACTCACGACTTGTCCGTCCTGCATCAGGCGCTCTACGGTCTTGACCTCAATGCCGTGCTGTGGCAATTGCTCTTGCATGAGCTCGTTGTATCGTGCCGTCAGCTCGTCAATCGGCTCACTGCCCACAAAGCGTGTCTTCACGCCCAGGGCGGGAGCGATGTGGCGGGCGAACATGTCTAGGTCCAGCGTGATGTGGGTATCGGTGGCGTCAGTCACCTGCTTGAGGAAGTAGGTGGGGAACGTCAACTCGCTGATGGCATAATCGCTGCCCTCGACGACCACCACGTTGTCCAGCCCCTTACAGCCAGCCTGAATCATGGCCAGCCGCTCGGCATAGCTGAACGTTGAACGGTCCTCGCGTACAGCGATGACATACAGCGTCGATGCCTGTGCAGCGGCCTGCTCCACCAGATAGCGATGCCCACGGGTGAACGGGTTGGCGTTCATCACGATGGCGGCAGCGCTGTCGGGACGGTCACCGCGCATGTGGCGCAGGTAGTCGGTGTAGCGGCCGATGCCCTTCACGCCATTCTCCATCAGGATGGCACAGGGTGAAGAAGCAAGGACCTTAAAGCCCATGCTCTGGAAAACCGTGTGGTTGTCAGGCTTGGTATAGACTTTCACCGTTTCGGCTCCCTGTTGGGTCGCCATGCCGATGAGGTGGGAAATGAGCTTGTTGCTCAGTCCTGTCTCGCGGGCAGCCTCGCCGACGGCTATGCACTTGATGACGTTGCCCTGCAAGCCCCCGCCGGCAATGATGTTACCGTCGTCATCGGTGACGGCGGCATAGTAGTCCACGTCTTCAAGACGCAGGCCACTGTCGGCAAGGAATCGCTCCACCCGCGTCCTGTTGGACTTGAGCGAGAGCGGCATGTCGCAGATTGCAAAGTTATCGTACATAGTCGTCAATCAGCTGTCGGATATGGGCCATCAGTTCCTCTTGGGTGTGGCTGTGGTTGCGCATGCACCAGCGGGCCTCGTGGTCACACAACAGGCAACGGCGCGGCTCGCCGCCCACCGTCTGGCGGGTGATGGGAGCGCCGTCGGCACCCATGACATCAATGTCGAACAGCCGCCCTAACGGGTGGCTGTCTTCAATGTCACAAGTCACACGTTTGGCCTCGATCGCCGGCAAGTCGGTAATGAGGTAGGCCTCATAGCCCGTTGCCAGGTCGCGAGCGCGTGCTGCGATCACATGCTCACCCAGTCGGTCGAGCATGGCGGTCAAGGCTGCCTGTGCGGTCACCACCGAGTAGAGATTACGCTTGACGCTTCCGGGCATCACCACCGTCAGGCACACGAGGGTGCTGCCGGGGTGTTGCTGGATCAACTGCTGTTGCAGCGCGTGACGATTGTCACGGCTTTGCAGTAGAGCGTCGAGCGTAATCTCCATCGCTGATGTTATAGGGTCAGACTAAATGTGATTTAGCCAACGATGTTCTTGATCACATCCTGTACCGAGCCGTCGCGGTTCAAAACGACGCCCACAACCTTGTCACCGAAGGGCAGGGGAGCGGGATTGCCGATGATCGAGCGGGCCTTGGCAGCCAGATCATGGATGTCCACGATGTTCAGACCGGCAGCTACCAGACGCTCCTTGACCTCGGGACGGTTGGGGTTAACGGCGATACCGTACTCGGTAACGACAACGTCAACGTTGCTGCCCGGGGTGATCAGGGTGGTTACCTCGTCAACGACGCAAGGGATGCGGCCGCGCAGCAGCGGGCAAACGATAACCGACAGGGCGCTGTCCTGAGCGGTGTCGGGGTGACCGCCGATAGCGCCACGGATGATACCGTCGCTGCCGACGAGCACGTTCACGTTGAAGTTCACGTCAACCTCCAGGGCCGACAGGATGACAACATCCAGGAAGTGGGTTGCTGAACCCGGCTCCAGCATGGCGGCATACTCGTTGGCCGACACGCTCTTGTGCATCGGGTCGTTCATCAGTGACTCGGCAGCCACCTTGTCAAACGACTGAACGTCGATCAGACGGCCGATGAGACCCTCCTGGTGCAGCTTGACCATGTGGCTGGTGATGCCACCCAGTGCGAAGCTGGCCTTGATGCCCTTGTCGATCATACCCTGGCGCAGGTACTTGGTCACAGCCAGCGAAGCACCGCCCGAGCCGGTCTGCAGTGAGAAACCATTCTCGAAGTAGCCGCTGTTCATAACCACCTTGGCAGCCTGCTTGGCGAGCAGGATGTCGCGCGGGTTCTTGGTGTCACGGATGGCACCCGAGGAGATCTTGCTCGAGTCGCCGACAGAGTCAACCACAACGACATATTCCACGTCAGCCTCGCTGATGGCGCTGTGCTGGTTGGGATAGTCAACGAGGTCATCGGTCAGGATGACGGTGTGGTCGGCATACTTGGCATCGGGCAGGGCGTAGCCCAGAGAACCGCAGATGCTCTTGGCGTTCTCGCTGGTGGAGTAACCGGCAGCGTTGCCCAGGGGGTCGCATGACGATGCGCCGAGGAAGGCGACGTCGATGTGCAGCTCACCACTCTTGATGGCATAGCCGCGCGAACCGTGAGAACGGAAGATGACGGGCTTCTCCATCAGGCCGTGCGATACCTCGGTAGCGAGGTTGCCGCGCAGACCGCTGGTGTGCAACTGGGTGATAACGCCGTTCTTGATGTGCTCAATCAGGGGCTCGTGCACGTCAATCAAGCTTGACGATGCCAGAGTCAGGTTCTTGAAGCCCATCTCGGCGAGCTTGGCGACAACCATGTTGATGACCTTGTCACCGCCGCGGAAGTGGTGGTGGAACGAGATGGTCATGCCATCCTTGAGGCCCGTCTTGCGGATAGCTTCCTCGAGGGTGACTACCTTGCCGCAGTTGCGCTGCAACTCATGGCGCGGCGTGATGTTCTTCTTCACCTGGGAGTCGTTATAGACTTCCTTGTTCATCTGCTTTGCAGCCTCGGCAATCAGGGCTGCTCTATCTTTGATACTGTTCATGCTAAGTCCTCCTTTGTCAAGATGCCCGACGCGATGGCCAGGTCGATGGTACGTTGTGCTCTGATAACCACGGGGCGGTCAACCATCTTGCCGTTAACGGCAATAACGCCACTGCCGCGCTTCTCGGCTTCCTTGATGGCGGCGATGATGGTCTTGGCCTTCTCGATTTCCTTCTCCTTGGGAGCGAATATCTCGTTGACAACCTCGATTTGGCGGGGGTTGATGATCGACTTGCCGTCGAAGCCCATAGCCTTAATCATCTCAACCTCGCGACGGAAGGTGTCCATGTCGTTGAGGTTGCTGAATACGGTGTCCAGAGCGTCGATGCCGGCAGCACGGGCAGCCGTCACGATGCACTGGCGAGCCATTTGCAGCTCCATGCCGAAGAAGGGCGAGTCGCCAGTCGTGCGCTGTGCCTTCAGGTTAGCGCAGTAGTCCTCAGCGCCCAGGGCGATACCCATCATGCGCTTGCTGGCGGTGGCGATAGAATAGGCGTTGAGAGCGCCCAGGGTGCTCTCGATAGCAGCCATGATCTGAGTGCGGCCTACGCAGCCCAGCTCGGTCTCCACCTTGATGATTTCCTCTTCGAGTTCCTTCACCTCCTCGGCGGTCTCGGTCTTGGGCATGCGGATGACGTGAACGCCAGCCTTTACCACTGCCTCGACGTCCTTCTTACCGTAAGGAGTGCTCAGCGGGTTGATGCGTACCACCATCTCGGTCTTGCCGTAGTCGATGGTCTTGAGTGCGTTGTGAACGAGCAGACGCGCAGCGTCCTTCTCGGCCATCGAGACAGAGTCCTCGAGGTCGAGCATAATTGAATCGGGACCGTAGATGTGAGCGTCG
>JBGUJU010000135.1:0-2722 GCA_045114065.1 Sodaliphilus sp.
TTTGTCCACCTTCTGCATGTTGGTACCCGTGAGGCGGATTTCAGTATTGCGCAGGATGGGCGACGGTCCATAGGCCAGCAGGTTCACACCCGACTTGCTATAGGGGTCGGTGACCAGGTCCTCATCATTACAGCTTGTGAGCGAAACCCCAACGAGGGCTACCACAAACAGGATGAAAATATTTCTGAACTTTTTCATATTCTTCTTACATTATTATTTATTAGGAACCACACGGATGTTGTCAATCTTGATGATGGGGGTGCATTCTACACCATCAACACCACAGCTCGAGACAAAGATCCACAAGCTGGTGAAGCTCTCGGAGGTAAGCGTTCCGCTAGATACCGAGCCGTCCCAACCATAAACAAAGTTGGCTGCGAGGGGCAGAGTAACGGTTACCCACTCGCCACCGGTGTCGTAGCTGCCCGTCGGGCTGGTAGACCAGGGACGGTACAGGGCACGAGGATTGGCATTGCTGGTCATGTAGGTGTTGTTGGCACCAGCCACGGCCTTGCCATAGATGTCGACACCAGCACCACCGAAGGTCACCTTGTCAACGCCAGCGAAGCAAATCTGCATGGCTGCATTGCTCCAAGGATACTCGCTGGGAATGTTCATCTCAAACTTGAGAGCCAATTCGCTCCAGTCGCTGAAGTCGGCAATATCCGTCAGACGGATACCGTTCTCACCTTCATCATCATAGTTCTCGGGTGAGTTCCAGCTGCCGGGCCAGTAAACGAACGAGAAGTGTTGCTCGTCCCAGGTTTCTCCATTCAGTACCGCGTTGCCGTCACCCAGCTGGATGAACTTGCCGCTCAATGCGGTATCATCGATCGTGCTGCTGTGACCGTTCCAACCGTGGTTGTCCAGCCCGTTGGAGTCGAAGTCGAACAGCATGCCACGCGAATCCATGTAATGGAAGCTCGTCCTGGTAGTTCCGTAAACCGAAGTCACATAGATGGGACCCTCGACAGCACCGTCGGGAACAATGAATGATACCTGGGTGAAATCGGAGGAGATGTCGACGATTTCGGCAGGAATCATAGTTCCACCAGCACCAGTGAAGTTAACGGTCAGCAGAGTGCCAGGATCGTCGATGAAGTAGTTACCAGTCAGCGTCTGTAATGAGCCTGCAGGTGCATACTCATTGCCCATACTGATGACTTGAGGAGCTGAGATTACAACGTGGAAGTCGTAGGCCACAGTATCCTTTTCCTTGGTGATCATGTAAATCTTGTCGGTAACTGTTTCGGGTACCGAGCGGGGGATTTGCACGATGAGGGTGTTGTCGGTGATGTAGCTCGAGTTGAGAATCGCCTTCTTGTCGTTAAAGTAGATCTCATAGACACTACGCAGGTTCTTACCCACAAGACAAACGATGCTTTGAGGAGAAGCCTCGGTCACCAGCTCACCATTGGTGTAGTGCGTGTCGGGGTCGTCGTTAGTGCCTTCAATCTCGGTGCTCAGACAGCGCACATAGCTTACCGAAGGCAATCCGCTTGCCACCTCATACTTGTCAGGCTCGTCGGCACATGAGAACAAACCCAATGCCAAAACGGCAAGTGCCATGACGATGAAATTATATTTGAAATTTTTCATTTTCTTTATTCTTTAATTGAAAAGGTGTCAAACTAAAGTATCAATAGCTATAGGTTGCTCTCACGTCAACGTGGACACCGTCAACATTGCTGCCCAGGTTGGGATTGAACACAACGTCTTCCTGCGGGAAGGGCATGAAGAAGTAACGCTTGCTGCCGTCGGGGCTGGTCTTCATCATAGCCTCGGGGTTGGGAGCAGACTGTGCATCGTTATAGCCAGCCGACGAGGTGATCGACCAGATACCGGTCTCGGAATAAGTCTTGTAAATGTCGCTCAGACCATAGAAGGTGCTGCGCTTCTGAGCCCTGAGTTCCGAAACACAGAAGTCGGGATCGTAGTAAGATACGCGCACGTAGTCAAACCAGCGGTCACCCTCGAAGGCGAGCTCCAGGCGACGCTCTTTCCAGATGTCGTCAAAGGTAATGACACTGGGACGCTGAGCGTTCCTGATTGCGCGGTGACGCACTGCATAGAATGCGTCGATGGCGCTACCGTCGGAGGTCGATTTGGCAGTACCCATCTTAGCCTCGGCATAAATCAGATAGATGTCGGCAAGACGCAGCAGGTGGGTCGACAGCGAGCTGGCCATGCGGTCATCGGAATGTCCGAACTCAGCAACGTGGTCGGCAGTGTTGCCGTACAGGTGCTTCACACAGTTGGAACCGGTAGCCGAGTTGAGCTGGCCACCAGCCGACTTGTTATAATCGGTGTCGAACATAAACTTCAGATAATCGAAGCCCATCTCATGGGTAGTGCTGTTGATCTCATGATCACGCCAGAAGTAGGAATAGGTGAAACCAGGCAGCATCATGGTAGCCTTCAGGCGGGTGTCAACGTTGTTGAGCCACATGTCGGGGCTGTTCTCCAGCAGCTTGATGCCAAAGGCTTCCTGCAGGTCAACCGAAGGATCGGTCCAGTCGCCCCAAGTGGCACTGTAGCCCTCGAATCCGGTCATACCCAGGTCGCTCTCGAGCGAGTTCTGAGCGGTCCAGACGTTGCCGTCGGCAGTCCAACGCCAAGCGATAAGGCTCTCAGCGCAGTTGTTGTTGTGACCGCGGAAGATGTCCTCATAGTTCTCCATGAGCGTGCGGCCGCTGTTGTCAATCACTTCCTTGGCATACTG
>JBGUJU010000136.1:0-10083 GCA_045114065.1 Sodaliphilus sp.
GTCCAGGACGGTTGTCTCGCTGGTGCTGCCCGGCGTCTCGGTGCGGTCAAACAGGCCGTCCACGTTCAGGTCAATGCCCAGGGAACCTACCTTGCCGTTGTAATAGGCATTGAAAATGTGCTTCCTGAAACGGTCGTGCTGCTCGACGTCGCTCACCGAGCGCTCGGTGAAGACGCCATTCACATAGCTATCGGTGGTGAACTGGTCATGGAAATCGGCGCTGGGGTGACGGTCATATTTGTAAAAGGCGCCAAAACTGTGGTTATCGTTGACCACATAATTCACCTGAAGTTGGGGCGATAGGCCTTTCCAGATGTTCCTGCCCTCCTGCGTGACACGGCCCTCGACCCAGTCAGGGCCCACAAAATAAGACAACTGGTTTTCCTGCAGCATCTTGGCGTGCCCGAATCGGCCTGCCCAGAACGAAGCGGTGATGTCTAATCCACCTGTGCGGTAGTTCAGGTCCAGGTTATTGGTGATGGTGTGACCATACTGGTACATACCCGTCAGGTTGTCCTGGAAACTGAGGCCGTCACCCTGCGCCTTCTTCAGCGTGATGCGCACAACAGCCTTGGTCGAGGCGGCATAACGGGCGCCCGGGTTCTGGATGACGTCGATGTGCTGGATCTGGTCAGAACGCAGGCGGGACAATTCGCTCACGTCCTGCACCTTGCGGCCATTGATATAAACCTCGGCCTCGCCGCGTCCCAGCACCGTCACGGCGCCGTCACGCTTGGCTTCCAGCGACGGCACGCGGGCCAGCGCGTCGGCCACAGTACCGGCCTTCTCAAGGATAGTGCCCTCGACGGTGGTGCGCATGGCTTCGCCCTTGACGCGGGTCTTAGGCAACTGACTTTTCACCACCACTTCGCTGAGCAACAGGGCATCCTCTTTCATCCTGATGGTTAGACCAGGTACCGCCTTCAAGTATTGCGTCTGGTAGCCGATACACGACACCTTGAGCAAGGCACCGTCCTTAGGTGTCACAATCTGGAAGACTCCCTGGTCATCGGTCATCGCGCCCTGCACAAAGGCTGAGTCGGGCAAGGTGAGCATGACCACGTTCACAAATGGCATCGGCTCGCCGTTCTCATCAAGGACCACACCATTCAGATCAGGTGCTTTGCCAAATGCCATCACCGTCGTCAATAATGTCATTGACACGACTAACATTCTGATATTCAAATGTTTTAGCAACATTATTACTAATGTAATTGATATGATTATAATTGAAGTCATAATATAATAATGTTAATTGTTTGTAAATTCGTTTATTGATGCTTGACGCTCACGCCGCCCAGAAAGTTGCTGGCGGTGATGTGAATGGTGTGGGCATTCACATCGTGGCACTTTACCGTCTCGTCACCGGTGCCACCGATGAAACTGTGGCTCTTCACAACCACATTGACGTGGGTGGGAACGAGCAGTTCCACGCCACCCAGAAAGGTGTGGATGTCTATCTCCTCGTCCTCGCTGATAACGGCCTGTCGCAAGTCCAACCGCAGGCCGCCGCAGAAGGCATCCAATCGGGCACCATGGAAAGTCTGACCCTGATAGACATACTCATCGGCCCCTAAACGCACGGCACAACAGATGCGCTTGCCATCCTCGCCCTGAGGCACCGGCCGATGCAACCACTGTGACGGATTGTGGTTGAAGCCATAGATGACGAGTTCTATTCCTATATAGAGAAGCAGAAGAGGACCGAAGTACTGAGTCCAGGAATGCTCCCAATTCAGATGGAAAACGCCCCACATGTCTGCCAGCTTGAGCAAGGCAGCCACGATGAAAATAATTCCGATAATAGTTCTGCGTGTCATAACTTATTTTTTTATGTGATTAGTTTGATAACTCATTTTGACCTTGACGCCTGTCAGCAAGGCGCCGACTTTGCCTTTGGCTGCAGCAAAATAACTGCCAATTCCCCTGCCCCACAAGTTTCTGGGATATTCTGCAGGTTTATGTGATGAATGGTAGTCAAAAGTGGGATAAATCGTATATTTGTGATGAATGGTTTGGTCATTCCAACGAATAACACTACTTTTGACACCCGAATGAGCGAAGGACAAAAAGAAACGATCACGACCCGTATCGTCAGCACCGTTTTTACGGTACTGGCGCTTGCGATATTCAAGCCATTCGGTCTTGAAGCCTGGCAGTGGATGGCATGGGTACATCTGCTGGCAATGGGTCTTATGGGTATCATATCCTGTACTGTGACCGAGTGCATCCTGAAGTACGTCCTCAAGAGCCCCAGGTCCTACGAGCACGGGGTTGATTACATCATTCGCCGCAACTTGCTGTTCCAGCTCATCAACACCCCACTGGTCTCGCTCCTGATTTGTCTATACCGCCATTTCGCCATGAGTGCCATGGTGCCTGGTAATGTACTCTCCTGGAGCAACTTCTTTGAGACACTACTGATTATCGCCTTCTGCTCCTTTGCCATCGGTCTCTACTGGCGGTTTAAGTTCCGCAGCAGGTATCTTGCGGCTGAATTGGAAGAAACCCGCCTGTTGAACGAACAGCTGCAACTGCTGCAACAGGAGGAGACACACCGTAGCATCATCCAATCCCATGAGAATCAAACCGTTGCTGTTGACGAGCCCAGCAAAGTCTCAATTCCTGCCGAAGAAGCTGACCAAGACATAGTGACTCCAGAGAGAATGCCGTCGACAGTCGTTCTCAAGGGGAATACCAGTGAAACCACTACAGTACACATCCCCGACCTATTATATATAGAAGCTGTGGGGAACTACGTTAAAATCTACCAATTGCGTGACGGCCAAGTACATAACGATATGCTGCGCGCCACGTCCAAGCAGATGGAAGAAGACTTAAGCTCCTATCCGATGATAGTCAGGTGCCATCGCGCATTTCTGGTCAACCTGCAACAGGTGGAACGTATCATTTCACAAGCAGGCGCCATGCAACTGCTCATCAAGCACTGCAACGAGTCACTCCCCGTCTCACGCAGCAATATGGCCCAGGTCAAGGAAACAATCAAGAAGGAAGTCCGAGGATAAAAATTCTTGACTCAGGAAGCCAATTTTTGGTGCTATATCCACCTAAAAAAGTAGTGAAAAATTTTTTTTGAAAAAAAGTGTTGTGTTTGCGTTTGTAAACCAATTTTATTTTGTAATTTTACACCCCCAAAAGTAATACGATAGCAAGATGAGTAAGAATAAAAGCAGCAAAAACAGACAAGTATCTGATAATCAGGGTAACTACAACCCCGACATTAGTGCCGTACAGAAGTCAGAAGACTATATCAGGCTACAGCAAGCCAAGCAAGCCATAGAAAATGAGGACCGCTCCAAATGGGATCGCGTCAAGGCATTCTTTGAGAATGGCAATTTCAAGTTTGCCACAGGTATCCTGATGCTCTTCACGGCCATCTATCTGCTGATTTCGTTCCTGTCGTTCTTCCTCTCGGCAGGAATGAGCGACCAGGACCGCATCACCAACTACTCGATGATCGAGAATGCCCAAGTTCCCGACCAGATCCGTAACACCGGAGCTGCCGTCGGCGCCTCGTTGAGCGATTTCTTCATCTCGAGCGGTGTGGGTGTTGCCGCCTTCATCATCGTCCTGTGGTTTGCTACCATCGGCATGAGGCTCATCCGCAAGAAGAAAGCCCACTTCTTCTCCTATACCTTCGTGTGCTTGTTCAGCATCTTCACATTCTCGATGATTGTGGGTGCTGCGACCTATTTCCTGAAACCCATCACCTTCTTCCCGCTAGGCGGCTACTTCGGCTTCTATGCCAACAAGTGGCTGATTGGGCTACTGGGCATCTATGGCATGGTAGCAGTCAACGTGTTCATCTTTATACTTTGGTTCTTCCTTACCTATCAGACCTTTTCTGCCCTCTATCACCAGCTGCAACATGAGTTTGAGAAGAAGCGCAGCCGCACCAAGGAAGAATCCGAGAAAGTGGTGAGTCAGCCAGGACAGTCCTCCTTCCTGGGCAACGAGCAACGCGTGAACGAGAGCAATAACGAAGAGGAAAATGTCGAGAAGCCATCCCCCATCAGCCGGATGCGCAGCCGCAGGCGCAATGCGCAACCGACCGAGGAAGGCAATGGCGAGGCAGCCCGCCTCAAGCCCATCCAAGCAGGCATGAACGTGAGCAACCCTCACGACCCCACTGGCGAATACCGCCACTACCGCTTCCCCACCCTGGACCTGCTGCAGGACATCCGCATGAATCCTAACAGTGTGGACAAGCAGGAGCAGGACGAGAACAAGGTGCGAATCCGTGAGACCCTGAGCAAATATGGCATCGAGATCAAGGAGATCATGGTCCACGTGGGTCCGACGGTCACCCTGTTCGAGATTGTGCCGCAGGATGGTGTCCGCGTGAACAAGATTCGCAACCTGGAGGATGATATCGCCTTGAGTCTTGCCGCATTGGGTATCCGCATCATCGCTCCCATGCCCGGCAAGGGAACAATCGGCATCGAGGTGCCCAACCGTGACCCGCAGGTGGTTCCCATGCGTGAAGTCCTGGGTTCCAAAGCATTCCAGGAGACCCGCGCCAAGTTGCCGATGTGCCTGGGCTGCACCGTGAGCAACGAGGTGTTTATCGCCGACTTGACCAAGATGCCTCACCTGCTGGTAGCCGGTGCCACCGGTAAAGGTAAATCGGTGGGACTGAATGCCATCATCACATCGCTGCTCTACAAGAAGGGCCCGTCGGAGCTGAAATTTGTCCTTGTGGATCCCAAGCGCGTGGAATTCAGCGTATATGCTGACCTGGAGAAGTACTACTTTGCCAAAGCCCCCGGCGAGGAGAAAGCCATCATCACCGACACCGACCGCGTCATCAAGACGCTGAACTGCCTGGTGCAGGAGATGGAAAACCGCTACAGGGTATTTGAGGAAGTGAAGGTCCGCAACGTGAGCGACTACAACGACATGTGGCGCCGTGAACTGCGCGAGATTCGCGATGAACATGGAGAGAAGAAATACCAGTATATGCCCTATATCGTGGGCATCATCGACGAGTTCAGCGACATGATCATGACTGCCGGCAAGGAGGTAGAGACGCCGCTGGTGCGCATTGCCCAGAAGGCCCGTGCCGTCGGCATCCACATGATCATCGCCACTCAGCGCCCGTCGTCCAAGGTCATCACCGGTCTGATCAAGGGTAACTTCCCGGGCCGCATCGCCTTTGCCGTTGCCCAGCGCATCGACAGCCAGATTATCATTGACCGCACCGGAGCCCAGCAACTGATCGGCCGCGGTGACATGCTGTTCCAGATTGATGGCGAACTGACGCGCCTGCAGTGCCCCTTTGTCGACACACCCGACATCGTCCGCATCAGTGACTTCATCAAGGAGCAGGAGGACAATGACCGCGACATCAACCACGAGGAGCCCTACATGCTGCCCGAGTACGTCGGCAAGGACGAGGGCGGTGGCAGCGACGCCAACGTAGGCAATGTCAAAGAACGTGACCCGTTGTTCGAGGAGGCCGTGCGATTTGTTGTCATGGGCAATACCGCCAGCACCTCATCGCTGCAGCGTCGTTATGAAATCGGCTATAACCGAGCCGGCCGCCTGATGGACCAGATGGAACATGCCGGCATCGTCGGTCCCGCCCAGGGCAGCAAGCCGCGCCAAGTGCTTGTCAGCCCGATGGATATCGACCAGCTGTTCTCGTGAACATGACACCAAGTGCCAGCCCCCACACGGGTTGGCACTGTTTTTGCTACCTAGATAATCTAGAGTATCTAGAACATCTAGAAGTAGAACAAGAAGTAACAATAACTAAAAGATAAGATGAAGAGACTTTTTATTGCAATCCTTAGTGCCGTGGCAGCCATCGTAATGATGGCTCAAACGCCTGGCGCCCTGCTTGACAAGTGTGTCGCAGCAACCAATGCCAGCGGTGGAGTAACAGCCAAGTATAGTATCACGACAGCCCAGGGCACAAGCCAAGGCTCTCTCGCCATGCAGGGAGCCAAATTCCGCATCATTTCACCCGAGGCAAAGTGCTGGTATGACGGCACCACGCAATGGTCCTGGTCGCCCGTTACCGAAGAGGTCAACATCACCACCCCGACAGCCGATGACCTGCAGCTGACCAACCCCCTGGCTGCTGTCAAGCATTTCAAGGCATCCTTCAACATGAAGAAAGCCAAGGCAAAGACCGCCAACACCCAGGTCATCAAACTCACTCCCAAGAAGAAGGATAACATCAAGACGTTGTGGCTCTACTTCGACGAGAAGACCTCGCTGCTGAGGACCGCCCGTTTTGAGATGAGTGACAAGTCGGTCTATGTCATCAAAATCACTGACTACAAGCACAAGTCACTGCCTGCCAGCACCTTCACCTTTGACAAGTCACAAGTGCCTGCCGGCACCCAAGTCGTGGACCTGCGGTAAGTAACAATGCTGCTCCTTAAAGCTACTGCAACAATTAGAACGAGTGCAACTAAGGACTAAAAACTAAGGACTGACTATGTATCATTATTTAATAGGTCCCGCCGTGGGAGCTGTCATCGGCTATATCACCAATGACATTGCTATCCGTATGCTGTTCAAGCCTCATCAAGCGAAGTATGTGATGGGAATCCACATTCCATTCACCCCGGGCATCATCCCCAAGGAGAAAGCACGTATCGCTGGAGCTATCGGCAAGGCCGTAAGCGAGAACCTGATGAATCGCGAGGTACTGGAAAAGAGCCTCCTGAGCGACGACATGATTGCCAAGATCGGTGATGCTATCGACGAGTTCGTCACCACCCAGAGCAAGAACGGTGAGACCATCGAGCAGTTTGCCAGCCATTACCTGACGCAGGAGGACATCAGCGCCATGCGCGAGAATGTGACCGACGGCGTGGTCAAGATGCTCACCAGCAAACTGCAGGACAGCAGCCTGGGCGATAGCATTGCGAGAATGGCAACAGAACACGTCATGGAGAAAACACGCAAGAGCATTGCAGGAAAACTTGGTGCAGACATCTTCCTCCAGCCCATCGCCCTGTTTGTGGAAGGCATACTTGCCAAGCACATCAACGAAATCCTGCACAACAACTCGCAGCAGATGGTCAAGGGACTTGTCCTCGACGAGTCGGAGCAGCTGATGAATATGACCATGAGCGACCTCATGTCGGGTCACGATGAACAAATCGCTCAGATCAAGAGCGGCATCCTGAGTGCCTATCGCGTCATCATCACCGAACACCTGCCTCGCATCCTGCAGGACATCGACATCAGCGCCATCATCGAGCAACGCATCAACGACATGGATATGGAGGAAGCCGAAGCCATCATCCTCGACGTGATGAAAAAGGAACTGCGTGCCATTGTCTGGTTGGGTGCCCTGTTGGGTAGCATCATGGGAACACTGACAGCCATCTTTTAACATGGACGATGTGTTCCCTAACTGAATCATCATTTGTAATTGATTGCACTGACAGAAAAGGAACCATCAATCGCCCTGGCAAATCAAAAACACTGTCATTATAATATATTGGAATATAGGCTACTAGCCTATTCAAAACAAATTATATAGACGCGATAGTATTGCGTCTGTTTTTTATATAGCCGTTTGTCACTATATTGCACACCCGAGAATAATCTAGTATAATTATAATTTTTTAAAATTTGTTGGGTGGTATTCAAAAAAATGAGTAATTTTGCAAGATAAAATAAAACTGTATATTACACTATTATTAATAACCCTTTTTATTAACCATTAATTTTCAATTCATTATGAAGAAAATTTTTACTTTTGCTGCAGTGGCTATGATGGCATTTGCTTCTCAGGCCAACGTGTTGACCGTTTGTGACGGTACCGACCAATCAAATTATGTTCCTATGTACGGTTTCATGTATGATACCGAGCTGACGACCTCTCAGATGATTTATCCTGCCGAGATGCTTACCGACATGGTCGGAGCAACCATCACTCAGGTGAAGTTCTACTCTGATGAGATCAGATTCTATGATGGTCAGATGGCTTTGGGTTTGCAGAGCAATGCAAAGGATAACTTTGACGACGAGACGCTGGTTCTGACAAGCTTGAACGCATTGACAGTTCCCGTACAGGGCGCTCAGGAGCTCGTGTTTGACCTGACCGAACCCTTCGTTTATGAGGGCGGCAACCTTCTCATTGACGCTTATGTTTATGAGGAAGGCCACTGGGGAAGCACCTCTTTCAACGGTGTAAAAGTAGACTTCAATGCATCTATTGTATCTTATGGATATTGGGGTGAGACAATTTACAGCCCTCTTACCTTCTTGCCCAAGGTGACCTTCACCTATGAGGCTGAAGCTCCCGTAGTTTACGACGAGACCTGCGCTGCTCCCAACGGCCAGTACGTAATCATCGACAAGGAGAAGGCTCTGGTAACCATCACCAACAATGAGCCCGATGCTACCGTACACTATGTTGTAACCCTCGACGGTGAGCTGGTCGAGGAAGGTGACTTCACCGGTGAAACCTGGGAGTACATCGCTGTAGGTGCTGGCGATTGGAGAATCAGCTGTGTTGCTAGCATGCCTGGCAAGAATGACAGCCAGCCTGGTGGCGTATTCTTCCCCATCGCTCCGGGTCAGCAGCCTGTTGGCGTTGACGAGATGATGGCCGGCAAGACCGTCAGCAACGTACGCTACTACAACGTAGCCGGTCAGGAGATGCAGGAGGCTAACGGCCTGACCATCGTCGTTACCACCTACACCGATGGCACCAAGAGCGCTGTTAAGGTGATGAAGTAAATTTCTAGCTATCAGCCTTTAGCTATAAGGTTTTAGCAAACGAGATTGTGGAGGCGCAAGTTTTTGCGCCTCCATTTCTTTGCCCATTATTTCGCTAAAAAAAGGTTTTTTTGACATTTTTTTGGAGTTATTGCCTAGAATTGCTACTTTTGCGGCGTGATTTACAATAGAATAATATATTCTATTTTTTCAGATTATAATCATTTATTATTAACCATTAAATTTTTAAACAATGAAAAAATTTTACATGATTCTCGCAGTTATCGCTGCAATGACAATGACGGTCCAGGCCCAGAACTATGCCGAAATCAATGTAGGAAACATTGAGGAGGCTAGCACCTACAATGGCAGCTACTTTGACATGGCACCGACCAACTTCTATCTGGCCCACACTGGTGCTCAGATGCTCTTCACTCCCGACATGTTGACCGACATGAATGGCAAGCAGAACATCCTGATCAAATCACTGAGCTTCTGGTTCTACAGTGAGTCCTTTGAGGAGATTGCCCGCAATGTGAAGATTTATCTCCAGGAGGTTGATGATACCGAGTTCGCCATTAATGATGAGGGCGTCAAGCAGTTCTTCACCTTCGACAACATGGTCAAGGATATGAGCATCAACTGCGACTTGCTTGCCACCTACGGTGAGAATGTATGCCTCAATTTTGACTTTGAGCCTTTCCACTACACTCCTGGCAAGAGCCTGCTTCTGACTATGGTCTTTGACGCTGAGGACGATGACAACTGCACCATGGGTAGCGACTATGCTCCCTTCTACACCTCTGGTATCAGGAACCATGCAATGACCTACACCAACAACTGGAACAGCTTTGTAGATTACGCTGCTGGCACCGACTTCCCCAATGCAACTGCTAGCCTGGGTTGCGGCACCAATGTTGAGCTCCCCGTTACCACGATTGGTTACAACTATGAAGAAGGTGAAGTTTACACCGAGACTTGCGCTGCTCCCAATGGCCAGTACGTGATCATCGACAAGGAGAAGGCTCTGGTAACCATTACCAACAACGAGCCCGGTGCTACTGTACACTATGTAGTTACTAAGGACGGCGTTGTTGTCGAGGAAGGTGACTTCACTGGTGAAACCTGGGAGTACATCGCTGCAGGTCCTGGCGAGTGGAGAGTAAGCTGTGTTGCTAGCCTGCCCGGCAAGAACGACAGCCAGCCTGGTGGCGTATTCTTCCCCATCGAGGAGAACCAGTGGCCCACTGCTGTTGACGAGATGATGGCTGGCAAGACCGTCAGCAACGTACGCTACTTCAACATGGCTGGTCAGGAGATGCAGGAGGCTAACGGCATGACCATCGTCGTTACCACCTACACCGACGGCACCAC
>JBGUJU010000137.1:0-11660 GCA_045114065.1 Sodaliphilus sp.
AGCGGACTCGAACCGCTTACCTCAACACTGCCAGTGTTGCGCTCTACCAGATGAGCTAATGCCCCGAATTGCGACTGCAAAGGTAATGCTATTTTTTGAACTGACAAATTTTTGTGCCGAAAAATCGTGATTTTTCTTGATTATCGGTCAAGGAAGCGCATTTG
This sequence comes from Sodaliphilus sp., assembly GCA_045114065.1. Taxonomy (GTDB): domain Bacteria; phylum Bacteroidota; class Bacteroidia; order Bacteroidales; family Muribaculaceae; genus Sodaliphilus. Next base: position 165 of record JBGUJU010000137.1, read on the forward strand.
GCATCGCATAAATCATGGTTTTTACGCTGAAAAACATAATTTGTTGCCTAAAAGTGGAAATTATTTTGATGTATGGGATGCGATATTGAAAAATTATAGTAATTTTGCACAAAAATTGGTAACTATGCCTTTAGCTGAAGTGAAAGAGAAACTGAAAAACCTGTCGCGCAAGATGGAAATCCTGCGCAAGAGATATCTTGCACTTCAAGCAGAAAAAAGGGAAATGGAACGGACCATAGAATGCCAGCAGCTTGAAATTGACAAGCTGGAAAAGGAACTGGCACAGATGAAGATAGATAATGAGTTCCTGCGTGTGGCCCACACTGTTCCTCGCGATCCTGAAATGGTCGCCCAATACAAGAAACAGGTTGCCAAGATGGTGCGGGATATTGACCGATGCATCAAACAGTTGAACGCTTGATACGACACTCCCTGACGTTATGGCCGACAATAATAAAGTTAAAATTTGGATACAGCTTGCCAATGCCGAGAATCCTATCGCCCTGAGTATCAATCCGGACGAGGAGGAAAATTATCGCAAGGCAGAGGAACTTGTCAATACATTGTGGAAGAAGTGGATGACCCGTTTCGGCGGGGAGTCTAGCGATGTGTTGGGCAGGGTGGCTTTCCAGTTTGCTCGTCTCTACTTGGAGGCTTACGGTGAAAACCGTGAGGTCAATGAATTCCTGACTCAATTGGACACACAACTCGATACCCTCTTGGGTAGCGAGGAGTGATATTGTGCACCACTTGTTGCGTGGTAATACGATATTGTCGGTCAATAGACGAGACAATATAGTATAGCTTAACGTGCCAGGCTGACAATGGTGACATGATAAAGGCTTAAATATAAGAAATTAGGTTCCTGCACCACTTTAGGATTAATGCGATATTCTGTTGATTGCCAACGGAATCTGCATTGCCGAGAGTGGCGCTATTGTTTAAATATTTTATCAATTTATAATGAACACTACAATAATTATTGTGATCGTAGCCATCCTGGCGATGGCAATTGGCTGGGCTGTAGCGATGTACTTGTCTCGCAAGAACGCCAAGTCCCAAGCCAACGAAATTATTGAGAAGGCCCGTCTGGAGGCCGAGGTCCTCAAGAACAACGAGGTATTGAAAGGCAAGGAAGCCGGTATGTCTATCAAGAGTGAAGCCGAGAAAGAGGCTAATGCTCGCCTGACCAAGGTGCAGACCAATGAGGCTAAGCTCAAGCAGCGTGAGTTGCAGCTCAACCAGCAACAGGGTGAATTGCAACGTCGCCGCAACGAGGTGGACAACCTGAAGGTTAACGTTGACAACCAGATGGCACTGCTCGATAAGCGCAAAGCCGAAGTGGACAAGATGGAAAAGAGCGTGCGCGACACGTTGGAGCACGTGAGTGGCCTGTCGGCCGAGGAAGCCAAGGAGAAGCTCATCGAGTCCCTGAAGGATGAGGCCAAAACAAATGCCGCCAGCTATATCAATGACATTATGGATGATGCCAAGATGACTGCCAACAAGGAGGCTAAGCGCATCATCATCGAAACGATCCAGCGCGTAGCTACCGAAACAGCCGTTGAAAATGCTGTGACGGTTTTCCACATCGACAATGACGAAATCAAGGGTCGCATCATCGGCCGTGAGGGACGTAATATCCGTGCCCTTGAGGCTGCTACTGGTGTTGAGATCGTGGTGGATGATACGCCCGAGGCTATCGTCCTCTCAGGATTTGATCCTGTGCGCCGCGAGATTGCTCGTCTGGCTCTGCATCAGCTTGTCAGTGATGGCCGTATCCATCCTGCTCGCATCGAGGAGGTGGTGGCTAAGGTACGCCGCCAGGTTGAGGAAGAGGTCATTGAGACTGGTAAGCGCACGGCTATCGATATGGGTATCCATGGCCTGCATCCCGAGTTGATCCGTCTCATCGGTAAGATGAAATACCGTTCAAGCTATGGTCAGAACCTGCTGCAGCACTCACGCGAGACTGCCAACTTGTGTGCCATCATGGCGAGTGAGCTGGGTCTGAATCCCAAGAAGGCCCGTCGCGCCGGTCTGTTGCATGATATCGGCAAGGTGCCTGATGATGAGCCCGAGTTGCCGCATGCTCAGCTGGGTATGAAGCTGGCCGAGAAGTATAAGGAGAAAGCTGATATCTGCAACGCCATCGGAGCCCACCATGATGAGGAGGAGGCAACTAGCCTCTATGCACCTATTGTTCAAGTCTGTGACGCCATCAGTGGCGCACGTCCTGGCGCTCGCCGTGAGATTGTCGAAGCCTATATCAAGCGCTTGAATGATCTTGAGAAGTTGGCATTGTCCTATCCTGGTGTGGTCAAGACCTATGCTATCCAGGCCGGTCGCGAGCTGCGTGTCATCGTCGGAGCCGACAAGATCAGTGACGAGGAGACCGAGAAGCTCTCCACCGAGATCGCTCAGAAGATCCAGGACGAGATGACTTATCCAGGACAGGTGCGCATCACCGTCATCCGTGAGACGCGTGCTGTGAGCTACGCTAAATAACGATTGCGTACCACAATGGACGAAGTTAACGACAACTTGCAAGTGACTGTGCCCGAAAGTACTGACTCCTGCGTGAAATGCAGTGCAGGGGCGTGCAGTGGCGGTTGCTGCAGAGATGATGTTGGGCGCTGTAACCTCACCAGCACCAACTGGCTTGATGATGTACCCGATAATGATTTTGAGATTGTCGAGGTACTCTTCAAGAATACGCGCCGTGGTTTCTACCGCAACAGCACCCATATCCCCCTCAAGCAGGGAGACTGGGTTGCAGTAGAAGCCAATCCCGGGCATGATATCGGTCGTGTAGGTCTCACCGGCCGTCTGGTGAAAAACCAGATGAAGCGTGTGAATCTGCGTAAGGATACGGAATTCTTGCGCGTCTTCCGCAAGGCCAAGCCGGCTGATATGGAGCGCTATGAACAGGCCAAGGCTCGTGAGGAGGACACGATGATCCGTTCCCGCAAGATTGCGGTGGATCTGGGCCTGAAGATGAAAATCGGCGATGTCGAGTATCAAGGTGACGGCAACAAGGCGATTTTCTACTACATTGCCGATGAGCGTGTGGACTTTCGCCAGCTTATCAAGGTACTTGCCGATGTCTTCAAGATCCGTGTTGAGATGAAGCAGATCGGAGCTCGCCAGGAGGCTGGTCGTATTGGTGGTATCGGTCCCTGTGGCAGGCCCCTGTGTTGCGCTACTTGGATGTCGGGGTTCATCTCGGTGGCAACCAGCGCAGCACGATTCCAGGATATCTCCTTGAATCCTCAGAACCTGGCAGGCCAATGTGCCAAGCTCAAATGCTGCATCAATTTTGAGGTAAATACCTATGTAGAAGCTATTCGTCAGCTCCCTGCTAAGGATATCCATCTCGAAACGAAGGATGCTACCTACTATTACTTCAAGGCAGACGCCCTCAAGCGCGAGATTACTTATTCAACCGAGCGCAACGCACCAGTCAACACCGTTACACTGACTGCTGCTCAAGCGTTTGAGATCATTGCCCTGAACAAGAACGGTGTCAAGCCCGACAGTCTCAAGCCTGAGGATGAAGGCAAGAAGGGGAACTCGCCCTTCGGTGACCTGCTCAACCAGGATGCCATCAACCGATTTGACAAAAAGAAAAAGAAAAAGAAGAAAAAATCGGGTGGTGGTGAAAAGGCTGCAGCTGGTGGTAATAATGCTGCCAACGGTGGTGACAAGCCATCGAACGATGCCGCTCCTAATGGTAAGGGTGACCGTCCCAACGGTAAGAATGACCACAATAAACCGCGCCAGGGCAATAAGCCCAAACGTCAACAGCAGGGCGATAAACCGTCTCGACAAGAACGGCAGCCCAAGCCGGTCAAGACCTTCCGCCCACGCCATGCTGCTGACAACAATACACCTCAACAAGGTGGCAATGACCAAAGACAGCAGAATCATAAAGCCGCAGATTGATTCTAGGGGCAAACGAATTAATAGCAGAGCGGTGGCAATGACGTTGTTCATTGCCGCCGCAATGCTCATTCTGGCTTGTTGCCAAGGCAAGCCTGTTTTGTCCCATGCCCGGGTCGTTCATATTCCTGCTAGCGGTTGGCAGCAAGCTACTCCGCTGACCTTTTACCCAGAATATGATGACTCAACGCTGACCTATAGCCTCATGCTCACCATCCGTCACGAGAACAGCTATCGCTATCGCAACCTGGCGCTAGTGATTGATATGGTTGCCAGCGATTCGGTGGTCAACCGCAAGAAAGTAAACATGTCACTTGCCGATGAGTACGGCAACTGGAAGGGTGGGGGATTTGGTGCCCTATACCAGGACACATTGCGGATTGCTGATGTCATTGACCCTGGCGATGCCCGTTCGGTTGTCGTCTGGCAGACTATGGCGGGATGTGATACTCTGCATGGAATTATTGATGCTGGACTCATCACGATGCCATTGTGAGGCTGTTTTTTTAGGGAATCAACCAAGAAATTCAGTTTTTTTTTGCCAATTCGTTAATAATATATAATTTTGCCATTTGTATAAGAACTGTTATCATGAAGATAGATAAGGCCGAAGCCCGCCAGACGTTCATCCAGCTGTTGAAATATGGTGTAATTGGCGTGTTTAACACGTTGATTACTTTGGTCACGTTCTATCTGCTTAACACCAAGTTGGGTCTCTCTTATGGTATATCTAATGTCACTGGCTATATACTCGGTGTGATTAACAGTTTCTTGTGGAACCGCAATTGGGTTTTCAAGACCAATAACGATTTCAGGCGTGAGTTCGTGCTGTTCGTGTGTGGTTTCCTGATGTGCCTTGCACTCCAGCTTTGCGTAAGCTGGATTCTGCTCGAGGGTCTCGGTTGGAAAAACCTGCCTGACGATATCATTCCTTTCTTCCCGATGGCGAAGGCCGGCCAGAATATCGTCATGGTGGTTGCCATGGTATCCTATACGATTGCCAATTACATTTATAATCGCACTGTCACTTTCCGCGTTGATTCTGACAAAAAGTGATTTTCCTTTTTCCCATTTTTGTACTGATAACGGTTAAGAGTTATGATGAGAGGTGTCATGATTACTCGATGGATGGTCGTTGTTGTAACTGTAGTCGCCCTGGCTACATGTAAGGCTTCGGCCCAGCAGGGGAATCCTCTTGAGGTACCATCGATATCGCTTGATGAGTACGGATTGTACACTGTGGAGAATTGTCCGACAACACATGATGTGCTTGAGGTAAAGTTCCACGAGGGTGATTATTGTATTGACCGGGTGGACATCTATGCCAATGGAATGTTGATGCAGCACATATCAATTAATGAAGAAGACGCCATCACGCGCAAGGTTGTACATTTCCTTGACGCCAATTTTGACGGCAATGTCGACATCCTTATCGGCCCAGGTTGTAACCGCGAGTACAGTACCTTGATCATGTGGGATAGCGAGGAGAATCAGTTCGCTCGTGCTTCAAATGATGGCTTTACCGTCTTCAATGGAAACTTCTATTATGATCCTGGGCGCATGGTGGTCTATCGCATGACGTCGAGTTCGGCGTTTGAGACGACCTATACGATGATGACCTGGCAGGGAACCGATCTGCAGAGCGAGGAGACCTTCCTCCAGGTATTTGATCCGTCTTATTATGACTTTTATCACGTGTCCCATCGTTACACCGTCCGTAACTACTACTCTGACGAGGACATCATCAGCACCGATGATCCGACACAGTTTTCTGAACCATGGGATAAGTGGATTCTCACCGCTAATTAAACGACAGATTGATAAAGCAAAGAGGCTGTGTCATAATTCAAGCCTGTATTTATGTCCGTGCTTTGCACGGAGAAATTAAACAAAATTTATATAAAAATTAAACAAGACAACATTTTTATTTAATTTTATTAATAAATTTGTTTAATTTCTCGGCCGTCAGGCCGATTAAAAATCGCGAGGCGAATTATGGCACAGCCTCTTTTGTCTATGGGGATGTTACTCCTTGTGCTGTTGTTCCAATGTCAATAGTGTTTGCTTTTTGTCGGGACCAGGAGCATAGCCGCCGATGGTGCCATCGGCATTAGTGACGCGGTGACACGGAATGACAATAGCGACAGGGTTGTTGTGGTTGGCTTGGGCAACAGCACGTGAACCTTTGGGCTTACCCAGGCGAGCAGCCTGCTCGCCGTAGGAGATGGTTTCACCGTATGGTATTCTCATTAACTCATTCCATGACTTCATCTGGAACTCAGTGCCCTGAATATCGAGGGGCAACGAGAACTCGCGGCGAGTGCCGTTGAAGTATTCATTAAGCTGCTTGATGCATTGGGCAAGCAGTGGTGTGACAGCTTCGACAGGTTGCAACTTCAGTTTCTCTGCAATCTTGTTAATTTCATCAAGGCTCCAGCCGATAACAGCAATGCCATTGTCGTTTGCGCCAATATAAAGAGTGCCCACGGGACTGTCCATCATCGTGTGACAGAGGTGGCCCTTGTGGACAGACGTGATGTCCAACTCTTTGGCCTTGTCGTGCATGAGGCGATAGGCCTCGGCATAGTCGTTGCTGATGACGCCGTCGAGGATGGCATCCTTGATAGCGTCTTTGATATATCCTACAGGCTTAGACGGTGCCAGTCCGAAGGTCTGCATGATTTCCTCGCCGTCGACAGGCGGCTGAAAGTTGCGCACGCGGTCTTTCTCCTCGATGTCCACCAGTTTCTGCTTCACCAGGTCGAAGTTTTCACGGAAGCGTTGCACCTTATTCTGGTTCTTGCTCGTGATGTCGGCCTTACACAGCGTCATCAAGTCATCGATGTCGTCACCGGCGTCAAAGAGCAGACGTCGCACGGCGCTGTCGGTTACCTCGTCCTCTACCAGGGCGATGGGGCGCATGTGCAGTCCGACGAGTTTTTTCACATATTTCATGTGTTCGTTGAGCGGCAAGCGCATCTTGGCGAAGATTTTGGGTACCATCTTCTCGCCGATGAAGTTGTGGTTGTGGAATGTCCAACCCAATTGGGGATCCCAACGCTTGGTGCGCGCCTTGCCCACATCATGTAACAATGCAGCCCAGCGCAGCCACACGTCATGGCTGGCGGCTGCCACGTTATCGAGCACTTGGAGCGTGTGCATGAAGTTGTCCTTGTGCCCGCGTCCATTCACGGTCTCAACACCCTTGAGCGCCGCAAGCTCGGGAAAAATGAGAGGCAGGAGTCCGCACTGGTCCAGCAGCATCCAGCCGCGGGATGGCTGGTCGCTGCGCATGATTTTCATCAATTCCTCGGCAATGCGTTCACGGGTAATGATATTGATGCGCTTGGCATTGCGGCGAATGGCATTGAACGTATCAGGAAAAATGTCGAAATCCAGTTGGGTGGCAAATCGCACGGCACGCATCATCCTCAACGGATCGTCACTGAAAGTGATGTCAGGATCCAGAGGTGTGCGGATGATGCGCCGCTCCAAATCACCGATGCCGTCAAAAGGATCCAGCAGTTCACCATAGTGGTCCTTGTTCAGGCAGATCGCCATCGCGTTGATAGTGAAATCCCGACGTTTCTGATCATCATCGAGTGTGCCATCTTCCACGATGGGGTTGCGGCTCTCGCGATGGTAGGACTCACGACGTGCCCCGACGAACTCAAGCTCCCACTGTCGGGTCTTGACTTGTGCAGTGCCGAAGGTGCGAAATACCGATAAATGGGCGCGTCGTCCCAGGCGTGCTGCGACAGCCCGTGCTACTTCGATGCCATTGCCAACGGTCACAAAGTCAATGTCATTGCTGTTGCGTTCTAGGAAGATGTCCCTCACATATCCACCGACAACATAGCACTCGCGGTGCAGCTCATCGGCCACGTTTCCCACCAGTTTCATGACGGGAAGATTGATGTGTTCGGCTATTTTTTGACGGTTAATTTCCATTTTTCGATTTTTAGGCTGCAAAATTAGTGCTTTTTTCGCGCTTTTTTTGTCCATATTATCAAAAATCACTAATTTTGCATCGCAAAACGGTCTTTCAATGGACCAATATGGCAATAATCATCAGTTCCGTCATCCTGCTAATTTCCTCGTTTTTTTTCTTTTTTATAAATCATGAGGAATTGGTAATCCTAAAATCATTATTGTTAGATTCGTAGTTTCAAGGATAATCTGGAATTGACGAGTGTAGTCATAGTATAATTTGGCAAATCATTAATAACAAGAAATGAAGTGCATGTGAAGTGTACTTTGCGGTGTAGTTCTAACTCAATTGGGCTTATTGTAGCCTGATGACACCGCTATGCAAACATTTTAGATTATGTATAATATCGATCAATTAAACGCTATGAACGACGAGCAGCTTCGTGAAGTAGCAAAGTCTATGGGTATCAAACATGTGGATTCGTTCAATCACGATGAGCTCGTTTACCAGGTGCTTGACCAGCAGGCTATCACCGAAGCCGCAAACACGCCTGAGCCCACTACAAAGCGTCGTCGCGAGCGTATTCGTCAGCCGGCAGCCAAGGCGAATGGCAATGAAGTGATAAAAGACGATGCTGTAGTCGCCAAGAATCAGCCAAAAGAACAAGACAAGCAAGAAGACAAACCTATAGTTGAGGAAAAGCCGGTTGCTGAGAAAAAATCCAAGACGGAGAATAAAACCAAAGACAAAACTGTCGAAAAAGAAGATAAGTCTAAGGATAAAGAAGAGGTGGCCGATCAACCCAAACGTAAACGTGGTCGCCCCTCGGCTGCCGAAAAAGCCGCCCGTGAGGCAGCGTTGGCCAATGAGCCTGAAAAGTCGGATGACCAGACGGCAAACCAGCAGCCCACTGAAGAACTACAGGCAGAGCCTCAGCCGCAACCGGCTCGCCGTCGTGGCCGCAAGACCAAGCAGGCGGCAGTAGAGCAACCAGTATTGCCATTTGACTCTGATGAACTTCAAGAAGAGCAAGTGATGCCTGTAGAGGAAACTGTTGAAATTCAAGACATCCCGATGGAGAACGAAGAGGAGATGATGCCTCCCCAAGAGTATCAGCGCCCCGAGTCGGAGCCTCGTGAACGTGAAGATGTCTCCCTCAATTCATTCTTTAATACAGGTAGCGGCTTTACCTTTAAGCCCCGCACCCAAGAAGAACGCGAGGAAGCCATGAGACGTGCCGAGGAAGAACGCCGTCGTCAGGCCGAAGAAGCCGCTGTTGCTCCCATTGTTATACAGGAACCCAAAGTGGTGAAGGAGAGTAAGAACAAGAAGCGCAAGATGAAGCAGCAACAGCAGCAACAGATTGCCGAGGTCAATCCTTATCTGGACCAGCCCTATAATTTTGATGGCATTCTTACAGCACAAGGCGTGCTGGATATCGCTCCCGAAGGATACGGATTCTTGCGTTCAAGCGACTATAACTACCTGACTTCTCCCGATGATATCTATGTGCAGCAGTCCCAGATCAAGGCCTATGGACTCAAGACAGGTGATGTCATCGAGGGTACAATTCGCCCGCCGATGGAGGGAGAAAAGTATTTCCCCATGAGCGAGATTCACTTGATCAATGGACGCGCACCCGCCTATGTGCGTGACCGTGTACCATTCGAGCATCTGGTTCCCTTGTTCCCTGACGAGAAGTTTGACCTTGTGAGCAAGACTCACCCGACTGTTTCCCAGCGAGTGGTGGATATGTTCTCACCCATCGGTAAGGGTCAGCGCGGCCTTATTGTTGCTCAGCCCAAGACAGGTAAAACGATGTTGCTCAAGGAGATTGCCAATGCCATCTCTGAGAACCATCCTGAGACTTACATGATCATTCTGCTCATCGACGAGCGCCCCGAGGAGGTAACCGATATGGCGCGCAGCGTCAATGCCGAGGTGATTGCTTCGACGTTTGACGAACCCGCCGACCGTCATGTCAAGATTGCCGACTTGGTGTTGAGCAAAGCCAAACGACTGGTGGAATGCGGTCACGATGTGGTGATCCTGCTTGACTCGATTACACGATTGGCACGTGCTTACAATACCATTGCTCCTGCTTCGGGTAAAATCCTTACTGGTGGTGTTGATGCCAACGCCCTGCAGCGACCCAAGCGCTTCTTCGGTGCTGCCCGTAATATCGAGGGTGGCGGTAGCTTGACAATTATTGCTACAGCCCTCACCGAGACCGGTTCCAAGATGGACGAGGTGATCTTTGAGGAATTCAAAGGTACCGGTAACATGGAGTTGCAGCTTGATCGCAAGCTGTCCAACAAGCGTATCTTCCCCGCTGTGGATGTCATGGCCTCGAGTACGCGTCGTGATGACTTGCTCTTGCCGCAGGATACGCTCAACAAGATGTGGATTATCCGTCGCTTCCTGAGCGATCGCACCTCGGTGGAGGCCATGGAATTTGTTAAGGAGCGCATGGATCGCACTCGCGACAACGAGGAGTTCCTGCTCACCATGCAACAAGGCTAATAGCAAGAAGGCACTATGGGTCGCATCATGGGCATTGATTATGGGCGTAAACGCACAGGCGTGGCGGTTACCGACCCATTGAAGATTGTGGCTGGCAATTTGGCGACAGTTCCAACTCACACGCTCATACAGTTCATCAAGGACTATATTGCACGAGAGGCGGTGGAGCGTATCGTCGTCGGCCAGCCTACCCAGCTCAACGGTGAGCCCAGTGAGAGCATGCGTTACATCACTCCGTTCGTCAAGCGATTGCGTGCAGAGCTGCCCAATGTCCCTGTCGTGATGTATGACGAGCGATTTACCAGCACGATTGCCCACCAGGCGATGATTGACGGAGGCATGAAAAAGAGTGACCGTCGAGACAAATCGCGTGTAGATGCTATTGCTGCTACCATTATACTCAATGATTATTTGCAAAGTAAATACAATCAACCTGAAAATACTGAATCATGATTTTACCGATTTATATTTATGGCCATCCCGTGCTGCGTGCCGAGAATGCCATTGTCACTCCAGAGTTTGAGGGTCTCCATGACCTGATCGAGAACATGAAGGAGACCATGTATCACACCCAGGGCATCGGCATTGCTGCGCCTCAAGTGGGTGTCAATGCACGTATTGTTTACATTGATGTGGATCCCGTTGCCGAGGATTTTCCCGAGTTAAAGGGTGTAAAGATGTTGCTCATTAATCCGCAGATCACTGTCGATGAGACGGCTTCTGGCGTCACTAGGGAAGAAGGGTGCCTGAGTGTGCCCGGCATCCATGAGAATGTTCAACGAATCGAGAAAATACACCTTCGCTGGCAAGATGAGAACTTTGAGGAGCACGAGCAGGATATTGAGGGTTATCTGGCCCGTGTCGTGCAGCATGAATGTGACCATCTGGAAAAGACGCTCTTTGTGGACCGCATATCTCCCATCCGCAAACAGCTGATACGGGCTAAACTGAACAACATGGCCAAGGGGAAAGTCTCTTGCAATTATCGTTGCAAAGTGGCGCTACACAACCGAAAGAAATAAAAAAGTGGAAGATGTCTCACGACAGCCTCCACAAACCTTAAATCTAATACCATGAAAAACACACGTACAAATGTACAA
>JBGUJU010000138.1:0-20769 GCA_045114065.1 Sodaliphilus sp.
GTGAATGAACTCTGAGTAATGCGACTACCATTGCGGTAAACCTCATAGTACACCCTAGAGCCAGATTCTTTATTGGTAATGGTTACAATAACCTGCTCAAAGCCAGTCACCTCATATATGACCGTGGGAGGTGCACAACGCTCAACAGGGGCCACCACTTCATCGATTGTGAAGAACACAGAATTCTCGGGGCTGTCAGTCAGGCCAGACTTCACTGCATGGGCTTTCACTTCATAGAAATACTCACCGTCCGACACATAGACTACGTTTTGGCTGCCCGTGAATGAGCCAGAACTAACAACTACTGTGTTATCGTCAAACAACCCTGTCGATCTAAGAACCTGATAGTAAACCCTGGCCCCCGCCTCATTATTGGTGATTGTCACCTTGACTTGCTCGGTTCCTGTGTACTCGTAGGAGAATGTGGGGCCCTGGCAATACTGAGCGCGCTCAGTATTGACCTGAATAGCCTTTCCAGCAGTGATGTGAGATACTGACTCGGCTGCTGCTCTCAAGTCATCAGTCTTGACTTGAGCCTGCGTCATGGGCACAGCCAAAGCAGCCATCAATAGGATAAGTAATAGTTTTGCCTTCATAGATATTAACAATTAAAATGAACAGAACATCAATTGACACGAATAGTTTTCTTCTATGTCTGCAAATATACGGCTATAGTTTGAATATTGCAAGTTTTTAAAGCCCCCTTCTCGCCAAAGCGGAAAAAATTTTGCATATCTATAGCGAGGACGCAAGATTTGGAGTCTACATAACGGCGGATGCCTTTATCGTCGACAGGCACAACTCGGGAGACGCAAGTTTTTGCGTCTCTACATTACAGCATGTCCTGCTAATTCAAATCTTTTGGCGCCAGTCGGTGGGAGTGGTGCCGGTGATGGACTTGAAAATGCGGTAGAAGGAGGCCTCGCTGGAGAAACCCGATGACACGCTCACATCGGCAATCTTGAGGTCCGGCTGGTTGCGAAGCAGTTCCTGGGCATGGGCAACACGGTAGGTGTTGACAAACTGTGGGAAAGAGCATCCGCGCTGCGAGTTGATGCAGTTGGAGATGGTGGTGCGGCTGGTGCCTAAGGCGACAGCGATGTCGGCCATCTTCAAGGTGGGATTCAAGTAGAGCCGTTCCTCTTCCATCAACTGGCAGATGCGCTGCATCAGTTCAGTATAGTTCTCTTGTCCATCTATGTCCTTGTGGCACACTACCGCAGGAGTCTCCTGAGCGATAGCGGGTTCTTCCTCTTGGACCGCGGCCACCTGTTCTTGTGGCTGTTTTCCCCTCCTGTGTCGGGCCAGCAGTAACAATAATGCGCACAAAGCCATGATGGCCAAGACGATGAGAGCCCATACCCAATGGGATAAAAATGAGGAGAATTTGCCGATGCCTGCCGTCTGGCTACGTGGGCTAATGTGTATCAGCCACGTGGCAACGGTGGGTTTGAAATTTGAACCTTGCGGCACACCGCCAGTCAACATCAGGTCTCCATCAGCTGTAAGCATGGGATTATAGATGTTAGCATCAGCCAGCACATCGGTGTAATATAATGACAGGCGGGCTGGAGCCATGGAGTAGTCGATGGCAACGACATATACACGGGTTGTGACGCTGGAATCAGCAGTCTCATGACGAAGGTCGCCGCCAACCAGATAGGCCCGTTGGCATTCTCTATCCACAAGAATGCTACCATAATAAGTGATTTCCTTCCCTTGAGTTGACCTCGGGATATGCACATCGGTGGGCAACAGCGTGAACTCTCCGTTGGTGACACGGGCAATCGCTAATTGCCCCTCGTCATTGGTAATGAGCAGCAGATAGGAATAGTCACCCTTGGACTTATCACCGATAAAGGCAGCGGATGAGGGCCATGACAGGTATACCGGGACGATTCTCCACTCCTCGAGCAACGGCACATGGCAAGGTTCGCCCTGCAGGCGGTCGGCCACAGGCAGGGTAATCTGATGGCCTACCATGTCCATTCCACCGATGATCATGGCGTCGTCTTTGGCTGTTTGCAGGATGAAAGGGGTGGCTCGACCGATGCTCACGCCCTTCACGGGCAAAAAGCTCTTATTACCATCATAGATTTCGATGGCATCCTTATGGTACCAATTGCCGGCAATGACGACACGGCCATCGTCCAGGGCAAGGGCCGATAGCATCGCCCGCTTGGTGTCGAGACTGGCGAGTCCCTCGGTAGTGCGCGTTAACGGATCATAGAGTTCTACTTCGAAACTTTGCCCGATGCCCAGATTTTCCCTGTGTCCTCCCATGATAAGCACCTTGCCCGTCGCTAGTTCCACAGCACAGCCGTCATCATGGGTGAATGCGGTCGGCACCAGATGCCAGCTGCCGTCCTTATAGTACTCGAGGGTTGGCGTCGGCACAAAGTTGGTGGTGTGCCCTCCAATGACGGTAGGCTCGCCATTCAACAGCAAAACTGTTTGCCCATAACGGGGCACGTTCAAGTCAGGCAACCGCTCGGCCCGGATCTTTACCATCGGGCACTGCGTAGCAACTTTGCTCTGTGGCTTTGCTGTCAGCGGCAACAGGGCGATGAGGGTGTATATGATTGAAATAAAATATCTCAACTGCTGTTGGGAAACTAAAAGTCCATCAATCCAATAAAGGCTTCATCTTTACGATTTGCGACAAAAGTACTCATTTATCCATGAAAGAGCAAAAGTTCAGCCAATTTTGTACAAAAAACTCTACAGGCGGATGAGGGCTACACCAGCGAGCATGAGCAAGATGCCGAGGATCTGCAGCCAGGTGATGCGCTTGCGGGGGGCACCGAGCCAGCCGTAGTGTTCCATCAGTTGGCTCAAGGCGAGTTGGCCGACGAGCAGGGCCATGACAAACACGCCGACGCCGACGTGGGCTACAAGCCAGGCGTTGCCGAAGACGATGATAGCGCCACACAAGCCGCCCGTCCACATCCACCACGGATACTCACGCGAGAAGGCCTTGCCAATCAAGCGCACACTGCCGTTGACGATGCAGAAGAGCAGCAGCACCATGGTAGCGACAAAGAAGGCGACAGTCGTTGCCTGCATGGGATTGCCGCCGTGGGCGACCACGACGCCCGACAACTGGGCATAAACGCCGGTAATGCTTGCTGACAAGCAGCCCGACACGACGGCACACAACTGCCAGAACAGCTGCCGCGATCCCTTGCCACTAGCGGTTTCTTGTCGGGACTTGAGTTTGGGCAGCACGACGACGAGTGTCACACCCGCGATGAGCAGCAAGGAGCCGATGATGCGTTTAGTGCCCAGCGGTATTACATTGGCCCCGAACCACCCGAAATGGTCTATCAGCAAACTGAAGATCAGTTGACTGAACATCGGAATGATAATAGCCTGCAAAGGGCCGATTTCCTTGAACAGATGAATGGAAATGGTGATGGTTACTACTGCGACCAGTCCGGCAAACCAGCTCCACCAGGATGCATCGGCCAGCATTTCGCCCGTAGGAATGATGGGACTGCCCGACAACAAAGACACCAGCAACAAGGCCAGCGTGGAAACTGAGAAGGAAACGAGCGTCGAGACGTAGGCGGGACCCACAACCTGACGCAAACGAGAATTGGCGGCAATCTGGAACGGTACCAGCAGACCTATCGCCAAAGTTATCAGTAAGTAAAACATGTTTTCATTCATTACAATTAGGCCACAACATTATCCATAATTCATCATTGTGGCGAACGGTGTGGTCATTTCTCGTACATTTCAAGGGGCTGGCTGTCGGGGTCGTTAAAGAATACGAAGCGCTTGCCAGTCGTCGCGTCGGTCCTGATGTCCTCGTGAGCAATGCCCATCCGGTCAAGTTCAGCGACTTGAGCCACTATGTCGTCGACCTCAAATGCCAGATGACGTAGTCCTGCCGCCTCGGGGTATGACTGGCGTTGCGGGGGTGAGGGATACGAGAACAATTCGATGACATAGTCGCCGTTCAGCGACAGTTTAGTCAAGTAGGATTGTTGTTCCTCGCGCCAATGCTCTGCCATGACCTGGCAGCCAATCACGCGGGTATAGAAATCGAGGCTCCGCGGGTAATCGGAGCAAATGAGCGCGATATGATGTACTTTGTTGAGATGTAACATAATTCAATTGGTTGTAATAAGTTCCAAAACTAGGTAATCAATTACATTTATTCATTCCTTTGATTAATGAGATTCACGACCACTTTTACCATGACGTCTTTCTCCTCGGTCTTACTCTCGGCAATCATCAGCGTGAGGGCGACGAGCGTGTTGTCGGCCAATCGCTTGCTTCCGTCCTCACGATAGAGGATGCCATTGTTGTTGAGGAACCAGAGGAAGAGCGTGGCGGCGATGCGCTTGTTGCCGTCACTGAAGGAGTGATTCTTGGTGACAAGATACAGCAGCATGGCGGCTTTTTCCTCCACGCTAGGATAAAGTTCCTCCCCCCCGAAGGTCTGGTAAATCTGCCCGATACTACTCTTGAAGGAATCATCCTTCTCGTTGCCGAACAAGCCGCTGCCTCCAAACTTCTCACGCAGGGCATCGATCTCGCTGATGGCGTTCTCGTAGGTGGCATGGAAGCGCTCCTCCTGGGTGGTCTTCTCGATGGTCAGCCGTTCATAATCATAGTTATCGAGTGTGTCCAGCGCGTAAGCATAATCTGTCACCACATCAAATAAGGCCTGATTCTCCTCAGAGGGCATTAAGGGCTGGCTCTGGATGGTGCGACCCAGTATGCCAACGAGCTGGCGCAACTCGCCAATCTGTTCACGACGGATGTTGTCATTCACGGCATAGCCCTTGACGAGGTAGTCCTTCAATACATTCCTCGCCCAAATACGGAAGGCCGTGCCTCGCTTGCTCTTCACGCGATAGCCGACAGAGATGATGACGTCAAGGTCATAGAATTTTTGAATTCGTGCCACCTGACGTTTTCCTTCAGTTTGAACTTGTAAGAATTCCTTACATGTTGACTCTTTATCCAATTCACCTTCATTATATGCATTACGGATATGCATTGTAATATTCTGAGGTGTTTTTTGGAACAGTTCGGCCATCTGGGCTTGTGTCAGCCAGACAGTGTCGTTTTCCAAGCGGACATCAATTTGCGTCTGCCCGTCTTCGCTCTGGTATATGATGATTTTGTTCTCTTCCACTTGAGTTTTTTAAGTTTATGCAATTTCCTCCAGTGCGCCTGTGGTGGAGTCGATGATGAAACCGCGCACGATGATGTCGCGGGGCATCAGCGGGTGGGTCTTGATCGTCTCGACAGTCTTGCGCACCGACTCGGGCGTGTCCTTGAAGCCCTCCAGCCACTGGTCGAGATCGATGCCACACATGCGGATGGTGTGGAGCGTCTCATCGGTCACGCCGCGCTTGACCATCTCGTGGTGGAAGTGGTCAAAGCTCATGTGACAGGCACCGCAGTTGGAGTGTGCCACCACCATGATTTCCTCCACACCCAGTTCATAGACGGCAACAACGAGGCTACGCATCGCTGAGTCGAAGGGCGAAATCACAAGTCCTCCTGCATTCTTGATGATCTTGGCATCTCCGTTTTTCAACCCCAGGGCAGCAGGCAGTAGTTCCGTCAATCGCGTATCCATACAGGACAACACCGCCAATTTCTTGTCGGGATATTTATCGGTGATATACTGCTCGTAACCCTTGCGGGCGACAAACTCCTTGTTGTATTCAATAATCTCGTTAATCATGATTTCTTCTTTATCTTGGGTTTTGGGCCAGGTAATGCTTTGCAGGTTGCGGTGACGAGGGCGGCGAGATAGTCGCGGTCGTCCACATCGGTAATCAGGAAGTAGTCCTTGGCACCGTCGTAGGGCGGGCGCAACTCCACCGAGCGCAACATGGGTCGCACCGCCTCGGTGGGCTTCAGGTAAAAGCAGTCGTCGCAGATGAGCCCGAAGATCTTGCCGTCACAATAGACGCCATAGTCCCCGAACATCTTCTTGACCATGATTTCACCTGCTCCACCGCACTGGTCGGCAATGTATTGCACGAGGTCAGGATTGCTTGCCATAGCCCTCTCTGGATTGCCTTTTTATTCCCTCACGGCCTTGGGGGTCCAATTCTGGAAAAAGTGCAGGACTTTCTCCTTGTTATAGCCCTTGCCCTCCTCGAGCAGTCCCGAGTCCTGGATGTGTATGATGTTACCCTGCTCATCGAGTATTACCAGCACTGGGAAGCCAAAACGTCCTGCATTGTTGAGCCGCTTCATCAGCGCCTTGCCCACTTCACCCGCCTTGCGGGGATGGTAATTGGCATGGATATAGACAAAGTTCTGCTCAATGACGCTGTTGATGGTGCTGTCATTGGTGATGAAATCGGCAAAGCGCAGGCACCACGGGCACCAGTTGCCACCCACCTGACAGATGACGAACTTGCCCTCGGCCTGAGCCCGGGCGACGGCCTGGTCAATCTGTTCCAGCGGGTTGATACTCTCGTCATACACCTTCTTGAGCGCCGTCTGCTCCTGGGCATTAGCCACCATGGCAAAAAGTGCGACGGCAAGCACTAAAATTATCTTCTTCATAATGAAAACTGTTATTATAATCTTGACATAAATTTCTCGCGGTCAACGATGAAGCGCAGGTGCGTCCCTTCGCCCAACAGCGTGTCGCCACAATGTGCCTCGACCTTGAACTCGATTTTCTTGCCCTCGACACGGGTGACCGTAGCGGTAGCGGTGACCTTGTCACCCAGCTTGGAGGGTTTGAGATGGGACGAGGTGATGTGCCCGCCCACGGTGGTGCATCCCTCGGGCAAGTGGTCGGCCACAGCGAGCATAGCGGCATTCTCCATGAGTGCCATCATCGATGGCGTTGCCAACACAGGCATGTCGCCCGAGCCCATAGCGATTGCGGTGACCGCCTCGGTCACTGTCAACTCACTGGTATATTTCAGTCCTTCCTTTAACATCTTATTTCGTTTAGTTATTAGGTTGATAGTCCAATTGTTTGTCCATCCAGGCGAGGCGTTCAAGAAGCCACTGCTTGATGTGGGAAATCTCATCGTCGTAATCGGCAGCAATATAGTGGTTGGGCCACCGCTTCTTTCCCCAGCAGGGCCATGCCTGGCTATTGCGGCTCTCGGCTCCCTGCACCGTAAGCACAGTCGCCAACGAGTCCAGCGTCGCCATCAGTCGGTCGGTGCTCAGGTTGCTCTCGCGGTATTGTGCCCAGCGCATCTTGACCTGGGCCGTATAAGCCGGATCATTGTTGAGCACATACCACCAGAAGGGGACCATATACACTTCATCTTCTTGATACATGATGTCGTTGTTACGGTACATCCAGGTATCGGTGCGCCAACTCTGGCAGTAGTCCGCATTGCCGTAGGCCAAGTCGGTGTCCCAGACGACCAACTTGAAACGCGGGTCAACGCTATCACGGCGCTTATAGAACTTGCCACTCAACCTGTAGGCATCGACATTGTGGCACAATTCCATGATCAGTTGATAGTCGATGAACGACATCACGTCGATATACTGGCGGTAATTACCTTTCAGGAACGATGCCTCCATCGCGTCGATACGTCGATTGATGTAATTGACCTGTACTCTGCTCAAGTCCTCGCGGTCAGGCTCCTTGTATTGGAACAGGACATGGTGAGCAGTATAGGGTTTTCCCGTCGTGTCCACGGGGTGATACTTGGAAGTGTAGGTCACCGCATCGTTGCAGTCCACCTCCATTAGGTAGTCGCCCGTGAGTGCGTCACCACTGTCGCCGGGTCCCATCAGGTCCAGGCGGTGCTTGCCCTTGGAGACCACCTCGGTGAGGATAAAGACGCCATAATAGGTGCCGTCGAGTATCAGTTCGCAATGACGGCCCTGCGGCACAAACTCCATCCATGGGCGTGCCAGTTCAAAGGTCAACACGTCGCGGAACAGACTGCGGTCGGCTCGCGGCGCAAGCAATGCCCAGTTGTTGTCCTTGCCCATGCCCAAGAGAGAAACCTTCTGTTTCTGAGCGCTGCCACGCTTCAACGGCTCGGCAAGGGTACGGAATGAGTAGGGCTTCTTGCGGCTCACGTTATAGGTAGAATTACCACGATGACGCACGGCAATATAACCCTCGTAGTCGATGCGCTGCCCGGGATGAGCCACCGTGTCGGCATAATTGATGCGTCCCTCACCGTTCCAGATGATTTTCATGCGTCCGCCGATGCGCTTGTCACGCATGATCGAGTCACCGTTCACCTCTATCCAGACGATGGGCAGGTTGGTCGAGTCCAGTTTTACGTCCGTGTTGGTGGGTGGGAAATTGCGCACGACAGGCTTGACACAGGCTTGCAGAGCCAGTGCCGTTACCATCATCAATATTAGCCGAAGAAGCAGCTTCATCGTCAGAACAACGGATTTCAAACTGCAAAGTTAGAAAAAAAAGCGGAAAGTTCAAAAGTTGGTAAAATGATGACAAAAAGTTGCATATTACAATTTTTTATGGTAATTTTGCCGCGACAAATGAAAACACATCAATCATTTCAAAAACAATGGACTCACAGAAAAATGCTGAAATCATCGCCCGCATCAAGTATCTGATGAAGGAAATGGGCGTGCGCCAGGTTCAGTTTGCCCAGCGCATCGGAGTAGATACCTCCAATCTGTCGAAATATCTCAATGCCCACATGCCGCTCAGCGACTCATTCCTCAACCGCCTGGTGGTGAACCTGGGTGTTTCCAAAGAATGGCTCCTTGACGGCACCGACCTGCCCTTCGGCAAGACGCCCGTGCGCCTTGACAATGGCACGACACCATCGGCCGCCGCAGTAGAGACCGGTACACCCGTGTATGACGTGGACGCGACGGCGGGATCGGCATCGGGACGCAACGAACTGTTCGCCACCGAGAATATCGTGGGCTGGGTGAATCTGCCCAACGTCAGCCCTCATTGCCGCATCGTGCGCGTGAGCGGCGACTCGATGGCTCCGGTCATCATGGACGGCGACTTCGTTGCCGTGCGCGAGGTGAGTAACCTCAACCAGATTTATTGGGGACAAATCTACGTCATTCAACTGGACGACTTCAGATTGGTAAAATATGTGCGTCGCCACACCGATCCCAATATGGTCGTCTTGCGTAGCGAGAACCCCAACTATGATGATATGGACGTTCGCCGCGCCGACATCCACGAGATGCTCCTCGTGCAGCACGTCATTCATCTGAATTCTAGGCTTTAGGTTTTAGGTTTTAGGTTTTAGGCTTTAGACTTTAGACTTTAGACTTTAGGTTTTTAGCTGATGCATTAAGAACAAATAACTGAAGAAATGAATATCCATTATCATACTCTCCCCAACGGCCTGCGCCTGGTCCACGTCATGACAGCGAACCAAGTGGCTTGGTGCGGACTCGCCATCAATGCGGGCAGCCGCGATGAGCAAGAGGGGCATTATGGACTGGCCCACTTTGTGGAGCATACCATCTTCAAGGGGACCCAACACCGCCGCGCATGGCACATCCTCAACCGCATGGAACGCGTGGGCGGAGAATTGAACGCCTATACCACCAAGGAGGGCACCATGGTCTATTCCATCTTCCCTCACCAGCACATGGCCCGTGCCATCGACCTGCTCGCAGACCTCGTGCAGTGGTCAGTGTTTCCCCAGGAGGAACTGGACCGCGAACGTGACGTCGTGCTTGAGGAAGCAGCCAGTTACCGTGACACGCCCAGCGATGCCGTCTATGACGACTTCGAGGATCTGCTGTTTGCCGGTAGCGAACTGGGACACAACATCCTGGGCAAGAAAGAAGACCTCGAACAGTTGACTCGCGAGGACTGCCTGCGCTACCTCAAGACATTGTATGTCCCCACCAATATGGTATTCTTCTCCACTGGGCCCCAACAGCCTGACTACGTATTCAAGCTGGCAGAGAAATACTTTGGTACCATGAGCCACGCGATGGCTCCACGCCACCGCAGCACGCCTGCCGAGGTGGCACCCTTCAAGCAGGTCATCAAGATAGGCACCCATCAGGCCCATACCATCGTCGGAGGGCGAGTGCCGTCCATGGGACACCCGTTGCGCCATGCCTTGATGCTGCTCAATAACATCCTGGGCGGTCCCGGCATGAACTCCCTGCTCAATGTCGAGTTGCGCGAGCGGCGAGGCTATGTCTATACCGTCGAATCGACACTCACGCTGCTGAGCGACTGCGGCTGGATAGAGATTTATCTGGGATGTGACCCCGACGACGTGCGTTCCAGCCTGCGCGTCATTGAGCGCATCACCACCCGCTTGGGCCAAGACCTCTTGCCCGAACGGCGCCTGGAAGCCTACAAGAAACAGTATTGCGGACAACTGATCGTAGCCGCCGACAACACCGAGTTTCTCGCCATGCGCGCTGGCCGCGGCTTGCTCTATCACGGCAAGGTCGCCCCGATTGACGAGACCATCGCCAGCATCCACGCCGTCACCCGTGAAGACATCGCCCATGCAGCCGCCCTCTTGCATGCCGACCGTCTCTCGTCGCTCACGTTCCAGTAAAGGACCAATTTGAGGTGATTTATCAAGGATTATTTGTTAAATTGTGAAAAACTCAGTACTTTCGTGCCGAATTATAGATTAGCGATGAAAAAGATTTCGATACTCATTCCGTGCTATAATGAGGAAAAGTCCTTGACGCTGCTCTATCCTGAGCTCGTGAAACTGATGGATAGCCAACCGGCCTACCAGTGGGAGCTCATGTTTGTCAACGATGGCAGCCGTGACGGCACGCTGCAGGAGTTGAAACGCCTGCGTCGACAAGACCCGCGGGTCAACTATGTCGACCTGTCGCGCAACTTCGGCAAGGAGAACGCCATGCTGGCAGGATTTGACTATGTGACCGGCGACTGCATGGTCATCATCGATGCCGACCTGCAGCACCCGCCGACGCTCATCCCCGAGATGATCAAGTGGTGGGAGCAGGGCTATGACGACGTGTATGCCAAGCGCAAGACGCGCGGCAAGGAAAGTTGGCTGCGCAAGCACCTGTCACTGCAATTCTACAAGATCCTGCAACGTTCATCGCGCTTTGACGTGCTGCAGAATGTGGGCGACTTCCGTCTGCTGGACCGCAGTTGCATTAATGCCCTGAAAAGCCTGCGTGAGAGCGAGCGCTACACCAAGGGCATGTATAGCTGGATCGGCTTCAAGAAGAAAGATGTCGAGTTTGAGCAGGGTGACCGTGTAGCCGACGAGTCGTCGTGGAATTACAGGCAATTGTTCTCGTTTGCCATCGACGGCATCACATCGTTTACCAGCGCGCCGCTGCGCATCTCGACCATCTCGGGCTTTATCATCTCGCTGTTTGCATTCCTGTACATGATCTATGTCTTTGTCAAGGCTGTCATCTGGGGTGATCCCGTGCAGGGTTATCCCACGCTGGTGATTCTCATCCTGTTCCTGGGCGGCATCCAGTTGTTGTCGTTAGGCATCATCGGCGAATACATCGGACGCATTTACAACGAGACCAAGAACCGTCCCGACTACATCGTGCGTGAGTTCAACGACAGCCGCGAGACGTCACCGCAAACACCGCCCGAACCCCTCGCCGATTCCAATCAATAAGAGTTCAAAGCCCTATCAGCCAGAATAAAAGAAAAACAAGAAAATGAAAAAGATATCTATCCTCATCCCATGTTATAATGAAGAGCAGAGCCTGCCCTTGCTCTTCCCTGAGTTGACCAAACTCATGAGCAGCATTTCCAACTATGAGTGGGAACTGTTGTTTGTCAACGACGGAAGCCGTGACGGCACGCTGGAGATCCTGCGTCAATACCGTGAGCAAGACCCCCGGGTCAACTATATCTCCCTGTCACGCAACTTCGGCAAGGAAGTCGCCATGTTGGCTGGCTTTGACTATGTTACAGGCGATTGCATGGTCATCCTGGATGCTGACCTGCAAGACCCGCCCGAACTCATTCCCGAAATGATCAAGTGCTGGGAAGAAGGCTATGAGGATGTTTATGCCAAGCGCTTGTCTCGTGGCAAGGAGAGCTGGCTGCGCAAACACCTGTCGCTGATGTTCTATAATATCTTGCAGAGTTCATCACGCTTTGACATGCTGCAGAATGTGGGGGACTTCAGGCTGTTGGACCGCCGCTGCATCAACGCCCTGAAGCGGATGCGCGAGAGCGAGCGTTACACCAAGGGCATGTTCAGCTGGATAGGTTTCAAGAAGAAAGAAATCACCTTTGACCGCGGCAGTCGCGTGGCAGGAAAATCACAGTGGAACTTTAGGCAACTGTTCTCACTGGCCATCAATGGCATTACCTCGTTCACCAATGTGCCGCTGCGCATCTCTACCGTGCTGGGGTGCATCGTGTCGCTGTTGTCGTTCCTCTATATGGTGGTCGTCTTTGTCAAGGCGCTGTTCTGGGGTGACCCGGTTCGCGGCTATCCTTCGACAGCGATGCTCATCCTGTTCCTGGGTGGCATCCAACTGCTGTCGTTGGGCATTATCGGCGAATACATCGGACGCATCTACAACGAGACCAAGAATCGTCCCGACTACATCGTGGACGAACATAACAACGAGAAAATATGACATTATTACAGGATAAGAGGGGATCCCGCCTGTTCGGGCGGGAAGGCATCGCTGACCAAGTTTTGTTCTGGCTCCTGCTGTTGGCAGGATGTGCCTACATGATGGTATTGAATTACTATACCACCCTGAAGGAGGACGACTTCCTGCACATGAACATCTATGGGACTGATGGCGAGCCCATCAACAGCCTGCTGGACGTGTTCAAGTCCTGGTGGTATCACTACCTGGGCCATGACGGACGCACCGCCAATCTGCCCGACTTCCTGTTTAACGGCCTGCTGGGCAAGTCGGCATTCAACGTGTGCAACACGCTGATGTTCGGCTTGATGGCCTATATGATCAGCCGCCACGCGACGCGCCGCAACTCGGCGACGGTGCTGGCCATGCTGTTTGCCTATATCGTCGCTGCCTGGCCCGTACCCGGCGAGACGTTGTTGTGGGTTGCCGGCAGTTGCAACTACCTGTGGACCATCACGGCCTCGCTGCTGTTTATCGCCTACCTGCTGTGGCACCGCAACACTCGTCCAGGTTGGATTCAAGGCATAGCGATACTGTTGCTGTCCTTTCTTGCCGGTGCTGCCAACGAGGGCACGACAATGGGCATAGCGGCCGGCCTCGTACTCTATTACCTGTTCAACCGCGACAAGGTTGACCGCGCAGTGGTCATTGCCATGACGGGATACCTATTGGGCACGGTGTGGCTCATCAGCAGCCCCGGTGCATGGGAGCGGGCATCCTATGACATCAGCCATGACGCCGGTCCCATGCAGCTCATCATGGAGCGTTGCAGGATGCTCAAGACGATGACCATCGAGTTCATCACTCCCATTGCCGCCCTGGCACTTGGCGTGATTGCACTCGTGAAGAACGGCATCAAGAAGACATTCACCGATACACCTTGGGCGTTTATCTACCTGTGTCTGTTGATTTTCGTCTTCCTGTTGGGCAAGAACTCGGCACGCATGTACACGGCATTCTCGGCCGTTTCATTCATCATCATGGCAATGGCTCTTGACACGCTTTTCAAGCGCTGGCGGTGGCTCGCCGCAGTAGCGATTGTGGCAGGACTGGCAGTGTGTTCCACCAGGTTCACCTCCAACATCCAGCAAGTCAAGGACTACAACGAGTTCTTCAAGGCAACCGAACAAGACATCATCAATAGCGGCGATCACGCTATTCTGCCCGTCCATGACTTCAAGGGCTATAGCCGCTTCATCAAGCGCTTCGGCCTGGACTCATGGAACCACTTCATCCACGAAATGACACTGGTAGAGCACTACGGCAAGAGCAACCTGCAGTTTGTCAGCGACTCCATCTGCACCCGTTATCATGAGGGCAGATTGACCGACGGCGCCCTGCCCATGCCCTTCAACACCAACTTGCCCGATGAGATTGAGGGCGTGTTCGGCGTACCCGGTCAAGATTATATGCTCGTCAAGACCAACCACACGGACATCATCCACACCTATCAAGAGACTCAGGCTATCGATACCGACGGCAACCCCGTTTTCCTGCCGCCGCACTTCTTCCCGCTGATGTACCAGGGCAGGATGTATCTGGTATTCCCCGTGGTTGACGACAACGTCGCCAAGGTCATCTTCCCCGCCTTCGGCTACGAGCATGACCGTGCCGAGATGACCCGCACCGCCCCCAACCCTGACTGGGCCCTCCTTCCCCCAGAATGGCATCCCTAACCATTCTCGCCTCACGTTTAGTCGCTAAAACGCTAAGGCTTTAACTATCGGCGAATTTTACGAATTAAGCTGATGGCATCCGCGTCCCTTTGCCTCACGCTAAGACGCTAAGGCGCTAAGATTTTTCGGCATCAGCACCCGGTTGCCAAACAACAGGTACAACATTGAACAACAGGTACAACTTTTATTAAAAAATGAAGTTGTTTCCGTTGTTCATTGTTGTTCAAGTTGTTTGAAAAAATGAACGCGGATACTCCTTTGCTGTCAGAGGATTCAGATTGATCAGTTGTTTGATGGAGGTGAGGACGGTTTAGTTTCATTGTCGTCATGTGCAGTTTTAAACAAAAATTGGCAAAAAATTTGCAGGGTTGGGGCAAATGGTGTACTTTCGTGAACGAAAAAGAAGTCGCTAGTCGTCAGTCACTAGTCACTAGTCGATAGAAAACCAAGATTTTTAAAGGACATACAATATAAAAACGCTAGATTATGAACGACGTGAAATTTTATCTCGACGCAGCCGAGAAAAAGATGCAGGAAGCCGTGGATTTCCTCGATGACACCCTGGCACACATCCGTGCCGGCAAAGCCAACGTGAAGATTCTGGACGGCATCCGTGTGAACTACTATGGCAGCCCCGTGCCCATCGACAACGTGGCCAACATCAGCACGCCCGACCAGCGCACCATCGCCATCATGCCCTGGGAGCGCAACATGATCGGAACCATCGAGAAGGCTATCATCGACAGCAATGTGGGTATCATGCCCGTGAACAACGGTGAGGTCATCCGCCTGAACATCCCGCCCCTGACCGAGGAGCGCCGCAAACTGCTCGTGAAGGACTCCAAGGCCGAGAGCGAGAAAGCCCGCGTGAGCATCCGCAACGCCCGCCGCGAGGCCATCGAGGGTCTGAAGAAGGCCGTCAAGGAAGGCATGAGCGAGGACGTCAGCAAGGACGGTGAGGAGAAGGTGCAGAAGATCCATGACAAGTTCATGAAGAAGATCGACGAGATCTTTGCCGCCAAGGAGAAAGAGATTCTGACCGTGTAATCATCGGCTTGAATACAAGCCGATGGGATTAGAGATTAGGGATTAGAGATTAGTGAACTGGAGGCTGTGTCATCGGTCGCCTCGCAATTTTTTAATCGGCCTGACTGCCGAGAAATCAAACAAAATTATTAATAGAATTTATTTGATTTGGCTTCGCCGAGCTAAAGGTTCTCGTGTGTAGCGCGATTCCATCATACGATGATTTATGACACAGCGTCCTCTAGACAATTGACAACTGAGGACTGAATACTCTCATCTGGACTCGCCTGTTGCCAGGCGCTGGCATGATGCCGCCTATTGGGGTATCATGCTATTGGCATGTGCCATCTTCTTCTGGATGAACATGCTGACGCCGCTCAAGGAGGATGACATGGAATTTACGATCCTGGGGCGCGGACCGTTGCTCAACGCATTGCGCTTCCCCTACGATAACTTCATGTCGTCCGACGCCCGCTTCTCGGACCTGGTCGCCGTACTCTTCTGCGGTTTTCTAGGCAAGACGCTGTTTAATGTATTCAACACGCTGGTGTTCGCGCTCATGGCTCATCTGTTGAGCCTATTGAGTGTGGGTCGCCGTTCGGTGTTGGTGCTGTCACTGTTCCTGGCCTTTGTGGGATGTTGCTACCCCGTGCCTGGCGAGACGATGCTCTTTGTGGCCGGCAGCTGCAACTACATGTGGGCCATCACCGCCTCCCTGTTGCTGGTCTGGTACCTGCTGCGCCATCATGGCACCCCACTGTCGTGGGGCAAGTCAGTACTGCTGTTCATCGGAGCCTTTATCGCAGGTAATTTCAACGAGGCGACCTCCTTCGGCTTCTTCGCCGGACTGTGCCTGTACTATGCCTTCAACCGCCGTCAATGGACACGCGTGGTGATGGTAGCATTGGCAGGTTACCTGTTGGGAATCCTGGTCATCTTGTTCTCTCCCGGAGCATGGGACCGTGCTGCCAATGGCGGCATTGTCGTTGACTTGGCGCTTTCGGACCTGCTCTACAGCCGTTGTGTCATTTTCCTGGAGAAGATATTGCATTTTGTCACACCTGTCGCAGCAGTGGTCGTCGGCATTGTGGCATTGCTGATGCGCCATGGCAAGAGTGTCAGGAAATGCGTCTGGACCTATATCCTACCCTGTCTCGCCGTGCTCATGTTCGCATTGGGCATGTTGAATGAGCGTCCCTATGCGCCACTGGCAACCGTGGGCTTCATCATCCTGTTGATGGGAATCCATTACCTGTTGGATGGGAGGAACGCGCTGCGGTTATTAGTCATTGTTCTGGGGTTGGCACTGAGTGGCTTGACCACATTCCGCGCGATGCATTCATTGAGGGCCTATAAGGCCTATGAAGACCTCACGATGAGCGAGATTGCCTCGGCACCTCGCCAGGCCATCCTGCGGGAGCGCCATTTCAACGGTCATAGCCGTTTTGTCACCGCCCTGCGCTATTCCTCGCCAGAGTATTTCGTCCGCGAGAACATCTATTGTGCTTTTTATGACAAGGACAACCTGCAGTTTGTCAGCGACTCGGTCTATGACCGCTATCACTCGGGACGCTTGCTCTCGGGTGCCACGGTGTTGCCCCTGACAAGCGACCGTCCAGATGTCGTCGGCACCATCTACTCGTTCCCCGACCAGGACTATATGGTAGCCGAATTGCGCGTGGACAGCCTCCCGTACACGACCCAACAGGCACGCTATTACAATGCGCCGCAGGGCAAGGCGCTCACCGACCAGGATAAAGCCTACAGGCGCCGATACGGTCTAGCGACCGACTACACCCCCCACGGATTCTATCCATTGCGTTACCAGGGAAAACTCTTGCTTATCTTCCCCAGCATGGGCGAGGATATCTCTCATGTGGTCTTCCCCATCGACGGCAATAAACCAGCCACCGAGGTCACCCTGACAAGAACTGCGACCCCCGAGACTCGTGACTGACTCCAGCCATGACGAAGACAATGCGACCGATATTGCCCGACGAGACCCGTGACCGCGGTCCCTACGACCGGCGGCACAAGGCACTCTATTGGCTCGTGCTGGCGCTGGCATGTGCCGTATTCCTCGTCATGAACTTCTTGACGCCTTACAAGGAGGACGACATGGGCTTCACGCTCATCGATGGCGTGTGGACGCCCGTGCGCTCACTGGGTGATTTCCTGCTCTCCTGCCGCAACCACTATACCGAAACCAACGGACGCATTGCCGACCTTGTCCCCGCCCTGTTTGCCGCATTTCTCGGCAAGGGCGCTTTTAATGTATGTAACACGCTGGTGTTCGGCCTGTTTGCCCACTTGGTGAGCCTGTTGAGCGCACATCGCCGCTCGGTGACCGTGTTGGCGCTATTGCTCGCTGCCGTCGGCACATGCTATCCCCTGCCGGGTGAGACCATGCTGTGGATGGCGGGCAGTGCCAACTACCTGTGGGCGATTACCGCCTCGCTGCTGCTGGTCTATGTGCTACAACGCTGCCACGGCGCGCCCTTCGGCTACGGCAAGGGCTTCCTGCTGTTCGCTGGAGCATTCATAGCAGGCGGATTCAACGAGGCGACCAGTTTCGGCTTCTTCGCCGGACTGTGCCTGTTCTATGCCTGCAACCGCAAACGCTTTAACCGTTGGGCAGCGGTAGCCATGGCTGGCTATCTGATGGGCATGCTGCTCATCGTCTCATCGCCGGCGGCATGGAATCGCGCAGCATCGGATAGCGGCATCATCCTCAACTTGCCCCTGGGCGAACTGATCAAGGCCCGATGGTTTATTTTCCACGAGAAAGTATGGCAGTTCTACCTACCGGCAGCAGCGCTGGCAGTGGGCATCATCGCCCTGATACTCAAGCGCCGCAGTGCTATAGGTCACAATGTGTGGACCTACATTTTCCTATGCCTGACGTTGGTGATGTTTGCACTCGGCATTCGTCACGAGCGCGCTTATGCACCGTGGGCGACCGTAGCGTTCCTGATTGTCGCCACGGGCATCGACTGGCTGATGACACAATGGCCCAAATTGCGCATTCCCGTCATCGTCGTGTCGATGGCACTGGTACTATTCACCTTCGGGCGCGGCATCAAGGTGCTGAGCGACTATCAGGCCTATGACCGGCAGGTGATGAACGAGATTAACGCCGCCCCCTCCCAGGCGGTGCTGCTAGAACGCCAGTTTGACCGCTACAACCGCTTCGTCAAGCCGATGAATTTCATGTCCACCAATTTCTTCGGCCACGAGACCATCTACAGGGCCTACTACGGGAAAAAGAACGTGCAGTTCGTCAACGATTCGGTCTATGTCAGGTATCATGAGGGACGCCTGCTCGACGGAGCACAGCCGCTGCCCACCACAAGCGACCGTCCCGACATCATCGGCACAGCCTATAGTTGTCCAAGACAAAACTACATAGCAGTACAACTGCTGACCGACACCTTGCCCGCCGTGCTACAGACAGCACGTTACCTGTCCAATGCAGGCAACGAGACCACTTTGTCCATCGCAGACCAGCAACGGCGTGCCAACTACGGCATCAACCTTGACTATACCCCGACAGGCTTTTATCTGCTCGAATATGGCGGCAAGCACTATATCATCACCGCCAGTCCCAACACTACTATCTCGCACATCGTCTTCCCCCTGGGCATCAATGCCAATCCCCCTGAGGTCACCCTGACCATTTCAAAATGACATTTTTCAGCAGGATGGATGTTGAAAATCGATTTCACACAATTTAGCGGGGAGTCTTTACGTTATTATAATGACTATTCGGGTGATGGCATGATGCCAGTACCCGCTTTTCGGGCATTAATCACGTTAAAAACAGATTGAAATGAGACTGAAGAAGATACTTTTGTTCGTGGCAGTAATGATGATGTCGGCGCTGAGCCAAGTGTGGGCACAGAACGCAGTGGGCGATTGGCGCATCCACACATCGTTTGTCGGCAGTGAAGTGGCCGCCGTCGCCGAGGCCAACGAGTGGATCTATTACCTGGCTGGCGGTAACCTGTTCCGTCTGGACAAGCGTACCCAGGAAAACGAGGCACTGAGCATTGCCAACGACTTGAGCGACATGGGCATCAAGCAGATTTACTACAATAGCGACAAGGATTACCTCGTTGTCGTGTATGATAATGCCAATATTGATGTCATCCAGACCGACGGCTCGGTAGTGAACATGCCCGAAATCAAGGATGCCGTCACCACCATGAGCAAGAACATCAATCACGTGACCTTTGCCAGTGGTCTGATTTATGTGGCTACCGACTTTGGTTATGTCGTAATCGACGACAAGAAGTTTGTCATCAAGGAGTCGCATCTCTACGGTGTGCCCACGGTATCGGTGGCACAGGTAGGCAACAAAGTGCTGCTCACCACAGCCGATACATTCTATTGGGGCGATGCCAACAAATATCATGACCAGCTGTCATCGTTCACTCCCACCAACCTGCGCCATAATTCCCGCATCTGGCCCATCAATGACCATACCTTCTTCTGCATGGCAAGCGTGAGCCTTTTGGCTACCATGTGGACTGACCAGAATGGAGAATTGAAATTCGAGTCCGATACCCTGCTCGAGAGCCGCATCGATATGGTGCAGAAGACTCCTGACGGTTTCCTGCTCAATGTTTCCCAAGATGGCAAATGCTACATGACCGACGAGGACGGTGACATTATTTCCGAGGTCGAGACCTCGGGTGAAATGTGCAGTGCCAATCCTAGGGGCGACGGCAGCCTGTGGGCCGCTGGTGAAAATGGTCTGCACCTGCTGCAAGATAAAGATAACTACTACTTTCCCAACGCCCTGTCGTTCAGCACCCCCTTCTGGATGACCTACAACAAGAGCAGAGATTTATTGTTTGTTTCCTCCCCTACCGCCAACGCATTTTACAAGAACGTATTGAAGTGCAACGTCAACACCTTTGACGGTATAGCATGGCATGACGTCACTCCCGAAGGCGCCCCCAAGAACGGCACCTACTGGATTGAATTCCTGCCCGATGATGATAACACCTACTTTATTGGTGGATGGACAACAGGTCTGCACAAAGTGACCGACAACAAGATTGTATTGACCTATAATGCCGAGAACAGCCCGATGGTCAAGTATAAAGGCGCCATGCATCCCATCACCAGCATCGACCGTAACGGCAATGTTTGGGTTGTTCAATCCTTTGAGAACGAGGAGCACCCTGTCATGGTATTGCCCGCATCCAAGGCCAAACTCGATCAGGTGACTGTCGAGGACTGGCTGACTCCCGAGATCGATGGCACATATTCCAAGCACACCCAGCGTGCCAGCTTCCTGTCCACCCGTTACAACAAAGAGGACGTCAAGGTATTTACCGACGGTGACTTCGAGATGCCGATCATCCTCTGGAATACTGGTGGCGGAATTCCTTCCCGTCCCCAACAGCAGGCGTCCTACAGCAAACTGCTGGATCAGGACGGCCAGTATTTCTCGTGGACTTATATCATGTGCCTTGCCGAGGACTTGAACGGAATGGTGTGG
>JBGUJU010000139.1:0-10422 GCA_045114065.1 Sodaliphilus sp.
ATCCGCAAGCGTGACCTCACCCGCGACGAGTTCCTCAAGCATGCTTGGGACTGGACGCATGAGCACGGCGGCATCATCCTGCAGCAGCTCAGGAAACTGGGTGCCTCCTGTGACTGGAGCCGCACGGCCTTCACGATGGACGAGACGCGCAGCAAGAGCGTGCTGAAGGTCTTTGTGGACCTCTATGAGAAGGGTTACATCTACCGTGGCCTGCGCATGGTGAACTGGGACCCCAAGGCCCAGACTGCACTGAGCAACGAGGAGGTAATCTACCACGAGGAGAAGAGCCACCTGTATTACCTCAAGTACTATGTTGACGGGCTGGAGGCGCTCGAGAACGAGGAACAGCTGCGTGCCGAGGGTAACATCATCCACAAGGACGAGAAGGGCTACTATGCCGTCGTTGCCACCACGCGCCCCGAGACCATCATGGGCGATACCGCCATGTGCATCAACCCCAAGGATCCCAAGAACCAGTGGCTCAAGGGCCGCAAGGTCATCGTGCCCCTGGTTGGCCGCGTGATCAACGTCATTGAGGACCGCTATGTTGAGATCGAGTTCGGTACGGGCTGTCTGAAGGTGACTCCCGCCCACGACCCCAACGACTACGTCCTGGGCAAGACGCACAATCTGGAGACCATCGACATCTTCAATGCCGATGCCACCATCAGCGAGCAGTCGCCGCTGTACGTCGGCATGGACCGCATGGCCTGCCGCAAGCAGATCGTCATTGACCTGCAGGCAGCCGGCTTGGTCGAGAAGATTGAGGATTATGACAACAAGGTGGGCTACAGCGAGCGCAATAGCGACACCGCCGTCGAGCCGCGCCTATGCATGCAGTGGTTCCTGAAGATGAAGCACTTTGCCGAGATCGCACTGCCCTGCGTGAAGAACGACGAGCTCAAGTTCCATCCCGCCAAGTACAAGAACATCTACAACGTCTGGCTCGAGGGCATCCAGGACTGGTGCATCTCGCGTCAGCTGTGGTGGGGCCACCGCATTCCCGCCTACTTCCTGCCCACCGATGACGAGGAGAAGGAGGTTTACGTAGTTGCCCTGAACGAGGAAGAGGCCCTCGAGAAAGCCCGCAAGATCCCCGGCTACGAGAACATCGAGGCCAGCCAGCTGCGTCACGACGAGGACGCCCTCGACACGTGGTTCAGCTCGTGGCTGTGGCCCATCTCGCTGTTTGACGGCATCAACAACCCCGGCAACGAGGAAATCAAGTACTACTATCCCACCAATGACCTGGTGACTGCTCCTGATATCATCTTCTTCTGGGTGGCACGCATGATTATGGCAGGTTACGAGTACATGGGCGACATGCCTTTCCGCAACGTTTATTTCACCGGTGTTGTTCGTGACAATTTGGGTCGCAAGATGTCCAAGTCGCTTGGCAACTCGCCCGATCCCTTGAAGCTCATCGAGCAGTTCGGTGCCGATGGCGTGCGTATGGGTCTGATGCTGGCTGCTCCTGCCGGTAACGACATCCTCTATGATGACTCGCTGTGTGAGCAGGGTCGCAACTTCAACAACAAGATCTGGAATGCCTTCCGTCTCGTTAAGGGTTGGGAGGTAGCCGATGTCGAGCAGCCCGAGGCTAGCCGTCAGGCTGTAGAGTGGTTCCGTAACCAGCTCAACGATGCCCTGGCTACTGTCAAGGACCACTTCTCGAAGTTCCGCCTGAGCGACGCCATGATGGTGCTCTACCGCCTGTTCTGGGAAGAGTTCTCGGCCTGGTATCTCGAGGCCGTGAAGCCCGCTTTCGGCCAGCCGATGGACCGCGCCACGATGCAGGCTACGCTTGAGTTCTTCGATATGTTGCTGCGTCTGCTGCATCCCTTCATGCCGTTCATTACCGAGGAACTTTGGCAGCACCTCGATGAGCGTAAGGATGGCGAGAGCATCATGTATGCCCTCATTCCTGAGGCTAAGGAGGCAGACCAAGCTCTGCTCAAGGCAATGGCCGATGTCAAGGAGATCGTGGGTGGCGTGCGCAATGTCCGCAAGCAGAAGAACCTGCCCAACAAGGAACAGTTGACGCTGCAGGCTGTCGGTGGCTTGAACAACCCGCTGGAGGCCATTATCACCAAGCTCGCAGGCCTTGAGAAGATCGAGGCCGTGATCGAGAAGGATCCCACGGCAGCCGCCTTCATGGTCGGCACTGCCGAGTTTGCCGTTCCCGTTGCGGGCAGTATCGACGTTGAGGAGGAAATCAAGAAGCTCGAGGCCGACCTGGCCTATACCCGTGGCTTCCTCGCCAGCGTGGATAAGAAACTGAGCAACGAGCGCTTCGTCGCCAATGCCCCCGAGGCCGTTGTTGCCAATGAGCGTAAGAAAAAAGCCGACGCCGAGAGTAAGATTGTTACTATGGAGCAAGCCCTCAAAGCGTTAAAGAAATAAGTTTACTGTGCCGTGGCTTTGTCACGGCCTTTTTTAATAAAAACATTAACGTTAATATGAAAAACTCGATTTTAAAAGAAGGTGTTCCTGTGGGACTGTGTAGCGATCATGCCGGTTATCGCATCAAGGAGATTATCAAGCGTTGGCTTGATAAGGAAGGCATTGCCTATAAGGATTTCGGCACCCACAGTGAAGAAAGTTGTGACTATTCTGACTTTGCCCACTTGTGCGCTTCGGCGATTGAGCTGGGCGATTGCTATCCTGGCATTGCCGTGTGTGGCAGCGGTCAGGGTGTTAACATGACGTTGAATAAGCATGAGGACGTCCGTTCGGCACTTTGCTGGAACGTTGAGGTCGCTCGTCTGGCCCGCCAGCACAACGATGCTAATGCCATCGCTCTGCCTGGTCGCTTCATCAACGATAAGGAAGCCATTCAAATGATTGAGGCCTTCCTGACGGTCCCTTTTGAGGGTGGCCGCCACCAGAGACGTATTGATAAAATCGCCCCCAAGAAGTAAACTTGTGGTTTTTTAGATAACTGAAATAATCAGGGCTGCTCTATTCGGGCAGCCCTGATTGTGTTATATGGATTGTGGTTACTTCACGATGACCTTGCGGGATCGGGTGTCGCTGGAGACAATGTAAGTGCCTCTAGACAGGAGAATGGTGCTCGAGGCTGAAACCGTTGCTACCAGATTGGCGTCGAGGTCATAGATTTCGAGGGCTTCACCCATCGGGTTGACTACCTGGATGCCGCCATTATTGGGCAGGGCGTTCCACATCATCTGGGCTGGACGACCGTTGAGCAGCATGTTGATGAGTGTTGTCACGTCGCTGATGCTGATGTTGGCATCCTGATTGACGTTGGCAGCGATACTGTCAAATGGGTCGGGATTGCCGCCCAGTAGGTAGTTGATGAGCACGGTCACATCACTGATAGTCAGATGTCCGTCGCAGTTCACGTCACCGTAGAGCACTACGGGTGGCACGGCAGGAGCTATTACCTCACCTTCTACGTTGGCATAGGCGGTTACCGTGCCAGCTGTGGCGGTGATGGTGCCCTCATAGTAACCATCAGTGCTGGTGTCAGCCAGGCGCACATAGAAGGTCTCGCCGCTGGCATCAAGCGTGAGCGTTGAAGACCAGGATTGCTGGTCAAGGCTCAGTTCAAAGCCGTTGTCAACGGTGACAGTAATGGGTTGGTCATTGTCCTCGGTCATGACGGTGACCTCGCTGATGGAAGATTCCCCGTCAAATTCGGCAGTTAGCGGCTCGATGGCCCCGCCAAAATAGATCTGCGGCTCGGCTTGCTGCTGGGCTGCATACACGGCTATGTCATCGATGTTCACGCGTGCACCGACGGTCTGCTGGAACTTGAAGCGCACATTGTCGGTCACGTTGAGCCCGTAGGTGTATTGTGTGAGCGTGTGCGTCAATGCCAGTTCCTCGAGCAGGGTCCACGTCGTGCCGCCGTTGGTGCTGTAGAGTACCTGGATGGTGGCGTCGGCCTCGGTCGAACCATAGGTGGCAGCATAGAATGAGATGCCTGATGTGCCAGTGACATCTTGTAGCATCTCGATAGAAGAGCTGGAGGTTTTGCCGAAGCGACATCCGATTTGACCGTTCCAGTGGTCATTGGTCTGGGCAAAGATGCCCGCATTGTTGAAGTACCACCTGAAGGCGGCTCCCTGTACCTCCTTCACCCAATAGCCGCCGCTCTCGCAGCCTTCCCAGCCCTCAATGACGCTCTCGCCTGTCGGGGTGATGGGATCGTCGGGATTGATGGGGTCATCGCCCGGTTGCTGCTTGCTCGCCGTGAGGTTGCATGTGCGGCTCACCTCGCTGCTGGAGAAGGTGATCGTTCCGTAGGCATTCTCGGCGCTACCGCTATAGGTCACAATGACCGTAGTGCCGTTGTTGACGGCATTGGCAGTCAGGGTGGCTGGTATGACACTGAAATCATCGCCGCTCACGCTCACGTTGAGGTCCATCGACAGATTGCTACCCTTGACAGTGATGCTCCTGCTCACGCTGGTCTCATCAAGTGCAACCGTTCCCACATTGATGTTCTCGCCGTTAGCAGGTTGGATGAGGACGGGAGTGATGACTACCGTGCCGTCTCCGGTCCACGGTTGACCTTGCTGATTGCCCCAGATGTGCTCGGCCAGCTCGGGGTGGTCGATAAAGGGGTTGCGGTTGCCCTGCCACGAGTGGGCATAGCAGTTGCGCGTCGTCTCCTTCTCGCTCACGGGGTCCAGACGATGCCACTCCATGAGCAGGTTGATGGCGTAGGTAGTGAACACGGGATAGCTGTTGCCCGCAAAGAAAACGCTGCCGCCAGACTGGGTCCAGTTGCTGATGACATCATTGTAGCATGCCGCCATATAGAAATAGGCGCGGGCAAAGTCGCCCTTGTACTCGTCGTCGGGCTCGAACACGACTCCCGTATAGCCTGCATGTGTACTGGTGCCTTTGCGCCCTTTAGCGACATACTGGCCGTTGGTCAGGCGGACACCGCCCTCACACACGCCGTAGGGGTAGTTGGAGCGCTGGTTGTTGACATAGCCGTCGGTTGGCACGATGTTGAAGATGTCGCTGTACTGCGGCTGTTTGCCGCCGCCCCACCAACTCTTGGGTACACTGTGCTCGCGGTTGATGCAGTCACCGATGTTGCTGTAGCTGCCGCACTTGTCGCTGTAGGTGTACTTGTCGTAGGTGCTGTACATGTCGATGTAGTAGCCGTCAGAGTTGGTGTCGGTGTCAGCATAGGCATTCCACAGGCCATCATAGCCGATGTTGGTGTGGCTGGTGATGATGTTGTACAGAGCCGTAAGCAACGCCTGGTCACTCTTGTACAAGGCATTGTCATAGTAGCCGCTAGGGCATGGCGTCGGATCCTTGGCAATCGCTGCCATTGCCATGACCATCATGGCCAAGGTCAAAAAGATTTTTTTCATTTGTAATGTAACAATAGTAAAGGGTTGATGTTGGTGTGGTGTTAAATCTTATGTTAACAGCCCGTTGAGTGGCATCCACGAGTAAGAGCTGGATAGATGGTGACTCAACGGGCTGTCTGGTTCGGTTAATTGTGGTGTGGATTATGACCCCAGGATGATATCGATGACCGTGTTGACGTCGGCGATGTTGATTTCGCTGTCATCGTTGACATCACATTTGGGATTGCTGTTGCCACCGAGGATAGTGTCGATGATGACATTGATGTCGGCGACGTTGACCTCCTTGTCATCGTTGACGTCGCCTTTGATGCCTTCGTCTGCGCGTCCATAGATCGTGATGTCGTCGATGTTGACGCGCGAGCCCGATTTCTGTACTATGCGGAAACGCAGAGTGCCCTCCACTTGGATATCCAAGATGACGTGCTGCAAGAAGCCCTTGGTAAAGGTAAAGTCGCCCAGGGTATTCCATGACAAGCCCTTGTCGGTGCTGTATTCTGTGCTCAGTGTGGCATCGGCATCGCTGCCGAAGCAGCCTGCCCAGAATGCAATGGCGCTAGTGCTGCCGCCGTCAATGTCTTCGCCCATGGCGATCATGCTGTTGCTGCTCTTGCCCATGCGGCAACACAGCTCACCGTGCTTGAGGTTGTCACCCCAGATGCCGGCATCGGTAAACTCCCACAAGAAGGCATTGCCAGTAACAACGTCGGTCCAGTAACCTCCCGTTTCACAGCCTTCCCAGTCCTCCACGATGCTGTCCGTCGGCACGACAGGGGGTGGGGGAGGCGTGTCCTCGGGCTTGGCAGTTGCTGTGATGGTGAATGTACTGGTCACCTCGCTGCTGGACAGCGTGACGATGTCGGTAAAGGTGCCCTCGTCATCGGCAGTGAAGCCGATGGTGAACGTGGTCCCGTTATTCACCTCGCTGGCCGAGAACGAGTTCCTGTCCACATAGAAGTACTCGTTACCCTCCATCGTGATTGTCATGCCGCTTGTCAGTCCTTCACCCTTAACAGAAATGGTGTATTCTATCGGTTTCCCAACGGTAGTTGAACCCATATCGATGACGGAGCCGTTCTCAGGAGCGATGATGGCGGGGTCAACAGGCTGGAGTGAACCAGTCCAGCGGTTTCCCTGCTGGTTGCCCCAGATGTACTCTGCCAGTTCGGGGTGATCGATAAAGGGGTTGCGGTTGCCCTGGATACCATAGACGGCATCGTTGCGCTTGATTTCCTTCTCGCTGACGGGGTCCAGGCGTGACCATTCCATCAGCATGTTGATGGTCCAGGTCGAGAATGCCTTATACTTGTTTTGGCCGTAGTTCAGATTGGGACTACCTGGCCAGCTGGGCAATTCGTTTTTGTAACAGGTCACCATGTAGAAGTAAGTGCGCGCCAAGTCACCCTTGTACTCATCATCGGGCTCAAAGACCGTACCCGAGTAGCCGGGATAGGTGCTGGAGCCTAATTTTCCTTTTGCCACATAGCTGCCATAGGTGAGACGTGTGCCGTTTGCACACACACCATAGGGGTTATTGCTGCGCTGGCTGTTGACCTTGATGTCGGTGGGGTAGATGTGGAACACATCGGTGTTCATCGGTGACACCTCACCACCAAACCAGCTCCTGGGAAAACTGTGCTCACGGTTGTAACCCTCACCCACGTGGGATGCCGATGATCCGTTGTCGTTGGGCCTGTAGCGGCAGTTGCTATAGATGTCGATGATATAACCCTTGTCATCGGTGTCGGCGATAGCAAAAGCATTCAAGAGGCCATTGCCGTAGGATACTTCCTTGTGGGTGCGGATGATGTTGCGCAAGGCGGTCATCAATGCTTCGTCACTCTTGCCGAGGGCGTTGTTATAGTAGTTTATGGGCTCTGCTGCCCAGGCAACCTGGACTGCGATGACGATAGCCGCCAGCATCAAGCCAAATTTTGCAATCGTGTTCATGTCAGGATGTATTGGAAGGTGCAACGATGGGTTATATTACTTGTTTTTCTTGCTGCGAGGCTGGCCTTTGGCAGGTTTGGTGCCTTTGAGGTCCTTGGCGGGTGTTTTGCTGTCTTTAGCCCCAGCCTGCTGCTTGCGCACCTGTCCTGCGAGCTGGCCACAGGCAGCCGCGATGTCCTCGCCCCGGCTGCGGCGGATGGTGCAGGTCACACCCTTGCTGTTGAGGTAGTCGCGGAAGTAGGTCATGCGCTCATCGCTACTGGTGCGCAACTTCTCGATGCCAGGAATCGGGTGGAATCGGATAAGGTTGACGCGCACGTGCTCGTTGGGCAAGAGCTCGCGCAACTTCTCGGCATGCTGGATATCGTCGTTGAACCATTGCCAGCAGATGTATTCCACCGACAGGCGGCGCTGGTGGGCAAAGTCGTAGCTGCCCAGCATTTCCATCACCTGGTCGATGGGATAGAGGCGCTCAATAGGCATCATCGAGGAACGCTCCTCTTGAACGGCGTTGTGGACGCTCACGGCGATGTGGACGCTGGTCTGCTCGCACAGGATCTTGAGCTCAGGCTTCTTGCCCACGGTAGAAACGGTGACACGTT
The DNA here is from genome assembly GCA_045114065.1 of Sodaliphilus sp. Taxonomy (GTDB): domain Bacteria; phylum Bacteroidota; class Bacteroidia; order Bacteroidales; family Muribaculaceae; genus Sodaliphilus. The sequence goes on from JBGUJU010000139.1 coordinate 7,910, forward strand.
TGGGGCTCCATGCCAGTCCCCACGGCTCGGTGAGGATAGAAATGACGCGCAGCACCTCCTCGATGTTGTCGAGCGGTTCGCCCATACCCATGAACACGACATTGGTCAGTTTCTCGCTCTCAGGGATGCTCAGCACCTGATTGATAATCTGGTTGCTGGTCAGGTTGCCGTGGAAGCCCTGCTTGCCCGTCATGCAGAAGTAGCAGTTCATGCGGCACCCCTTCTGTGACGAGATGCACAGGGTGGCACGATCGTCCTCAGGAATATAGACAGCCTCGACGGCCTGCTTGTTGCCTGCGTCAAACAGGTACTTGACTGTGCCGTCCTCGCTGGCTGCAGCGTGGCTAGGCGGGTACAGGCCCACGCAGTAGCGGCTTGCCAGCAGTTCGCGGTTGGCCTTGGAGATGTTCTGCATCTGCTCAAAGTCATTGACGCGTTTCTGGTAGATCCACTGTGCCAACTGTTTAGCCACAAATCGTGGCATACCCAATGCGGTTACCGCATCTTGCATCTCCTCGAGGGTCATGCCGGCGAGCGGCACTAAATTCTTGTCGTTGCTCATGATCGTTTGGTTTATATGCTGTTCAACCTGCAAAGGTAGTATTTTTTAGTGAATAGTGAATAGTTAATAGATAATAGTTTATTGCATCTGCCTCCATGTCGAGGTAGAAATGGAACGGAATAAGGGAGAGGCTGTGTCAAGCGCGAGCTGGCGCTCGCAGATTAGAGATGCATGGGGCTGTGCCATAATTGCGACACGATAATATAACCGTGCTATCGCACGGGAAATTAAGCAAATTTTAAAATTAAAATGGATAATATTATAATATTAATAATAATTTTATAATTAATTTGATTAATTTGGCTTCGCCGAGCTAAAGGTTCCCGCCCGTAGGGCGGTTATAGTTCTAGCAGTTGAATTATGGTACAGTGGCAATGACGACCCTGTCGCTGGTGGCTTTAGGGATTGACGGGTTGACCGAGCAGCTGGCGCAGGTGGGTCTCAAGGATGTGAAAACCGGGGGCAACCATGCCGCCGTGGCCGTGGCCGTCAATCTCATAGAGGTAGGTCTGCTGGTGTCCAGCGAGTTTCATCATGCGGGCGAGGTACTGGTTCTCGTCGTAGCGGCCGTAGAGTTCCAGCTCGCGGTCACCGCAGATGAGCACCAGCGGGGGGCAGTCGCCGCGCACCCAGTAGAGTGGGGCATACTCGTCGATGGTGGGTTGCAGGGGCGGGATGCCCTGCATCTTGCGCACATTGTAGTGGGTGATGGCTTGGCCGCTGAAGGGGACATACATCATCACGTCGTCGGCATCGATGCCATAGGCCGCCAGCCACTTCTTGTCAAGGCACAGCATCATGGAGATATAGCCGCCTGCCGAGTGGCCTGTCACGACAATCTTGTGCGGGTCGCCGCTATACTTCGGGATGTTCCTGAATACCCATGTCACCGCCTCGGCGGCATCGTCGAGGGTTTCCTTGACGGTCACATGTGGCAATAGCCTGTAGTTGACGCCGACAACCACCAAGTCCTTTTCCTTGAGTTGTGCCGGAATCTCCTTACTGCCGCCCTCCAGGCCTCCGCCATGGAACCAGACGATGACGGGGTGGTTGCCCCCTCTCTCGGGATGATACACGTCCAGTTTCAGGCGCTCGAGCGAGTAGGCGTCGGTCTTGACGGTATAGGGGATGTCGTTGACCTGCTGGTAACCTTGCGCGAGCCCACCAGCACACCAGGCGATGAGGATGAGCAATACTAATAATCTGGTTGTTCTTTTCATAAATCGTAACTCAATGTTTATATGACTGTCTCAAGAACGTAGCGAATAATTAACGACAACTGAAACAACTAAAACAATTAATACAACGGGCATCCGCGTTCCTTTGGGCTCACGCTAAGGTGCTAAGATTTATGCTCGCTGCGCTCGCAGATTAGTGATTAGTGGTTAGAGATTAGTGATGCATCCGCATTCTTTACCTCACGCTAAGACGCTAAGAATTATTTTAAGCTGGCATCCGCGTTCCAATTGGCTGGAGTGCGGATGTTCTTTAAACTTTAAACATTAAACTACAACCTGCGAGCAACGTGAGCATAATAGTGCGGATACTTCTTTCATAAATGAACGCTGATTACGCGGATTATCGCTGATTATTTGAAAAATTCGTGTAATTCGCGTAATCAGCGTTTAAAAAATCAAACGCGGATGCCGGTTAATGGCTAATGGCTACCACTGACCCGAGAGCAGGAAGGCGATCAGGGCGGTGACGTCGCTGATGTTGACGCTGCTGTCCTGGTTGCAGTCGGCACCACTCAGGTTGATGCCCGATGCGTTGCCGCTAAGCAGGTAGTCGATCAGGGCCGTCACATCGCTGATGTTGACACTGCCGTCGCCGTTCACGTCGCCACGCAGGCCGGCGTTCTTCGCGGTGAAGTAGCCCGGGTTGCTCGTGCCGCCGTCGATGTGGGCATAGGCCTTGTCAATGTGGCTGTCATCGTAGGTCGTCCCCTGGC
>JBGUJU010000140.1:0-5990 GCA_045114065.1 Sodaliphilus sp.
CCGTGCCGAGGCCAAGCGCCGCGTGAAGGCCATGCTCGCCAAGATGGACGAACTCGGTTTCGGTAACTGCACCAACACCGGTGCCTGTGCCGCTGAGTGCCCCAAGAACATCAAGCTGAGCAACATCGCCCGCCTGAACCGCGAGTTCATCTGCGCTAAGTGCAAGGATTAAGTAGCCTTTAGCTATTAGCCTTTAGGCTTTAGCTATTAGGTTTTAGGCTTTAGGTTTTAACACGAAACGTATCATGCCGCAAGGTCCATCCTGTGACCCTGCGGCATGTTGTTTTCCTTGCCTATGTGATTAAAAAATGATTGGGAAATGTACTTTTTCCGAAAAATGCATTATATTTGCAGATTGGAAACTAACAACTTAAAATCTTTGAATTATGAAATACTTCATTGCAGAAAACGGTCAGCAGGCCGGACCTTTTGAACCTAATGAATTGCTGGCTCACGGCCTGACAGTCAACTCGCTCGTGTGGTGCGAGGGCATGCCCACTTGGGTATCGGCCAGCCAAGTACCCGAACTGATGGCATTGCTCAACGGACAGCCCTTCAACCCTGGTGGTTTTGACACTCAGTTGCCGCAGACGCCGCCCATGGGCGATGTGCAGTTGCCACAGGTACCGCCCTTCGGCGGCCAACAGCAACAACCCACGCAGCCCACGACCTACGGTCAACCCAACCAACCCTATGCTCCGCCCCAATACGGTCCCACCATCCAGCCCAATCAGCCCAATCAGGTGCCACCCAAAAACTGGTTCACCGAGAGTTTGATTGTTACCATCCTGTCAGCGTTGTGCTGCTGTAACCCTGTCGGTTTGTGTACAGGCATCTACTCGGTGTTCAAAGCTTATAATTCCAAGAACAAAGCTATGGCCGGTGATTACACGGGCTCGGCAAACGATGGTGCCGCTGCTAAGAAGTGGATGATTATCACCATTGTCATCGGACTTGTATGGGCCGGTATCCAAGCCTACAAGATGATTACCGATCCCAATTTCTTGCAGCATATCCAGGAAGGCTCCGTCGGCTCGCTCTACGGATTCTAAGCAACGACTTTGTTTTACCTCACGCTAAGGCGCTAAGCCGCTAAGATTATAATAAAAACTTAGCGCCTTAGCGTCTTGGCGTGGGTTCAAGTGTGCGGATGCCAAAAACAGATTTTTTTAGATTTCTCGCGAGCAAGGCGAGCGATCCCATAAAAAACTTAGCGCCTTAGCGTCTTAGCGTGATTTTTTTCAGTAGGGTATGAATGTTTGGAATTGACGACGAGCCAGACGCCGGTGAAGATAAGCGCGGCGGCAACGGCGTGCATCCATTGCGGCATGGCGAGACCCATCGCCATACTGGCGACCACGGCGACAAAGGGCTGGACGTAGTTATAGACGCTCACCGTCGTGGGCAGCAGGCGTCGCTGCGCCCACACCACCAGCAGGAAGGTGAAGAAGGTCGCCCCTGCCACGATATAGACAATCTCGCTGGCGGTCCTCAGGCTCATGCCGGGCCAGTCTATCTGCAGGATGTGCGGCAAGGTGAAGGGCAGGATCATCAGGCTGGCAAAAGTAAAGGTCCACTTGTTGAAGGTGAAGGCGTCATACTTGCGGATGACCCGTGAATAATTCGTCAGGTAGAAGGCATAGCCCACCTGCGAGACGAGGATGAGTAGGTCGCCGCGAATATCCGTCGGGCGGCCATCGCCTGCCGTGGTGCGGGTAATCAGCAGCACGGCGCCCGTAAAGCCAAGGATGATGCCCAGCGCCCGCCGTGGCGTGATGCGCTCGTGCAGCAGGATGGACGACAGGATGAGGGTGAAGATGGGCATCGTGGTCAGCTCGATAGTGGCGTTGATGGGCGAGGTGAAACTCAAGCCCACGATATAGCCGCCCTGGGCCAGCGCGAAGCCAAAGAAGCCCGCCCCAGCAATCTTGGGCAGGTCGCGACGCTCCACCCGCTGCTGCGGCACAATGAGCGACCCCAGCCAGAAGATGATCGCCGCCCCGATGACACGGAACGCCACCAGCTGCGGCCCCGTGATGCCGCCCCGGGTGAGCACGTCCTTGGAGAACGTCGCCATCAGCCCGAACAGCACCATGGCCAGCAACATCGCCCCATGCGCCCGCCAGTCCTTATGTTCTGTGTTACCAGTAGCCATTTTCAGCCTGCAAAGGTAGTATTTTTTTAGATTTTAGTCCTTACTTAGCATCCGCATATGAGTTTCAGACAACATACACAACTCAATCTACAACAAGGACAACTTTTTTATGGGCATCCGCGCACTTGGGTCTCACGCTAAGGCGCAAAGACGCTATGTTTTTTTAAAATAACTGAATAGTCTGAATTTTCTGAGGGCATCCGCGCTTGAGGTCTCACGCTAAGGTTTTTTAAACAACTGAAAATTCTGAATTTTCTGAGGGCATCCGCGTTCTTTAATGAACTACGAATTACGCGAACCTTTAATTCGGCGTAGCCAATTATAATAATTTGGCTTCCGCGAGTTCTTATTAAACAACATTTACGACTAGATAACAACCTCAATTAGCCAAAACAATGGTTAAGAAATATTAAAATGGGGGGAGTAATTAAACCATCCTTGTGAAAGAAGTCTAAGGGTTAGAAGCCGTCACGATGTTCATAAATATCGTGGAAATGAATACTTTACTGAAATTAGTAACCCAAATATACCTAATTAAGTTATGAGAAATCTGATGACAACATTCAAGATGTTCTTGTTGCTGCTGGTGACTGTTGTCATCGTCCTATCATGTGGTGACAAGGAGGAGGTTTATGACACAGATGAATTTAAGTACTACTTAGAGATTCAGACCGAGGTGAGACTGCATTTGTCGGACAATGCTGAAGATGAAGAAGGGATGGCTGTTAATCCGGAGATGGATCGCATATCCAGAACCATCTATTATATGCAACAGGCAGTAGTTGACAATGAATCCAAGCAGGGTGAAACTAAGGTTAAGGAGGCGGCATTGCTCATGAAATGTGACAGTTTGTATCGGAACTATACCGATATGAACCCTGATAATAAAGGTAAAGCTATTTGCTTTGTTAAACTGAATCGCTATCGAATGAAAACCGATGGAACCATTAAGGATGCTGTAACGCTTAAGTACTATCAATTTTGGCTAGAAAACTATAATAATAGCGATGATGGTCCATCTCCTAATCCGGCTCTTGCTAAGCCAGATTCGCTCGAAGCCGTTGACTTGGGACTGTCTGTCCTATGGGCCAACTGCAATTTGGGTGGCGAGCAACCTCATGATTATGGTGCCCTTGTGGCATGGGGTGAGCCCACAGGCATGCTGTGGTCTGGGGCGGGCATTGGATGGAATGACAATGGCTACACCTGGGACACCGGCAACTATGGCGGCAACAATCCGCCAGCAGATATTGCCGAAACAGGTTTGGACATCGTGGCGCTGAATTGGGGTGAGGGCTGGCACATTCCCAGTTATAGCGAGGCGCAGGAGTTATGCGAGCATTGCCAGTGGAAACTGCGAACTGATGGCGACAACAATTGGTATGAGGTCATCGGTCCCAACGGCAACAGCATCAACATGCCGCTGGCTGGATATTATGGCGATGACCTGTATGCTTCTGTCCGCTTCCACAGGGGGCCAATCGGTGTCAATGAAATGGGAAGTTACTGGACATCGAGTAGTTGCACGACGCCAAGCACGGCTGAGGAACGAGGCTATGGCATTAATGAGGGAGTGATAACAGCCTGGTGCTTCAGATTTAATAGCAATAGCGGTGATGACTTAGTTCCTGTGTTTATGGATCACGTGCGTGCAATGCACATGTCGATCCGTCCCGTGCATGGCAAGTAATATCTAAAAAGGCTTTAAACTTCAAGAGCATTTTGCAGTCTAATTATTATCATGTTTCATGATGGTTATTGTCATGAGAATGAATGCTTTACCAAAATTAATAACCCTAATGTGCCTAATTAATTATGAGAAATCTGATGACAACGTTCAAAGTGTTCTTGTTGCTGATGGCGGCTGTCGTCATCGTCCCATCATGTGGGGACAAGGAGGATGTTAATGGGAGCAATGACTATTTTTACTACTTAGACATCCAGTCCGAAGTTCGTCTCAACCTCAAGGAAGCGGATGAGGAACAGGGCACCATGTCTAATTCTGACTATGACCTGCTCTCGAAAACAGTCTTGTTTATGCAGAAGGCAGTACAGCAGAATAATTCCATGAAAGGTGATAACCGCGCTAAGGAGGCGACAATGATCACGACTTGCGACAGCCTGTATCGGAACTATGCCGACATGAATCCAGCGAATAAGGGCTTTCTCATCTGCTATATCAAACTGATCCGCTGTACCTTATATCCCAACGGAACCGTCAAAGATATGCTGCCGATCAAGTATTATAACTTCTGGTATGAGATGCCTGAAGGCAATGGTAATGATGATGATGGCGGCGGCTCGTCGCTTGAAGATTATTTCGGCAAGCCCGATACGCTCCAGGCCGTTGATCTGGGCCTGTCAGTGCTCTGGGCCAACTGCAATCTAGCCGCTAAGATGCCTCGCAATTATGGCGCCCATGTGGCTTGGGGAGACACTACCGGGATTCTGTTTTCAGGGCAGGGCATCGGCTGGAATGACAATGGCTACACCTGGAACACCGACAACTATGGCGGCAACACTCCACCGGCCGACATCAGCGGCGGCGAGCTGGATGTCGTGGCTAAGTATTGGGGTGACGGATGGCGCCTACCCACTGTTGACGAGGCCAAGGAACTGTGCGAGCTGTGCCAATGGAAACTGCAAACTTGGGGCGACATCAAGTGGTTTGAAGTCATCGGCCCCAATGGCAACAGCATCATCATGCCGCTGGCAGGAATCTATGGAGATGACCTTAATGCCACTAACCGCTTCCAAAGAGGACCACTCGGACTTAATGAAATGGGAAGCTACTGGACATCGAACAGTTGCACCACACCATGCACTGCCGAACAACGCGGTTATGGCGTTAACGAAGGCGTGGTAACAGCTTGGAGTTTCAGATTCTTCCCCAACAGCGGAGATGATTCGGCACGCATCTATTTTATAGACTATGTACGAGCCTACCACATGTCCATCCGACCCGTCCAGAACAAGTAAATCAAGTTGATTCTCAACTTGGTGGTTAATGGATAAAGGATAATGTTTAATGATTGTGGACGTCATCTTTAATCCTTAATCATTCTCTTTCTCCACGGCAATAGCCGTTCACAAGAAGTTTTTTCATACAAACTCGGGACGTAATTTCCGAAAATGAGGTGGTTCCTCTGCTGGGGCTAAAGCCCAATGGAGGAACCATTTTTACATTTCAAGATGTAAAAATCTCTGCCGCCCCGATGGGGCTTGAATGACTGTTGACTATTGCAGGGGTTGCACTCGGCTTCGCCTCGTTACACCCCTGTCTAAGCCCTGGTCGCCCGGAATGGGGCTCTTAGCTGGCACCAATCAATACATCCCCGTCTGATTACTAAGGAAGAAAAGAGAAAACAAGAAATACAAGATGTACAATCCAGTAAAGATTGTTGTTCTTGTATTCCTTGTTTTTAATTCCGTCGTGCGGATGCCGATTCGTTTAATTCGCGTAATTTGTAGTTTGAATCACTTCATGAACTTGGCGAAGTCGGTCTTGCGCATATCGCCGTCGTGAATCAGGGTGCTGTGCATGGCGAAGGCGATGTCGGGGTTCATCATCACGTGGCCCTTCTTGGCGAGGTTGAGGTACTCGCGCAACAGGGGACGATAAACGGGATGAGCGGCCTTCTCGATGATCTCGTGGGCGCTCTGTACGGGGTCCTTGCCGCGCAGGTCGGCGATACCCTGGTCGGTGATGATGATGTCCACCGAGTGCGGGTTGTGATCAGGATAGGAAACCATGGGCACGATGGTGCTGATGCAGTCGTCCTTCTTGATCGACGGGCACAGGAAGATGCTGATGTAGGCGTTGCGGGTGAAGTCG
>JBGUJU010000141.1:0-12452 GCA_045114065.1 Sodaliphilus sp.
CGAACCTCTCCGAGGTTCTTGCATGGTCTTTCTCATTGAAATCGGTTCTTCGAACCGCTAACATCTTCGATGTTTTACCGGACACCAATAGTTTAATTACCAGTGCGATAGCACGGTTATAATACCATGTCGCAATAATGACACACCCTCGCGTTAATCGCAGGAGCTCGTTTTCCAGGGGTTGGAGATGCGCCAGATGGTGCCCTCGATGAGAGAGCAATAGATGTCGCCGGTCGCGGGATCAAGTTCAAAGCCGTTGACCTCGCTGGTTCCCAGGCGATAAGTGAACTCCAGTTGATGGGTGCCGGCATTGACGACGGCCAGCATGCCGCGGCGGGAACCGCAATAGATGTAACCGTTATGCTCCAGGACAATGCAGGGGGCATGCTCGTAACCGAAGCCCAAATCGACCATCCACAAGAACTGATATTGTTCACCTGTGCTCATGGCGACCAGCGTGCCATCCATCGTCTTGGCATAGGCCACCTCGCCATCGGCACTACGTCCCAGGCTCTCGCGCACCTTGTTATCGTTCTTCTCGCGCCACAGTTGCTCGCCACTCTTGCGGTCAATGGCGGTGGTCACACGGTCGGGGGCGACGACGACCACCCGCTCTGGTGTCACGACAGGCACAACATTGCCGGGGCTATAGAGGTTGACATTACGGCCATTGTTCCACTTCCACTGCAGGGCGCCGGTGCGACGATTGAGAGAGCGCAGATAGGTATCCCAAGCGCCGAAGATGACGTCATTGCCGTCCACAACAGGTGCCGCCTGGCAGTAGTTGTTGATGCTGTCATAGTGCCACAACAGGCGGTGCCGCTTCACGTCCCACGCTTGGAAAGTCTTATAGCCGCCTTGATAGAGAACGCCGTCCTTGACAACGCCATCGGCCACATAGGGACCATCGGCATCGTATTGCCACACGGCCTTGCCCGATTTTTTGTCAAGCCAAACGAGACGCTTGTCACTCGTGGGCAGAATGACATACTTGTCACCCACGGCAGGGCGCGAGAACAGCATGGCATCAGTATTGTATTGCCAGCGCAGTTGGCCCGTCTTCTTGTCCACAGCCTTGCAATAACCCAGTGAATTGCCGAAGTACAGATTCTTCGCATCAATGCCCACGCGGGTAAAGATGGAGGCGTTGTCGGCCACGACGCGCTCGATAACTATATCTTCTTTAGGCAACGTGTAGTGTTCCTCGGCGAGTTGGGGCGAATAGTAGTCCAGGTTGATGCGGTAGGCATACATCTGCTCGGGATTCTTGCCTATGACCTTATCATAAACATAGATCCACTGGCGGTCGAGGTCGATGTTCATCAGGGTGTAGCCATAATTGTCATTGCCCATATCTAGGGCACGCACCATCACACCGTTGATGCCGTCGGTCTCATAGAGACGCCAGCGGTGGTAATGGCCACACTGGTGGGTGATGACAGGATACTTCTTGAGGATATCAACATAGGCGCGGTAATTGTCCAGGTCATCAAGGATGGGATAATGGTTCACGCTCAGCACCTGCATTCCCGGCTTGACCATCGCTGTGAGGGTGCTGTCGAGCCACAGGAGGTCTTCTTGCTTGATGTGACCGTCGCCCATCTTCATGAAGGGTCCGCAGTTCATGCCCACGACCACCAGGTCGCCGACCGTGAAGATAAAGCGGTCACTACCCCACAGGTCGTTGAAGGTCTTGCAGGCGCTCTGGCTCCAGTTGTTCTCGTGATTGCCAGGGATGATATAGAATGGGTGCGTGATATCGTCCAGAATGCCCTTGATGTTGAGTAGCTGCTCGTCGCTGCCTTCATTGGTGAGGTCGCCCGTGAGCATCACGGCATCGACATCGGTAGCGTTGATTTCGGCGACCGCCTCACGCAGCTTGCCCTCGTTGGCATTACCCGGAGTCACATGCACGTCACTGAGGATGGCCAGCCTGACCACCCCACCCTGCACAACCAGCGACAACGTCAGCATCGCCGCCACACATATCAACAAACGCTTCATCATATATACTCTCTAGAATATCAAGTCATTTTGAAATCTTGAAGCCTAGCTTCATCATGAGCTTGAGCGTGCCCACTGCAGTGTCACGGTCATATTGTTTTTCCACCTCGGGCAGGTCTTCATAGGGCACCAGACAGGGGTGCGTCTTCAGTTCATCACTCCTCGCGGGGCCATATACCCAACCCTGTGCCAAACGAGATTGAGCCCACACTTCATGAACGTTGTGCGCAATCTCCTCGACCAGTTCCTCCATGTCTGGGGTGAGGTGGATCTCACTCGTGTCAACCGGATGCGGAATGTAACCGTTGTTAGTCTTCATCTGTTTCATGCCTATAATTTTTCTACGACATCACTCTCGCCACTCGGCATAGTGATGATATCATTGTAGAGCGGGAAAGCCGCTTTCACACGATAGGTCTTGCGCTGCTCCGCCAGTGGGACAGAGAGAACGACAAGTCCATCCTTATCAGAGACTGCCGATTGGCCCGCTACTTCAACCTTTGAACCTGGGATGAACCTCTCGGTCTCAGGATCCCATAGACTGAACCTGACTTCACCGTAAACCTTAGGGTCACGATAGAGGTTCAACGTCACATCACGCGTCAATAGCAGCGTCGTGTCGATGGGCAAGAAGTCGGGGCAGGTACAGGTCACATGCACCTGTTTGTCCAAGAAACGGTGCGGAATGTTGGTGAACGTGCCACACTCGTCGATCGTTGCGACAGTGTCATCCTTGAGTTCGTTGTCAAGCGACAAGGTGATGACCGCATCATGCAAGGGAGGCAATTCCTCATTATGGACCGAAGCCTCGTTCAGGTTAACCCGAGCATCAAAAGGCTGATTAGTGACCCAAACCCAGATCAAAGCTCCAAGAACAGCCGTCACAGCAACTACCCAGGCAATCGCCTTCCTAATGAGCTGACGCTTGTGTCGCTGCCAGATGGAATCAAACTCAACACCCAGGAGTTTGGAAACCAGTTGGACGTAGGCACGCTCCTTGTTCAGCCACGGCCAGCGGTAAACTTGCTCATGAATGTTTGCTCCCAGAATTTCGGGAAGTCCCAGCTTGTCGATGACAGGGTTAAAGCACTCGGTGTCGGGGTTGCCGCTATGAGGAGAGCCATCAACGATGAAAAAATGAATCTTATCGGTTCTCCCCAGCTGATGGAAGAACTCGATTTCCTTGCCGACCCAATCAGACTTTGCCGAATTGGGCGAACAGATAACAATGAGGTTGCGTGAGGCCCTAAGCCTCTCCTGGAGCTCTTCACTCAACCCGCCGGGCTGGATATCGGTCGGTGCGAAGAAGACAGGCCGGATGGGGGTGCGCTTCCATCCACGCTCGCTGCACAACGTCGCCGGCATGCGGTAATGCTCCAGCTTGCGCTGTATCTTCTTGCCCCACTCGGTGTCCTTAGAGTTATAACTAATGAACGCAAAGTATTTGAAATCTTGCTCGTTCATCATTGGTTCTACTGTTGTTGCTTCCATTGTTGATATGCTTGATTGATTTGTTGTTTCTCTTCTTTAGTGACCTGTTTCACGCCGAAGGTGATGCCCAACTTGTTCTCAAAATGATGACGGGAGACGACACCATCTTTCAAGACGACAATATCCTTGGGTGACTGCCTCAAAGCATCAGCCCTGTCAAACAATGAGATGTCGCTGTCCTGGTTCCAATCGGCAAACTCCAGCAGGACATATTCGCCTGCCATACCCTGATCGGCTGCAGGATTGCTGCCGCCATTGACCGTACCGATGAAGCAGTGGTCAGCAAGGAACCCTTTCAGTTTGCCCTTGGACAAGGCCAGTTGATATTGCGTCTTGATCAGGTCCTTCTTCAAGCTCACCACAGTCCTGTCACTTTCGCCATTGAGGGGTGACAAGATATCAATGGTCTTCTGGTAGTACTCCAGAGCATGGGTGAAATCATTTAATCGGCCGTAAGCAGCGGCAATATTATGATAGGTCTGGGCTGTGGCTGGATGAGTCTTGCCCTGGATCTGCTCACGAATGGCCGCACCCTTCAGCAGGTATTCCAGGGACTGAGCATATTCAGCTTTCCTGTAAAGAGCGGCACCCATGTTATCACATGCCGCAGCCAGCCCTGCCTTGTCATCGCTATGAGCGGCTTCCCTAGCCTGCATTGCACGGGAGTAACAATCAAGCGCACTGGTATAATCCTTCAGGACGAAATGGATTCTGCCCATATTCTCTAGCGTGTTGATGGCAGAGGGGTGGGTCTCGCCCAATGATTTGTTCTTGACAGCTAATGACTTGCCGTACCATTCCAGTGCCCGAGCATAGTCTTTCTGATTCTCATAGACCATACCGATGTTATTGTAGGAGATAGCAACATCAGGATGGTCGTTACCGAATATTTTCTCATTGATGGCCAACGAACGGGTAAACGATTCCAATGCCTGCTGGAAATTGCCCTGGCTTATGTAGGCCGAACCGATGTTGTTAAGCGTCACTGCCACATCGGGGTGAGTATCTCCAAGCACCTGCCTGCGAATCGCCAAAGCTCGGTTAAAGTAGTCCAGTGCACTTGCATTATCACCCCTGGCATGACATATCGAACCGATATTACTGTAGGACATCGCCAAGTCGGGATGGTCGTTTCCAAGGACTTTCTCCCTGATTGCCAACGACTTGTTGAAATAGTCCATCGCACGGTCATAATCGCCAGTCGAGTAGTAGAGTGCGCCGACGTTATTATAGCAGGTCGCCGTAATGGGATGATCGGTTCCCAGCACCTGTTCCTCGATGGCTACCGCCTTGAGATAATGCTCGAGTGCTTGAGTAGCATCACCCATCTTATCGAACAGCAGGCCGATGTTGTTATGGGTCGCTGCTGTGATGTCGTTGTCCTCGGTAAAGGATTTCTCACACACGGCAATCGCCTTGCGGTAACAATCCATCGCCAGGTCATATTTTCCCTGCTTGCGATAAACCATGCCCAGATTATTATAGACCATAGCGGCCATGCCGTTCTCATTTCCACCCTGCTCAAGGGCATGAGACAATGCCTTGCCGAAATACTCGAGCGCCAAGGGATAGTTGGCAAGATAGCCCTCGGCAAACTCACCCGCCTCGTTCAACCAAGCGACATTGGTGGAGTCGAGCAAGACACGTTGCCCCAGGTAATAGGCGGCAGAGTCGTTGTTGTGTTCCAGCTTGAATTTCTCATAGAAGTGGTAACAGTCTTGAGCGATATCATTTTTGGTGGCCTGGGTGCCGGCTTTGCTCTGTTCCAAACGCTGCTGGCGCTCGGCAATTTCGGCGGCCTCGGCGGCCTCAATGGCTTCGGCCTGATGGACAGCCGCAATGCGATCGGTGATGTCGCCCTTGGAGCGCAGCAGTGAATCGGCCTCGGCAAGCCGTCCTTCCAGGATGCAGTCACTGATGCGTGTGTTGAATTCATCCAACTGGTCATAGTCAATCTGGGAATACCGTTCGGCCATCTCACTGATGAGTTTCTCGTTGGTCTCCTGCTCGGCATAGAGTTGTTGCAAGGCCTTTTGGTACTCCTCGCGGTTCAGTTTGTTCTGCTCCTTGAGTTCCTCGATCTCATCCTCACGCTGCTGGAGCTGCCGTTGCAGGGTGCGCCGGATTTTGCGTTCCGAAGCCAACTTGTCATCGGTCTTCTGTTCGGGAGTCTCCATGACGAGAATCAGGGGGTTGGAAGAATAGATATATTGTTTGACCAACACATCCGGGTCATTGAGCACATAGCCCTGTTTCTTCACGTTCTGGATGAAGAATTTATTGGCAGGTATCGGGAAAGAAAACGTACCGTTAGACTGAGTCACAACAGCTGTGCGCCCCTTAACCTGTACCGTCACTCCATTGATGCGCGTGCCTGGGACAATGGCCCCGTTACTGTTCTTGCGCCCCTTGGTCTTGACATAGCCCTGCTGGGTCTGTGCCATCGAACAAAATGCCAGGAGCAAACTGATTGAGATCAACAAAAACCGTTTCATCTTTAGTGTCAATTATAGTCCAACCATTACATAATACCGAGGGAGACATCCACGATGTTGTAATCATAGCTCTGGATGCCGGTCGTGAGGCTTTCCCAAGGCTTGAGACAACCATGCTTCAAGCGTGCCTCGTCCTTATCATTCTCGGTGCCGTAATCAATATAACCCAACAGCTCGTGCGATGCCATCCACCGCAAGTGCTCGGTACGTGCCAGGACGTCCAGTACCTGGACGACCTGATCATCGACACGATGGCCCTGCCAGGTATAGGTTATCTCATTCTCTTCGCGCTTGAGACAGCCACTCGACAACAACTGATATTTTTCTCCCAGTGCGACTTGAGTGAGTTTCTGCTTGGTGAGCTGGTGGAAACAATTCTGCAGATTCTGGTACTGCGTGCGCCTCAACCTCATAATGCCCGAATAGGTGGGAGAATAGCCCTGATAATCCTCGGTGAGCTGCATGAGTTCGTTTTGCTCCGTTTCCCAATCAGGGTTCGCTTTACCTGTCAATTTCTCAATAGATGCGTCATAGCGCTGCTTGAATGTCCTGGCCTGATTTTTCAGCCTGTCGCTGACAATATAGTCATAAGAGTAGATCTCATCGGCCTGGCCGAATAGCGTGATGGGGCCGCCGGGGCACTCGGTAGCTGTGACAGTCTTCTGGTGGGTGCGTTTCACCGGATCTTCACTATGTTCCTCGGCAAGCCAGAGGCGGTTATAATGCTCGGCAATGCGCCTGATGTGTCCCTCCTTATCTTGCTTCACATGAACCATGATGCGGAAGTGCTTCATGTCCTTCCTGTACCTGACAGCAAGTCTGAAGATGCGGACGGCAAGCGAGATGTTCAGTTCATCATCCCCTTGAGCGACGACCACATAGTTGAGATCCTTGATGCCTGCTTCCACCCGATGGTAGAACTCTACGCTCATAGCATCCATCTCGTGCAGGTTAATCAGCGCCCTCTCATGGGATGATACACTGGTCGCCACCGATGGGGCATTGGTCATAAACATACCCGCCTGATGGGACATGTCGGGATCCACTACATCACAATGGAATTCAGAGCGCTCAACAGGTCCTTGGCCATTGCCACTCTTGACAAAAGCTCCGAACTCATAGAGGAACCTGACCGTATCGACTCCTACCTCGTCAAAGCCGATCACCAGGGCGTTGAACGGCGACGACACTGTGGCGTCTGGACTGATGTCGACAAAGCTGACAGGGTGGAATTCCACATGCTGTTTCAATATATCCACGCTGATGTGTGACGAGTCGATGACCTTCACCTCCAGACTATCGTGATGCTGCTCGTCCTCGATCACGCGGTGGATGCTGTTGTAACGGGCACGGCAATAGAGGGTAACCATGTGGCCCGAGCCGCTGGCATATTCCAGAATCGTCTTGTCACGCTTCAAGTTGCCCACACCCTGGATATTATCGCTTGTATTATCTCCCAAGAAGAATAAGTGAACATGGCCCTTGGATTTTTTCCTGATGATGCGCGCCAGTTGCCTCAAGTCTAGGCGCAGCCTCAAGACGTCCTGTCCCATCTCAAGATCAATGTTGAGATGTGCCAGGTCGGCATAGGTGCTCGTGGTGAGGCAGTCCAGATCCTGCAGCCGTTCCAGGTCGTTGTTCTTGAGTGACAAGAAGTTGAACAGGCGTTCCATGCCGTTCTTCACGCTGGTATTCTTTTCATTGTTGGTCCGCACCATGATGATGCGGTAATCCTTGCTATTGCCATAATGCTGACGTATACTCTCGGCCAGCATACAAGAGGCATCATTCAGTCCCCATAAGATATAGGACTCTTTCTTGCGTCCCAGGAAGGCCTCAAATGCCATCCTGAACCCGGCAATGATATTGTATCCGAAGTGCTTGATGACAAATGCCAATGTAATGATGGCAGCCAGCATGTGAACCAGCGAAAACGCGGTCATGAAAATCCAGTTGTCATGGAACTGGGTATGGATAGCGGCCACATCACTCTCCAACACGAACATCTCAAAGGCGTGAATGATGGCCATCGGCATATTGGTCAACAACGACCAGCGGCTGTGACCGATGTACATGCCGACGTCATAAATCACAAAACCGGCAAGCCAAACGAGGACGAAGGAGCAGGTCAATACCCTACCCGAGATGCCATAGCGCCGACCTTTGTCATTACCACGCTTGTTGAGCAGATAAAGCACCAGCAGTGCCAGCAATGCCAGCACAATACCGATGGCACTGCTCAACCCAGCCATGGAGTCTAAATAGCTGGTCACGTCATAATCGTGTTCATCGTAATTGGG
Organism: Sodaliphilus sp.; assembly: GCA_045114065.1. Lineage (GTDB taxonomy): Bacteria > Bacteroidota > Bacteroidia > Bacteroidales > Muribaculaceae > Sodaliphilus. The sequence goes on from JBGUJU010000141.1 coordinate 8,291, forward strand.
CAGACCTTGAAATAAGTCCTGTATGTAGAATAATAGTAAGGATTGATTCATCTTTATCATATCTGATTTCGGCCTGAAAAAGCTAAGACCTGGTTGTAAAACGCAAAAATACACAAAAAAACGAAACAAACGCCGTAATCGGTCGAAAAATAACTACCTTTGCACCAAGAATGAATCACGAACTATACATAGCTCGGCGCATGACATTGAACGGTGAACGTCAGAAGGGGTCTCCCAGCCTGACAGTCGCCCTCGTGGGCATCGTGCTGGCTGTGGTGGTGATGATCCTTTCCATCGCCATCGTTATGGGGTTCAAAGGCGAGATTGCAGGCAAAATCATGCACCTCGATGCCCACCTGCGAGTGAGCAATGCTGCACTGGGCATTGACGACAACTATTCTACTGTCAATGGGCGGGAAGTGCGCGAGGCGATTGCTTCCAATGCCAATCTCTCGTCAAGTATCGAGAGCATCAGCCTCGTTGCTGACAAGAGTGCCATCCTGAAGACCGACCAGGACTTCATGGGCATCATCATGCGCGGTGTGGATGAAGGCTATGATTGGCGTTACCTTCAATCCCGTATGATTGAGGGCAAGGTGCCTGAGGTGAGTGACACAGCCTCGTCCAACGAGATTGCCATATCCAAGACCATTGCCGACCGCCTGCAACTCCATGCCGGCGACAAGGTGATGACCTATTTTATTGATGACAAAATCAAGGTGAGAAACCTCACCATAGCAGGTGTGTTCGGAACCGACCTCGAGGCATTTGACAATGCCTATATCGTGGGCGGTATCGGCATCGTTCAGGGCGTGAACGACTGGAACGGTGACACTGGCACACAGGTCGCCATCAACATGAAGAATACCAGTAACCTGGATGCCGATGCCTACGACCTCTACTCAATACTGGCCGAGAACACCGTTCAACACGAGAGCAAGAATTTGTTCTTTGTCTCTACGACCCACCAGAACAATCTGCCGTTCTTCGCTTGGCTTGATATGCTGGACATGAACGTGGTGATTATTCTGACGCTGATGATGATTGTGGCAGCCTTCACCCTGATCTCGGCGATGTTGATGATCGTACTGGAGCGCATCCGTGTCATCGGCAACTTCAAGGCCCTAGGCGCTACCAACGGCAGCATCCGCCGCATCTTCATCTACCTGACCGGGAAACTCATCCTCAAGGCGCTGATCATCGGCAACATCATCGGCATCGGCCTGTGCCTGCTGCAGAAGTATGGTCACATCGTGCGCCTCGACCCGACTGCCTACTACATGCCCTATGTGCCCATCCAACTGAGCATTCCAGCCCTAGTGCTGCTCAACGTGGGCATCATCGTCGTGTCCTACCTGACGCTACTCGGCGCCAGCCACATCATCTCGACCATCAAGCCCACGGCTACGATGCGCTTCGAGTAACTGCAATCTTACCGATCCATCCATTCGTCCACAGGGGCGGATGCCAACCAGATTCAAGAACCAAAGACTATCAACTAATAACTGAACAGATATGAAAAAGAGCCAGCTGAACATCAAAGAAGAAGCAGCCCGTTGCCTGCTGTGTGAAAATGCCCCTTGCAGCCGTGCCTGCGGCAAGGGAGACGTCGCTAGAGCCATCCGTGCCGTGCGCTTCGGCAACGAAGCCATCGCCCGCCAGTGGCTGGACGGATGTGACAACAACGATCTGGAGCAAGCCGAGCAGGCCTGCATCCACTACGACCGCCCCATCCGCATCCGGGAAATCGTGGACCAGCTGCCCGAACCCATACAAGCCGACCTACCAAGCCTGGCTATAGACTTTTGCGGAATACCCTGCGAGAATCCGTTCTTCCTTGCCTCCTCCTCAATATGCACCAACTATGAGATGGTGGCACGCGCCTTTGATGCCGGCTGGGCGGGCGTCTTCTACAAGACTATCTGCATGGATGACATCAATGAGGTGTCACCCCGATTTGACGTCTTGCACCGCGAGGGCGACATGGGTGACTTCAACGCCCTGCGCAACATGGAACAGTTGAGCGAGAACCCAGCCGAAGTCGATTTTGACATCCTGCACCGCCTCAAGCAGAATTACCCCAACAAGATTGTGCTGGCCTCCATCATGGGCTCTACCGAGGAGCAATGGATTGAACTGGCCAAAATGGCAGAAGCAGCCGGAGTGGACGCCGTAGAACTGAATTTCTCATGTCCACAGATGCGACTAACCGGTATGGGCAGCGATGTGGGCCAGGATCCCGAGCTGGTAACTTTTTACACAGCCTATGTGAAGCATGCCGTCACGATTCCCGTGATTCCCAAGATGACGCCCAATATCACGTTGATGAGCAATCCCGCCATGGGTGCCTACTTCGCCGGCGCCGATGCCATCAGCGCCATCAACACCATCAAGAGCGTGACCATGGACGAGCGTGCCGAAGTATCAGGTCAGTGGACCGTGTCAGGCCTCTCGGGACGCGCTGTCAAGCCTATCGCCCTGCGCTTCATCCTCGAGATGGCCAAGAACCCCGTGATGAACAACCTAAAATTGAGCGGTATCGGCGGCATCGAGACCTGGCGAGACGCGCTTGAGTTTATCCAGCTGGGCTGCAGCAACCTGCAGGTATGCACCGCCGTGATGCAATACGGCTATCGCATCATCGATGACCTCAAGTTGGGTCTTCAGCACTACATGGCCAGCCGCGGCATAACCAAGCTGTCAACGCTCGTGGGTGAGCAGCTGCCCCACTTTGTTACGCCCAACGACCTGGACCGCGATACTGTAGTCTTCCCCATCTTCGACAGCGAGAAGTGCATTGGCTGCGGCAGGTGCTACATCTCCTGCATGGACGGCGGTCACCAGGCCATCACCTTCGGCGACGACCGCAAGCCGCACCTCGTGGGCTCCAAGTGCGTGGGCTGTCACCTGTGCCGCCTCGTCTGCCCCACCGGCGCCATCGGCGTCTCGAAGCGCGTTCCCAAACGTAAAGCGAAATAACAGACAGTTCATTTGATAGAGAAGAACCATCTCTTTTCACCTTATCAACAATAGATGGATACACTGTGGAGTATCGGGGAAAGCTTGTTACGCTGGGGTACTTTGGTTTACTGCTCAGTGTTTCCAGCGGTTTCTCGCTCCTATAATAGCAACAAGTATCCATGTCCCGTCGAGCAGAAATATCACGAGAATGGGCCATATCAAGTCACCGTTCATTCAATGAATGGTATCCATGTGTTTGTACCTGATACAACACAAGATACGCCGCTACCGACTGTTGTCATGGTCAACGGTACGGGCTTGAAGGCTTGGCATTACCGTCCTGTGTTCAAACATCTGGCCTCATGGGGATTTGTTGTCATCGGCAATGATGACAATAACGCTTGGAACGGCCTATCTGCTTTGACCTCTCTTGATAAGGCGCTCCATCACAATGCAAAACACGGCAATCCTTTATATCGATGCATTGACATTGACAGAATTGGTATTGTCGGCCATTCCCAAGGAGCCATGGGTGCTATCAATGCGGCAAAACGCGATAGCCGTTTCAAGGTGCTGTATGCCGCCAGTTGCCCGCAAAAAAGCTTAGCAAAGAGACTAGGCTGGAAATTCACCACAAAGACTATCAGTGTCCCAACGATGCTGGTAGCTGGAACAAGATGGATTGACCGTCATATTTCGCCACTCTCCTCATTGAAGAATCTGGAAAATGAACTCCCAGAAACCACCCCGATATTATTGGGCCGCCTCAGTGGCGTAGAACATCGTTATGTGCTCCATGAGGGTGACGCCTATATGACCGCATGGCTCCGTTGTTTCCTGGCAGATGATGCTTATGCAGCTAGCGCCTTTACTGGTGACACTCCAGAGTTCCTTAACAATCCCCGTTGGCAAGATGCAAGAATTGGTATAATGAACGGAAAATAGAACTAGTTTTTTGATGGCATCCGTGCTATAGAGTACGAGGACGATTTTAGGCAATATGCGATTGATAATTAACAACTTAGCGCCTTAGCGCCTTAGCGAGGGGGCAAGTATCGCATGAGGTTGCAAAGAAAAATTTTTGAAAAAAATTGGAATTTTTCTTGGTGGTAACAAAAAAAGCAGTACCTTTGCAGTCGCAATTAGGAATTGTCCTGTGGTGTAATGGTAGCACATCGGATTCTGGTTCCGCTTGCGAGGG
>JBGUJU010000142.1:0-3124 GCA_045114065.1 Sodaliphilus sp.
ACGTCAAACGAGGTCTTCTCCTCGGCCTCAGCGGCACCACCAGCAGCGGGACCAGCAGCAACAGCAACAGCTGCAGCGGCGGGCTCGATGCCATATTCGTCTTTCAAAATCTGAGCGAGTTCGTTAACTTCCTTTACGGTAAGGTTGACTAACTGTTCTGCAAAAGCTTTCAAATCTGCCATAATAGTATGGATTTAAAATGTTGTTGTTTAGTTGTTGATTAATTTTCTTTTTTGGATAAGGTTTCCAGAACTCCGTGGAGCTTATTGCCACCCGACTGGAGAGCGCTGATAACGTTCTTGGCCGGCGACTGCAGCAATGCCACAACATCGGCAATAAGTTCGTTCTTGCTCTTGATGGCCACGAGGGTGTCGAGGTTCTGCTCGCCAACATAGACGGTCTCCTCAACATAAGCAGCCTTGAAAGCGGGGATGGTCTCCTTCTTACCGCGGAATTCCTTGATGAGTTTAGCAGGCGCATTACCCGTGTCGCTCAGCAACAGGGTAGTGGGGCCAGCCAGGGAGTCATAGAGGCCACTATAGTCGACGTCACAAGCGTCCATGGCCTTCTTCAGCAGGGTGTTCTTGACAACCATCATCTTGATGCCAGCCTTGAAAGCAGCGCGGCGCAAGTCCACGGTCTTCTCGGCATTAAGCGATGTGGTGTTAGCCAGATAAATAACACTGTACTGTCCAAGAGTGTCCTTGATCTTATCGATCATTAAGGTCTTATCTTCCTTCTTCATTTCGTTTCAATCAGTTTAAAATGTTTAAGCCTCAATCGACTTGGGATCAACCTTGATACCCTTGCTCATGGTGCTTGAAAGATAGATACTCTTGATGTACGTACCCTTGGCAGCGGCGGGTTTCAGCTTGATGAGCGTGTTGATGAACGCGGCAGCGTTGTCGCGAATCTGCTCGGGGCTGAACGATACCTTACCAATCGAGGTGTGTACAATACCACCCTTATCGACCTTGAAGTCGATCTTACCTTGTTTCACTTCTTTTACAGCCTTTGCCACGTCAGGAGTAACGGTGCCGCTCTTGGGGTTAGGCATGAGGCCACGAGGACCCAGCACGCGTCCCAAAGGACCTACCTTGCCCATGATCTGGGGCTGAGTGATAATCACGTCAATGTCAGTCCATCCGCCCTTAATCTTGTCGATGTACTCGTCAAGACCGACATAGTCTGCTCCGGCTTCCTTAGCGGCAGCTTCGGCCTCGGGTCCGCAGAGGACCAGGACACGAACCTGCTTGCCAGTGCCATGAGGCAGCGATACAACGCCACGAACCATCTGGTTGGCCTTACGCGGATCCACGCCAAGACGCACGTCGATATCGGCAGAAGCGTCAAACTTGGTGAAAGTGATTTCCTTAACCAATGCTGCAGCTTCCTCAAGGGTGTAAGCCTTCCCCGAATCTACCTTCGCGTTGTATACCTTTTGATTTTTCGTTAATTTACTCATAATCAATAAAGTTTTAAACGTTCTCAGGGAATTGACCCTTTACAGTGATACCCATACTTCTTGCTGTTCCGGCAACCATACGCATAGCCGAGGCTAATGTAAAACAGTTCAAATCAGGCATTTTGTCTTCTGCAATTTCCTTCACCTGGTCCCAGGTCACGGAAGCCACCTTCTTACGGTTGGGCTCACCGGAACCACCCTTAACCTTAGCGGCCTCGAGCAGCTGTACGGGCACGGGAGAGGTCTTGACGATAAAGTCAAAACTCTTGTCGGCGTAGTAAGAGATCACTACGGGCAACACCTTGCCAGCCTTACCCTGGGTGCGGGCGTTGAATTGCTTGCAAAAATCCATAATGTTGATACCCTTGGAACCCAGAGCGGGACCTACGGGAGGAGAGGGGTTTGCAGCCCCACCCTTAATCTGCAATTTGATCTGTCCAGCAATTTCTTTAGCCATTGTACAAATTCAATTAATATGGTGTTAAAAAAACATTGTAAGCAGCACGCGGTTGCGTAACATCGACCGCATGCTTACTCACGTTCGACTTGCGAATTATCCAACTTGAGCGGCGTCTCACGTCCGAAGACCTTCACCATCACTGTCAGCTCGCGCTTCTCGCGGTTGATCTCCTTGATCTCACCGATAAATCCGCTGAAGGGGCCGAAGTTGACCTTCACCGATTCGCCAACGACATAGTCGCTGACCGAGTCGGCTGCCTCCATCTCGCGAACCTGGGCTTGACCCATCATCTCCAGAATCTGGTGCTCGGGCACCGGTTCGGGACGACGTTCACCCTCGCGTGAGCGCACGAAGTTTACCACGTTGGTGGTATCCTGCAGGGTCACCTCAATCTCGGCGGTGAGCGCGAGTTTCACGAAGACATAACCCGAGAACATGACCTTCTCCTTGAGGACCTTCTTCCCGGCACGCGTCGTGTAAACCTTCTCGGTGGGGACGAGAATCTGCGAAATGTTCTCGGCGAACACAGGATTATTCTTCCTGTAGCCCTCGATCATCTCCTTGACCTTCATCTCCTTGCCGGAAATGGTGCGCAAGATGTACCATTGTTGCTTACCTTGAGACATAGTTGTGACTAGTGCGGTGACAGTTAGTAAAAGTTTGTTGACATGAAAACGACCGCGCACGGGAGTGCGCTGTCCTGCGTTAGCTTATATGCCCTTATCAGGCAGCTACGCGGTAGACTTGATGCATCAACTCATTGATGCCGAGGTCGATTAACGAGATAACCACGGCTGCGATGATGGAAGCAACCATCACAACAATGGTACTGTTGGCCAGTTCACTCTTAGTAGGCCAAGAAACCTTATGAACGAGCTCGTTATAAGATTCCTTGATATCCGTAAGCCTGTTATTAAAAAACTTCTTCATTTGTTTATTCTTCTTTTTCTTTGCACGGGAAGTAAGGCTCGAACTCACGACCTACGGTTTTGGAGACCGTCGCTCTACCAACTGAGCTATTCCCGTATTAAAAAGGGTCCGGCTGGCATGAGCCAGACCCTTTATTTGTTTTGTCACTCGCCGCTAGGGCTCATGACAGTTGAAGACTACCAATTAGTCCTCGATGATGCCAGTGATCTGACCCGAACCTACGGTGCGGCCACCCTCGCGGATAGCGAAACGCAGACCTTCGCTGCAAG
>JBGUJU010000143.1:0-6166 GCA_045114065.1 Sodaliphilus sp.
GTGTGTCATAATTCAATTGCTAGAAATAAAACCGCCCTACGGGCGGGAAATTATTCAAATTATTTTTTAAAATTTTATTAATATAAATAAAATATTAATTTTAATTTAAAAATTTGTTTAATTTGGCTTCGCCGAAGCTAAAGGTTCCCGTGCGATAGCACGGTTATAATACTGGGTCGCAATTATGACACAGCCTCTTGTCGTGTAGTAATGATGACACAGGCTGATGATGTTTTTAGAGAAAGAAGATTCTCTACTTGATGGAGGGTAGATGGATTATTGCTGGTTGAACCGCATGCCGTCCCACACGTGCTTGATGGTCTCAGTCCTTGTGGCAGAGTGGATTTCACAGATGATGTCTTTGCCCTGCTGGGGCAGCCAGAAAACCTTCATCGGCCTCTGTTCACGCCAGCGCCAAAACTCATCGTTGTTCAAGGTCAGATGCTTGCCGGTTTCGTAGTCCTTGATGTAATACAGTTCCGTCTCGGCATTGTATTCATATTCATCAGGAATGGGACATACATCAAGACCAAGTTCCTCTTCATTGATATCCCACATGATGTGCCTGCCGTTATCATAGAGGTTGAGTGACAGCCCAGTGGTCTGGCCTTCGATATAGCGGCCGTTATCCGTGGAATTGATGTTGATGGCGAATAACTTGTGCTTGCCGTCGGCACAGTTCCAGAAACACGACTCAAAGAAGCCTTTGTAAACATGGTGTTCGCCGTCATAGTCTTCGGTGTATTCTGTTGTGATACGGACATAGCCGTTCTTCTTGTCAACGACGACTTCAACGCCTGGTTCTTGTTTCTCGTTGCGCAGGTAATGGTTCCAGGCATCGATGAGATTTCCACTATCCATCGGCATGGCCTCGTTATTGATTAACGAGGTGATGAAGTCAACGATGCTTGGCGATGCTCCCTTGAACTTCACCGTGATGAAAGATGCTCCCTCGATGTTCAACATGTCCTCGGGGTAACTGCGTTGCTGGGCGTTGGCACCAGTGGCGCTCAACAGCAGCAATATGGGTAAAATCAGGTAGGCAATTTGTTTCATCATTTCTATCAGTTTTTAGTTCTGTCGCAAAGATAATCCAAGGAATCACATCAACCTAAGCATTCTCGGTATTTTTCTCAAATTGACGATAAATAATACCGAAACCGCCCTTCAACCAAGAAAATACACTATATTTGCCCATTATTAATTCTCAATTCTGGAGGTAGTAAAAAATGAAGGAACAGATTAAGCGCATCCGCCAGATGGAGCGTCGCCTCAACCGAGCCTCGGCGGCAGTGAAGCGGCTCGAGGCGGCCCTCGACAAGTGGGAAGCAGCCCAGGAGGCGATAGCCGCCCTTGACGAATACTACGGCAGTGACCTGTGGAAGCAAGATTTTGCCGACGACGAGGCTGGCAACCTGCCCGCCGACCTCAAGCGCGGCGTTCTCAGCGAGGATGCCATCTGGAACCTCCTCGCTGCCTGCAAGGAGCAGAACAACCGCATGAAACAACTGTCCAAGAAAAAACATTCATGACAATGACATTACAAGAAGCGATAGTGGCAAGGCATAGTGTAAGGGCCTATAAGGGGCAACCGTTGAGTGATGCCGATGCCAGCAGACTGCAAGAGAAAATAGATGAGGTGAACCGTGAGGGGCGGCTGCACATCCAGTTGATACGCAACGAGCCGAAGGCCTTCTTGGGTCCGTTTGCACGCTACGGCAAGTTCCGTGGGGTGACCGACTACCTGGTCATGGCAGGCGTCAAAGCCGATGACCTGGACGACCGCATCGGCTACTACGGCGAGCAACTGGTGCTGTTGGCCCAGACGCTTGGTATGAACACCTGCTGGGTGGGCCTGAGTTATACCAAGATACCGGGGACCTATGTCCTCAACGAGGGCGAGGTCATCAAGGCCTACATCTCCATCGGCTACGGCGCGACTCAGGGCGTGCCCCACAAGATCAAACGCATCGACCAGGTGAGCAACGTCAGCGATACGACGCCCGACTGGTTCCGACGCGGTGTCGAAGCTGCCCTGTTGGCACCCACAGCCATCAATCAGCAGAAGTTTTCGTTTGAACTTCTGCCGCCTGTTGAAGGCCAACTTCCTCGCGTCCTCGCCAAGCGCCACTTCTCCCTCGTCGGCTACACCCAGATGGACCTGGGCATCGCCAAGTACCACTTTGAACTCGGGGCCGGCACCGACAACTTCCAATGGGCATAATGCTCGCTAACGCTCGCAGTTTAGAGGTTAAAGTTTAGAGTTTAGAGAAGCATCCGCTCTTGATACAAAACACAACTCAAACAACATCATAAAAAAGTTGTAAAAGTTGTTTGAGTTGTGTTTATAAAAAAGATTGCGGATGCCCTTGTATTTATTGTATTTGTTGTTTTCTTTTAAGTTCGTTGTCGTTTTTGTGTTTATAGAGCAGAGTGTTGTCGTTGAAGCGACTGGCGCATGTGCAAGATTTCTTGAACATTACTGATGAATGCGATGATGCCAAAGGTCATCAGCAACGAGATGGCAGCGACAGTGACCATTCGGGAGTTATCGCACAGCCATTGCAATAGCACAAATTGAGTCTTGAAGGAAAAGATGGGAACATCGGTCGGCGACGTGAGGAGATAAGTGATGGCAAGACCTCCAACAACAAGTCCTGCAAGAAACGCTACTACCACTGCCATCTTGTAACGACGGATGGTCGCCTCCTGGTGCTGCTTGATGTACTCCACGGTATCCAAGCGTTGAGTGAGTGATGCCATGAAGGCATCCTTGTCGTCGAATTGCGGTTTATGGGCGAGGAAGAGTTCCTCGAGTGCTCTATCTCTGTTCATAACTGTAGCTTTGATTTTAGTTTGTCACGTCCTCGGGAGAGTTGTTGCTTGACGGCACTTTCTGTGGCCTCGGTGATTGCAGCGATTTCCTTGATGCTGTATCCGTTCAGGTAGAAGAGTGTGATGGCTGAGCGCTCCTTAGGCGGCAGGGTGCGCAGGGCAAGGTAGAGGTCCTGGTGTTCAAACGAAGCATCGGCTGCCGTGCCGCCGATGAACGTTCGTGCCTCGTCGATGCTTTCCATCGTGCGGCAACTCGCCTTGTGGTTGAGGAAGGTGTTGTAGGCAATCTTGAAGAGCCATGATCGGAATTTTCCCTTGTCACGATAGCCAGTCAGGGAGAGGTAAGCCTTAACGAGGGCATCCTGTGCCAGGTCATCGGCATCACTCTTGTTACCACAGCACAGGGCGAGCAAGAAACCTCGCAGGGCCTCTTGCTCACGCTCCACTTGCGCTATGAAGACTTCGCGCGTCACTGGTTACACTTGCTCAGTCACACTCTTCTCCTCGGCCTCCATTTCCTTGGCGAGCATCTTCTTGCCCACTCCATAATTGACAAGAAATGCGATGCCTATACCAAGGGAAATCAAACCGAAACAAATGGCAGTCAAGGGATCATCGGTGCCTCCGAGTTGGTTCTCCCCCAAGAAAATGCCAAAGGCTATCAATCCTAATCCAAGCAATGTGGTGAGGCATCCCCACAGCAGTTTAGTGAGCAGTTTCTCCTTCAGCAGTTTGGGCTTGTACGAAATCTTCTTCATGAGTTCCTCAATATCCATTTCAGGATTCTTCTCGAGAGCAGCCAGCACGATCTGTGTGCGTTGGTTGGTTTCATTCATCTTTTTGCGAATGACAAACCACACGAGCATGATGGGAAGTACACAACAGATTGCAATTGGCACTAATATTTCAGAAATTGGATTCATTTTTTTATTGAATTTAAATTGTTACACTTTTTGTTTCTTGAACCAGTTCACCCATATAACAGGCCTGGACGCCAAAAGGTGACGTCCATGGCAGAAAAAACGTAAGGTTTTGAATTGTAGAGACGCAAAATCTTGCGTCTCCCTGTGGAATTATTGTTATTCCATATTGGCAATCCCTAAAAAACTTGGCGTCTTGGCAAGGGGCATTCCACACCGTAGGTTATAGCAAGCCTTGGATGAAATCGACCATCATCTGGTCGTGGCGTCGCACGTCACGGTACAGGGTCAGCTGATTGCGGGTACGGTCCAGGTTATGGGTTGGGTATTTGATTTTGTAGTAAGTGTCGCCGTTGATATAGTCGGCGAGGAAGCGCACGCACTGCATGAAGGGGAACAGGGCCACGGCATAGGGCAACAACTCAATCTCGATGGGCGTGAGGAACTCTCTTGCCGATTCCAGATAACCCTCGGTAAAAGCCTTGAAGATGTCCTCGTTGAAACCCACACGGGACAGGTCGGGGTCGTCCTCTGCGGTGAAGTTGGCACCGGTGCGCAGGAAGTCGCCGTAGTCCGAGAAAATGAACGATGGCATCACGGTGTCAAGGTCGATGACGCACAGCACCTGGCCCTGCCGGTCAAAGAGCATATTGTTGACCTTGGTGTCGCAGTGGCAGATGCGCTTGGGCAATCGGCCCTCGCGGTAGAGACGTTCGGCCTGGCACATCTCGTCGGCATCGCGTTCCAGTTCTTCGACAATGTCGCGCACCTCGTCTAAGCGGCCTGCAGCATCATTCTTGACAGCCTCTCGCAGCTGGCTCATGCGCAGTTCCATGTTGTGGAAGTCGGGGATGGTTTCGCCCAGGGGCTCGGGTACATCCACCAGCATTTTCTCAAAGTTGCCGAAGGCCCTGCCGCAGTCGCGGGCATGCTCGGGCGTGACGGCCTCGTGGGTCACTGTGTCGGGGATATAGACCATCACGCGCCAGTAGCGGTCGGCGTCGTCACGGTAATAGGTCTTGCCGTCGCGGCTCTTGACGAACTGCAGTACCTTGCGGTCGATGTCGTCGGTATTGCAAGCTTCCAGCTTGCAGCGGATGTGGGCGGTCACCACCTCGATGTTGTGTTGCAGCAAGTCCACATCTTGGAAGATGGCATTGTTGATGCGCTGCAGCACATAGTCGGGAGTATCACCACCCTCGGTGATGACGTGGTAAGTATCATTGATAAGTCCGTTGCCCAGGGGCTTGACCTCCTTGACAACCCCCTGAATCTCAAATTGCGCCAGAATCCCGGCTGTCTCAATTGCTTCCATCTTTAGTTTCTAGTTTTTATTCCCTAGTCCTTATTCCCTAGTTTGTTGGCGGATGCCAATTCCTAACTCCTAACTCCTAATTTCTAACTCCTAATTCTTTTCCCAGTACTTTGCTCCCTTGGCTTTCAGTTGCTTGGTAAATTCCATAGCAGCGGCTCGTGTCGCGGCCTCGTCCTCGGGCTTGGCCCAGGCGTGGCGGTATCCACGAAACCTGCTCCACTCGCCTCGGGTGAAGTCGGGCACCTGTACAGGCTTATTGCCGTTGTCCATCGAGAGGCTACCTAGTTCTGCCAGGCAGCACCATTCTGCCAGGTCATACACGTCAATGTCGAGCGGCAGCCCGTTCTGCAGGCAATAGACCAGCCGCGAGTCCATGATGAAGTCCATGCCACCATGGCCGCCCACTTCCTTGGCTTCCTCGCCATAGCGGGTCACGAGCGGCGAGGTGAACTTCTGCAGGAGCGCCTCGGTATCCTCCTTGCTCAGGTAGGAATGGCCCGTATAGTCTTTGCTGACGTTGACTCCGGCTCGGGCCATCACGTCCTTGGCGAACGCGAATCCCTCGACGGGATACTTGTTGACAAAGCCCTTGGTGCCGGTGAGCTGGTACATGCGGTTATACGGTTGTGGCGTCATCACGTTGTGGTGGATCTCGATGACCTTGCCCTTCTCGGTTGAGATGAGTGTAGTCGTGTGGTCACCGTTCTTGAAGTCAGGGCAATACTCGCCTGTGCGAGCCTTGAACAGTTCCTGGCCATTAAAGGATCGGGTATCCATCGCCACTAGTGTTCTCATGCGGTCGCCGCGGTGAAGGTTAAGCACTTGCGCAATGGGTCCCAGACCATGGGTGGGATAAACGTCACCGCGGAACTTGCTGTTGTAGTCCAGACGCCACCCCAACTTGTCATCGTCACCACGTTTCCAGTATTCGTCCCAATAGGGCGACAGCTCGTGGCGGTAAGCCCCTTGCACATAGATGACCTCGCCCAGCAGACCTCGCTGCGCCATGTAGAGCGAGTTGAGTTCAAAGAAGTCATAGCAGCAGTTCTCGAGCATCATCACGTGCAGGCGCTTGCTCTCGCTCAGGTTGATGAGC
>JBGUJU010000144.1:0-30886 GCA_045114065.1 Sodaliphilus sp.
CCGTCTTTGTTGTTCATCGAGCACACCGCCAGCGCGCCCTCGCGAACGGCCTTTTTCAGCGTTTCAAGGCTTGCCGTTTGCTGAAACTTCTGAAAGCCGCTGTAAGCCTCAAAAACGTGCGGAAAGTATTTCCATGATGTGCCGCTGCTATAAGTGCGAAAGCCGTGTTTCCGGGCATCCTCGCACGTTTGAACGGGTGTTATCGCCGGGTCGATCCATGTCGCCAGTATCATCGCCGCGGACGTCGGGCCGCACCCGCTGTTGCCGATGGTCTGCGATTTATCATTGTGATTGGAATACATCACCTTTGACCATCGTTTGTCCCATTGGCAGTAATACATGCAATCGTTTATGACCTTCTCCGCCGGCGTTTCGCCCAGAATAAAGCTTCGCCACGTCTGCCGACCGGTGATGCCGTCAGCGGATAGTTTCTGGCGCGTCTGATAGGCTTTTACGGCCGCTTTCGTCTTCTGCCCGTATATTCCGTCAACCTTGACGTCCGGTCCGTTTAAGAGCGTTTGAACGGCACTGGCGTAACATCCGTATTTGTTTTTCGTGGTGCTGACCGTGGGCGCGGTGTTCGCCAGTTCTTCCCACGTTGACTTGCCGATGATTCCGTCTACGGTCATGCCGTGTACTTTCTGATAGTCCTTGACCACAATCTCCATCGGTTCATCGAACACGTCAGACAGTTCGTCCATCGCCAACAGGCAACGCGCTACGAACACGTCCTGCCCTGTGTCACCCTTGCGAATCGTCTGCATCATCGGATTCACCTTCTTCAAGTTCAGTTATGCTTCCGTCTGGATTCCGCACGTACACCACTTCGGAACGCCAGTCTTCGGGTCTTCCGTCTTCGACTTCGTATTTCCTTGCCATGTTATTCCTCCTTAAAAGTGAGGACGGGATTTCTCCCGCCCTCGTTATTCGTCAGCCCCCCCGATATGGGGGCGTAGCTACATAGGGAACTCGTTTCTTCCGATTTCCATGTGCTATCACCCCCAATCGTTTGTGACTTAAAGTGAGAAGGTCTATTGAAGGTAGCCCTTTTCTATAGCCTCACGCCATCGTCTTTCGTATGTGGCGAAGAAGTATGCAGGCCACAGACGAATGATGCGCCTTTTTTGTGCGTTGCGAAAGTGCATAGTATCACCTCTGATTGTTTCCTTTAATGACTTAAAGTTTCCTTTAACATAGAATATGGCGAGCCGAATCGAACGGCTCATTAAGTCCTGCCGTTTCGCATAAGCAATTTCCGCACAGAGAACCAGACGCCATGTTTCCTTTAATTCAAATGCACATTCTCCGGGTGGTTCCACTCATCGTATGCGTCATTCAGATTACGATGTGGCTGTGTTTTCATGCCACACTTTTGGCATACAATTATGAACATCTCATATGAAGTGCCGGGATATGTTACAACTTTGATTTTTGGGCGTGTTCCACAGCATTTCTCCAGCATGTTTCCCATACGGCTTCCCATCCTATTCGTCAGTTATTGCATCAACTCGGGAACATCTGCGAGTGCTTGCAAACAAAGAAGTCTCGCTCCAAGTTCTGTAGGATGAGTATTATCATCTGACAGGCATCCCGTGTACCATGTTGAATCATGCTTTGCGCCTACGGCCTGTGCAAAATCAATGTATCTATACCCGCTTGATTCAACCCAGTCATTTTTATAGCCATGATTCAGATTCGGAACATTCGGAATTGTGGCAAGAATTGGTAGTATCCCATTCGTTTTGCATTTTTCCGTAAAGGACTTTACGCTATCCAACCAGTCATGATTAGCACCGCTTGCGTCTGGGTCATTCATGCCCAAGCACCACACAGCAACACTCGGCACCGCGATATTTTGGATATAGTCCTCAAATTCTGCCAATGCTTCCGCAGAGTTCATACCGGGGAACGCATTAAGTAAGCACCGACCGAACCCCCATTCGATTAGCCAATACGTCCACCGGGAATCAGACGTGTGTGTGAAATAGCTGTTGCCGAACATCCAGACAGGCTGTCTAAAATCCGCAGATGAAAAACCAATATATACTTCTGTTAATGAACACCCAGAAGGACGCACAAACACCTTGCCTTTATATCCGTTGACAACCTGCACAGTATGAGAATAAACCCCGCCCAACGTATTGACAATAAGTGTTCCAGTATTCTTCTCCCCAACAGCTACCAGTATGTCAACATAGGTGTCGAGAGTAAGACCATGCTGGAGAGCCGTCCCCTCTGTTCCGTTTGTCATGAAGGTAATATTTGTATCGTCAAGCTTAAAATATAGCGAATAGCTACTTTCACCATGACCGAAATACAAGGTATCAAAAGAGGAATCAATGAGCGTATGCAGATGATAAGTCTTGTTTTTTCTTACTGAAATTTCATGATTGATAATCAAGTCAACACCATCTGCAAGCGAAGCCGCTTTTGCTGAATACCCTTTGTTCCCAACAACGCAGCTTTTAAGCACGGTTCCGTTTTTGTCGGTTGTCGGATTTATCTCTGTGTAGTCATCAAAATATAACTGGTACTTCGTTGGCAAACTTCCATGCTCAACCTGTATTCGTAAACTATATTCAAATCCTGCGAGTAAAGAAAAACGGATATATTTGGCGGTTGCATCGGTAAAGGTTAAATAACCAACCTGCTGTGTGGAAATATCGGGGCTTGTAGTGTAAGTCCAGTCAGAGTTATCGACGATAGCTCCACGGATAAACGTGCCAGACGCATTATATAATGCATATCTGAAAACCAAGTTTGTTGTATTTGCTATTGGACGCACGCTGACAGTAAACGGAGTTCCGCCACAATCAATCATGTCCTCCGTTCCCACATAGCTCGTTCCACCCGGCGACCAAGCACCTGTGACTTGGTTTACATAACCCGCTTTCAAAACCCCGTCAAAACGATTTTTGCAAACGGTATCGGAAAGCGTCTTTTCTTTCACATCGTTTACAGCGCTCTTTAAGTCAGCGATCTCGTCGCCGGTTTTCTTCGCATCAGCGGCCGCGCCGGTGGTGGCAAGGGTGGCGTCAACGGCCGGGATCGCCGCCTCTACCGCTGCGATCGCGTCGCCGGTTGCTTTGGAATCAGCCGCCGCGCCTTCGATGGCGAGGGTATCGTCTACCACATACCCGGTCTCCGGGTCAACGTGCTCGCCCAGCCAGTCCTCGACCGCACCGACGGTCAGAGCTGCGCCAAGCAGTACATGATCTTTCTTTTCCATGTTGTGCCACCTCTTTATTCCGCTTCGTCAACGTCGGGCAGAGTGCCGCGTACAGCGGCCCAGCCGTCAAGGCCCAGCTGCGCGACCATCGTCATGTCATCGTTCCACACCGTGGTGCCCGCGGTGCATTCCAGTTCTTCGCCGTTGATGTTTTCGGCCACCGCGATGGGTTCGCTGCCGGTGGTATCAACATACGGCAGAGTGCCGTCATCAGAGATCAGGAAAGTGCGAATCTGCGCGCCGGGGAGAATGGGATTGTCCAAGCATTTCAGTGCCATGTTGATACCTCCGTGTTTTATTCAAACCATACTTTATAGATAAACAGGTTGCCCGGCTCGCTCTGCTTTGCCGTGCGCCTCATGTTTACGACTGCAAGCCAGCTATTGCCGGCGATCCCTGACGCAAGCGTCAGTTCATACGTTGTTTGTTCGGTCGTAGTGACTTCTGTTATCGTGCTAAGCTGCCCGCCGTTTGTATCGTCCATGCTGTTGACCGGGTTTTGCGTGAGCAGTCCGAACTTGATGTAAACCGGGCCGTAAAGAAAACTGCCCGCGCCGCGCGTCTGACACGCAATGACTTTCATCTTCGTTGCACTGGGAGGCACGGTTATCAAGTCGCTGGTGCACACGTGACAGTTGTGGTTTACGTTAGAATAATCGTTGTTAGACGCGACTGTAAGTTTCATATATCCGTCAGAATCGACGTTTGCAAAACTGTACGAACCCAGTGACGTATATTGCGGGCGTGTGAGTGCGTTGCCGCTCCACGCGATCCCGGAAACCCAGCCGTTATCAAACAGCGTACCGGCGGCCGGGCCGGGCGGAGTGCCCTTCGTGTAAATCAGGTCTGTGCCCTTCCACACGTTCACGACCTCATCCGCGCCCAGCCAGATGCCGTTCACCTGTTGTGTGCCAAGATATATCGGCATGGTTAACTCTCCGTCTGTATGGTAATGTACCCCGCCGCACCGGACGAACCTTCGCGCAGCGTGTACGTGGTGCTATCGATGATAAGCTGAGAAACGGCAGAAACCGCCGCGCCGTTTACCCAACTGCGCCCGCCGTTTCCGTCCGTAGCAAGCACCTGTCCGCTTGTGCCTTCGGTCGCCGGTTCGGTGATCTTATCGTCCAGCGCGGCAAGCAGCGTTTCAAGTGACGGATATTCATCGCCGTAATCCGCAACCGCGCCGGTCTGTGTCGCCACCACCGTGCCGTCCACGATGAGCACCGTGCCCAGATTGCTGTCGCTTTCTTCCACCTTGATGGCGAGCGTGTACGGGCCTTCCACGGCGTAACAATTCGCCGTTAGCGTCACGGAAATCGAGTTCGTCGACTTCGTGCCTGTAAGGTACACAGTCTGCCCGTCCGGGCGGATAAAATAGCCTTTGACGACCGCAGAACCGCCGGGAGTGTACGCGCTGCCGCCCTGTGTCAGCTTCGCCGCGAAAACGTCCGCCGCGATGTCCGCCAGACCGATCGGCCGCGGTTCACGGATGCGTCTGATGCCGTCGTTCAGTTCTACCGGCACTGTGAGAGTGTGTGTAATGTTCGGCATTAGCTTAACTCCTCTTTGAGCATCGAAATCGTGTCAGGGGAAAGTTTCTTCGGACGGATAGAACCGTCAACGATGTTATAACCGCTCACATCGCGCCCGCCGTAATCAAACACATTCGCCAGCGTGACCTTGTTGTATCGCTGGTTCACCGCGTCCCAATCGTAAGCGGACAGCTGCAACGAGTAGTCAATTCCAGTGAACGAGTCGAACACGCGAACGGTGTCGTACAGGAACAGCTTTTGCAGTCCCTTATATTGCGCATATTCCGCAGTATCGCCCAGAAGCGTGAAATCCACGTCTAACGATACGCTTATCTTATCCACATTATCCACGGAAAACCGGCGTTCCGCCACTTCCTGCATATGCTCAAGCAGCGCGGCCTCTGTCCATGTTCCGCCCTGTCCGTCATCGCCGCCCACCTTCCCGTCAACCTTGAGATATTCGGTTCGTATTACGCGGTATGTGTCGATAATCGGACTATCCACCCATACATCAGGCAGATATAACGGGTCGCCGTTGGCCATTTGCGCCACCGGGATGACGCGGTTTATAAGCTTATCGTTCGCGCGTTTCCACTTAACGCCCTTCAGATTCGCGCCGTAACGGAACACCACGCCACGGTCTTCGGACGTGTTTTTATATAGAAAAATGTCCCAGTTATCGCGGATCAATTTTGCTTTGAAGTAATTGATTAAACCGCTGTCAGGATCGAGCAACGCGTTAACCGGATTCTTCCAGCTGAAGTCCCCGGTATATGTTCCATCATCACTCGTCAGGTTCGTGGCGATTGTGGATTCCGTATCGAACAGAAGCGCATCCCGGATGCGGGCAAGCGCGACCGCCGGCTCAACTGCCGTCACAGCGCAATCCTGCACCAGATTGCCGCTTAAGTCATAACTGACGTGCCGCGCGCGCACTGTTACGGTCTTTCGCGCCGTGTCATGCTCGATATTGTAGATGCGGAGCAGTTGCTCGGACACCGTGCGTTCGGGGACTTGTTCGACCGTTTCCGTGCGAACGTATTGCGTGTATGATTTCTGAATATATCCTTGAATGCCGTTGTGCGTCTGAACGTATAACCAGTAAGTGTTATACTCTGAAATCAGATACAATTCTTCGTTTACGGCAGGATTCGCAATCGCCGGTGAACCGCTTGTATAATTCGCGATTTCTGCCCACCCGTTCGGATTCTGCGGAGGCGGTATCGTCTGCGTTGTTTCCGTGGTGTTCAGCAACGCCTGATAATTTTGTGTACCGCGATACGTAACCTTCGCGCCAGCAGTATAAGAACCAACCACCCAAGTCGCATATGTGATCCGTGACGGCGCGTTCGGTTTCGCCCGGATCGCTGCGCCTGACGTTATGACTTTGTAGATGTCTACATTCTCACCGATGACCGCGCTTTCAATGGTCGCTACTGGAACCGGCACTTTTATAATGTCCTCGTTCTGCATGATGCGCCACGCGCCGCCGCTGTCCATCGGATGTGACATCTTCAACTCATAAGAACCGCCAGCTATTTCAGACACCACACAAGACGTGGGTTTCAGCACCGCCGTGCCGTTCTTCGTATAATCAATGTCGTTCCGCGTGTACAGGTTTATCATACCCAGCGTTGCCTCCTGAGTGCCATAACACCCGTAACGCTCGCACCAGTCCAACTGACCGTATTAGAACCCACCGCGAACTCCGGGAACTCGCCCGCGCTCTGATTCGTGATAAGGTCGCCCGTCGGTGTCAGCACTTCGCACGCGTCGCAATCTATCACCGCGCCAGCCTGTTCCGCCGTGATCCCGGTAATCGTGAACGCCGCGCTCCCTACTGCAAGAACAAAGTCACCGGAACCGGTCACAGTGATGAGCGGTTTCTCCGGAACGTCGCCGATGTTATAAAGCGTCGTGCCCACGCTGAGTATCGTGTCGGTCGGTTCATATAGCATTTCCTTAAGCGGTTGGCATTCCCACGCCAGCGTCCCTTCATACCATCCCAGATTGTAAGACAATTTGTTCAATGTTACCTGATTGATGAGCCGCGCCTTCTGCCGCTTATCGGGCAACGTTGAAAATGTAATATATCCCTCACCGCTTAGCCACTTGAGCGCGCCGCGATTGACCGCGGTTTGCGGGATGCGCGCCGTGAGCGTTTGCAGATATGTGTCATAAATCCCATCGCCTTCGGTCAGATGATACGCACCGGCGTGGCCGGGAATCGTGACGTTCTGTACGCGCTCTTTGCCGCGAACGATGGGCGCAGGTGCTTTTAGATATATGCCCCAGTCGCGGGAGTCCTGATTCTTCCAGATGAAATAGCTTTGCATGGATTATCCCCCGTAACCGGCAAGCGCGCGCCGTTGTGCTTCGGTGTACCCTTCATACCCGGTGTTGTAATAGTTATATGTATCTCCGAAGTTCTGGTTTGTGGTGTTGTTCGTAGTACTGCCAATAGCTCCAACACCGGCTCCGACGCCTTGAGCCGCAGCCGCGCCAAGTGCCGCACCGGCGGCATATGCCGCAGATGCGTTTGCCTCTACACCGGCGGCGTAAGCCTCTACGGTTGCATTTGCCGCTTCATGTGCCGCGGCGATCTGCTCCGGGCTTGCCGGCCCGTATGCACCGTTTCCGCCCGTCCAAACAACGGCTGGATCATATGCCGGCAACGGCCCGGAAGTATCAAACGTTTGAACCTCGCGACCGTATGAATTGTAATCAATGCCAAGCAAATCCATGACCCACATCGCCGCTTTGCCGCCAATCTCGCCAATTGATTGTATGGCGTTGTAAACGCCTTCAAGTGCGCTAATGACTCCCGGCGCAAAGTCGGCAATAACGGTATTTTTCAGCGTTTGCCATCTGGCGTCTATTTCTTCCAGCTTGTCATCGATCTCGCCAAGCTTTTGAACGTCTTTCTCGCTCACGACGCTTGCGCTGTTCATGTATTCTTCCCAACCGCTCCGCCCGGTCTGCACAAGCGTTATCAAGTCACGGAAAGACTTTCCGAAATACTCCTGCGCCACGGAATCGCGGTCGGTTTCGTTTTCGAACTCGCCAAGCACGTCGATAAAGTCCCAAAAGATGTCCATCGAATCGCGCGCTTCGCCTTTGACATTATGAAGCTGAATCGCATATTGATCCATGCCGTCGACAAGAAACATAATGCCCTCGTTCTTTGTCTTCGACATGAGCTTATCCCGTGCTTTTAGTATCGCATCGACCTCGGTGTCAACGAACCTTGAAGCATATTGATATTGCTGAAGCTCGGTCGTACTCAATCCATACCGTTTCGCGGTGGTTATCAAATCATCCGCCCAATCAGTGGATGAACTGATAACATTTCCGATGCGCTGGACGTTGCTCCATACAGTCCGCGTAATCGACGAAACCATGTTGAAGCCATCCGCTATTGCGGAAAACTTAGAAGACTTGCCGATATTTTCAAGACTCTGTGACAACTTGTCCGAATCCTTTGACAGATCGAGCACCTCGTCACCAGCCTTGTCGGCCTCTTGTCGCAGCTGCACCATCTGCCGCTCCGCGTCGAGCATAGCGCGTTCCATGTTCTGATACGCGGTGCTTGTGGGTTCAACGCCGGCATTCCGCATCTGCTCCAGCGCGCTCCGCGCGGCGTCTGCGGCCTTCTGCTGCTGTGTAATCTGCTGGGCGAGCACCTTCGTCCGGGTATCAAGATACTGTTCCGCGTCGCCGGTGGCCTTGAACTGCGCCTGTGCAAGCTTTAATTCCGCGTCCAGCGTTTTGGTGGCCGTTCTGGCCTCGGTCATCGCCTTTTTGAACGGCGCGACGTCCGCCTTTAGCTTTACGTTGGTTTCGGCCATCTTTACGCCTCCTTCAGACCGTGCAGCATGAGGTCATACCGCCGCCGGCCGATGAATAAATCCGTTATTGCGCCGGGGCGCAACGTGCGCGCCTCGGTGAGTGTAAGCCCCGCGATCAGTGCCTCGGAGAGAATCTGCCGCGGGGTTATGCGTTTTTTCCTTCCGCCGCGTCCAGTTCTTCAAGCACAAGATCGCGCCGCTGTTTGTTCTTGTTTTCAAAGTCAAGACCTTCGTTCACGGCGGCCATGATTGCGCCCTGTAGCGCGAAGATTTCGCCCGGTATCAATTCGCTGTACAAGTCATCGTATGTGATCTCTGTGCCGGCGGCCTTCGCGAATATCACCGCGACTTTGAGCGTTTTCTTCATCGTTTCAACGCTTGTGCGTTTCTTGCCGTCCGCGCGGTACATATCGAACAGTTCGTCCAGCGAACAAACGGTTCCTTCCATCTCTTCCCACGCGCCAAGCGTAAACGCAAGCGGCAGATTATCGAATGTAATCATTCGTCCCCCGCCGCCTTCGCTTTGTTATACTGCACCGTACTGATGCCCAGTATCACGCCCAGAAACGCGTCCACGGCCGTCAGAGTGCCCACGATTTCCTCACCGTAAGGAAATCCCCATATCTGCGCCAAAGCGAAATAAAGCGCGCCCAGAGCCGGCAGAAGCAACTGCGCGACCCATTTCAGCGCGTCATACAATTTGTTTGACACGTCTCACCCCTCCTTAATGGGTAACTTGTCGACCTGTGCCTTCATGTGCTGAACGGTTCCGTTCCCGCCCAGATCGATGTAAGGTTTATACAGGTATTTATCAAGGTTTTCGTATTCCGTCCGGGTGACGTAACCGCGCGCGATGTACTCACTGCAAAGCGCAAGGATGCGGTCGTGCCCAAGCCCAAGGATCATGCGCGACCGCGCGTCCTTGCTTTCCATGCGCTTCTGAATGAAAGACCATAACCCCGTCGATGCGAGCGCGGCCACAACGATGGAAATCGCCGTCTGAAGCCAAACAGGCATTGTTTTATCCTCCCGCTATAAAATGACCGGGGTCTGTCAGACGTTCCCGCCGTTCAGACCCCGCGCTGCATCAGGTGATACCGGCCCGCGTCTTCAGCCACGCGATCGCGTTCGCTTCTGTCGCAAAGTTCATGTGATCGAAGAACTGAGTGCCATTCGTGTTGTCCAGCTGCACACCGAAACCCGTGCCGGTCAGCGAGTAAGTGCCCCACTGAATCTGTTCGCCCTTCGTCTGAGATTGTTCGTTATCGAGCGCGAACTGTACCCGGTGGAACCAGAACGCCTCATACTTCGTGACGTTATCCTCCATGTAAACCTGATAGAAACCAAAGCCAACATTCGGGGGATTGTCATCATTGACGATATAGTGCGTAATCGCAGGCGGCGTCGCGCTGTTATATACCGCCGTTTCGCCCAGAAGCGCGGCGCGCTTATCGTCGGGCAGCCGATCGCCTTCAAAAGCGATGGTATAATCCGTCAGACCTTTGTCGTTTTCGACCTTCATATCATCGGCATACAACGGATTGTTGCGCCGATTGTAGGTCACGTTTGCCGAAATCGCGTGACAAAGCACCTGCCCGGCGTTGTACGTGATCCCGGTTCCCGCGGTGTACGTCGCCTCCGTCGCGAACACCGGGTATTTCATGCCAATTCTTGCCATATGTTACACCTCATTGGTCGATTGCTTTTTGTATTTCGGCCTCCATTGTCGACCGTATCGCGTCCGCGGCGGAACCTTTTGTTTTTGCAAACGCCTTCCGCATAAACGGTTGCTTCTGCATGAAACTTGTGCCGCTTTCGATGGAGCGCGCGATTACCGGAACCGGCGTCGTTTTGCCGCTGCTCCGGGAACCTGTGCCCATGATGTGCATATAACCGGCGTTGCCCAGACCGATGCTGGTTTCCATTTCCAGCCCGTTCTTTTTGAACTTCGCTATGCCGAACTGCCCGTTTGCGAGCGCGGCCTTTTCCTGCGGTGACGCAAGTCTTTTCGGGTCGCCGTCGCGCACATAACGGAAGGGTTCCGTTTGTATGCTGCCGATCGCCGCCGTGAGTGCGTCCGCAACGATTCCCGCGCCTTTATACAGGCCCTTCGCGGCCGCTTTGTCCGCCGCCCCGTCCAGACGCTCCACCATCGCGGTGATGTCGGAAAGGTCGGTTTCAATGGTCATGCCCATCAGATTTTCTCCATTTCAAAAACCCATTCATAATGGATTTGTCGGCTTGTCGTTTCATGCTGGATGCTGTTCAAATCCCAGCTTAACCCGGACGCCTTGAGCGCATCCTGAACGGCGTTGAAATCTGTGCGGTCGTTTGTACGGCAAAACAGGTCAACACTGCCAAGGATGACTTGATGCTGTTGCATATTGTCGCCCCAAAGCGTCGCGCCCTCGCCGTCAAGCGAATAGACGATATAACTGCCGGTCTGCGGCGCATTGTTCCACGCGCCCTCCGCGCACGGAATCTTTGTAGCCACAAGCAGTGCGATCAATTCGCTATACATCGCCCGTCCACCTCTCACAAACCAGTTCGATGCCGTCGCCGTTCAGATACGTTCTAACGACCTTGTAAGTTGTTGAGTTCCAAACCAGTCGGCGTTCGTTCTGGTAATCTTCCGCAATTTCAAGCCGAAACACGATTTCCGGGTGTAAGCCCACGCTCAACGCCTGATATGCCTCGCGCATACCGACGCTTCGCCGTTCCGCAAACACTTGCCGTTCGTTTGCCGTGAAGGTATCATACATACCGTGGCTGGACGGGGTTTCTCCGACCAGCGTTATCACGTCAGCGCGGATCATTCGTTACCACCTTCATCGTCGGGTATTCCGTACCCGGTCGCGGTCTGAAGCTGTGCTTTCTGCTCATCATATGCCGCCTTGAGCCGGTCGTAATCGTCCGGGGAGCCAAAGCGCATCCGCACATATGTGATAATCGCGCGGATAATGAGATCGTCCGTGATAGAGGACGAATCTGTAACGGTGGCAACGCCCTGATTCCATGCAACCGTCAGCGAAACGCCTTCAACGGGCACACCGGCGGAGTGCTTCAGGTCATCTGCGCCCGCCATGATAAGCTGGGCCAGTTCCGCATCATATGCGGTGGTAGTGATTCGCAGCGCAAGCCGCGTTTCTTTCAGCATATAGATACCTCCATACTAAGGTGGGCCGGGCGAAGGAGGGGACGCCCGGCGCACCGCCACGCGGGGAAGAAAGGAGAAAGCCCCGCGTAAAGCCGATTTCTTTAGGACTGCTTCACCGTCAGGATGGCGAACGCATCAGGCGCGATCAGGCCGCACTCAAAGCGGGCGTAACCGGCGAAGGTCACGACGTGCTTCTTGATGTCGCGGGCGTTCTCGATGGTGATGTCCTGAATCATATTGCCCTTGATCTGGGTCGGGAAACCGACGAAAATCTTGTTATCGTCGCAAGCTTCTTCCACCTTCACGGGGCAGCCCACCAGATAACCCTCGACGCCGTTCTGGGCGTTGGGCTGGTAGATGGGACGGCCGGTGGTGTCGACCATGCCGGCGATGTAATCATAGATGACCTTGCGCTTCGCGTAGAACACGCACTGGCCTTCGCCGTTGCCCAGAGTGCTCATAATGCCGGTGACGTCGCGGAACGCCAGAGCCTTCACGTTGGCACTGTTCGCGGCATTGTAGGTGCTGTCGTAATCGGTCTTGATCTGAGAAATGACGTCGGCAGCCAGAGCCGCGCCGATGCGTTCGGCCAGTTCAGACACGAGGAAGTTCTCAAAGGCGGGAATCGCCATCTTGAGCATGGCATAGCTGACGTCCACGTGCTTGCTGAAATCTTTTCCGTCCAGCGTGACCCTGCCGAACACGTTCTTCTCGTCATCGTTGGCCGCGCCTTCGTTCACGGTGGTAGCGTCGCCCTGAGAGATGGAAGTGCGCTTCACGAACTCCATCGTGCAGCCGGTGTCGCGGTAGAGATCGATGTCGCCGAGGATGCTGTGCTGGTCGGCAACCAGATCCCAGATGCGGTTCGCGATCTGAGTGGGCACCAGATAGCCGGGATGGTTGGTGGAATCGGTGGTAACAGTTACATAGGCGTCGCGCTCTTCGGCGGTCAGGTTGACGTCGGACGCATCCGCTTTGGTGCTCTGCATCATCTTCAGGAATGCAGTGCGATACTCGGGAGAATCGATGGTGTACATTCTCTTTTCCTCTTTCGTTTCGATTTTTTCGGGTTCATTGATGACCTTGATGTCATCGGCGGCAGCGGCCGCGGCGCGCTCTTCGGCGGCCTTTACAGCGGCAAGCCTCAGTTCCGCAAGCTGGCCGGCGATGTTCTCGCGCTCTTCCGCCAGTGCGGTCAACTGTTCAACGGTCAGACCGTCGCGCTCCATGCTGTCAATTTCAGCGGCGCGGGCCTCAAGTTCTTCACGGTTCATTGGTTAGCCTCCACTTGTCGAGCCGCGCCAGCACTTCGGCGCGTTTCTCTTGTTCATGCTTCTCACGTGCGGCCGCTCTTGCACTCTCCAGTGAGGCGCGCGCGCTGTCCAGCCCCGCGTCATCGGAACGTGCCGTAAGTGATGTGCCTTCATATGCCGGGAACGCCACCGCGCTCACTTCATAAACGCGCTTGATTGATGTGATCGTGCGCTTTGGGTGGTCGCTTTCGACGTCTTCCCAGCTTTCGCCATCGACCGTGAACGCAAATGACATTCCGGAAATGTCCCCGCGCTGAACGGCCGAATAAAGCCTTTTAGAATCAGCATTGTTCTCGGTGTCAAGGTCGACCCGAATCTCCATGCCGCCGTCAGTAACGGTCATTTGCATGGTGCTGTTTTCGTTGTTATTCCTCGACCGGGCGAGCGGGATCATGCTCATATCATGCCCAATCAGGAACCGCACGTCCTTTAGGTCGGTATTGTCCAGCGCGCCGCGCGCGATGGTTTCGTCAAACCAGCCTAAGTTCGTGGTTTGGTCATAAACAATGGGCATCCCCGTCAGGTGATGCCCATGCTTTTCGTTTTCTTCGGCTTTAACGTCGAAGTCAAATGCTCTCGTTTCCGTCTGTACCATTGTTTTTGCCCTCATCTGCAAAGTAATACTCGCCCCTGATCGGCGCGTGTTGGCCGGCTCCATCGGGCAGCGGCGCATAGTTGAACAGTTCGCGAATCTCATCGATAAGCAGGACGCCGCGGTCGCCCATCTGTTGAGCCAACGCGATTTTGTTGCCGGTGCTCATGTACTGTAAGCGGTTTGCGGTCACTTCGATTTTGTTGCCGGTTCCGATCTCGCGCGGTGAATATGTCATCCGCGTCAAACCTTCGGACAGCTGGATCGCGAACGGTTCGATGCACCCTTCAAAGTATGCGTCAAGGTCATCGCCGATCGCGCTGTTCTGAAGTATTTTTTCGTTGCATCCGAAGTAATCGAAAACGTTGGTCTGTATGACCTTCATTTCGTTTGCGTCGATGCTGTACGGTTTGCTTTCAACCTGTCTGATGTCGGTGTACGTGTTCGGGAACAGAAGGATGCCGTTTGATTCGCCTTGCAGATTTTCTTTATTGAACCGCTGGCGTTCTTTCGCCACGTCTTCCGGTTTCGCAAAGTTGCCCAGCCGCGCGATAAACCGAAACGTCGCGCTGTTCTTGATGCCTTCCTCGATGCCTTGTTTCTGAAGGTCAAGCAAGGCCAGCGTGGAATTGAGCGCGTTATTCGGTTCACCGAATATATCGTTCTTGTACTGAAACCGGGTCAAAATCGAACACCGGTTATATTCAATGGCCGCGCGTCTGCCGTTTGCGAACGTGTACCGCAGATATACAACGCCGTTGAACTCAACAAGTTCGCAGTTCGTTGGCAGAACTGGGAAATAACCGCTGATCTCATCATACTCATCCAGCACCGGCA
The DNA here is from genome assembly GCA_045114065.1 of Sodaliphilus sp. Taxonomy (GTDB): domain Bacteria; phylum Bacteroidota; class Bacteroidia; order Bacteroidales; family Muribaculaceae; genus Sodaliphilus. The sequence continues at coordinate 14,512 of JBGUJU010000144.1, forward strand.
CGATGGGCAACGTGTTGCAATTGTCCAGAATAGTGCTCGACCGGTAAAGCATCTGCGACCATGTTTGCCACGCGTTCGGCCCGCTTTTGCATATGACCTTTAATGCCGGTTTCGCAACGCCGAAGAACTCCGGGCGCAGTTTGGATATATGCCGCGCACGTGCGTCAATAACCGCGCGGATCAGTTCGTTTTCGTACATCTGGCCGCCCCAAGTGGAGAACGCCGGGCGGTATGCGGTCAAGGTTTCAAACGTAGACCCTTGCCATGCCGCGCCGTTCGCCTTTACGGCCTTGCGCCCGAAAATTCTGTCAAGCAGACCCATTTTTTACTCCTCATTTCGCAGCTGTGCGCCGTACTCTTCCCAATGGTTGTGCCTCATGCACATCGCGTCAAGAAGTGCGGCCACGCCGTCAACGTGTGCGTTTTTGCTTATCTTTATCAGCTTGCGCCGGTTGGTTTCGTCTTCTATCTTGAGCGCAGCGTCAAGCCAATGGATTTTCATCAGGTCATTATCGTTCGCGCACTGAAGACGTCCGGACTTCAAAAGCCCCTCGGTGTCGATGATGACGCCGGTCAGATTCGGGCCTTGAACCACGCTTTCCATGTGAAAGCCGTATTTGTCCAAATCCTGCACCAGATATTGCGCCATGTACTTATCATAACCGATCTGAAGACAGTATATCCGGTACTCTTCCACCAGCGACACGAACCAGCGATATACGTCATTAAAATCGACCGCATTCTCGCCGCTTAACGTCAGGAACCCGCGCTTGACGTATATATCATACGGCAGACCGTCCCGCGCGGTCGCTTCGGCCAGCTTTCCATGCGGCAGGAAGAACTGCGTGAAATAGTATATTACGCCATTCTTTTCGATCATCACCACCGCGGCGCTAAGGTCAACGGCGATGGATAAATCGATGCCGCCAAGCGCGTAACAATCCCGGAAGTCCGCCAGCGTGTAATTGTTCGGTGGGAACGAACGCGCGATGTCCGCGGAACTGAGCCACGCGGTCGAAGCGTTTTGCTTGATGTTCGCGAACTTTGTCAGGAACTCCGCCTTGCAGCTTAATGAACCCTCCGCTTTCGCGATCTCTTCAAGGATATAATCGACCGACACGGAAACGCCCAAATTTGGAATGCTTTTCCGCAGTTCGTTTATATCGTTCCACTTTTCTGCATCGTCAATCTGATACAGAAAAGGCAACAGCCGTTTTTCTCGACTATTGCCCATCAAAAACGCGGTCGCCCGCTTGTATAGGTCATCATATATGCCGTCGCTGATATAGTTCGCGGTTGTAATTGATAGGATGAGCGGTTGCGTTCGCGAGCCAAGCGCAGACGTCATAACGTCATATTGCTTTAACCCTTGTTCGCCCACCCATGCCGCGATTTCATCGCAGACGGTCAGATGCGGGTTAAACCCGTCGGACTTCTTTTCGCTGAACGGTATTTTTTTAATGGACGTGTGCGTCGGTTCGACGTATATGTCCATTTTGCGCTTTTTTGTGATATTCGCTAAATCCGGTTCATATGACACGCTTTGCCAGAAGCACTGGAACACGATGTCCGCCTGATCCAGCTTCGGAGCTATGAAATACGTGTCCGCACCGCGCTCACCGTCCACATACACCATATACTCGGCGATACCGGACGCAAGCAAGGATTTACCGCACTTGCGCGCTACCACACAAAACACTTCGCGGAACTGCCGCGCGCCGTTTGCGTCCACTAAACCGAAGATGCAGGACACAAGTGCCTTCTGCCACAACTCAAGCGTTACCAGCCCGGGAGCGAGCCGCCCCTTTGAATGATGGCAAAAGTTTTCGATAAACCGGACGGCGCGGTCGGCCTTTTTCTGGTCAAAAAAATAGACCTTATTTTCAAGGTCTATTATGATTTTCTCATATAACTGCCGAATCCACTTCCCGACCGTTATTGAACCGTCTTCAATTTGCTGATAGTATGCAAGAACCCAATTCGTGCTCCCGGTTTCCCGTTTACTCACTCATGAATCCGTCCAGCTTGCTATTGGGAACCCGCTTCGGTTCCTCTGGGATCATATCGTTCAGCTGACGGATTATTGTCTGATAGTTTTTATTCGTCGCGGTGTAGATTCTGCTCGCCGGGCGTTCGCGTTCATACGGCGTTTGATTCTCGCCCTGTCTGAACTGCTCCGTTTCGCCGTTCTCGGCGATGTCCGCCCACAATGCGTCCAGCCTCACACGCAACCGCGCCGCTTCTGCAATCAAACCTTGCGCGATTGCGAACTGCTTCGGCGGTAACTCTTTGTAAATCGCGGTAAGTCTTTTGACTTCCGCCTTCTCCCTATCAATCGCCAAGAAAACGCGCCTCCTTTTCGTTACTCTCGGCAGAAATGCGTTTTTCGGAGGGGTCTACGCGCGCACATAGCGCAAAAAATGCACCTAACCCGCTGACCTACGCCCCCTCTGCCCTCACAAATCGCATGAGGGGGGCGTCAACTCCACGTGCCCCATCGCATCCGCGCGCCGCCTGTGCTTGCCGTGTTCCTTTTCGTGACACGCATCACATAGCAGTTCAAGATTGTCTTCCGCAAGCGCGACGTTTGGGTCGTTCATGTTCTCAAACGTCAGCCGCTTCTTGTGGTGCACCTGTGTTCCAACGTCGCCGCAACGCTCGCAGAATATCTTTTTGCTCCTGTACGCCTCGCGCGCCATGCGCCATACCCGCGTACTGTAGAACGCTTGCACGGCCTCGCGCCTTGCGTTCACCTTTCCCACCTTAATTATACCACCCCGCGTTACACTTGTAAACTGCCAAAACCATGACAAAACCCCGCCAAAACCTTGACAAACGCCGTTATTCGCTTGTTTCGACCTCTTTGTCATTCCTTGACCCACAATAATGACAATACCTCGCAATATCTGAAATCGTAGTCTTATGGCATATACTACATTCTCTGTATCTAATATTGCCGTTATTGCGCTTTATAATCCATACGCCTTTATCACGAACCGGATCAACTTCATCTGGTGAATTATCAATCGCACGTTTTATCAAGCTAATAATGGCGCGCTCCCCCAAAGTACAATTCCCATCTGCCATCAGATCAATCCTGTTCTTCAAAAATTCCGCATCAATCAGTTTCACCTTATCCCCTCCAATTCAAACACGCTCACCTGTGCGCGTTCCCTGTCGAGCCGTTCCTTCGCCATCTTGTAATACGTTTCGTCTATCTCAAATCCCCAATACTCATACCCGCCGCGGTGACACGCGATCAGGCTTGACGCGCTGCCCACGTGCGTGTCGAGTATCTTGTCGCCGGGTTTCGCATAGTTCTTCAGCAGCCACTCATAAAGCCGCACTGGTTTCTGCGTCGGATGAATCCGGTTTTCTTTGTGCTTCATGTCGCCTTGCAAAAGGCCGTTCCACTTGAAGAAATACCTCCGCGCCGGTGACTTAAACGATGTCCATGCAAACTCACCGTCGGCAAACTGTAAGCCTTCTCGCCCCTTATCCCAGAAGATCATGCACGGCGTCGGGCCTAAGTTGTTCAAAAAGTAATTGCCGCCCCAGATGATTTGGTTTTTACTCACGCGCTTCAACTCAGAGAAATACTCTGCATCCGGTGGCTTTTGGTCGTTGAAGGCGTGATAGATTTTGGGCGACACAATGAGACCCCCCCGATTTTTGTCTGCCGTTCCGAAGGGTTTCGCTCCTCCGATCTTTGTCGGTCTTTGGTGCCTGTCTGTACCCCCCCCATCATTGAAATGGGTTCTGAGCGCTGTCTTATTGCCCCCCCCGGTGTTCCTGTCACGTTTATCCCATACGGCGGGTCAACTATCGCCAGATCGAAGAACTTATCCGGGAACCGTTTCATTCCCTCCATGCAATCCATGTTATAAAATCCCGATGCTAACGTGTCGCCCATTACACCCTCCTGTTCCATATTCTCCGCGCAGCGTTCACATTGTCTGCCTTCACCACCGCGCCGCAGTTGTAGCAAGCCACGAACCCGCATTTCTCATACCGAAGCGCGCTGTCCCACCATACGGTCTCATTGCAGTATTCCCCGCTTTCGATATATTCATGACTTCCGCAAAACGGACATGGTTTCAATTCACCGGCCTCGCTCATCTCTGCCCCTCCGTAATCGTCCATATCATCCTCACGGCATTGTCCACCATCCGCATCAGCGTCCGTTCACTCATCTCGTCCCCGTACCTCTGCGCGTATTCGTCCGCCACTTTGCCCCACGTGCGCCCCTCCACCACGCGCGTCACCAGCACCAGCCGTTCCCTGTCCATCAAACTGCTAATCCATGCGTCGCAGTATCGCTTTTCATTGATCGCCGTTTGCAGTTCCGCCTCGATGCCGGCCAGCTTTTCCATCATCGCGGAAACGTCTTTGCTCACCTTCCCGTCCGCCAGTTTCGCGCCCAGCTTTCCGGTCGGGTCGCTTTTCCTGTTCCCCCGCGGCATCCCGTCGATGTTCGCAGGATGCGGCCCGGCGGCGGCGTCCACCTCGTCCGCTTTCGTCTTTTCGATCTTCGCGCGCAGTTCCTTCGCCTCGACCTCAAGATGCTTGATGCGCCCCGCGTTCGACTTGTACCGCCCCAGCATATCGCGTATGTCTTTCTCTGTCATGTGCGCCTCCTCAGAACGGAAGTTCCGGATCGTCGGTCACTTCCAGCTTATTCCCGAACGCCTGTTCCGGTGTCATCTGTGAATCGCTCTGTGGCGCGTTCTGCGCCTGTTTTTCGCCGCCCGGCATGAACTCGACGTCCTCTGCTACCACCTCAAAAACCGTGCGTTTTGTGCCGTCCTGCGCGTCGTAGGAACGCGTTTGCAAACTGCCGGTCACGCCCACCTTCCGCCCCTTTGTCAGATACTTCGCGCAACTGTCCGCCAGCTGCCGCCATGCCACCACCGGAAAAAAGTCTGCCTCTTTCACGCCTTGCGGGTTCGCGTGTTTCCGCTGAACCGCCACTGTGAACGAGCACTTGTTCGTCCCGCCGCTGGTCGTGTGTGTCTCAGGATCGCGGCACAGATTCCCTGTAATAATCACCTTATTGATAAGTCAACACCCCTTCCGCTCTCGCTTCTTTTTTCGCCCAGTAATACCGGCTTTTCCGATTTGCTTCATACACCGCGCATCTCAGACACATTGTGCGGCCGTTCCTTGCTTTCTCCGCCATGCACCGAATGCACAGCCCTTGCTCCACCGCGTTTTTGAATCGCGCGCGCTTTTTCGCCCTGTTCTTTTCCCGGCACTCGGTGCAGTACATCATCCCGTCAATATGCGGCCGCTTTCCGCATCCGGTGCACAGCCCTTGCGCCAGTAGACGCTCCTTCCTGCGCTCGCGGTATTCCGCCATCCACGCATCATGGTCAAACGCCACTCTTTTCACCCCTTATCATCATTGACTTCAACCAAACCCCATCTGAGCAAGTCCTGAAAATCATCCATCATATCTTGCCGGCACATCGTCCGGTTTTCCTTAAGCTGATACGGACACCCAATACACCACGAATTATCACCGTTGCCTTGCACTCTTTCCTCACAATGTATAAGACCCCGCTGGAGCCGTTCAAGCTTTTCATATTCAAGTTTCTCGATCCTGCACTTTGCCGCCCGCGCGATGGCGTTGAAATCGCATTTCGGTTCCCGCGCCTCGGTATCGAAGTACGGGCACATTTCGCCCCGGCACTCGCGCTCGTCGATGAAGCAATCCAGCGCGATCATCAGTTCGTCAAGGTTTTTGTTCATCGTCACTGCCTTTCTTCGCCGCCGCAATAATCTCGTCTATGTGCCTCAATACGTGCAACGAAATACCCCCGGCAAATGCGCAAAACATAGCGCACATACAGAACAGCCATTTCCCTTTTACGGCAAACACAACCGCCATCAACGCACCGCCAAATGCCAACGTATCAAGCACCACAACCAGCAAAATGCCCAGCAAAACCGACAGCCTTCGTTCATTTTTTGTCATGCCTTTCCTCCTTCAGCACTTTTTTCAGCATATCCTCCATGCATAGTGCGTGGAAAAACCATAGCGTAAACCATATCAAGAACACGATCTTCATGTTCCCACCTCGCTCAGAATATCGTCGATTGAAATCTGACCTTTTTCTACGCCGATATAATATCCCATCCACCACTTCATAACACCGTCAGCGTCTTTCCACCATTCGCTTGTGGCATTCGTTTTGCCTTTTGCTTTTCTGACTTCCAGCATCTCCGCGAACGCGTCAAGATACATTTTCTTCATCGCCGGCCATCTTTCAAAATCCCGTTTCTGCCCTTTAAGCGTTGCCATCGGGCATCCTATGCATCCAAGCCGATTCCATCCCTGATCGTATAAACTACAATGCGGAAGCCCTGCGCTTTTGATGAAATCCCACACATCCGCGTCCGTCCAATCGACTATAGGATTTACAAGCGTTTTTTGCGTCCTGAAACAATGCTCCACCATCCTGCGGTTTTCGTCATTGTCATCGTTCAGTATCACCTCGCCGCGCTTGTTCAGCTTGTAATTTGCCCCCATATCGTCGGCAAGTTCTTTTGTAGCGTCTGCCTTGCCCTGAATGTTCGCCACCCCGTGCGTAAGCTTGCGATTTGTGCTTTCTGCCCACCTGACGCCCGTCATCGTAATGCGGCCTTTTCCGTCACATTCTTTCAGCTCTTCGCAGCAGTATCGCATCAATCGTGTCGGCGGCATCTGCTTTTTTACTATCAGCTTTCGCATCGGTATCTCCGGTATCTGAAAGAAAATCTCATTCCCGCCGGCCGTTTCGTCTGATACCATTCGCCCGCACACCACACGGAACCGCTTTTGCCGACCGTCATGGTATGCATATATCACGGTATCAAACTGCGATATGATGAACCGCACAAGCTCCGGAGGGTCGACCGTTGTCACCGAATAATGAACGTCATATTTCACCCCGGCGCGCTTCACCAGTTCCAGCAATACGGTGCTGTCCTTGCCGCCGCTGTACGCCACGAAATACCCGTCTTTCGGCTCAAACGTCTTGATGCGCTGTATGCTGACGTCAACCTTTTCCTGTAATTCCTTCTCCACCGTCTAACCCCCTTATCCGCATCAGCGCGCGCCTTGCCGCCGCGTCTATGATCTTGATTTCCAGCACACTCGCCGCTTTTTTCTTTTCCGCCTCATACATCCGTTTCAGCGTTTCCACGTCCTTCACCTTGTCGAACACCCGGTAATCCGTCACGCTTTCGCCTCCTCGCGTCAAAGTATTCAACCGCCACGCCGCTGTTTATCAGCTGGTTCAGCCTTGCCCGCCCGATGGCGAACCTCTTGCCCACCGTCACGCCGTAGCACCGCAGGAAGTTCGACGCCACCCGCGGCGAACATTCAAACATCGCAACGATGTCGCTCACTACAAGCGTCTGATCTATCGGCCGCGTTTCTTCCCACCACATCAGTGCCTCCGTTTCTGCCGGTTCAGTCGTTCGCGCGCCGCTTTCGCCAGACGCGGGTTATAACTCATTATGCCCTCTTCCTTGCGCTCCGCGATCCGTTTGTCGCACTCCGTCCGGAACGCCTTGTAATCGGCGCACTTGCCGTGACACCCCGGCGCGCGTTTCTCACAATCTCTGCATGGCACGTTTGGCATCGCGCGTTCGTCCTTTCTTGCACCTTATCCGGGCGCAGTATATCGGAGTGCTCAGATACTTTGATAACCGCCCCGATTGCCGCAGTTTGTCGAATACCTCAAACTTGAGATACACCCGGTCGCCTATCCGCGTTCCGTAATCCTGCATCAGTTCGCGAATCTGCTGCCCGCGCAATCCGCCCATCTGCGCCACGTCGCCGGTGGTAATGTACCCGGTCGGCGCGCCGTGCGCGTCAGCTTTCCGGGCGCACAGCGGGCAAACGTGCGAGCCCTCAGGGACGTATCTTCCGCACAGTACGCACGTACTTTCCATCTGGTCTCACCCCCGTTAGAATGTCTCGCCCATGTTTGTCTCTTGATAGCACCGTTGAAAGTGGTATTCCGTACTTTCTCGCACACACAGACGCGTTCAGAACTTCACCATTTACTTTCACAAAGTGGCTGTTCCTCCTATTGAGTGCCTGTTCTCCCTTCGGCACCCAGCGGCAGTTACTCGGCTCATAGTCGCCGTTTACGTTTATCCTGTCCAGCGTTAATTCGTCCGTGTACCCATTGCTATGCGCCCAGTTTCTAAACTCCTCATAGCTGTTTACCCACTCTTTGCAAACCATAATCCCGCGCCCGCCATAATTCTTGTAATGAACGTGTGCCTTTCTGCTGCATCTTTCTTTCATCGAACCCCATATCTTATAAAGACGTGTATGCGATTCGTTGTGTGAACTGCTCCCAACCAACTGGATTGTGTAACCCCGGCACATTGAACCACGTTTATAATCTTTCGCTATCTGTGAATGGCTTGCGCCTACAAACGCGCACGCTTCTTTTTCTGAACGAAAATAATGAATCTCTGCGCCTTTTTTAAGGATATAGGCCGTTGACTTATTCCCCATTACGCCCTCCCCGCCATCGGTATCAGTTCCACCACCACGCGCGGCTCGTTCTTATCGTAACTCACCCTTGACCCGTCCAGCGAATACACGATGTCTGCATTGTCATCCTCAAGTACCCCGGCCTGTACCAGTAAATCCGCCGTCGCCGCAAGTAAATTGTTCAGGTCTACCCGCCGCCGGGTCTGCATATAGTAGGTGCACCGAAGGTTCTGCGGCATATCCAGCTTTTGCCGCGCCATCGCCGGCACTTGAACCATGAACACCTTTGCGTATTCCTTGTACGCCTTCGACGGGATCACCCGCGGACGTCCGCCGGCAACCACGATCTGCGAACTGTTCTTCTTTGTGACCGGGTTCCCCTTGACCGTAAATGCTATCATTCTTCATTCCTTTCTCCGTCCGCGCAGAACCAGCCGGGTATATCCTCATACCCACATGACCCATGGTGTTTACAATTCTGGCACCGTACCACCTTCAGGCGGTCTGGGTCTTTCAGCATGGCCAGCGCATCGCCGATCATCTCCAACTGCTTGCACGTCTTATACGGCGACCGCCCATCTTCGTCTCGACCCGCATACGGGCAGTTATTGCAGCTGTTTCGCTCGCAATGCCATAACCCGCTTATCACTTTCTCCAGCTTTGTCATCCGTTCCCCCTTCTTTCTATCGCCTCGCCCAGCGTCAGCACCACCCGCGGCCGTTCCATGCTCACCGCGCTTAGTATCTCCGCTTCGTGCGCCATCACTTCCCGCGCGTCTTTGTCGCTCAGTTTGTCCAGCACGATGTCATTGATGGCGTCTATCTGCTTTGATATGCGGTCGTAGGTGTCCATTACTGGCCCTCCCGCAAGCGATACGTCATATAATGCGTGGTTTCGCCGTATCGGTTCAGACCCTCCGTGCGCGTCCCGATGATGTTATGCCCCGCGCGCCGCAGTTCGCCGATGCGCGTCGCCAGCTTCGTGCATCCGATGTTATCCCATGCCTCCATCGGCGTGATTTTGCCGTATTCCCGCATATACGCGAGGATCATCTTCTTGTGCGTGTCCTTTGTCATCGTTCCTCGTCCTCCTCATCGATTTCCACGATCCCATGCCGCGCCATCCAATCGATGACCGCCGGTTCATGAAAGAACTTGTAACCGTAATACGCCACCGCCAGCGTGAGTATCGAAACCAGTGCCGCCATCAGAAATACACAGCCTATCAAATCAAATTCCATTTTGCCCTCCTATGCTCCTCGGCCTGTTCATAATGCTTGATACATCCCAATCGTCAATGATTTCGCGTTCCGGGCCACGCTTCGCCATCCGTTGCGCCTGTGCTTGTTTCGGTGCTTCGTCCTTCTCCCACCTCAACAGCTTTTGTTTCCAGTTCCGAACCGGCTTGCCTTGCGAATCGTGCCATTTGCCCTCTTGATAGTAATCGTAAAACTTCTTTGCATCGACGCCGTTGTTTCGTTCCTTGCAGTAGTTTTCGACTTCCTCAAGCGTGGGCGGGGTGAAGCGCGAACGCGCCGGTTTTTCTATATCCCCTAATCTATTATTATTTAAGCTATATTCTCCTAAGCTAACCTCAGTATCCATCTTGTATCCATCTTGTATCCGTTTTGTATCCTGCTGGTTTATCAATGTATATGCGCTGTTGCTTTTCACCTCCAACTGTGCGCGCTCTTCCGTGTACGTCGTAGGATGGAACCGGTCGTTCTGGATGTAATTGTGGATGCGCCAATGCTTTATAACCACGATCCCGCTTGCGAATGGGATAATGAAATTCTTTGCAATCAGCACCCGCAAATCATCGTCAGACGCCGCGATCATGCGCTGAACCTTTTTCGGGTTATTCACGAATCCCTCATCATCTGCGCGCATCGCAAGGTGGAAATAAAGTGCCTGTGTCGAAAGCGGCATATCCAGAAACGCGTCGCTGTCGATAATCTGCTTTGAGAACATCCGCCGTTCTGCCATGTTATCACCCTATCCGAACCAGATTGATTTTGTCCTGCCGCTTTGATACCCTCACTTTATCCTTAAAACCAATCTGTTCCGCAACACGGCGCAATCCGATATAAATCGTCCGCGGTTTCCCCGGCATATCGACCTCAAGCACGTTGCGGCCTGTGCCGATAAACTGCCGAATGATGTCTTCATATACTCCGTATTTAACGTATTCGGTATAGCCGGTATATGTCGGCTCAACCAGTTTCCAAGTCTTTTCTGCCATAGATTCCTCCGTTTGTCATTGTTCGTTTGGGTCTTTGACCTTGAGTATGTTCAGCACTTCGCCGGCCTGTATCGCGGTCAGTTCCGTGACCGAAGCGACGCCGTAATGATCCAGCATTTTCTTGAGCCGTTCCGCCGGCATGACGTTCGTGATAAACTTTGCCGTGTCCGGTTTCACCTTCGCGTCCGGGTCGTACCCGTCATCACGCATCTGGTCTTTCTCGATCTCGACCACGCCTTTCATCTCGTCCGCGGAGCAGACCGCCGTATCGATTCCGAAACCGGCGAACCCCAGACACCGGCCGACCGCAGACGTTTCGCAGTTCTCGATATAGCTGGTTCGGTTTATCGGGCTTGACGTGCGCTCCTCAAACGCCGTACCTTCTGCGATGACACACATCTGCCCGCTTTTGTCCCTGTACCCGCACCGGGCCTTGATGATGATGAAGCCGTCCGTTTCGCGCTCGATGTTCGTGGTAATGAACCCGTCCGGGTAAACCATTCTGAAACCCTTGATTCGCTGATGGACTTCGGCGTAATCCTTTCCGCGCACCGGCGTCAGCTTCATGCTTTCGTTTGCTTGCCGCAGTTGTTCAAATTTGATTTCCATCGATTCCCTCCTCGCGTTTCCAATCTCTGTTTGCCTGTTCCTGTTCCTTTTCCAGAACGTCCTGCCACTTTAGCAAGTCGCTCCACATTCCGCCCAACTCCCGCCACAATCTCGCCTCCTCCTTCGCGGGGCTGTGTTCGTAGCTTTCGTAAACCTCGCGAACCGCCTTGATGCCGTCAAGCAGTTCAGCGATTGCCGCGCTCCGTGCGATGGTGTCATATCCTGCCCGCCATGCCCGCGGTGGGTCTGGCACGTTTTCCCATTCCGCCTCCGCCCTGTCAAATCCCGGTATCATCTGACCTCCACCCGGCACTCATGCCTCAGCCAATCGTCGAACACCTTTTCCGGTATCATCTTCACCCGTCCGACCCGGTATAACTGATTCCGCGCCGCGAACAGGTTGATGATTTCGTTTGCCTTCGTCTTCCCAACCGGCAGCCGCTTCATAATCTCCGCCGTGCCGATGTATCGCTCATCCTTCACTCGCGCCTCCTAACTCCGACCATCGCCGGTATGCTTTCTTGCGCCTCTCGCAAACCACATCAAGCAGTTTCATAAACAGCGTGTCCACCGCGTCCAGTGCGTCCATCTTGAACCTATACCACTTTTTCATTGTTCCCCTCCTTGCCCGCGTACAATGCCCACGGGCGGGCGGGCGGTTATTCCACGTATTCCTTCAGGTCGCCCCTGATGTAATAATTCCCGACGGTCTTCTTGCGGCAATCCCATATATCCTGTACGGCGTCCCCAACGATGCACGTGTGATGATTCGCCACGGTCACCAATACGGCGCGATCTCTGACGGCCGGCGGAAGGATTGCATCAAGTTCGCCCACGGTGTACTTGCTCCCGTCCGACTTCCTTGGCTGTTTCATCTTGACCCATCCCTCTTGCTTGAGAATCGCCTCGATAACCTCCTTGTTTGTGATGCCGTAGCACGTTTTGATTGCGAACTCGCACTGCCTCCTTAACGCTTCGTCGTAGCTGATCCCCAGTGTTCCAACAATGGCCCTTGTGGAACAATCACCGGTCTTCCGTCCTTTCGGGTTCACATTTACCTTTTCAAATTTCAGCATCTTAAACCCTCCTTTCGGGGCAGATTCGCCGCTGCCCCGCCGGCCTGTTTTTTATCCCGCTTTATGAATCAGTGTGCGGAAGTGATAGCACTGAATATTCCATCCGCCCGCGCCGATCGTCTGAACCTTTGCCGTGCCGGCGGTTCCAACGATGAACCCGTTCAATTCTCCGGTTCCCCCGATTCGCAGCCCGCTCGCGTCGGTGATTACCTTTACAATGGCGTTTGTGCGCTCGATGATGAAATCGTACTTTCTGCGGTACTCATTCGCCAGTTCCTTTTCGAGCTTTTCCTTCGCCGTTTCCCGGTTCGGCTCGTTCAGGTAAATTGCAAACGGTTCAAGGTCGCCGGCCTCAACTTTTACCTCAACGGTGATCGGTCTGCCGAACCTGTTGACCGCGTATCTGGTTTCATATTTGCCGTGTACCCTCTCCCGGAGCTCGTCGCTCATTTTGATGGCCTTTTCGCGGTCGATCTGGAACATCTTGCAGCACTTCTCTGATTCGTCATAATAAGCGTCGATGCCCTTGCCGATATACCGGGTCATTCTGTCTTTCCACGCGTCAAGGAACTCGGTGATCGCTGGAACGTTACGGCTTGCGGCCTTGTCTTTCTCGGTTTCCAGTTCCGCCTCATAATCCGCGATGGCTTTCTTCGCCGCTTCGATGTCGCGGTTCGTGATTACGATGTCGCGCTCATGGTAATAATAGGGGTTTACTTCCCAGCCGCTTTCCTGCGCCTTGATGATACGCGCCAGCTTCTTTTCAAGCTTTGCGACCTCTGCACGTTTGCCTTCAATCCTCTTGCTGATGTACTCGATGCTCGCCATGTCTTCGTCCTCCTTCAATCTATACGCCGCGGGGCGCGATGCTTATAATTTATATAAGCATCTTATGTATGCATTATAAGCGATATAAGCATATATGTCAATACCATATAAGCAAATATAAGCATTAAGTTACTATTGCATTTTTGTTACACAAGATATATAATTATACACAAGGAGGGAAAACGCTATGAACAGAGTAAAGGAATTACGGCAAAAGGCCAGCATACAACAAAAGGAACTCGCAATAGCTATCGGCGTAAAACAGCCGGCCGTTAGCGATTGGGAACGGCAAAAAGCAGACCCGACACCGGAAAATGTTGTAAAGCTGATGCAGTATTTCAATGTAACACGGGAGGAACTCATAATCGACGGGCCGACCGAATGGAACGCGCAATACCCCGGCGGCGTTGCTTTGCGTCGGGATATGTCCGGTTATAAGTCCGAACACCGCCCAGCACCCCAAGGGCTTACAATGGAAGACCTCGCCAAGATCGCGGAATATGTGAACAACGCCAAACCGAACGACGCACCGAAAACACCGGAGGCGCGCATCGTGTCTTATGGCATGGATAATCTGCCGCAAGAAATCCGTGAAAGAATCCTGAATATTGTGCTCGCAACCGTAAAAGGGACGCCAGAAGAAAAATACTTCAAGGAGGACGCCAACTAAATGAACGCTGACCTTGACCGCGCCGCCGTTGCGGCCATGAATCTGCTGATCGAAAACAATATCACGGAAACGCCCATCAAGCCGCTGCCGATGCTCATCAATTACCCCGGTGTCCGCGTCATGCCCTTCACCCATATGGCAACGGAGGCCGGTGTCGACCGGGAAGACCTGATCCCCCTGTTCGGTCAGAATCAGGACGCCGCGACGTTCCATCTGACTATGCCGATCGATGACGTGCGGTATGTTGTGGTCTACAATATGCGCTTGCCGTTTGAGATCATATGGCGCGCGGTGGCGCGTGAACTGGGCCACATCGTGCTCGGCCATGACGGCGTAACGCGGCCGAACGAAGTGCGCCGGGCGGAGGCCGTGTGTTTCGCGCATCATCTCATATCCCCGCGGCCCATCATCAAACTGCTTCAGGAATCCGGAACGCCGCTCACGATGAACGTGCTGGCAAACACCACCGGATGCTCGGGGGAGTGCGTCGACGAAATGCAGACGATTTCCGGAACGCGCGTTCCCGCAGAACTGAACCGGCGCGTGAAGGAAATGTTCGCCCGCGGCATCCGTGAATATCTGCGATTCCACGCCGCGTCACCCAAGAAAGACACATCCCCCGTGCTCGACTTTGGCACGTATATGGACGGTTACGAAGAATAGAGGTGTTTGAAGATGAGTAACAGATGCCGAAAATTTCTCTGTCTAATCATTGCGTTCGTTTTTGCGCTTTCGTTCCCGATGAGCATTGCCAACTCCAATAACACATTTAAGGTGAATGGAAAGCTGCTTATGAACATGGACATGAACGAACTGTACGCGCTCACCGATGAGATCGCCGATACGCTTTACTTGAAGTTTTGGGCCGGGCAAATTACCTATAACGGCATCAACATATATATTTATACCGTAGATACAGTAAATAAGGTCTATCATCTGCCGTACTGCCCACTTACGATGAATCTCGGCGACGCCCGTCAGGTATGGCAGGCCAGCGCGGACGGTACGATGAGCATGGCAAATACACCGTGCGAACTCTGTCGCCCGGACCAATTCGAGTAAGGTGATATAGATGCCCCGCAATAAACGATCCGACGGACGCATCCAGCTTTCCGTGGTAACGGGCCGGGACGCGAACGGCAAGCTGAAACGTAAATACTTTTACGGCGCAACACGCGCCGAAGCGCAAAAGAAAAAAGACGCGTATCTGCGGTCACAGCAGAACGCGCCCATGTCGGTCGTTACCGTTGAGCAGTGGGTCGATGAATATATGAACGCATACCGGGCAAACGTCAACGCGCTTTATAAATCGCAGGACGCCGTGCCGTATGAACGTCTGAAACGCGACCTCGGAACGCGCGCACTTGCGTCAATACGTGAGATTGACCTTCAGAGCAGTTTGAACGCCCTTGCGGGTATGTCTTTCTCCACCTGTGACAAATACCTTCAGGCAATCAAACGCGTGTTCAAAAAGGCGCGTAAAAACCGTCTGATACCAGATGACCCGGCGGAAGACCTCGCACTCCCTCAGTACACCAAGGGAACGCACCGCGCGCTCGCAAAAGACGAAATTGACCTGATCCTCAAATACTGGCAGGAATCCCCCGCGGGACTTTGGACGATGTTGATGCTGTTCTGCGGCCTTCGCCGTGGCGAAATGGTCGCGCTCGATTGGTCTGCCGTGGATATGAAAGCCCGCACAATTACAGTGCGTCAAACCGCCGTTGTGCACGGTAACGCGGTCATCGTGGAACAGCGCGCGAAAACCTCCGCCGGTCTGCGCGTGATACCGATCCCAGACCCGTTATATAACGCGCTGGCCACCGTCAAAACCCGCACCGGTTTCGTCTGCCTGTCCGCGCACGGAAAGCCGCTGACCGAATCCGCCATTTCCCGCGGCCTTGACCGGTTCTGTAATATCATCAGCAGATACATAAACGACCGGCCGAAGAACCCCAGCAGGAACAATAAAAAAGACGATATGCCGCGCCTGTTTTCGTTCCGTTATCACGATCTCCGACACACTTACTGCACATTACTATTCAATTCAGGTGCTGACGTGAAGACCGCCGCATATCTCCTCGGCCATGCTGACATCAGCGTAACCATGAAGATTTATACACACCTGTCAGAAGAAAAGAAAAACAAGTCCACCGACGCGCTCACCGCATACATGAACACACTTTCCCCCGCGCCATGATGTCAAAAATGATGTCAAACGTTCCACGTGAAACGCGCCAGCCCGTTAACCGCAATACTTTCCGCGTTTTTGCTCGTATGCTTCGGGACCAAAAGGCCGTGGGTTCAAATCCCGTCACCTCGATAACGTTGAAAAGCCCGGAAATGCAAGGATTACAAGCACTTCCGGGCTTTCTCTATATCCAGTTTTCAAAGTGCGTTTTAGTTCGTTTCGTTCGTTTGGTTCGTTTGGAATGATGTCAAAATGATGTCAAA
>JBGUJU010000145.1:0-3178 GCA_045114065.1 Sodaliphilus sp.
CGTGTCAGCAATCAACAAGTGGCGCATCGAGGATAGCGCCGAACTCTACAACATCGGAGGCTGGGGCCTCAAGTACTTCTCCATCAATGAGAATGGCCACGTCACCGTCACGCCCAAACACAACTGTGTGCCCGTGGACCTGGCCGATGTGATGGACGAACTCCACTCACGCAAGGTGACAGCACCCGTGCTGTTGCGTTTCCCCGACATTCTGGATAACCGTATCGACAAGATCTCCAGCTGCTTCAAGAAGGCAGCCAAGGAATATGAATACCAGGGGGCCAACTTCATCGTCTATCCCATCAAGGTGAACCAGATGCGTCAGGTGGTGGAAGAAATCATCGGACACGGCAAGAAGTTCAACATCGGCCTGGAAGCCGGCAGCAAGCCCGAGCTGCATGCCGTGCTCGCCAGCAACATGACCGACCTGAATGCCAACCCCGTCATCATCTGCAACGGCTACAAGGACGAGGGCTACATCGAGCTGGCACTGCTGGCCCAGAAGATGGGACGCCGCATCTTTGTCGTCGTCGAGAAACTGAGCGAGTTGGAACTCATCGACCAGGTGGCACAGCGCCTGCACATCCGTCCCAACATCGGCTTCCGCATCAAGCTCTCGAGCAGCGGCAGCGGCAAGTGGGAAGAGAGTGGCGGCGACAGCAGCAAGTTCGGTCTGAACACCAGCGAACTGTTCAGCGCCATCGATTATATGCATGAGCACAAACTCGAGGACTGCCTCAAGCTCATCCACTTCCACATCGGCAGCCAGGTCACCAAGATCCGCCGCATCAAGAACGCCCTGCGCGAGGCGGCACAGTTCTATGTGCAGCTCGCCAAGCTGGGCTTCGAGGTGGAATATGTCGATATCGGTGGCGGTCTGGGCGTGGACTACGACGGCACGCGCTCCAGCGGCAGCGGACACTCGATGAACTACAGCATCCAGGAGTATGTCAATGACGCGGTCTATACCCTCGTCGATGCCAGCAACAAGAACGGCCTCAAGCATCCCAACATCATCAACGAGAGCGGCCGCTCACTGACTGCCCACCACTCAGTACTCGTAGTGGACGTTCTCGAGACGACCACACTGCCCGAATGGGACGACAAGGTCGATACTGTCAGCGACGACGATGACGAACTGGTGCGCGACATCTACGAGATCTGGGACAAGATCAACCAGGCACGCCTACTCGAGGACTGGCACGACGCGCTGCAGATCCGTGACGAGGCGCTGGACCGCTTCTCGCTGGGTCTGATCGACCTGCGCACCCGCGCCATGGTCGAGAAACTCTTCTGGTCCATCGCCCGCGACGTTGACGGCATCGTGCGCAACATGAAGCATGCCCCCGACGAGCTCCGCTCCGTCAGCCGCATGCTGCCCGACAAGTACTTCTGCAACTTCTCCCTGTTCCAGTCCCTGCCCGATGCTTGGGCCATCGATCAGGTCTTCCCCGTGATTCCCATCGACCGCCTCACCGAGCGCCCCACCCGCTTCGCTACCCTGCAGGACATGACCTGTGACAGCGACGGCAAGTTGACCAACTTCATCTCGGCACAGGGTGTTGCCCACTCGCTGCCCGTCCACAAACTCAAACCCGGCCAGCACTACTACCTGGGTATCTTCCTCGTGGGCGCCTATCAGGAGATCCTCGGTGATATGCACAACCTCTTCGGCGACACCAACGCAGTCCACATCAACGTCTTCAAGGACCACTACGAGATCGACCAGGTGATTGACGGCGAGACAGTTGCCGAGGTGCTCGACTACGTCGAGTTCAACCCCAAGCAGCTCGTCCGCAACGTCGAGACCTGGGTCAGCGAGTCCATCCGCTCGGGCAAGATCACCAGCGAGGAGGGCAACGAGTTCGTACGCAACTTCCGCAGCGGCCTCTACGGCTACACCTACCTCGAGAAATAATTCCCAACCATTTCACGCTAAGGCGCTAAGTCGCTAAGAATTATTATTATAAAAAGACTTAGCGCCTTTGCGTCTTAGCGTGAGGTATAAACGACAGGCAATGCGGTATTTCATGAGATTGGGTTACAAGGGCGCCGCCTACCATGGATGGCAGGTGCAGCCCCAGGACACCTCGGTGCAACAGGTCATCGAGGAGGCGATGGCGACGCTGTTGCGTGCCCCCACGCCCATCACCGGCGCCGGCCGCACCGACGCCGGCGTCAACGCCCGCCTGATGGTCGCCCACTTCGACACCGATCAACCCATCAGGGACCTTGACCGCCTGGTCCACAGCCTCAACGCCCTGCTGCCGCCCGACATCGCCATCTACAGCATCACCGCCGTCCATGACGAGGCCCATGCCCGCTTCGACGCCACGAGCCGCACCTACAAATACTTCGCCGTAACCCGCAAGGACCCCTTCCGCTATCCCCTGGCATGGAAATGCCCACCCGACCTCGACTTCGACCTGATGAATGAGGCCGCCGCCCGCCTGCTCGACTACACCGACTTCACCTCCTTCTCCAAGCTCCACACCGACGTCAAGACCAACAACTGCCGCATCACCCACGCCCGCTGGACCCGCGAGGGCGACCACCAGTGGGTCTTCACCATCACCGCCGACCGTTTCCTGCGCAACATGGTGCGCGCCATCGTCGGCACCCTCGTCGAGGTCGGCCGCCACAAGATGACCGTCGAGCAATTCTGTCAAGTCATCGACCGCAAGGACCGCTGCGCCGCCGGCACCTCCATGCCCGGCCACGCCCTCTTCCTCTGGGACATCACCTACCCCCACCCCCTCACCTAGCCCCCCTCGTGCCCCCAGGTCCCCCGTGTCACCCGGTCCCCCGTGCCGCGGCTCAGCCGCGGCCCCCATGTCGTCCAGTGCCGCCACTCCCCGTGTCACCAGGTCCCCCGTGCCGCGGCTCAGCCGCGGCCCCATGTCGTCGAGGTATTGCAAGCCTCCGGCTTGCACAACACAGCACCCATAATGAAAAAAATCTTGGGCAAGTTGCTTGTCAGTTTGGGAAATTGTATTACCTTTGCACCCGCATTAGTGCCCAGCAGGCAGAGGAAAGCGTTGGATAATTGATGCCAGCCGCCTGTGGGACAGTTATTTAAACTACAAGATTAAACAAATGTACGCAATTGTAGAGATTCAGGGACAGCAGTTCCGTGTCGAGACCGGCAAGAAGTTGTATGTCCACTACCTCGGCGACG
>JBGUJU010000146.1:0-3991 GCA_045114065.1 Sodaliphilus sp.
TAAGATTCTTGCCTACTCTGGCCTGATGGAAGACAAGGAAGTCTGCTGGCTGCCCTCTTATGGTCCCGAACAGCGCGGTGGTACCGCTAACGTTACCGTTATCGTGAGCGATGAGCGCATCAGCTCGCCCGTGCTCAACACCTATGATGTGGTGGTTGTTCTCAACCAGCAGTCACTCGACAAGTTCGAGAGCAAGGTAAAGCCCGGTGGTATCCTGATGTATGACACCTATGGCATCCACAAGAAACCCACCCGCACCGATATCAAGATTTATCCGATCGATGCTACCGAGAAGTCTATCGAGATGAAGAACTCCAAGACCTTCAACATGATCGTCCTGGGTTCGATGCTCAAGGTTCGCCCGATGGTGACCATCGAAAGCGTCCTCAAGGCCCTCAAGAAGACCCTTCCCGAGCGCCACTGGCACCTGATCCCCCTCAACGAGGAGGCTTTGAAGGAAGGCGGCAACCTCATCAAGGAGTAAGAGCCTAAAACAATCCCATTATAATAAAACAGAGGAACATAATTTGTTCCTCTGTTTTTTGTCCCTTATTATAAGTACTGCGACCTTGTTGTTACCTCACGGCGATTTTCCATGCGGTGCGGCTGGTGGCTGTCTTGAGCAGATAGATGCCGCGCGGCAGCTCGATGACGGTGTCGTCACACAGGTCGCTGGTGTGCCAAACTTCCTGGCCTGCCAGGTTATAGACGCTGGCGCGGCCCACGCTCTCGCTGCACTTGACGAGGATGCCGCCCTCGGTGGAAAGCACTTGCAACGGCTTGTCGGCGTCAATGCCCGTGAGGCCGCTGGTGTCCAGGGTAATGACATTGGACGGTTCGCTCAAGTAGCCCAATCGACAGGACTGCACATAATAGGTGTGCGTCTCGCCTGGGTGACGGTCGCCAAAGATGTAGCTCGTCGTGTTGTTGTCATCGGTCGTGAAGGTCTCGGTAATGGTTTCTCCGTTGACCCTGTTATAGATGGTGCGAGTGATGACGTAGTAGTCCACCTCCTCATTGGCGGGACGCCAGTTGGCGACATAGACGCTGTCGTTGATGCTCGACGCATCCAGGGCGGTGAGCTGGGAGAGGGTGGGGACGGGTAAGCAACGTGCGCGCAGTTCGACACCCACGCTGCCTGTCAGGCCACCGTCAAGGATGAGCAGTCGTGCCGTGTGGTCGCCCGTAGCGGTGGGCGTATAGGTGATGGTGAGGGGATAACCCTCGGGACTGTTGGCCATGGTGCGGCTCACGGTGGTCACGGGAATGTTGAACATCTCGTAGTCATATTTGTAGAGCTGCAATGACAAGGGGTTGGTCAATCCCTGACCCTTGATGAAGACGGTGTAGTTCAGCGACTTGCCGATGGCTACCTCGCCGAAGTCCAGCACTGTGCCTTGGGTCGGAGAAATCAATTCGGGTTCACCATGATAGACAGTCGTGTCGCTGCTGGTGCCAGCATCACTCAGGTAGAAGACCTGGCCTTGGCGGTCACCCCAGATGTATTCAAACAGTTGAGGGATGTCGATGAATGGGTTGCGGTTGTTCTGGCAGCGCTGCACGGCATCGTTGCGGTCCACCTCCTTGTCGCTCACGGCATCGTTGCGAGCCCAGCGGCACAACAATTCGATGGACCAATCGTTGAGGGTTTTCCAGCTGTAGTTGTTGAGCATGTAGGTATACTTCCACGTGTAGTGCTGATAGGCACAGGCCATATAGAAATAGGTGCGTGCAAAATCACCCTTATAGCGGTCGTCGGGCTCAAAGACCGAGCTGCTGCCGCCGCCCTGACCGGTCTTGGGCGAGCCCACCTTGGTCACGCCGTTATTAAAATTTGCCTTTGACACTTCGCCCAGCGGGTAATTGGATTTGGCCATATTGGCATCGCCGTCCGAGGGATACAAGTGGTTGATGTCGGTATAGCCGGCATAGCCTTGTGTCTCGTCATAGCCGCCCCACCAGCTCTTGGGCAGGGAGTGCTCCTTGTGCATGCCTGACACACCGCTGGATCCGCCCCGGAAGTAGTAGGTGCGGTCGCTATACATGTCCCACACTTTCTTCTTGTCCTCGGGTCGGCAATCGGTCTCGGCAAAATATATCCATAAACTGTTGTAGCTGAATACTGTGTGCTGAAGCACCAGATTGTGGACAGCGTCTTTCAACGCCTGGCCGCTCTTGCCCTCCAGCGAGTTGTAATAGCCAGGAGGAATCGTTGCATCAGCACTAGCCCAGGCACCTATTGCCAGCACGGCGGCAATAATTATGCGATATAACCTATTGTGTATCATAGTTTTTTGAGTTTTGTCATTTCTGGCGGCAAAGGTAGTGAAAAAACTGTAGAGACGCAAAATCTTTGCGTCTTTCACACTTCGGCGTCGTTGATCCAATTGATGAGATATACCTTGTCGCGGGCACGAGTGATGGCGGTGTAGAGCCAGCGGTAGAAGTCCATAGACTGCATGGCGTCGGGCATGATGCCGCCCATGTCGATGAACACGTTGCGCCACTGCCCACCCTGCGCCTTGTGGCACGTCACAGCATAGGCATACTTGACCTGCAGGGCGTTGAAGTAGGGATGCTCCTTCAATTGCTTGTAGCGCTCGCGCTTGTCGCCCGTCAGCTCGGCCCACACCTCGTTGAAGAGGCGGTCGCTCTGCTCGCGGTTCAATGCCGGGGTGTCGCTCAACAGGCAGTCCACGACGATTTTACAGTCCATCTCCACGCCGTCATGGTCCGGAAACTCGACGGTCACGTTGGCAAAGCGCAGGCCATAGCGATGCTCCACGTCGCCCCACACGCGGCGCACGCGGCACACGTCACCGTTGGCGATGAAGTCCAGTTGCTCATAGTCGCGTGCCCAGTAATAATTGTTCTTGGCGACCAGCAGCATGTCATCGTTGACAAGCAGGTCCTCGCGGTAGAGGATTGAGTTGCGCACACCCATATTAAATAATGTGGCGCGCTTGTTGCTGCGGGTCACGATGATGGTCTCGCCCATGCCGTCGCGGTCATAGCAGTCGCTGATGGTCTCCAGCAGGAACTCGCTCGACACGGTGCTGATGTCCTCCATGCCATCGAGGTCAAAGTGCGGCCTGCCCAGCACGCCGTCCTCCATCGCCTGGCGCAGCAATGTGGCATTGTGCAGGATGCCGCTCTCCTCGGCCTGGCGGGCAATCTGGTGTAGAAACACGCCATAGGTCGTCAGCCCCATCGACCGCAGGATTTCGTCATCGAGGGCGGGACTCACCAGTTGTCCCACAGGCGGCAACTGGGCGTTGTCACCCATCAATACCATCTTGCATCCCAGTCCGTTATAGACATAGCCGATGAGGTCCTCGAGCAGCCGTCCGCTGCCGAAGATGGAGCCGTCGTTGGCATTGCTGATCATCGACGCCTCATCGATGATGAAGACGGTGTCGGTGTGCTTGTTCTCGGCGAGCCCGAAGGCGTCGATGCCGTAGCCCTGCTGGCGGTAGATCTTGCGGTGGATGGTATAGGCGGGATGACCCGAGTAGTCGCTGAAGATGTGTGCCGCACGGCCTGTCGGTGCCATCAGCACCGATTTTTTCCCTTGTTGATGCAAGGCCTTGACGATAGCACCCGTGAGCGATGTCTTGCCCGTGCCTGCATAGCCACCCAGGATGAACACCGACCGTTCGGGCGCATACATCAGGAAGTGGGCGAGTGCTACGATAACCAACATCTGGTCCTCATTAGGGTCATAGGGCAGCCAGCGCAACACGTCCAGCGCCAGCTGTTTGACGCGTGGGTCATGACGGTCGGCACCCCCCGTGTGGTTGAAACTCTGCAGTCGGATATCGTTGTTCATGGCACAAAAATATTAAAAAATCATTGAAAACTTGCAATTATCCGCCAAATTGTATTACCTTTGCCCCGCATTTAGCGCAAGGAGTGATGCTCGAGTGGCTGAAGAGGCACGCCTGGAAAGCGTGTATACGTCAAAAGCGTATCCCGAGTTCGAATCTCGGTC
>JBGUJU010000147.1:0-1543 GCA_045114065.1 Sodaliphilus sp.
CCTCGTATTATAAAAGAGTAGTATTTATATCCCCCTCTCCAGGGGTGTGCTACACTGTAAAGGATGCTGTGGATTGGTATTTAAATCCTACCGCAATGACGGTTTAATGGAGGCTCCGACCACAGCCCTTTGCAGTTTTGTTGATCAGTTAGATACCGCCAGACGGTTTATTTGGAACGAGGCTACAAGGCAAAGTGTTCTGTGGATACAGCATCATAAATCTATACTCTGGAGGTATCATCATGGTTTGCGTTGGTATTGATGTTGCGAAGGACAAGCACGACTGCTTTATCCTCAGTTCGGAAGGTGAGGTGCTGGCAGATGTGTTTACCATTGCAAACAACAGGGAAGGCTTTGAGACGCTCCTGCGAACTATCCGATCTTGCAGTGGCCCCACAGACAACATAAAAATAGGGTTTGAGGCTACCGGACACTACAGCTACAACATCCTCGGGTTTTTGCTTGAGAAAGGGATGCCGCCCTTCCTCATCAACCCGTTGCATACCAACCTCTACCGGAAAAGTCTCAGCCTTCGTCAGACTAAGACCGACCGGATCGACGCACGGACGATTGCATCTATGCTCATGTCTGATGTGGACCTCAAGTCCTACACAGACACAGCATACCATAATGAAGAGCTAAAGTCACTTACAAGATACAGATTCGACAAGGTCAAGGAGAGAGCAAAGCTTAAGCAATCCATTTCCCGTCTGGTCAACATCCTGTTCCCGGAGCTGGAAACGTTGGTGCCGACACTGCACATGGCGTCTGTTTATGCCATGCTCAGCGAGTTTCCCAGCGCCAGGCGGATTACTGAGGCTCATTTGACCCACTTCAAGGCTGTCCTATCCGACAACTCAAAAGGCCGCTATGATCGGGACAAGGCTCTTGAGATCCGTGACGCCGCTAGGCGCTCCATCGGCTCCACTATGCCTGCCAAGTCTCTTGAGCTTCAGCACACCATCCGGTTGATTCGCGAACTGGATAAGGAGATTGACGAGATCGAAGCTGCCATCAAGGGAATCATTGACGAGTTGGCTCCGCCGATCCTCACCATCCGCGGCATCAGCTACCGCATGGGCGCTATGATCCTGGCCGAGATCGGTGACTTCTCTCGTTTCGACTCGCCAGACAAGCTGCTAGCCTACGCAGGGCTTTCTCCCTCAATTTATGAATCTGGGAAATTCGTAGCCACAGGCGGTTATGCCCACATGGAAAAGCGAGGCTCGCGCTATCTACGCTACGCCCTGTTCAACGCCGCAAAATACGTCTGTATCTGGGAACCGTCCTTTGCTGCATACCTTGCCAAGAAACGAGCCGAGGGCAAGCACTACAATGTTGCCATCTCTCATGCTGCCAAGAAGCTCGTGCGTCTTATCTTTGCACTACAAACCTCAGGCAGGGCTTACCAGCCTGCCTAACATCTCACTCCATACTGTTCAGAGCGCCCTGCCGGACGCTCCGGTTTTTATACCTTTTTTGTATCTATTACCAATTCACAACTTTTTTCATTTTGGGCATTGACTTTTAATAGTTAGTCTCC
>JBGUJU010000148.1:0-19461 GCA_045114065.1 Sodaliphilus sp.
AGCAACGGGCAGTTAGCGCAGTTGGTTCAGAGCATCTGCCTTACAAGCAGAGGGTCGGGGGTTCGAATCCCTCACTGCCCACCAACAGAGGTCCCGCACCACTTTTCGGTGCGGGATTTTTGTTTTTATCCACCTCGTCCCAACCCGCCCAGCACCATAGCATGAATCAAAGAATGCGGATGCCACCCTCTAAACTCTAAACCCTAAACCCTAAACTGCGAGCTCTGCTCGCACAAAAAAAACCTTAAACCGGCTTCCAATTCAAAAATCCTGTGTACCTTTGGGGCTTGAATCAATTAAAAGTCTCAACAACGATGAACAAGAACATCCTGCTCGCTATCATGCTTTTCGCAGTGGCATTGCCGGCCGCAGCCCAGGTGCGATTGGGCATCCGTGGCGGCATCACTATCGGCGAGATGCGTTTCGACCGCGACATCATCGACAGCGACAACCGCATGGGATACACCGGAGGCCTGCTGCTCGACCTGGGCATCCCCGTTGTGGGCATCGGCGTGGAGGCATCGGTGATGTACAGCCACCGCAACAGCCGCTACCGCCTGAACGACGACTACCAGGTCTTCAAGCGACACTATATCGACATCCCGGTATATGCCCGTTACCGCTTGTCGCTGCCCAAGATACAGCGCTACTTCGCGCCCTATATCTACACCGGGCCTTGCTTCTCGGTCTTGTTCAAGGAGAACGCTCCCGACAACTACGCCAACTCCAAGACCTTCCTCTCATGGGACGTCGGAGCCGGAGCCGACCTCTTCAACCACCTCAGGCTATCGGCGACCTACGGCCTGGGCATCTCCAAGGCGCTGGAATACATCGACCGTGAGTACACGGGCGAGCGCATCTACGGCAAGGACAAGCACTGGACCATCAACGCCGCCTGGCTCTTCTAGCCCCGCGACCAGGGTCCATCCATGCCGTGACTCCTGTCACGACCCCCGACAACAAGTCATCAACAACAACCTAATATAATAATGAAAAAGATCACATTACTGATTACCATCTTGCTGCTCACTGCTGCTGCAGCGTCAGCACAATCCTCCTCGCGGTGGGGAATCACTGCCGGGGCCAACTTCAACGAGGTTCACTTCAAGCAGAGTGATATTGTTCCCTCCAAACGCGCCTGGGGTCCTCAGATCGGTGTTACGGGCGAAATGAACTTCAGCGGCATCGGTTTCGGTGTCGATGCCGGACTGCTCTACACCCTCAAGCAAGGAAAAGTCAACTATGGCTCACGCACGATGTGGGAAGCCGTCGGCGCTGGCAACCAGACGGTGTCGATGCACTACCTCGACGTGCCCCTGCACCTCAAGTTCAAGTGGCACCGCATGGGGGGACTGGAGAGCACCATCATGCCCCTGCTCTATGTCGGTCCGCAATTCTCCTTCCTCGTCGGCTCCAACAACCGCAATCTCAATGCCTATTCCCCCGTCAGCGTCTATCTCGACATGGGTGCCGGCATCGAGCTGATGGAGAGGTGCCAACTCAAGGCTGGATACAATTTCTCGATCGGCCAGACCTTCCATACCAAGCTCCTCGACGACAACGTCGCCAAGAACCGCACCTGGTATGTCAACCTCACTTGGTTCTTAAAGTAACACTTTAGATTCTTAGATTCTATCTGCTAGCTGTCAACCTCTAGTCGATAGCGGTCATAGCCTCAGTGTCAATCTATGCCGTGACTCCCGTCACGGCCCCACGAGTCATGAGAAGTAAAAGTTATATCGCTATTTTGATTGCCCTCGCGATTGCGCTCATCGCGATGTTCTGCTCGCGTGACCGCCAGCGGTTTTATTCCTGCGAGGGCGTGGTCTGGACCACCGACTACCACATCACCTACGAGGCCAGCCGCGACCTGAGCGACAGCATCCAGCTCATCTTCGGCAATATGGACATGAGCGTTTCTCCTTATAATAAGGCCTCGCTCATTACAGCCATCAACGAGAACAACACCGCCCGTGTCGACGCTTACCTCAAACGGCTGATCGACGCTTCGCGCATCATCAACCGCGAGAGCGCAGGGGCCTTCGACCCCACCGTCATGCCCCTGGTCAATGCATGGGGCTTCGGCTACAAGAGCGGCACCCTGCCCACTCGTGCCCAGCTGGACAGCATCCTGCAGTTCATCGGCATGGACAAGGTCACCCTTCACGGCGACTCGCTGGCCAAGAGCGACCCGCGCGTGATGCTCGACTTCTCATCCATCGCCAAGGGGTTGGCTTGTGACGAGATCGGGCGCATGCTCGCCCGCAATGGCGCGACCAACTGGCTAGTCGAGATCGGCGGCGAGGTGATGGCGAGCGGTGTCAACAGCCGCGGCACCCCATGGCACGTGTCGGTCGATATGCCCACCGATGAGCAACAGGACGATGCAGCCAGCCACGAGAGCGCTTTAACCATCAAACTCGACAGCGGTGCCGTAGCTACCAGCGGCAATTACCGCAAGTGGCGCATGGAGGGCGGCAACAAACTGTCACACATCATCGACCCGCACACCGGCAACAGCCAGGCAGGCACCCTGCTCAGCGTCACCATCATCGCCCCCGACTGCATGACAGCCGACGCATGGGCAACGGCATGCATGGTGATGGGAGAAAACGAAGTGAAAAAGATGATGCAACCCCGGCAAGACCTCGGCGTGATGACCATCAGCGCCGACACCGTCAGCGGCGCCCTCATCGTCTGGAGCAACGCCACCTTCGCCACCCACATCCCCTAACACATTGCCCCATCGGGGCAACAACGATTTAGCACAGATACAAACACAACCCACCACCGAGCCCCATCGGGGCGCAACGATTCACATGTAGGTTTAACCCACGGCACAGATATGGCAAACACCTATGTCAATAATATTGTACACATTGTATTTCACATCAAGAGCAACGGGACTACGATACTAGCCGCCGACCTTGACCATGTCCACAAATACATAGGGGGCATCACCAAGAATATTGGGGGTACGCTTATCGCAATCGGCGGGATGCCTGATCATGTACATCTGCTCACTTCTTTACCAAAAACCACAGCGTTATCTGATTTTGTCAAAACTATTAAGGCCAACAGCAGCCGATGGATTAAAGAATTGAGTCCATATTATAGAAGTTTCTCATGGCAAGATGGTTATGGTGCTTTCTCGGTGAGCGCATCAATAATACCCAAAGTTGTCAATTACATCAACAACCAAGAGAAACACCACAAACAACAAACGGCTAAGGACGAATACAAAGCATTCCTTGATGCCTGCGGAATTGATTATGACGAAAAATACTTGTGACCGTATCGCCCCAATGGGGCTCTGAATGGATTTGGTCATACCATACGGGGGTTGCGCTTCGCTTCACCCCCGTCTAAATCATTCCAGCCCTTACGGGCTTTTTTTCTAATAGGGTATTTACTCAGCGATGATCAGGTCGATTCCCTGGTCCTCGATACGCTTGACGACTTGGGGCGAGATGCCTGCATCGGTGATGATGATATCCACAGCGTCGATGTCGGCAATTTTGGCGAAGCCGCGGCGGCCGAACTTGCTGCTGTCGGCGAGGACAATCGTCTTCTGGGCTGCCGCCATCATCTTCTGGTTGAGCGCCGCCTCGCGCATCTCGGTCGTCGTGATGCCATAGTCCACGTCGATGCCGTCAACGCCCAAATACAGTTTGCTGAAGGAGCACAACTCCAGGATGCGTGCCGCATACTCCCCCACCACCGACAGGCTGCTGTGACGCAACATGCCGCCCAACTGGATGATGTCGATGTTCTCGTGCTGGGAAAGGATATTGCTCACCGCCAGCGATGCCGAGACGACGGTCAACTTGTGGATAGGTTGGATGTTGCGCGCCAGGGCATGCACCGTCGTTCCCGAGCCGATGCAGATGCTGTCGTTGCGCGTGATCAGACGAGCCGCCTCGCGGCCGATGGCATGCTTCTCGTCAGCAGCAAATCGCTCCTTCTCGTTCACCGAGCGGTTGTTGATGTATGGATTCACCAGCACCGCCTTGCCGTGACTGCGGTACAGCTTGTCGGCCTTCTCCAGCTCAGTCAGGTCCTTGCGGATCGTCACAGCACTCACCTCCAGCATCGATACCAGATCCGACACCTGCACCGACCCGTGCTTGATCAGGGCCTCCATTATCATCTCGTGGCGTTCTTCCTTCGTCATGGCGTTAAAAAATTTTCGTTGGATTTCATTTTGATGCCGCAAAAGTAGATAAAAGACAAATATCCTCCAAGAAAATGGGCCAAAAAATGACGAAAAATATCAAAACGAAACAATAAATCTACTCAAAAGCGAAACATATCACCTAAAATGAAGAACAAAACGAAATCAAAAACAAAATCAAACGAAACTATCAATTTTGAGCAAAACACAAGATTATATTAATTAAAAACATCTGAAATATAGATAATTAGAACACCTAAAACAAAAATAGCCCAAAAATAAATACGAAATTATTTTGTCAGTCAAAAAACATATTATACCTTTGCACCGAAACTAATTCACAAGATTAGTGATGCTACCTTAAAAACTGCGTTTATGGTAACAAGTGACACTTACAAAAAAGAATATGACGTGATCATCGTGGGCGGCGGCGCGACAGGCGCCGGCACCGCGAGGGATTGCGCCCTGCGCGGACTGAGTGTGCTGCTCGTCGAGCGCAATGACTACAGCACGGGGGCAACGGGACGCAACCACGGCCTGATGCACAGCGGTGCCCGCTATGCCGTCACCGACGGCGAGAGCGCCAGCGAGTGCATCAGCGAGAATATGATCCTCAGGCGCATTGCCAAGCACTGCGTCGAGGAGACCGACGGCCTGTTCATCACCCTGCCCGAGGACGACCTGGATTACCAGAAGACCTTTGTCGAGGCTTGCCAGCGCGCCGGCATCCGTGCCGACGTCATCGACCCCGAGGAGGCTCGCCGCATCGAGCCGGCGGTGAACCCCGCCCTCATCGGCGCCGTCCGCGTCCCCGATGCCGCAATCGACCCGTTCCGCCTCACCGTCGCCAACCTGCTCGACGCCCGCATGCATGGCGCCGAGACCCTCAACTACCATGAGGTGGAGGGCGTCATCATCAACCAGGACCGCGTCGAGGGCCTGAAGCTGTACAACAAGCTCAACGGCGAGCATGTGGAGGTGAGGGGCCGCGTCGTGGTCAACGCAGCAGGTATCTGGGGCCAGCACATCGCACAGATGGCAGGCTGCAAGATCTCGATGTTCCCCGCCAGGGGCGCCCTGCTCATCTTCGGCCACCGTGTGAACAATATGGTCATCAACCGCTGCCGCAAACCCGCCAATGCCGATATCCTCGTGCCCGACGACACGGTGTGCGTCATCGGCACCACCAGCGACCGCATCCCCATCGAGACTGTAGATGACATGCGCGTGACACGCGAGGAGGTGGACGTCCTGCTCAAGGAGGGCGTGAAAATCGCCCCGACGCTGGCAACGACGCGCATCATCCGCGCCTATGCCGGCGTGCGACCCCTGGTAGCCAGCGACGACGACCCCAGTGGACGCAGCATCAGCCGCGGCATCGTCTGCCTGGACCACAAGCAGCGCGATGGCGTGGAGGGCTTTATCACCATCACGGGCGGCAAGATGATGACCTACCGCCTGATGGCCGAGATCGCCACCAACGCAGTTTGTGCCAAGCTGGGTAACACCGCAGCCTGTGTCACCGCGTCACAGCCCCTGCCCGGTTCGGAGCCCGACGCACCCAGCCAGAGCGACCTCACCCGTCGCATCAGCTTCGGCCAGCGCGCCGCCATCGGCCGCCATGGCTCGCTCGCGGCACGCATCGAGAAAGACAATGACATCGACAATGCCCTGGTGTGCGAGTGCGAAGGCGTCACCGTGGGCGAAATCAAATATGCCGTCAGCCAGTTGCATGTGCACAACCTGGTGAACCTGCGCCGTCGCACCCGAGTGGGCATGGGAACCTGCCAGGGCAAGCTCTGCTCCTGCCGCGCCGCATCACTGATGGGCGAAATGAGGCAGGACATCAAGGGCGCACAGCAGGACCTCGCCGCTTTCCTCGACGAGCGATGGAAGGGCATGAGGCCCGTGGCATGGGGCGACACCCTGCGCGAGGCACAGCTCACCGCCGCCATCTACGAGGGACTGTGCGGACTGGACAAGGCCGTTAATATCGAAGGAAAGGAGGACGTGCAATGAGAATGGACACCGTCATCATGGGAGGAGGCCTGAGTGGCCTGGCTTGTGGCATCGCGCTCGCCAAGCGCGGCAAGCGTGTGGCCATAGTGGCAAGCGGACAGAGCACGCTGCTGTTCAACGGCGGATCGATGGAACTGCTGGGATGCATCGACGGCAAGGCTGTCAACGCCCCGCTCGAGGCCATCGCTACCCTGCCCCAGAACCACCCCTACAACAAAATCGGTGCCGACCGCATCGCCGCACTCACCGAGCGCGTGAAACTGCTGTTCAACGATTCGGGCATCAGCATGGAGGGCAACGCTGCCGCCAACCACTGGCGCATCACCCCGATGGGCGTCGCCAAGCCGGCATGGCTCACTCTGAAGGAGAATTTCCGCATCGACGATCTCAACAATCTGCCCGCCAGGCGGTTAGCACTGATGTGCGTCCGCGGTTTCTTCGACGAGCCCAACGGCATGCTGGCCCAGGGTCTGCGCGACCTGGGATTTGAGGTGGACAAGATTGAGTTCACGACCGACGACATCACCGCCCTGCGCCGCAGCCCCAGCGAGATGCGCGCCACTAGCCTGGCAAAGCACCTCGTGAGCAACGCCGCGCTGCAACGCGTCGCCGACCAGATCAACCTGCTGGCCAAAGATGCCGACATGGCACTGCTGCCCAGCGTGTTCGACCAGAGCGACGAGTCAGGATTCCAGGCGCTGCAAGCAATGGCGAACAAGCCCCTGCGCCTCATCGCCACGCTGCCTCCCGCAGTAGCTGGAATGAGGATCGCCACACAGTTGCGACACTACTTCAGGATGCTGGGCGGCACCTATCTGATGGGCGACAGCGCCGTCGGCGGCACCTTTGAGGGCGACCGACTGACCAGCGTCACCACCGCAAAGCTCGCCGACACGCCTCTGAAGGCCGACAACTTCGTGCTCGCCACCGGCTCGTTCATCAGCCGAGGCCTCATCGCCGACTATGAGCATGTCTATGAGCCCGTGCTCGGCGTGGATGTCGATGCCGACAGCGACCCTGACACCTGGACTCGGTTCGGCGTGCTGCAGCCCCAGCCCTACTTCGGCTACGGCGTCGCCACCGACGACCAGCTCCACTGCCTGAAGGACGGCAAACCCATTTCCAACCTCTACGCTATCGGATCGGTCCTGAGCGGACACGATGCCGTGAAGATGGGAGACGGCACCGGCGTGTCGCTGCTGACGGCACTGGCGGTCAACGACCACATCATAGCCAAAAAATAACCGCCAACGAGCGGCTCTTGAAGCCCAATAGCACTTCAAGTAAAGATTTAGAATTAGATAGACAACGATTTGATTGATGATTTTTTAATGGGATATTATGGCTGAACGAATGCAAATCTGCAACCTCAGCGAACACAACTTTGAGCAGTGCACCAAGTGCTCTATCTGCACCACGGTCTGCCCGGTTGCCGCTGTGACTACAGACTATCCCGGTCCCAAGCAGGCCGGCCCCGACGGCGAGCGCTATCGCCTGAAGGATCCCGCCTATTTTGACAAGGCACTGAAGCTCTGCCTCAACTGTAAGCGTTGCGAGGTGGCATGCCCCAGCGGCGTACACATCGCCGACATCATCCAGCACGCACGCATGCGCGCCTCGGAGGGCAAGAGGGCCAGCCTGCGAGACACGATGCTCGCCAACACCGACCTGCTGGGCACAGTGGCCAACCTGGTGGCACCTGTCGCCAACGCCACGCTGGGCCTGTCGCCCACTAAACTCGTGATGCACAGCGTGATGGCCATCGACAAGCACCGCACCTTCCCCGCCTATAGCCGACAGAAGTTCACCACCTGGTTCAAGCGCCATGCCGCTAAGGAGCAGGACGCCATGCCCCACC
Source organism: Sodaliphilus sp. (assembly GCA_045114065.1). Taxonomy (GTDB): domain Bacteria; phylum Bacteroidota; class Bacteroidia; order Bacteroidales; family Muribaculaceae; genus Sodaliphilus. Next base: position 8,052 of record JBGUJU010000148.1, read on the forward strand.
ACGTGAGCTATTTCCACGGCTGCTACGTCAACTACAATTTTCCCAAGTTGGGCCAGGACCTGGTCAAGCTGATGAATGCCGTGGGCTATGGCGTGCACCTGCTTGACAAGGAGCAGTGCTGCGGTGTCGCCCTGATTGCCAACGGCCTGTACAAGCAAGCCCGCCGCCAGGGACGCACCAACATCGACAGCATCCGCAAGTCGGTCAGCCGTGATCACCGCTCGGTCATCACGACGAGCTCGAGCTGCACGTTCAACATGCGCGACGAGTACCCCTCGATGCTCGGCATCGACAATGCCGACGTGCGTGACAGCATCAGCCTTGCAACAAGGTTTATCTACAATCTTGTGGATGAGGGAAAAATCAAGCTCATCTTCAAGCAAAACTATAAGCGTCGCTTGGCATACCATACGGCATGCCACATGCAGCGCATGGGCTGGCAGCTCTACAGCATCGAGCTGCTGCGCATGATTCCGGGCCTTGACCTGGTGGAACTCGAGCAGAATTGCTGCGGCATCTCGGGCACCTACGGCTTCAAGAAGGAGAACTACGAGCGCAGCCAGGCCATCGGCGCCACCTTGTTTAAGGACATTGAGGACGCCCGCGTCGAGGCCGTCACTACCGACTGCGAGACCTGCAAATGGCAGATCGAGATGTCCACCGGCCTGCCCGTCGAGAATCCCATCAGCGTCCTCGCCGACGCCCTCGATGTAGAAGCCACCCGCCAAGCCAACGGCATCAAATGACAAAAGAACAATACATATATAACTAAAAACTAACAACTTAAAACTTAAAACTCAAAACTTATTATGGCAAGTTTTTTAGCACCCCCGGCCTATAAGCCGGAACAGACCGGCCCCGAGGCCGATGCCAAGTACAAGAGACTGCGTTGGCAAGTCTTTATCGGCATCTTCATCGGCTATGCCGGCTTCTACCTGGTGAGAAAGAACCTCTCAATGGCGGTTGCGCCTCTGGGCAAGTTCGGATTTAACGAAGCCGAACTCGGTGGTGCCATGGCAATGAACGCCCTGGCCTACGGTATCTCCAAGTTTGTCATGGCCAGCGTGAGCGACCGCAGTAATGCGCGCCGCTTCTTGCCTTTGGGCTTGATTCTGTCGTCCATCGCCATGTTGTTCATGATTGTGCCCGTTGTGGCTATCGGCCCCGAGAACAAGGGATTGGCCATTACCCTGATGGGTGCGTTCAACTTCCTCGTGGGTTGGTTCCAGGGTATGGGCTGGCCTCCGTGCGGACGCGTGATGACGCGCTGGTTCTCCATCAAGGAGCGCGGCACGTGGATGAGTGTGTGGAACTGCGCCCACAACGTGGGTGGCGCCCTCGTTGGCCCCATGGCCGGTTATGGTGCGCTGTGGTTCGGTCACTGGTTCTTCGGCGAGAACAAGGATCTCTACTTCCTGATCGGCACCTATGCCTTCCCCGCCGCTGTGGCCATCCTGATTGCCATCATCGCCTATGTGCTCATCCGTGACACCCCTCAGTCGTGTGGTCTTCCCTCAATCGAGAAGTGGAGCGGCTCTGCTTCCAAGAACTATGACGAGAAGAAGAGCGAGCAGTCGCTCAGCGTGAAGGAAATCTTCCGCACCGTGCTGTCCAACAAGTTCTTGTGGTACATCGCCCTGGCCAATTCCTTTATCTACATGGTGCGCTACGGCTGCCTTGACTGGGCTCCCAAGATTCTCGACACCCAGGGTGCCGACCTTGAGAGCGCCGGTTGGGCCTATTTCGCGTTTGAGTTCGCTGCCATTCCCGGCACCATCTTCTGCGGCTGGTTGAGCGACAAGGTCTTCAAGGGCCGTCGCGCGATGCCCACAATGCTGTTCATGGCCATCATCATCGCCGTGATTGTCGTCTACTGGCAGTTCATCAACAACTTCTGGGTTGTTGTCGGCTGTCTGATTGCCATCGGTTTCCTGATTTACGGTCCCGTCATGCTCATCGGTGTGCAGGCCCTCGACCTGGCTCCGAAGAATGCAGCAGGCACCGCTGCCGGCCTCACGGGTTTCATGGGCTATGTGCTCGGTACCAGTATCCTGGCCAACACCGTTCTGGGCTATGTGCTCAAGATGGCCAAGGGTGCCGACGGCTATAACTTCACCAATTATTTCCTCTTGCTTGTCGGAGCCTGCGTGCTTGCCATCTTCTTCATGGCCCTGACCTACAAGGAGGAGCAGTACCTCGTGGCCGACCGCAAGGGCGAACACATCGAAGAGAAGAAATAATCAACAATTATCACAATAATTATTCATTAAAACCAAACTACTTATGTTTAAAAATCTCGTACGAGTAGGTCTGTTGAGCGCCGTTGTGCTCGCGACCTTCACCTCATGTGAGGAAGAACAGCAGTTCACCAATGAGAAGCTCGACGCCAAGCGCGTAGAGGTTCAAGTGCTGAACTCAGAACTGGCTAAAGTTCGTGACTATGTGCCCTTGTATGCAGTCATTGCACACCGCGGCTCCACCTTCTGGGCTCCCGAGGAGACCGAAGCATCGTGGCGTTGGGCCCGTGAGATGGGTGCTGACTATCTGGAGAGCGACGTGCAGTGCACCAAGGATGGTATCGTGCTTGCTAACCACGATGAAAACCTGAAGCGCACCACCAACATCGAGAACGTCTTCAGCGAGAACGTTCCTGCCAGCCGTGTTGACTTCTACATGAGCCTGGGTTTCTCGCGCGCTGACGCCGAGGCACAGTATGGCCGCGACATGGCAGCCTTCCGCCCCTTCTACACCCTGAGCTACTACTATGCCGAGCTGCTCATGCTTGATGCCGGCAGCTGGTTCAACGAGAGCTCACTGGAGCAGGCCCGTCCCACCTTCAAGGCTACCGAGAACGGCCGCTTCGAGAATGGCAAGATCGTCTACAGCAATGGTCTGTACATCAGCGCCATCCAGGACCAGATCGCCTATGCACAGGGCAAGCGCCTCATCCGTGACGCCAATGGCCGCCGCGTGCTCACTTATAAGATCAAGGACGAGTACCGTGGTATGACACTGGAGCAGATCTACAACAAGATTAAGGAGAAAGGCCAGTACAACGCCAAGTACATGGACTTCATCGAGTACGACTTCGCCAACGCCTATGAGCCCGATCCCGAGGACACCGGCAACCGTCCCGGCATCTATGTTGAGTTCAAGGAGAGCTGGCTCAACCCTGGCAACATGGAGCAGCGCGTGTATGACGTGCTGGCCGAGCAGGGCTGGAACATCATCAACAAGGATCCCGGCGACCAGCCCTTCTACAAGAACGGCAAGGTGAACGTGGGCAACACCCGCGGCCGCGTCATCCTGCAGACCTTCTCGTTCGACGCCCTGCGTCGTGCCAACGACGTCTTCAAGGGTCGCATCCCCATGTGCTACCTGTTGTGGATCAGCGAGCCCGCCTATGCCACCGACATCGCCTATGACACCCCCACCGGCTATGCTGCCTTCATCAAGTGGGCACAGGACAATGGCGCACACATCATCGGTCCCGCCATCAGCGGCGCTCCCAACAACTATCCCGAGATGAATGCTCCCTGGCAGGCCTACATGATCCGCAAGAGCGGTATGATCAACCATCCTTACAGCTTCGACAGCTGGGCTCAGATGTGCAAGTACATGGGCTACTACAACTATGGATGGGAGACCGAGTTCGACGACCTGCTCCGCCTGGAGATTCCCGCTACCCCCTACTGCACCACCAGCTATCCCAACAGCGTGCCCGTTTACATGGACGGCTTCTTCACCAACCGCACCGAGATGTCGTTGCGTTACATGATCGAGAACGGTTTCCGCGGCAATGCTCAGCTGCCCAACCCGTTCCATGCCGGACAGAAGTATGACAACTCTCAGGCCAACGTCACCGTTCCCGATGCCGTTGCAACCCTCGAGCGTCTGGGCTACTAATCCGCTACTGGTGTAATGAACATTAACAACATTAAACAGATACATATCAATATGAAAAAATATATTTTGATGCCTCTTTTGGCAGTCTTCGCTTTGACAGCCGCTGCCCAGGACTTCGACACCGATCCCACCCTGGAGCTCGAGAACGCCGAGAAGGAAGTGAAGTTCACCGTTGGTGCCCGCATGATGGCCGACGCTGCCTATTATCACAGCGACTTCACCCCGCTGCAGAGCGGCGCTTCGATCACCGACGCACGCATCCGCACCTCGATGACCTATAAGGACTGGTACTTCTATGCCGACTTCGGATTTGGCGGTGGCAAGTTCGCTCAGAAGAACATCTTCCTGCAGTACAGCCACATGGACAACGCCGACAACACCCATGCCGTGAAGGTGGGTTACTACAATGACCCCGCTGGTTCAATGGCACGCAACACCTCGCTGGGAAGCTACCACTTCATCAGCCGTCCCGGTTCATCCTATGCCTTGGGCGAGGGTCGTGAGCTCGGTATCAGCTACAAGTTCAACAACAAGCACTTCATGGCCTATCAGGGTGTGTTCACCGAGAACGCCTACAACAAGATCGACGCTGGTTTCAACGGTTTGACCGTTGCCGGTCGCTACTTGTTCCGTCCCATCGCCGATGAGGCCCAGACGATGCACGTGGGCGTGAGCGCACGTTTCGCACACCTGGGTGGTGGCGTGGTGACCAACAACGTCCTCAAGAAGACCCTCCACCTCGGTCAGGCAATGGAGACCCTCGTTGACGAGGACGAACAATTCGTCAACTGCGACCTCGACTGGGCCAACAACGTGGTCAACCTGGGTGCTGAGGCGCTTTATCAGAACAACAAGTTCTTTGCTCGTGGCGAGTTCTTCTTCAAGAGCGTGAGCAAGAAGCGCGACAGCTACTCCCTGTACATCGACGCCCAGAACAACATCGACGGTTGGGGTGACATCGAGTGGTGGGAGAACGCCAACAAGCTGAAGACCAACAAGTTCTTTGGCGGTTACGTGGAGGCTGGTTTCCAAATCCTCGGCAACGGCTACAAGTACAACAGCCAAGAAGGTATCCTCGGCGGTCTTGACGGCAAGTCGCTCGAAATTGTGGCACGCTACAATTACACCGGCCTGAACAACCTCACCGACGGCGAGTATTACAACGCCGGCCGTGGCCACTACTATGCCAACGGCTACATGGAGGACTGGCCCGGTACCGGCGCTACCAGCGTTGGTGGTGGTGATGTTCACAGCATGACCCTGGGCTTGAACTACAGCTTCAACAAGTATGTCCTGTGCATGTTTGACTACACCTGGCACAAGATTGACAAGCCCTTCCTCCCCTACGACAAGAACCTCCACGTGGCTCAGGCACGCGTGCAGTTCACCTTCTAAAAAATCTAAATCACAACATCCTCTGACTACCAAACAACATACACTTTTATAGAATCTATTTTTTCCTATCAAGAGTACCCGCCTCACCCGTGATGGGCCAGGCGGGATTTTTTTGTATGATGAGCCAAGATGATTCAAATTGAACAAATAAATTTTTGATTTAAAAATTTGTTTAATTTCCCGTGCGATAGCACGGTTAAACTACCATGTCGCAATGATGACACAACCGCTAGTGCAGCAAAAACGATTGTGGAGACGCAAAATCATGCGTCCCCACAATCATTTCATATAGCTATCTCGTTGAGATCTAGAGCATTTCTCTCTCTTAGCTCACGTTAGTTGTTGCTATTTGAGAGCAGGTAGTTGACCAGGGCGGTAACGTCAGTGATGCTGATCTTGGAATCAAAGTCCACGTCGGCAGCTGCGGGATCATAGTTGTCGGTCTCCACATTCTGTGCGTTGTTGAGCAGGGCATTGACCAGTGCGGTGACATCGGTAATCGTTATTTTACCATCCTTGTTCACATCACCGATCAATAGCGGCTCAGAGCCAGGAACCTTACCGATAATGATGTATTGCTCCTCCAGACTCACGGTCACCTCGTAATCAGCAGTTTTCAAGACTCGGATTTCACCATCATTATCAAAGCTCAAGGGCATGGTCTGACCGAGGTACTCATCGGTCAACTCGAGGTAACGCCCGTCCATCACAGGCGCGAAGCGATAAGGCAGCAGGTAGTTCCAGCCACCCAGGTCGTCCTGATCAAGCTCAGTGGAGAAACCGAAAGTCCTGTTCTCTTCGACGTGAATGGTAGCACTGTAGGTCTCGGTCTCGGGGTCATAGACCATCTTGGTACCGGCATCGGGCGACCAGTATTGGTCGTCAATGTCACCCAAGATGTGGACCGACGGAACATAAGGCTCCTCATCAAGCGTCGTGAACACGTCAGGTCTGCACCAGTCGCTCAATGCGCCGTTATTGCCGATAGCCTGTACCTGTACCTCGTATTCGGTTCCCATTTCCAGTCCCTCGATGGTATATTCCGTCTTGTTCAGGTTGTTCACATAGGTCCACGCCTGAGCCCTCGTCCCCCTTGCGGTAGCATCACCCGTATAAACTCCCATCAGAGCGATACTGGGCGAATACTGGGCATCGGGAGTAGTGATGGTGATCTTCTCACCCGAACTGGCGGTTACCACCCAGTAGTAGGTATCACCAGCCGAGAAGTAGTGGGTTACAGCCGCGGTCTGCGGGGTTGACACGGTCAAGTTGCCGGCGCCATTAGAGTTTGCACTATAGGTGACGACCATCAGCGTGAAGGTCATGTTGCTATAGCCTTGAGGAATGGTGTAAGTGATGTTTCCGTAGGAGCCATCATTGTTGTAGTTATTCCTGAAGTAAATCTCGTTGTTACCGGCACGCACGTTGGTGCCACCCCAGGGGGCGGGCAACGTGATGGCACTATAACTGCTTGAGGAATAGGCCGTAGCTGTTAAAGAATGAAGAAGCGCCACCTCGGGTTCCTCCTCATACAGCCTGTAACGCAGGTTCCATGCGCTATTCTCATCATCGTTCCACGAGACGAGGCAAGAAGTAGTTCCCGGCTCAACATACATGTCGGTCGGCACGGTAGTCGCATTGATGCCAATTGTAGCAGTCAATGCCATAAAGACGCCTGTCAGAATTAAAATTTTTTTCATCATATCTTCAAGAGTTAATAAATAATTACTTATAGTTTTTGGCATAAAAAGACAATATCACCCACAAAAATACACTTATCTGTCCATATACACAAATAATCATGATTATATAATACCGAAGATTTATCCACCCCCTAAAAAAAATGGAGGCGCAGCATGCTGCGTCTCCATAATTCAAGGTCTGCGCGAGGTCTGCACGTCGCGCCTCTCTAAACTCTAAACCCTAAACCCTAAACTTCAATATTGAAGCGCTGCTTCAATATTGAATCTTCGCCGCGCTGGTCGTGCCGTCGCTGTAGGTGGTCACCTGGATGGTCAAGCCGCTGGGCTGTGCCATCTCCTGGCCTGCCAGGTTGAAGTAGCGCACGCCGGCAACGCTCTTGCCTGCATTGACCTCGTCAACGGCAGTGGGCTTAGGATAAACCTCAAGGTAAACGATATCCGACTTGTTGGTGATGCCCTCAACAGTGTAGTTCAGCTGGATACCGATGCGCCAGTTGAACATGGGGTTCTCGCCCGTGTTGGTGCGATAGAAGTAAACACGGCGCAGGTAGAAGTCCTCACCACTATAGCCATAGGGGATCTCCGTCATGTCGGTTTCAAAACCGTTGTTCTGGCCATAGGTGTCGTAGTCGAAGGTGAACAACTGATCGTTGTCGGTGAAGATGCTGTAGGTCAAGCCGTCGGCATCCAGCGGGTTGCTGTCAACGTCAACCAGGTTGATGTTGAAGTCCATGCGCGTGAAGCCGCTCTCGTCACCACAGTCATAGAATTCGAGCACCTCAGGATTGGCGGGAACAGCAGGCGCAAGGTCGCCCAGCGGCGTCCAGGTCGAACCCCACTCGATGGTGGCAACACTGCCATCATCACTCCACAGGCCGGCAAGACCCGTAACCTCGCAGTTGTAGGGATAGGGATTGTCCAGGCTGCCTTCACTACCCACCATGGTAATCGTGCCGGTCTCAGGATCGATAGCATAGACCACCTCGGTAGCACGCTCATCGGGAATAAACTCGAGCCAGTAGAAGTCGTCACCCAGGTCAATGACCATGGTTGAGCCCCACGACAGGACCACGCCATAGCCGAACTCCTCGTTATAGGCAACATACTGGTCCAGGGGGACAGATATCGTCAAGCCGTCCTCGCTCAACTCGCCGACAGCCCACACGCCGGTACCCTCGGCATAACACAGGATATCCTGGATGTAAACCGTGTGACCATCGTCGGTATAGACGACCTTCACGCGGCCCGACTGATAGTCGGTGTCATAGCCATAGAAACTGGAGAGCAGATACTCGCCACCGCGCAAGTAGTTCACCACCGTGCCCTCGGGCTGCTCGGTGATGATGTCAACACGCGACGGAGCCTTCATCATGCCAGCATGGGACTGCTTGTACATCGGGCGATAGGCATTGCCCTGCGACTTCACAGTTGCCGACGCACCCACGGCGATGGCAACACTCAGGAAAAGTAATAATAATTTCTTCATTCGCTTTTTCGTTTTAATGCATTAATAGATATAGGATAATCTTGTGGTATCATTGTGCAAATATACACAAAAAACCGAAAAAAGCCCCCTGACTAAGAAAAAAAACTATATCTTTGTACATTGAATAACTAAAAATGCATTAGCCCAATAACCCAAAAGACAATGAAACAATTACTCCAAACCACACTACTGCTGCTGGCCATCCTGTTACCGACAACAGCCATGGCCTATGATTTTGAAGCCGACGGCATTTACTACATGACTGACATGTGGGGCGACAATGCCATGGTCTGCGACCAGGGTGAGGACGGTGCCCACTACAGTGGGAATGTGACGATCCCCGCTTCGGTCACCAACGACGGGACGACCTATCCCGTCACCCGAATCAACGCCTATGCCTTCAGCAACTGTGCCGGGCTGACTGGGGTGACCATCCCTGCCTCGGTCACTGCTATCAATGACCACTCTTTTGAGAACTGCACGGCCTTGTCGGCGCTGGAACTTCCCGCCCAACTCACCGAGATCGGATCGGCAGCCTTCGAGGGTTGCACAGCCATCACCCAGGTGAACATCCCTGCCGGCGTCACCGAGATTGGCATTTGGGCTTTCCAGAACTGCACGGCCCTCACCGACGTGTATTGCTACATCGCCGACCCGACCCAGCTGACCCTCGGCTTCCATGTCTTCTATCTGGAGGACGAGAATTACTCATCTCGCACCCTGCATGTGCCCGCCGGCTCGGCTGGTGCCTACAAGAACTCGGACTGGAGCGAATTTTTCGCCAACATCGTCGAGATGTAACTTACCACATCCCGCATCATGAGATTCCCCGGGGCACGACCGCATCGGCAAGAGCTGTCGTGTGGATAATGCTGTGAAAACTTGTTTCTCTCACTAGAAATCCCTATCTTTGCACTTTCAACCTTAACAACAACCTTGAGAATGATGGAGACCTTAAGCCAATTCTTTGCGACACTGAGCGACTACCTCTGGGGGTGGCCGATGATTATATTACTGTTAGGAACACACATCTTCCTCACCTTCAGGCTTGGAATACCGCAGCGCAAACTATTCACCGCCATCAAGTTGTCCATCAGCAAGGACAAGGGTTCCACGGGCGACGTGTCACAGTTCGGTGCCCTGGCCACAGCGCTGGCTGCGACCATCGGCACGGGTAACATCGTCGGTGTAGCGACCGCCGTGGCGCTGGGAGGGCCCGGTGCGGTGCTGTGGTGCTGGCTATCGGGCGTGTTCGGCATCGCCACCAAGTACAGCGAGGGCCTGCTGGCCATCAAGTACCGCGTCAAGGCCGACGACGGCCGCATGCTGGGTGGTCCCATGTACGCTCTGGAACGCGGTTTGGGCTGGAAATGGCTCGCCGTGCTGTTCGCCCTGTTCACGGCTCTGGCATCATTCGGCATCGGCAACACGGTGCAGGCCAACGCCATCTCGACCATTGCCAACGAGTCCTACGGCATCCCCGCCTGGATTACCGGTGCGGGTGTCTGCCTGTTGACGGCACTCGTCCTGCTGGGCGGCATCAAGAGCATCGCCCGCGTGTGCGGTGCGCTGGTGCCCTTCATGGCATTCTTCTATGTCGTCGGCTGCATCTACATCCTCTTTGCCAACGGCCAGTATGTATGGCCCGCCATCAAGCTCATCTGTGAGTCGGCATTCACGCCCCAAGCAGCTGGTGGCGGATTTATCGGCACGACGGTCATCATAGCCGCGCGAATGGGTATCGCTCGCGGCTTGTTCAGCAACGAGTCGGGTCTAGGATCAGCGCCCATCGTCGCCGCTGCAGCCCAGACGCGCAATCCCGTGCGCCAGGCCCTCGTCTCCTCGACGGGCACCTTCTGGGACACGGTGGTCATCTGCGCCTTCACGGGACTGGTCATCGTCAGCTCCATCCTCGCCCACCCCGACATCAGCGCTAGCGACGGTGCCGCCTTGACCAAGGCCGCCTTTGCCAAGATTCCCTATGTGGGAACACCGCTGCTCACCTTCGGTCTGTTGACCTTCGCCTTCACCACCATCTTGGGCTGGTGTTACTACGGCGAGCGCGCTGTCGAGTACCTCAAGGGCAAGCGCTGGATGCTCGCCTATCGCATCCTGTTCGTTGTGATGGTCTTTGTCGGCAGCATCATCAGCCTCGACATCGTGTGGAACGCCGCCGACTGCATGAATGCCCTCATGGCCATTCCCAACCTCGTCGCCCTGTTGTTGCTCAGCAACGTCATTGCCCGCGAAACCAAGCACTACCTCTACGAGAACCGCTTGGACCACCACGCCCCCGACCAGTCGAATGATTTACCAAAAGAATAAGAACACCCTTCAATAAATAATATGGATATCTTTGATTATACCGATGACCTTGAATTTTTAAGGGATTACTATCATCTGCATGGCAAAAGCTTCGATTGGGCCATCATTGAGGAAAAATCCAGTTCCGATCCCGACTCGAACAAACTTAAGCCAGGGCTCATCATCGACGGCAGTCATGCCTATGTCGATTTATACGAGCGCAAACTCCAGTGTATTCTTAACAATCTTTATGGCTATTCCCGCAAACCACATCGTGCCAAAAGGGAAAGCGCAGGAGATGACAGCGAATATGCCGTGCTGGTATCCCTTGAAGATCCCAACATGAATATCATCCTTCCAAGCAGTTTTGTCTTAGACATCCACCGTCAATGCTGGTATGGGGAATGGATGGATAATGACGAATACATCATGAGCATATAAATCTGTTTGCAGCAAGAGAAATAAACGCCTCACTAATAGCAGATTAAGTTTTATATGCAATATTTTCCCGAAAAAGCCTTGCCAGTTCGGGAAAAAGCAGTACTTTTGCAGCCGGGTAAGTCCTACACGGCCAGCTCCCTCCCAATCCCCCAGGTCTTGACCGAAGCAAGGGTAA
>JBGUJU010000149.1:0-4587 GCA_045114065.1 Sodaliphilus sp.
ACGTGGATGTCTTGTGTTATCTTTACGTGAATTATCGCGAATTAATCATTAATTAATTCATGATCAATTAACGGTAATTATATGTAAAAAAAACGAGAGCGACAGCCCCTTAAAAATCCTTAGCGGCTTAGCGCCTTAGCGTGAGGCAAAAGAGTGCTGATGCCGACTAAAGTCTAACGTCTAAAGTCTAATGTCTAACCTGCGAGCAACGCGAGCACGCTTCCTACTGTTTTTGGAGAAAAACTGCCATTTTGTCAGTTTTTCGTGGACAAAAAGTCGAGGACCTGACACGGGTGTCCCGAATTCGGGTTTGGCATCGGTTTTGCATCCATTGGGTGTGAACGCCACGGGCAACAGAGCCCAAGGCCAGAACAAGAATTTTATCAACAAACAATAACAAAAAACAAAAAATTAGGAGGTAATGACTATGTATTTTCCTGTAATTCGTAACAACCGCTGCAACAATTGGTTAGACACTGCATTTAACGACTTGCTGGACATGGACTGGGCACCGCGCCACATGACTACCGCTCCCGCCGTCAACGTCAAGGAGAGTGACGAGGCCTTCACGATGGAGATCGCCGCTCCCGGCCTGAAGAAGGAGTTCTGCTCGGTTAACATCAACAACGATGGCAACCTGGTCGTCAAGATCGAGAACAAGAGCCAGCAAGAGGACGAGAGCAACGCCGAGGGCGAGAAGAAACACCACTACCTGCGCCGCGAATTCTCCTACGCCAGCTATGAGCAGGCCTACACCCTGCCCGACGAGGTGAACAAGGAAGCTATCAGCGCCAAGGTCGAAGACGGTATCCTGACCATCAACCTGCCCAAGCTCGCTCCCGAGCCCGAGAAGAAGATGGACCGCACCATCGAGATCGCGTAAATGCTCGCTGCGCTCGCTGATTAGTTATTAGTGATTAGAGAGGGCATCCGCATTCCTGGGAACCACATTAAAAATTTTTCATACGCAAGAGTAAATGTTCACGCCCGCAGCCACCCGGCTGTGGGCGCTTTCTTTACCCCATCCCGGCACAACCGCCTCACGCGAAGACGCTAAGGATTATAAACTACGAATTACGCGAATTGAACTAATTAGGCATCCGCATTCTTATTAATTCAAATTTCACTAATTATGCATCCGCGTTCCATTTGACACAAGAGCGCGTATATTTCTTTAACCATTAACCTTTAATCATTGGCCTGCGAGCGGAGCGAGCATTTTAGTTAACAAAAGTTACTATCGGTTAATTATTGTTTCAAAAATTAAGATTTTTAGGGAAACATATCAAGATTGATGAGATTAATGCATAATTTTGTCGCCTCAGAAATCGCCGCGAGGCGGTTTTTAACGGAAAATTAACAGAATGATACACCCATTAACTGAATAAAGAATGATTAAAGGTCAAAACATCACCCTGATCGCTGAGAGCAGCACGACGCGCACCGAGTGGTCCCTCATCGAGGGCGGCGAGGTGCTGGCCCACGCTTTCACGTCGGGTCTGAACCCGTTCTTCATGACGCGCCGCGAGATCAGCCACAGCATCCGTCTGGAGCTGCCGCCAGAGTTCTTCAAGCGCCGCTGGAGCCATATCCACTTCTATGGCGCCGGCTGCTCGGGTCCCGAGAAGAACAAGATCATCGAGGGGTCGCTGGTAGCGCAGTTCAAGACGCCGGTGACGGTGAACAGCGACCTGCTGGGTGCAGCTCGTGGCCTGCTGGTGCGCGAGCCGGGTCTGGCATGCATCCTGGGTACGGGCAGCAACTCGTGCATGTATGACGGCAACGACATCGTCAAGAATGTTCCCGCGCTGGGCTTCATCCTGGGTGACGAGGGCAGCGGTGCCGCACTGGGCCGCGTGTTCCTGGGCGACGCCCTCAAGGGACTGGCTCCCCACGAATTGACCGAGGCCTTCTTTGACAAATACAAGGTGACGCGTGCCGAGGTGCTTGACGCCGTGCTCAACAACCCCGCCGCCACGCGCAACCTGCGCGCCTACTCATTCTTCCTGAGCGAGCATCTGGACAGCCCCTACGTGCACGATATGATTGCAAGGGAGTTCAGGCGTTTCTTTGAGCGCAACGTGAGCCAGTATGACTACAAGAGCTATCCCGTGAACTTCGTCGGCCCGATCGCCACCACCTACAGCGAGATCCTGCTCGAGGTGGCTAACGACTTCGGCGCTACGGTCCGCAAGATCGTCCTCAGTTCCATGCCCGGCCTTGTCGCCTACCACAGCGACCAAGCGTGAGAACCGATAGTCGCTAGTCACTAGTCACTAGTCGATAGTCGATAGTCGATAGATTAAGGTCCTTAAAGTCCTTAAAGTCCTTAAGGTCTAAAGTCTAAATATTTCCTGCTAGAACGGACTTGAGTTGTTCGTTCTTTTCTTTTACGTAGGCCATGGTGGCCTTGCCGTAATGGCCGGGGTAGATGACGGTATCGTCGGGGAGCAGCTGGACAAGACGCCTGAGGCTAGCAAACATCTCTTGAGGATTGCTGAACATCAGTTCGGTGTTCCCGATCCAACGCTTCATCAGGGTGTCGCCGGTGAAGGCCAGCTTGGCCTCGGCACAATAGAAGACGACCGAACCCGGCGAATGGCCCGGCACATGAATGACCCGCAGGCAGTGATTGCCGAAGGGGATTTCCTCGCCATCGACCAGGTAATGCTCGGGCATGGGGATGTCATGGTCGTAATTCTTGTGGAGCTCAGCGATGCGGCGGGGCAACTGGCCCGTCATCAACGGCTTGTCGTTCTCATGCACCTCGGGCAGGAGGCCATAATGGTCGTGGATCAGGTCGTTGCCGTAGGCGTGGTCATGATGAGCATGGGTCATCAACAGACGCACGGGACGTAGCTGATTCTGCTCGATGTATTCCAGCAACTGCTTGCGAACCCTAGAGATCAACACGCCGCAGTCGATGATCACCGCCTCGCCAGTCTCGTCGTGGAGGACGTAGGTACACTGCTCCTCATACCCGTTTCCAAAAAACTTCTTGATATTCATCACAATCTTCTCCATCATGGTTTTTACAATGAGCCCCAAAAGTCTGGCAACTCTCGGGGCTCACATGAACTGTTATAATCGCTGCCTGTATTACTTGACCAGGACTAGACGCAGTCCAGTGTGGGCGCTCTTGAAGGCAATATTACCCTCATGGCGCTGGGTGGGACGGCACATCCTGAAGGCCTGATCCCAGCTACCACCACGCAGGACGCGCTCGTTTTGGGCGTTAGATGTCGCCCCCGTGGGATTGACCTGAGGAGCATCGGTATACAAGCCATACCAGTCGCCAGTCCACTCATCAACATTGCCAGCCATATCGTAGATGGCCAACTCGTTGGGAAGCGTGGTCCCGACAGGATGGGTGGCGTCGCCACCATTGCCCTTGTGCCAAGCCACCTCATCAACATTGTCGCCACCGACATACAGGTAGCCCTTGCTCCACTTACCGCCACGGGCAGCATATTCCCATTCGGCCTCGGTGGGCAGACGGAACGTCAAGCCGGTCTTCTGTTTAATCTTGGTGATGAACGAAGTAACCTGGCTATAAGTCATACTCTCCACAGGGCGCTGATAGTCATTGGCGTAGCCATTGGTTGAACAGAACCAGCTCGGGTTGTTGCTGGTACCCATCACAGCCCTCCACAATGCCTGGGTCACCTCCATCTCGCCGATGTAGTAATCCGAGAGCGTCACCTCATGTACAGGGAATTCCCAAGGCCTCACATAGGGGTCACCATCCCTACCGCCCATCATGAACGTGCCACCCTCGACAAACACCATCCTGAATGTAACGGTGCCCACGGTGACCGTTTCATATTGAGGCTCATAGACCTCGATCTCTGGCCACTCTCCAGTCAGCAGGTAGTTGATCAGGGTCGTCACGTCGGTAATGGTGATTGCACCATCGGCATCGACATCGGCTGCTCCACGATTGATCAAGGAATCATCATTGCTCAGCAGGTAATTGATCAATGCAGTCACATCACTGATGGCAACTTTGGTGTCATTATCCACGTCACCGCGCAACGTTGAATCCTGGGCTGCCATCGGCATCCAACACACGGCCATCAGGCACAGACAGAACACAGTCGTAAAGAAATTCTTTCTAATCATTTTCTAATAAATGGTATTTAAGTTTTTAAACAATTTCGGTGTAATTAATTAAAAATCGCGCAAAGTTAATGCTTTTTTTGAAAATATCCCAACCAATTCTATTTCTTTTCACAAAACATGTCATTTTATCCCCAGACAGGCTGCGTCTCGACATAAAAAAAGGAAATGATATAGCAGTTGGCCTTGTGACTGAACGTCGCAACTATAACCGTGCTTCGCACGGGAAATTAAAAGAAAATTAATTTTAAAATTTTAATTTGCTTAATTTCTCGCGCGCAGCGCGATTAATAAAATGATGGCCAACTTCTATATCATTGCATAAAAAAATAACAAGTTATTTTGTTCTGTGCTCGACTTGCACTACCGCTGCCTGACGGCGAAGCTAGGCGGCGTCTCGACATAAAAAACAACAAGTTGTTTTGTTCTGTGCTCGACTTGCACTACCGCTGCCTGGCGGCGAAGGTA
>JBGUJU010000150.1:0-8404 GCA_045114065.1 Sodaliphilus sp.
CTTAGCGTGAGGATTGTGTCGGAGGCACGGGCGGCCACGCCAAGGCGAGGCCCTACAATGCGGATGCCGTCTAATATCTATTCTCTAAACTCTAACCTCTAACCTGCGAGCGAAGCGAGCATGGTGTAAATTTAATCAATTTTTTGTTGGATATGTGAAGGATTGTTATTATATTTGCGGCATAACTTGTGAAATGGAATATATTTATTAACTAATAGCGATGCGATTATGAAACGATTATTACTTTTTTCACTGGCTGTACTGATGGCGGCGCTGGCAGCCCGTGCCGACGTGACGATCAACGCCACCAACTTCCCTGACGCGATCTTCCGCTCCTACCTGATGAGCGAGTATCCGAGCGGCACCATCACCACGGCGCAGCTCAATGCCCGCACCGAGCTGGACCTGGATTACAAGGGCATCTCTGATGCCAAGGGTATCGAGTATTTCACCCAATTGACGACTCTTAAACTGTATGATAACAACCTGACCACGATTGATGTGAGACAAAACACCAAGCTGACCTACCTCAACGTGGGTGTCAACAAGTTGACGTCAATTAATGTGTCGAACAATCCTGCTCTAGAGCAACTGTACCTCCAGAACAACCTGTTGACCACAGTATGGGCATGTAATTACCCATACTTGAGGACATTGTGGGTGCACAACAACCCCAACCTGACGTCGCTCAAGTGCTACGGCGACGGTTTAACCAATGTTGATATCAGGAATTGTACCTCGCTGACTGAGCTCATGTGCTATGAGAACCCCAATCTTTCCTCCATCTATGGCCTGGCGACCTGCACGGCACTGACCTATGTGGACTGCGAGGACTGCAAATTCTCCAGCCTGAGCGACCTCAGTGGCATGAACAGCCTGCAGACCCTGCTGGCACGCAACAACAAGCTGACCTCGCTTGACGTGTCAAACAAGTACAGCCTGAACAGGTTGCGTGTCTCGGGCAACTATCTGATGACCAAACTCAATTGCAGTGGCTGCAATCTGAACTCGCTCGACGTGACCAACTGTACTGCAATGACCGAGCTGTGGTGCTACAACAACTATCATCTTGGTGATAATATTGCTGGCCTGTCGAGCTGCTCGGCTCTGCAAATTATTTCGTGCTACAGCTGCGGGCTGACCGACCTCAGTGCCTTGAATTACTTGGAATATTTGACCAGGGCCATTTGTTCCGACAACGAACTTACCTCGCTCGATATCAACGATCTGAGGTACCTGTGGCAACTTTCAGTTGATGATAATGAGCAGCTCACCAGTCTTAACTGTACTGGGTGCGAACAACTGTCGTATCTCGATCTCACGGGCTGCACGGGTTTGCAGGGACTCGATTGCAGTAGTAATTCTCAACTTGCCGAAATCAACGGCTTGAGCGACTGTACCGCCTTGACCATGCTGGACTGCTCGAACTGCGCTTTCACCGACCTGAGCGCCGTCTCTGGACTGCCCAACCTGGAAACCCTGAGAGCCAATAACAACCAACTGACCACACTGACATTGACATCCAGGAGGTCATTGGAGAACTTGAGTCTCATGGGCAATAGTCAGTTAACCGAACTCAAGTGCTATAGTTGCGGCTTGACCTATCTTAACGTGACGAACTGCACAGCGCTGACCAACCTGAGGTGTTACTACAACTATGGCCTCACTGGTATCACGGGCCTGGCGACCTGCACGGCAATAACCTATCTGGACTGCGAGGACTGCGCCATCACCGAGTTGCCTGGCGTGAACGATATGCCCAACCTGCAGACCCTGTGGGCACGCAACAACCAGTTGACTGGCACCCTCATGGTGAGCGACAAACCGCAACTGAGATATCTCAGGGTCAGCGGCAACCCGGGTCTGACAGAACTCAGGTGCGCCTATGGCAACTTGATACAACTCGATGTGACAGGCTGCACCGGCCTTGAATTATTACATTGTGAAGTAAACAGTGATCTTTCCTCAATTGCCGGACTGGAGGACTGCACAGCGTTGAATTGGTTTGGCTGTGATTATTGCGCACTCACTTCTCTTGACTTGACATTCTGTCCCGGCCTACGGTCACTGTATTGCTACAATAACCAGTTGACCTCGCTCAACCTGACTGGCCTGGCTTCCCTTTTGAACCTGAACTGCCAGGATAACCCTGGCCTTGGCAGCATTACCGGCCTTGATGACTGCACCGCCCTGAAATATCTCAATTGCTCGGCCTGCGGCCTTACCAGCCTGAACGTTAACTATATGAGCAATCTGCAAGAGCTGTGGTGCAGCGATAACCTGATCACGAGTCTGTATGTGCATAGTAAACCATCGTTGACCACACTGGTTGCCTCAGACAACTCGTTGCTTGTAGGTCTGCAATGCAATTCTTGTGCCCTCACCCAGCTGTGGGTTGATAATTGCCCAATACTCGAGGATCTTGATTGTACAGATAACCAGTTGGAGGAATTGGATGTCACAACTTGCCCGGAGCTGATTGACCTGCTCTGCAACGACAATCAACTGACGGCACTGGACATCAGTAACAACACGAAGCTCGCTTACCTCTGGTGCAATAGCAACCAGTTGACAAGCTTGGACCTGAGCAATTGCGCCGACGATTTCCGTTCACTTGACTGCCGCGCCAACCAGATTTCCGGCACCCTTGATTGCTCAAGGTTTGCCAATTTGTTCCAACTCGCCTGCAGTGATAATCAGTTGACCCAATTGATACTCGGCACCCACAATGAGCTGAGAGACATCTGGTGCTATCGGAATCAGTTAACAAGTTTGGACATCGACGGCTATGATGCCCTCCAAACGCTCTATTGCTATGATAACCAGTTAACAAGTCTGAACATCAGCAACTGTGATACCCTCAACATAATCCATTGCTCTGATAATCAGTTGACCAGCCTGGACGTCAGTGACCTCCCCGCTCTCGAGTCGTTAGTGTGCATGGCCAACAAGATCAGCTCCCTCAGGGCCGGCAATTGCCCGAGCTTGAATTATGTGGATATGTTTTATAACAGGGTGAAGGCCGCCCAGATGGGACAGTTCGTTGCAGACCTGCCCATGCGCTCCCAGGATAACATGGGTGAGTTGTATGTCATGGCTTACGATGACGAGGAGTACGAAGCGTACACCGAGGGCAACGTCATCACTGTGCCCCAGGTCAATCAGGCCCATGACAAAGTGTGGGAAGTCTATCATATAAATTCGGTAGACGATAACTGGGAGCCCTATGCCGGCAGCTCGTTCCTGCTTGGTGACGTGAACAATGACAACAACGTGAGCATCAACGACGTGACGGCTCTGATCAACTACCTGCTGGGCGGCGATGACAGCGACCTTAATCTGGAGGCAGCCAACTGCAACGGGGACAATGGTGTCAACATCAGCGATGTGACAACCCTGATCAACTTCCTGCTGAGCGGTAACTGGCCCGCCAGCAAGGCCCCCGCACCCAAGGCTCTCGCGCCCAATGCCCAGCCCCAGCACGCCGCCCCGAGCGCCAAGCTGCACTCCGAGCTGGACACCCTGGAACTCGTTCGCCCGGTGATGCGAGCAAAGCGAGCTTCGCTCGACGATTAGTGATTAGCCACTAGCCTTTAGCCTTTAGCTGACATCCGCGTTCCAGGCCTCACGCTAAGGCGCTAAGACGCTAAGAGTTATAAACTACGAATTACGCGAATTGAACTAATTAGGCATCCGCGTTCTTATTAATTCAAATTTCACTAATTATGCATCCGCGTTCCTGTCAAACGGAGCGCGGATGCTTCTCTAAACTCTAAACACTAAACTCTAAACCGCGAGCGCAGCGAGCATTTAGCGCGGATGTCTTGTGGTTTTTCTTTACGCGATTTATCGTGAATTATCATTAATTAATTAATTAATTCATGATCAATTAACGGTAATTATATGTAAAATAAAACGAGTGCGACAGCACCTTAAATATCCTTAGCGCCTTAGCGCCTTAGTGTGAGGATTGTGTCGGGGCACGGGCGGCCACGCCAAGGCGAGGCCCTACAGTGCGGATGCCGTCTAAAGTCTAAAGTCTAAAGTCTAATGTCTAAAGTCTAATGTCTAAAAACTAACGTCAAAATTCTAAAAACTTAAAAATATTTACTATATTTGCGACAAAATAACAAATAACATTTTTAACGTCTTAAAACTTGAGTATTATGGAACAAATTACTAGACTTTTCTCGCGATCCATGGGCCAGTGGCTCATGGCGCTGTTGCTGGTGATGCTCTCGTCACTGGCAGCCAGGGCCGCCGAGGCCTACGCTTGCTACACGTCGACGAACACGACGCTGACGTTCTACTACGACAACCTGCGCGCTACCCGCCCGGGCACGACCTACGACCTGAACACGGGCAGCAACGATACCGATTGGGAAACCAGCGGGACCAGTTACGATGTGACCCGAGTTGTCTTTAACTCCTCGTTTGCCAACGCCCGCCCGACGACTACCTATAGTTGGTTCTACGACATGGGGAATCTTCAATCCATCACGGGCATCAGCTACCTGAATACCAGTGCGGTGACCAACATGGCTTACATGTTCGGGCTATGTGCGAATTTGACGAGCCTTGACGTGAGCAGCTTCAATACGGCCAATGTGACAAAAATGGGGGGCATGTTCTGTGGCTGTTCAAGTTTGACGACCCTTGACCTGAGCAACTTCAACACGGCTAATGTGACAGACATGCAACATATGTTCGATGCCAGCCAAGGCTTGACGAGCGTTGACCTGAGCAGCTTCAACACGACCAAGGTGACCAACATGGCTTACATGTTCTTGGGCTGCAACAATCTAGCTACCATTTATGCCGGTCGCGGATGGAACACAGAAAACGTGACCAATTCCAGCGATATGTTCTTGAACTGCACCAGTATCAGGGGCGGCCAGGGTCTGCCCTACATCAGCGACCACGTGGACAAGTACTACGCCCATGTTGACTGCATTGACAACCGGGGCTACCTCACCGGTCTCATGGAGGCCTATGCCTGCTACACGCCGTCGAACACAACGCTGACGTTCTACTACGACAACCAGCGCTACGGTCGCCCGACCCAGACCTATGACCTGAACACAGGCAACAACATTCCCGGTTGGGTAGCGGACAACACCAATCAGAATGTGACACAGGTGGCTTTCTACTATTCGTTCAGGGACGTCCGCCCGACAAGTACCTACAAGTGGTTCTTCGGCATGCAAAACTTAAGTTATATTTCTGCGCTCAACTACCTGAACACCAGTGAAGTAACAAACATGGCATACATGTTCGGCAGTTGTAGCCGTTTGTCAAGCATTTATGTGGGTAACTTCAACACGTCCAAGGTGACCAACATGAATGGCATGTTCCAATACTGCTCTGGTTTGTATAACCTAGACGTGCACAACTTCAATACCGAGAACGTGACAAACATGAGCGACATGTTCTTTTACTGCAGCAATTTGCAGCAACTGGATGTGACCAACTTCAACACCGCTAAGGTGACAAAAATGGGCGACATGTTCGATCAATGCACTAATCTGAGTCGGCTTGACTTAAGCAGCTTCAACACCGCCAACGTGACAAACATGGACGGCATGTTCTCTTTCTGCCGTAATTTGACCACGATCTATGTCGGCCCGGAGTGGAGTACAACTGCCGTGGTGGTGCCTTCTGGTAGATTGTTCGATGAGTGCACCAAGCTGGTGGGTGGCATGGGCACGACCTACAGCATCTTCAACACGGAGGTTGACTATGCCCATCTCGATTACGGTCCCAGCAACCCCGGCTATTTCACCGCGCCTAATGAGGCCTATGCCTGCTACACGCCATCGAACAATACACTGACGTTCTACTACAATGGCCTGCGGCATATCCAAGAGGGCACGACCTATAGCCTGAATGAGGGCACCGCCTATCCGGGCTGGTACAGCGACGGCACCTATACTGCCGTTAAGCAAGTGCTGTTCGACTGGTCATTTAGCATGTTCAGACCCACATCGACCTATTATTGGTTCAATGGCATGTCCTCACTCAATACCATCCTGGGAATTCATAACCTGAATACGTCTGAGCTGACAAGCATGAAATACATGTTCTACGGCTGCAGTAGCTTGACAGAGCTTGACGTGAGCGGTTTTAATACTGCCAAGGTGACCGATATGTCCCTGATGTTCGGCAACTGCTCTAGTTTGAAGATGCTTAACCTGGGCAACTTCAACACGTCCAACGTGACAAACATGAGTTACATGTTCTTAAACTGCAGCCATTTGACCACCATCTATGCCGGTGATGGGTGGAGTACCGCTGCGGTCACCAATTCCAACAATATGTTCCAGAACTGCACTCGGCTGGTGGGCGGCCAGGGCACGACCTACAACAGTTCGAATCCCAAGGACAAGACATATGCCCACATCGACGGTGGCACGAGCAACCCGGGCTACTTCCACGCCAATGCCGAGCTCTACGTCTGCTATACGCCGTCGAACGCTACGCTGACATTCTACTTCGACAACCTGCGCAGTACCCGCCCGGGCACAACCTACCACATGGATCCGGATAACCCCGTAGCTTGTTGGATGGAATCAGGCAACCAAACCAATGTGACTAAGGTGGTGTTTGACCCGTCGTTAGCCAATGCCCGTCCGACGAATGCCACTGTTTGGTTCTCAGGTATGCAAAATCTTCAATCCATCACGGGCATGGAGTACCTGAACACCAGCGAGGTGACCAGCATGTCTTATATGTTTAATAACTGCAGTAAGTTGACGAGTCTTGACCTGAGCAACTTCAACACGTCCAACGTGACCAGCATGTACGGCATGTTCAATCATTGTAAGAACTTGACGAGCCTTGACCTGAGCAGTTTCAATACGTCCAATGTGTACGACATGTGTGAAATGTTCAATGATTGTACTAATCTGAGTCGGCTTGACCTGAGCAGTTTCAATACCGACAAGGTGATTATCATGGCCAGCATGTTCGGCTACTGCACTAACTTGACGAGCGTTGACCTGAGCAGCTTCAATACCGACAATGTGACTAGCAAGTACGGCATGAACGGCATGTTCTGCTACTGCACTAGCTTGACGAACCTTGACCTGAGCAGCTTCAATACTGCCAATGTGACCTACATGGAACAAATGTTCAGTAACTGCAGTAATCTGCGAAAAATCTATGCCGGCAATGGTTGGAGCACAGCGGCCGTCACCAATTCCACCGACATGTTCGCTAACTGTACCAGCCTGGTGGGCGGCAAGGGCACGACCTACGACGCCAGCCACACCGACGCTGCCTATGCCCATATCGACGGCGGCCCCAGCAACCCGGGCTACTTCAGCGAGACGGGTCCCGAGGCCTATGCTTGCTACACGCCGGCGGACATGACGTTGACGTTCTACTACGACACCGAGCGCTTTTCCCGCGAAGGAACGACCTACGACCTGAACACGGAACAGAATTTGCCTGGCTGGCATTACTGTAATATTCGTAGGGTGGTCTTTAACCCCTCATTTGCCGCCGCCCGCCCGACGACCACCTTCGATTGGTTTTTTAGTAAGACTCAACTTACAACCATCGTGGGCCTCAGCAACCTGAACACCAGCGAGGTGACCGACATGCGTGCAATGTTTGCTTCCTGCGAAAGCTTGACGAGCCTCGACTTGAGCAGTTTCAACACGTCAAAGGTGAAAAGCATGGCGATCATGTTCATAAACTGCCGGAACTTGACAAGCCTTAACTTGAGCAGTTTTAATACCGCCAATGTTGAGGATATGTCCGACATGTTCGATGCCTGCGACAACTTGACGAGGCTTGACCTGAGCAGTTTCAACACTGCCAAAGTTACAGCCATGGGCTCTATGTTTTGTAACTGCGAAAATCTGCAAACCATCTATGTCGGTAACGAATGGAGCACTGCGGCTGTGACGTCTTCCGGTTATATGTTCTCTTATTGCAAAAAGTTAGTGGGCGGCCAGGGCACGACCTACGACGCCAGCCACACCGACGCTGCCTATGCCCATATCGACGGCGGTCCCAGCAACCCGGGCTACTTCAGCGAGAAGCCAGCCTTCATCCGTGGTGACGTGAACGGTAACGGTATCGTCAACATCAGCGATGTGACAGAACTGATTAACTACCTGCTCAGCGGCAATGCCTCGGGCATCAACCTGAATGCTGCCGACTGCAACGAGGACGGCAACATCAAGATAGGTGACGTAACCACCCTGATCAACTTCCTGCTCTCGGGCAGTTGGTAGGTCTAAGCCTTTAGCTGTTAGCCTTTAGCCTTTAGCGGCATCCGCGTTCCGGGCCTCACGCTAAGGCGCTAAGCCGCTAAGAGTTATAAACTACGAATTACGCGAATTGAACTAATTAGGCATCCGCATTCTTATTAATTCAAATTTCACTAATTATGCAT
>JBGUJU010000151.1:0-1991 GCA_045114065.1 Sodaliphilus sp.
ACGCTAAGGATATTAAAGGAACGATATATCAGTTGACCAGTTGATAATATTGACCGCCCTGCGGGCGGGAAATTAAACAAATTAAAATTTTAAAATTAATTTTATTTTAATTTCCCGTGCGAAGCACGGTTATAGTAGCGTGATTCAGTCACAGGGCCAACATCTAGATCATTGCTTAAATTAATGGTAAATTCGCGATAATTCACGTAAAGAAAACACAATGCGTCAGCCCCTTAAGTATTCTTAGCGCCTTAGCGTGAGGCCCAAGAATGCGGATGCCAATTAGTATGGTTCGTTTAATTCGCCGTTTGAAAGACGAAGCGGCTTGGCGTGGGGTTTCGTCCTGTGGGGCTAACGCAGATTACACGATATGTGGGCCTGTGTTTTGTTAGAAAAAAATAATGGTTTTTGGTAAAAAGTATTATTTTTTTTAAGAAAAGTCTATTGATTTTTAAAAGAAATATTAATTTTGTAGAATAATTGAATAGTTTATTTGTGTTTTATTAATTCTTATTTATTTCTTTATTAATTCTTTATTAGCTTATGAAGGGTAAATTATTTCTTTTAGCTCTCGTGGCCGCGTTGAGTTTCTCGACGGTTCAGGCCCAGGTAAAGATGGAGAACGCTGTTAAGACCGGTAAGTTCTCTCATCAAGTAACAAAGCAGGCATTGAACGCTCGCTATCTGAACGTTCCTACGCTCAATGCTAGGGCTGACGTTCCCGCAGGTTATGCTTTGGTAACCTTGAGCGCAGGTGACATCTGGAATGATGGCTCTGGCTATCAGATGCTGCTGGATGCTGATGCAAACGCTTATGGTACGATCATTCCTGAGACCGGTGCTCTGACCACCGGCGGCGATGTTCCTGCCTATATCTATGATGAGTTTGAGTACAAGATTCCCGAGAATGCTGATGGCGCCCTGACCACGGGCAACATCGTGTTCGATGAAGAGGTTTCCATTCTGGTTCCCGCTGGTGTGTATGACTACTGCATCACCAACCCGACTCCTGGTGACAGGATGTGGATCTCGTCGAGCAACGGTCCCATTCCCGGCCGTGGCGATAACTTCGAGTTCATGGATGGTATGACCTACATCTTCACTATCGGTATCTATGGCAGCAATGATGGCGTTGACCTGAAGGTTCTTGAGCCGGGCGTATCTCTGACTGTTCCCGAGAATCTGGCTGTTGATCCCGCTGCTACCACTGCTAACGTAAGCTGGGAGGACAATGACGACATCCTCTGGAACCTCCGCTACAGGGTTAACAATCCCAACGAGGGTGGTTTCTGGGACTTCGAGGATGACTCACAGCTCGAGGGCTGGATGATCTACGACTACGATGGTGACGGCAACAACTGGTACTACACCACCTCTGATATGGCTAACAGTGGCGAATATGTTCTGGGTTCAGACAGCTACAACTGGGGCGCTCTGTCACCCGACAACTGGCTGATCTCGCCTGAGGTTATGATCAATGGTGAGCTCTCGTTCTATGCTACTGGTGCTGCTTCCAGCTGGTATGATGAGGTATTCCGCGTATACGTTGGTCCGGCTGACTGGACTTCTGTCGATGAATTCGTTCCCGTAAGTGAGGACATGGTTACCAACTACGGTATGACTCAGTACACCTTCGACCTGAGCGGCTGTGAGTTTGCTGGCCAGAAGGCTGTCTTTGCTATCCGTCACTACAACTGCTCTGACGTTTACAGCCTCTACATTGACGATGTCAAGATTGGCGAGCCCGGTTACGAGTGGATCACTGTGGAAGGTATTGATGACCTGAGTGCTGTTCTTGAGGGCCTCACTCCCGAGACCACCTATGAGGTACAGGTTCAGGCTACCGGTACTGCTGGCTTCTCCAGCGAGTGGAGCGAGACTGTACTCTTCACCACCCTGGCTGATGACGTTCCTCCCGTATACGAGGAGACCTGTGCTGCTCCCAACGGTGAGTACATCATCATCGACAAGGAGAAGGCTCTGGTAACGAT
>JBGUJU010000152.1:0-1974 GCA_045114065.1 Sodaliphilus sp.
ACGCTAAGGATATTAAAGGAACGATATATCAGTTGACCAGTTGATAATATTGACCGCCCTGCGGGCGGGAAATTAAACAAATTAAAAATTTAAAATTAATTTTATTTTAATTTCCCGTGCGAAGCATGGTTATAGTAGCGTGATTCAGTCACAGGGCCAACATCTAGATCATTGCTTTAATTAATGATCAATTCGCGATAATTCACGTAAAGATAACACAATGCGTCAGCCCCTTAGGTATTCTTAGCGCCTTAGCGTGAGGCCCAAGAATGCGGATGCCAATTAGTATGGTTCGTTTAATTCGCTGTTTGAGAGACGAAGCGGCTTGGCGTGGAGAGTGGGGGGTAGGCTTGATTCGTGACATTTTTTTAGGATATAGGTGATTCTTGTAGTTTTTTTTTGGACTTATAATGTTTTTTTGTTTACTTTGCAGCAGAAATAATCATAGGATTAACAATTTCTTTTTTGTTTAACTTTTAAATTTTATCTGCGTATGAAAAAATTTTTATTTATTCTGTTGGCAGCAGCCATGACGCTGCCTGTAATGGCCCAAGTAAGCCCCGCCTTGAGGGACAGAGGCGCTAAAGTTAGCCGTGAGCTTGACACGAGAGTTCTCAAGACAGTGAAGGCTTTTGACGGCACCTACAGCACACCCATGAGGGCTGAGGCCAACTATGTATGGGACTTCGAGAATGATGCCGACTTTGAAGGCTGGTCAATGTATGATGCAGATGGCGATGGCTATTGCTGGGAAATCGAAGACTACTATTCATTTAGTGGCGTCCAGAGCGTTACTTCACGTAGCTACTATGGTGGTCAAGCATTGTTCCCTGACAACTGGCTGATTTCGCCCAATGTAGCTCTGGGTGGCGAGTTGAAGTTCTATGCAGAGAACTACTTGACGTACTATCCTGACCAAATCCAGGTGTTCTTGATTCTTGGTGACGAGTTGACCCTTGATGCAATTGATGCCGCAGTACCTGTTAGCGACATGATCGTTCCTTCGGGAGATTGGACTGAGTACACCATTGATCTGAGCGCTTATAGTGGCATGGGCTTCTTTGCTATTCGTCACTATGATTGCAGCGATCAGTTCCGCGTCCTGGTTGACTACGTGACCCTCTCGGCTCCTGCTGTAACAAAGCCCCAGAACGTTGTCGCTACCCCCGCTGCTACCAGCGCTGTTGTAGAATGGGATGATGCTGAGAATGTAGCATGGAACCTGCGCTACAGAGAGACTGTAGATGTCGAGTCTATCGAATGGGACTTCGAGAACGAGGAACAGATGGCTGTCTGGGAGCTTGTTGATGCTGATGGTGATGGTAACAACTGGACCTACTTCAACATGACCGGTGTATCTACTGGCCGCTGGACTCCCCACAGTGGTGAGGGCCTCGTTTCATCTGCAAGCTATGACAATGATGCAAGTGTTGCACTGACTCCTGACAACTGGATGATTTCACCGAAGGTTAAGCTCGATGGCACCCTGTCATTCTGGGCTGCTGGCCAGGATCCCAACTATGCAGCTGAGGTATTCGGCGTATTTGTATCGACCGACAAGGTTAACTGGACTCAGATCGGCGAGGACATTACTGCTACTGGTACCTACACCGAGTATACCTTCGACCTGAGCTCACGCGCAGGTGAGGAAGGCTACTTCGCTATCCGTCACTACAACGTGACCGACCAGTTCTGGCTGAACATCGACGACATCGCTCTCAGCTATGGTAAGCTCAATGAGTGGATCGTTGTTGAGGGTGTTACCAGCCCCTACACCATCGAGGGTCTGAATCCTGAGACCATGTACGATGTTGAGGTACAGGGTGTTAACGCCGATGGTCTCACCAGCGGTTGGACCCAGACCGTTGTCTTCACCACTCTGCCCGGTGACGTTCCTCCCGTATACGAGGAGACCTGTGCTGCTCCCAACGGTGAGTACATCATCATCGACAAGGAGAAGGCTCTGGTAACGAT
>JBGUJU010000153.1:0-4346 GCA_045114065.1 Sodaliphilus sp.
CGGGCGTTTCATCGGTGGGATATTTCCAGTAATAGAACACCATCGACAACGACGTAGCGGGGCAACCCGTCAAGCAGCGCGAGCCGTTATATACCGGGCAGTGGTTATAGTAGGGGGCATCCTGGTCCCACTCGGCAGTGAGCATGGGTGCTACAGTGGCAGTCCTGAACGACTTGCCAGATTCCGGCTTGTCCACCACAAGTCCCGGATGCTCATGCAAGTATTCTATCTGGCGCTTGTAGGTGTCCAGCCAGAACCGCATGTTATCAGGCATGCGATTCAAGTCCAGGGGACGGTCACCATAGGCAAGAACCTGCTGGGCACGGTCATCACCTGCAATGACGATGAAATGATCGTCGGTGTTAAAGATGTAATAGACAGTAGAGCCAGCCTTGTCGCTGTTCATCTCCTGCTTGACCAACCTCATGTTGATAGCCTGGGGGCTCATCAACTTGCCGCTGGCCGACATCTTGTTTACTGCAAACTGCTGCGCCGCGAGTCTGGCCGTTGCCAAATCCACATCGGCGCCCATCGCCTGGATGGTGGCAATGGATAATGAGATTAAAAGCAATAATTTCCTCATAAAAAATGCGTTTATTGAATGGTTAATACTATGAAAATGGCTATTAGTTCATGCGGTTAATACATTATCAATACAACGGCTGGTACATGCCGTTACCCTGTGGGCTATTGCACTCATAATCGCATCACAAAAATAGACAAGTTCTTCTTTTTGCCCAAGAAAATGACAATTACCTGTGTTCTGTTTCATGGAAACAGAACGAAATAACCCACTGAAAACCGTTTTTATGACGAAAAACCGCCCCACCGGGTTGCTGATTCACATTAACCGTTTTCAGTAAACACCACACTCGACACTCCCCTTCCCGCCCCCGTAGCGGCCTTTAATGGATCGGCCCCAAGCCATATCCAAATCCTAAGCCAT
This sequence comes from Sodaliphilus sp., assembly GCA_045114065.1. Lineage (GTDB taxonomy): Bacteria > Bacteroidota > Bacteroidia > Bacteroidales > Muribaculaceae > Sodaliphilus. Next base: position 947 of record JBGUJU010000153.1, read on the forward strand.
CCCGGGAGAGAGCGAAGTCGGCCATCATAAAAAAATAGGATGCGCCGCTTCACACTAGCGCACCCTAAATCACTTATAAGAAGAATTAACGTTGTTCTGTTAACCGGCCGGTGACTATTCAGCCAAGACACATAATCACAAATTCACGCTAAGCCGCCAAGTCGCCAAGTTTCAATATTAATGTCAACACCGATTAGCGGCTTAGCATGAGTGGAAGTCACTGAATAGGCACGTTGAACTTACGCTCCAGCAAGCAACTTATCAATCAGCGCGGTCACGTCCGAGATAGTCACTTGACCATCAACATCGACATCCCGGGAACCAAAAAAAGAAGGCGAGACCGGCACCTCTTCGGTGTCAGCCTCGTTGCTTCTTTTCCAGACTCGCTGTCGGTTTGATTATGTCGTCTTGAGGGCACGGTCTCCCCGACAGGTGATAACGCCTGGTGATGGCGGTGCTGGACGACTCTTCGCCGCCCAGTCCATACCATCGGGTTATATGTTGTCTTTGCCCCTCATGCCGCCAGCGTGCTCATTGTTAAGCCAGCGGTCCTCACTTGGGGGCATGTGTTTCGCTTACATATAAGGGTTTAGGGCGATTGTAGCGGTGGCTATCAATACAGGAACAACGACCACTCCCTCGGCAAATCAATTTCAAGGTCAGATGTGACAGACTCCATGCGCGTCTTAATAAAATCTACTTTATCCTTACGTCCTTTATACTTGTCAAAATCGCCATGAATCTCGGCCATCAAGTCGTGAATCCAGACCGATATTTCACTGACAAGTCCAGGATATTTGCCGTCCCTCTCGTCAAGTTGATACCTATCTGAGTCAAGATTATAGCTAAACTTGTTATTATAGTACTTGATAAATAACTTGTATATCTCGTATATTGTCTTGTGATAGACCTTATTCTTCAACTTAGCGCACTTCTTTTGCTCCGCTTCCAAGGTCGACATATCAAACTTGTTCAAGAAACGATCACAATAGTAAGGAATAAAAACCTCGCCCAACAGTTCAAGCGCCCTCTCACCTTTAATTTTAATCGTCACATCATCACTCGGTGTAAAAGATACCGATTGAATATAGTGATTAGCCTTATGCGCTTGATCCCTAGTCTGTGCCATATACTCCCTTGCTTTGAGAATTGCTATCGCATCAGCGAGATCATCTGCTCTCGTGTCCAAAGCTGATACATACTCGCCCAAATACTTAGCAACCACCTTGTGGAGACTGTGCACGAACGATGGATCATTGTATACATTACCCGACCTTCCAACATATTCATCGACAATTCGCATCAAGGACAACTTTTCCTCGCCGACATCACTCGTAATGCGATCTTCACGCTCAACGCTAAACATTAATGACCTATAGCGATCGAACAACTCTGATAACAAGGTATTGAAATGGAGAAAAGAAAACTCGTTCACGGTCACGCCGTGCTCTACACCAGTCACCATATCAGGGACACCTTCTATCGTGGACGGCAACATGGATTGGTCATACAAGTTCGCGCAGCGATCATACCATTCAGCAATCTTGGTGGCATCGGTGTAGTTCATCAACTTGATACCTTCATCAACGCGTGCCATGATGCGCTTCACGTCATCGGGATTCTCAATTTTGGCTATAAAATCGTCTCTGGTCATAGTTAAATCTGTTAATTATATATAAAAATTTCGGTTGTCAAATGGTTGTCAATTTTGAAACCATCCAAGAACCGAAATATTCATTATCAGACACTTACGTCTAATGTTTCGTGACCCCGGTGGGACTCGAACCCACGACCCATTGATTAAGAGTCAATTGCTCTACCAACTGAGCTACGGAGTCATCGTTTGTTCAATTGCGACTGCAAAGGTACTGCTTTTTTCGGAACTATCAACTATTTTTGCGATTTTTTTTGAAAAAAAGTTCATTTTTCTTTTTGGCCTCAACCGATGAATTTCACAACTCACTATAATACAGTGGTTTACGAAAATAAGGTTTTTTGGCAAAAAAGGGCAGATATTTTGGCCATTCGCGCAAAAACAGTAACTTTGTAGAATCAAACCTATTAAAAGAATGAATCAGATGGAGAAGAAATATGACTTTGACCGCGTGATTGACCGCCGTGGGACGGGTTGTGTGATGGTAGATCGATGCAAGGAAATGTTCGGGCGCGAGGACGTGTTGCCGCTGTGGGTGGCAGATATGGGCTTTGCCGCCTGCCCTGACATCACCCGGGCGCTTGCCGAGCGCATCACCGAGCACCCCATCTACGGCTACAGCGTTCCGCTCGAGGACTACTGGCAGTCTATCAGCGACTGGCAGCGCGAACGCAACGGGCTGGAATTCACGACCGACGAGGCCTGCTTCATCGGCGGCATCGTGAACGGCTTCGGCCTGGTGCTGAACCATTTCACGCGGCCCGGGGAGAAAGTCGTCATCCAGGAGCCGGTCTATCACCCCTTCAGGATGCTTATCACGGGCAATGACCGCATGGTGGTAAACAATACCCTGAAGCGCACTGCCGACGGCTTCTACGAGATGGACCTCGAGGGCCTGGAGCATATCTTCAAGACCGAACAGCCGCGGCTGATGGTGCTGTGCAACCCGCACAACCCCATCGGCATCGCCTGGCCTGCCGAGGTGCAGCGACAGGTGGCAGCGCTGGCAAGGAAATATGACGTGGTGGTCTTCAGCGACGAGATCCACGGCGACTTGGTACTCAAGGGACATCGCCACACGTCGTTCCTCACCGTGAGCGACGACGCCCGCGCCGTGGGCGTGGTGATGGGCGCTCCCAGCAAGACGTTTAACATCGCCGGCATCGTGAGTTCGTGGTGCGTGATCAAGAATCCCGACCTGAGGAAACCCTTCTTCCATCATCTGGAGGCCAACGAGCAGTGCTCACCCAACTTCCTGTCGATGACCGCCACGCGGGCAGCCTATCGCCATGGCGGCGAATGGCTCAAGCAGTGCCTAGAATACATTGAAGGTAATATCGATGCGGTGGTGGATTACTGCAAACAGAACATCCCCGGCGTCAGGGCCATCAAGCCGCAGGCCTCGTTCCTCGTGTGGCTCGACTGCACGGGCCTCGGACTGGAGCATGACGCACTCATCGACCTGTTCGTCAACAAGGCTCGCATCGGCCTGAACGACGGCGCGATGTTCGGCAAGGCCGGCAGCGGCTTCATGCGCCTCAACGTCGCCGTTCCCCGCTCCATCCTCATGCAGGCGATGCAACAGCTCGCCGACGCCGTACGACAACTATAAGGCTAAAAAAAGACAATCAAGACACAAGGGCATCCGCATTCTTGTAGACCTTAATTCCGCAACACTATAATTTAACTTTATTTATAAGTTCCTGAGCAACAAAAAGTTGCCCAGGATTTTGCCATGTCAGAATT
>JBGUJU010000154.1:0-1858 GCA_045114065.1 Sodaliphilus sp.
AACCACGTATAGTTTTATAAAAGAGCTATCAGTCTCGGCTTTGGTCGGGACTGATTTGTCTTAGTAGGTCTTATTAAGGCTTAGTAGGCACTAGTCGGGGCTAGTAGGACTTAGTAGGAACTAATTGTCCGGATGCAGTGCTTTCCATGTGCGTGGGAGTAATTCGGCTACGTCCCTGCCGTCACGTTGGTAATAAGGCAGCTTGCAGAGCACATCCACCATCCAGACTCTCGGGTCAACCCCTGCAGCCTTGCAGGTGCCTATCAGCGAGTACACAATGGCGGCTCTGTAGGCTGACGCGTCATTGCCGCAGAAAAGGTAGTTCTTCCTGCCTAGCGCAAGCGGACGGATTGCATTTTCGATGAGGTTGTTATCTATGTTGATGCGCCCGTCGTTCACGTAGTTGGAGAGGCTTGGCAGATGGCCGTATGTGTATTTTATAGCCTTGCCCATCCTGCTCGTTGGCAGGACCTTGTCATAGCTGTCTATCAGCCACTTTTCAAACTCAAGTATTATGGGGTACGATATTTCCTTGCGTCTTTTCTGACGTTCATCAGCTGTCAGGCCCTCGTTGTCAGCGTCTGTTTCCACCTTGTACAGTTGGGCTATGGCACCTACGGCAGCGCTCGCCATGGCGTTATCCTCGTCAAGTGCCTCCACAAACTTCCTTCTGGCGTGAGCCCAGCAGCAGCACATGGTCAGCCCCTTCACGTTCTCATATCGTTCGTACACGGCGTAGCCGTCAGACTGCGCTATGCCGGTATACCCGCCAAGCAGAACCTTTGCCACGTCGGCGTCACGCCTGCCGCGGTCATAATAGAACATGACGTCGCCCGATATGCCGTCTCTGACACACCATTCATAGCCCTTTCTAGTCTTGTGCTTCTCATCATCTAGCACCGGTATCACGCTTTCGTCTATCTGGATATATTCGCTCTGCAGGATTTGCCGTCGGAGTGTGTCATACAGTATCTTAAGTTTCTCCACCGCCGCCTCGTACCAGCCGCCCATCGTGGATGCGCTGATGCTTACGCCGTGCTCCTTGTACTGCTGTATCTGTCTGTAGAACGGCAGGTGGTACATAAACTTGCCTATTATGATGTCCGCCAGAACCGAGGCACCCGCCATTGACTTGCTTACCGGCATCAGAGGCATTGGCGCTATCATTATCTTTCTCTCTTCCGGCTGTTTGTCTTCAAGCTCTGATTTGAGGATGACCTTGTGGCGGATGGTCTTTGCCACGCACAGCTTCGCAGGTGTCAGCTCAAGTCTGGATGACTCCTCTGTCCCTATCTCCACGTAGTCCGATTTAAGTGCACCGTTCTCGTCTGTAGTCCCTTCAGGGTATATGTGGTGCTCTGTGACTGGAAGTCCCTCAAGGTTGAGGTCTCTGCGGGCAGGCTTCTCCTTGACCGTGATGGTCCTGGTTATGGTCCTCTCCTCCTTCTCTGTCTCCTGTTCCACGGACTTGCGCTCCATTTCGGACATCTCCTCCTTTGTGAACAGGTTGAGCTGGTTCGGATCCACAGGAAGATGCTTCTCGCTCATCTGCCCGTAGACTCTCTTGCGAAGCCACGCAAGGGCGTCCATAAGGCTCGCAACTTTGGCTGAGAGACGCTTGTTCTCCTCCTCTAGTTTGCGCATCTTTGCTTCTTCCTGTTCTGTCATACCTTTCTGATTTGGTAGCACAAAGATACTAAAAATCAGTTATTTAAACAAATATATTTGCAACCTTTTTCATGCTTTTTAGGTGTTTTTTCTAAGGCTTTTCAGCGTCTCAAGACGCTGTCTTCTGCTGCTCGGATTCTCTATTATTCCTTCAACTATAAGAACCAGGTCACGCCATTCAACACAGGTG
>JBGUJU010000155.1:0-7111 GCA_045114065.1 Sodaliphilus sp.
GACATCTTGTGATTTTATGCCGGGAACAGTTGCAATAGAAGACTGTGGTCATGTAATTTCGCATTGAAATTAATGATTAACTAATAATGTTTACGACTATGAAAAAGAATATTTTTTTTACCCTGATGATGCTGATAGCATCTGTTGCGACTTTGAGCGCTCAAGACGAGTTGGACATAACAATGGCACCACTGATGCGTGTACTACCCTTTGACAAACCAGAGCAATGTGTTATGATTGAGTCTGAATGTGGAGAAGCAGCCGTTATTCATATTCTTGTAGATGGTGAAGAAGTGGTGCAAGGTGAGTATTCCTGTGAGTATAAGATTCCATGTCTTTATGTTGAGCAGGAGTATGTGGTCTCAGCTTATGCCCAAGCGGAAGGTAAATTGCCGTCGGATACTATTAGTGAGCACGTAGTAGTCCCATGTCTTAAACCAGAAGCTCCTAGTATGTTGATGCATAATTGTGATGGCTGGGAATATTTCGACTATTCAGAGGCCATAGGTGGCTATTATGTGCGACCTTATGCAACTATTGAAAACCCAAATAGTGATGAACTTGATGTGACCGTTTTCTACAGAATTGGTGTTAATGGAGAACAATTTGAATGGGGCGAATGGACAGAATATGGTGGATATGACGAACATGGAAATCTACAGCATATTGCTTATGAAACGGATGATCCTACAATATTCGTGACACTTGAAGCCTACTGTGCCTCGGTCAATAATGGATTAGAGAGCGATCATACGTGTATGGTGTTCCCCGCAATTCAACTGATAGAAAAGCCATGGTGGGCAGCGTTTGATTTAACGAGAGATCATGTTTTTTATAAGATTACTAGCGATTCTACAGTAAGCGTTTGTACAAAAACAGAAGATCAATATGATTATCCTATGATGTATGATGGTGCTTATTCAGGAGATATTATTATACCAGAGACTGTGGTTGTTTACCCAGATCATACCTATACAGTGACGGGAATTGATCAACATGCGTTTACCAACTCCCAACAGTTGGCCAGCGTGTCGATGCCTAACACAATCACATTCATTGGTCAAGGGGCATTTAGTGCTGACACTTTGCTCTCTTCCATCACGATACCCAGCTCGGTTGACAGTATTGGATCTTATGCATTTATGTATTGCACAGGACTGACGAGCTTGGCTATACCAAGTTCGGTGAAAACTATAGGTTTCCACGCCTTTGCGGGTTGTAATGGCGTGACAAGTGTTACAGTGGATAGTGAAAATACAACATTTGATTCTCGCGATAATTGTAACGCTATCATCGAGACGGCTTCCAATACACTAGTAGCAGGATTTAACAATACCGTGATACCCAGTTCCGTTACATCCATCGGCAATGGCGCTTTCGCTCTGAGCAGCTTGACCAGCATTGTGATTCCTGAATCGGTCACGAGAATCGGGCGTGCTATTATTGAATTTACTGAGATAAGGTCAATGACATGCTTTGCTGTTACTCCCCCTGATATCGTGTGTGTATTCAATGAACATGAGGACCATCGCTACGATGAGTTAACGCTTTATGTCCCTATGGAGTCGTTGGAAGCATACCGTGCCCATGAGGAGTGGGGCAAGCTAACGCACATTGTGCCGTTCCTGGGAGCTGGCCCTGGTGACATCAATGGTGACGGCAAGCTCTCCATCACCGACGTGGCAAGCTTGATTGACCAGTTGCTGGCCGATGGCGAGCTGCCTGACTATTGTGACGTGAACGGTGATGGCAAGGTGAGCATTAATGATGTTACCTTCTTGATTGACATGCTGCTCAACGGCAATTGACCGTTTGAGTATAAGTTCATTTGATCTGCTGCGTGCAGGGGGCGATTCCCATGGCACGCGGCAGTTTTTTTCTTGTATATGCTGTTTTTATACCGAGAGTGTAAAAAAATTAGACAGTTTAGTGTCAAAAAATTTTACACTTTGCGTTTTTGGAGGAAAAAAGTTTGACGTCAGGGAGCGGTCTGGGGTAACTTTGCATCAGCAAGACGGGAAATCCGCTTCCTGGACCTTGGAACAAAAAGAATAGATTTGGTTAATGAAAAAAGTTATAAAAAACAAAAGGTAAAAAAGTATTTCAGGCTCCCTAACGATGCGTCGTCCCTCGATGGACGAGACCGCATCAAGGACGAAGCTGCCTTGCTAGCGAAGACACACATGATGGACATTGCCGGAAACCGCAACGACTGGTGAAGAAATGAGTAATAGGAGTCTTTAAGGAAATACTCACCAGAACGAGGTTTCGGGCAATGTTCGTTTTTCTCCCAAGATGTGAAATGATCGTTGGCTGCTACTTGCGGGCATCGGTTGCCAGCAGGCGGTGCCCCAGGCGGCAGTAGATGCACTTGCGGGCCTCGCAGTAGTTGCGTCGCAGCTGGATGAGGGCTTGGCTCGTGAGCGCGTCGTCGCATTTGATGCCGGCAGCCGTGAACATCGTCACGATGCTGTTCTTCTCGGGACGGATGTCTTCGAGCAGGGCGATGGCGCGGTCGGTCATCTGGTAGTCGTCGGTCAACTCGCCCCTGGCATACAGCAATGGGGCGACCGTGTTGATGAGCACGATGTCGATGCTGCTGTTGCTCAAGGCGCGCCCGGCGCCGGGTGACGGCTTGCCGAACGAGTAGTGCGTTGTCCAGTAGCCGCTCAGCTCGATATCGAACAGTTGGCGCAAGGCGTTGGTGTCCTCGGCATGGAGGATGTCGTTCATTAGGTTGAAACCGCCCTGGACGAACTGAGCCAGCAGGGCGATGCGGCGATAGGGGAAATTCTGGGGGCGGCTGCGGAACAGGCGCCATGCTGTGCCCTCGATGGGGCGCAGCGAGAATTTGTTGGCCAGGAACGCATATTCGCGCATCAGTTGCTGGTAATAGGTATCGTCGCTGTGGGCGCCGTTGAGCAGTCCTGACTGCCCGAACAGCAGGGCCTCGACCTGGAGTATGGAGTCACTGTGCTTGTGCAACAGTCGCAACGGCGTGACACGCGCCAGCCGCTCAAAGGCATCGTTGTTGATGCCGAAACCCAGTGTCCTTGCCAGCAACACATAGCAGATATCTTCCCAGCTGCCATGGTAGCGGTCATAAAGCTCTCGCACGCGGTCCACCTTGCTGTGCAGGCGTTCAAAGGCGAGCGCCTCGATCCACTCGGTGACAGTGAGTGCGGGCACCTCCTTGAGGCGAGCGGCACAGGGCAGCTCCACCCGCGCATTGACCAGGCGGTCATAGCACTCGTTGAAGCGCGGCGACACCTTCAGCTCGACCTGCGGGATGATTTCGCCGTTGATGCGGGTAACGGGGGCGTCGTCCTTCTCGACGACGTGCAGAATGACGCTGTCATAGGCGGGGTCCTCGTCGTGGCGGTGGCGTTTCCAGTCGCTGGCACGCACATGAATCTCGACGTTGCCCACCCACAGGTGACCGTCAATCTCGACTTTGGCATTGAAGAAGTCGGGCCCCGAGTCGGTGTTGAGCAGCCCCGGGTCGATGACGCGCACCTTGCGGCCATCGTTGGTCACCATGTCCTCGCTGAGCCACAGCCTGTGTTGCCAGATGTATTGCAGCAGTCCTTCCATTTTAGGTTTTAGGTTTTAGGTTTTAGGTTTTAGGGTTCTCTTCTCGTTGCTAACTCCTCATTCCTCATTCCTTGTGGTCTCCTACATGTTCTCGCCCCAGCCGGGCTGGTATAGAATGAAGTGGGAATCCTCGTAGATGACGTGGTAGTCACCGCGCTTGAGGAACTCGTTGAGTACCTCCAGCTTGCGGTTGTCGCGATAGGTGTCCTGCTGGCCGTAGTCGGTCCTGAAGTCCTCGGTGGGCTCGCTCCAGAAGGGTCCCAGGGGGTTGAACTTCTGCTGCAAGACGAGCGGGAAGCCTGCCTTGGGGGCATAGGCCAGTTTCTTCTCTAGCATGGGGACACTGAGTTGCTCGACCCACGAGCAACCCATGTAGGGACGGGTGTGGGTGAGGTAATTCATCAGCGGTGCGCTGCCATAGGCCATCAGCATGGTGCCGGGCTTCACGTGGGGCGCGATGCCGTGCAGCACGGTGTTGAGCAACTCGGCACGCTCGCGGGTAGTATAGATGTGTGCCGCACGAGGATTGTCGATGGTATAGTGTTTGTGCCACAGGGCGCCGCCGTCAAAGTAGGCTCCTCCAATGACCATGCGCACGGCACAGACGGCGATGAACATCAGCGGGAAGGCGATGCGGCTGCGCCGCAGCCACCACAAGGCGGCTACCGGAGCGAGTGCCCAAGTGATGATCGTGCCATTGTTGTAGGCCCCGTCGCTGCCCAGCGGCATCACCAGCATCATGCCGATGCCCAAGACCGCCATCCAGACCAGTCCCGAATGCTGTTTCCACTGCTCGATGATGACCATGATGCCGCCAGCCATACACATGACCCACAGCGGCTGCAGCGGGTGCATCCTCATGACCAGCCAGACGAACACCGCCAGCGCTGCAGCCTTAGCCGCCCACACGGTCCATTGGGGCAAGGATTTCTGGTTGTGAACCCACCAGTAGATGGCAACGGGTACTGCCAGCTTGACGGCAGTCCACAGTTCGGTCGCATAGAACTTGAATTGGACCATCATCATCTGTCCCGTGGTGTGGGATGCCGTGCCGGTTTGGTCGGCGGCAATGGCGCGCAGGTCTCGCAGGACGTTGAGCAGGCAGGTGTTATGGATCTCTGGCATCAATGCCAGCACCATACCGACGGCTAGCGCCGCACCGCCCAGGAAGGCCAGGGTGTGCAAGAGCGGCCGTTTCCAGCTGATGTGGAGGCGTCGGCGTTCGGCAAAGTATCTGATGAGGGGGATGAGCGCCATCAACAGGCCCAGCACGTTGGGGATGCGGACCAGTATGTTCAGACCCGCCATGACACCGGCGAGGCCGAACATCCACGTTCTGTCTTTCTCCAGCCCACGCCATAGCAGGGTGATAGCGAGGACATAGAAGACAATGGTGCACAGGTCGTAGCACAGGGTGTAGGGTGGGGCGATGAACGAGGTGACCACCAGGGCGCAGCCCAGCGTCAACGCGCGCTCATCGACATGGCGGCGCAGGGCGTAATACAGGATGACGGCACACAGGGAGTTGAACGCCACGCCCAACAGGCGCATCCCGCACATGCCCATCGACGGAAACAGCGACTGGAACGCGCCGCCGATCACGCCGCTCAGGTAGTACATGAAGTTATACTCGACACTGTCGGGGTGCGTGAAGATGTTGTCATAGAAGGTGAGGTAGAAGCCCGCGTCGGCGATGTCCATGCCGAAGAATACACCCAGCAGCTGGTAGAGCACCAGTGCCAGCAGGACGAGCCAGAACAAGCGACCCGGGTGGCGGCGGGTGTAGGGCAACTGGTCCATCGTGGTGTCGAAGTCGCGCAGGTAGGCTTTGTCGGCGTGTGAGAGCATGACGCTGTCACCGCCGCTGTCGCCATAGGCCGTCAGCCCGCGCTGCTCCACGTCGGGAACGGCAGCGGTGATGCGGCGCCACTTCTCGGCTCCATTGCAGTTGGGCGTGGCAAAGCGCCCCGTCAGCCTGCCGTCCTCGTCCACTTCCATCTCGGTAGCGAGAATTTTTACGTTCTTGCCCTCAAACCATGGCTTGACCCAATCGATGATGCTGGCTGTCACCACCAGCACCTCATCACCAGCGTTGAGGGCAGTATTCATGGCGCGTTCCGCCTCGGGGCGCGTCAAGCGGGACTGATTGGACTTGAACTTCCTGCCCAGCTCCTCGAACTGCTCTCGGGGCATTCCCTTGACGAAGTGGCCGATGAGCCGCTCCTTGGCCTGACCACCGCGCAGCAGGCGCAGCTTGAACAGCACCAGCCACGGCAGGGTCACCAGCAGGGCCCACAGGTAGTTCCATTTGCCAAAGCTATGCTTGAGGAACTCCGGCAGGCTGTCACTGAGGGTGTAGGTCCCGTCAAAGTCAAAGGCGACAACGCGTTTCATAGGCTTTAGGCTTTAGTTGGCATCCGCTTAGGTCTGAAATCAACAATAAATGATGATGAGGAACGTGATGAACCATCCCAGCAGGCACAGCTGGATGAAGCGGTCACGGAAGAGCACCTTGGTGGGGCTGCCGCTGCGATTCTCGACCACAGTAATCTGCAGGTAACGCAGGATGCCCGCCAGGACGAAGATCGCCGTGCAATAGACATAATGGCTGCCCAGGCGTGCCGCCACGTCGTCGCTCATCGTGTACATCATGTAGGAGACAATCGTCACGGTCGCCACGAGTGTCAGCGCCATGTTGACAAACTGCAGGTTGTAGTTGGCGATGCCACGGCGGACGGTAGTGCCAGTCTCGGCCTGCAGCATCACATCGTCACGCCGCTTGCCCAGCACGAGGAACATGGCGAGCAGGAAGGTCATCACCACAATCCATTGCGACGTAACGATATCACAACTGATGGCGCCTGCCAGCACGCGCATCACATAGAACGAAGCCACCAGCAGCATGTCGATCAGGCTGATGTGCTTGAGCCACAGGCTGTAGGCGACGTTCAGTGCCATGTAGCTCAGCAGGAGCCACGTCAAGTCAGGTATCAGCCACACGGTAAGTCCCACGGCCAGCAGGGCACACACCGCCATGGCCGTCCATCCGGCACCCACGCTTACTGCACCCGATGCGATGGGTCGCTTGCACTTTTCGGGATGCAGGGCGTCGGCCTTGCGGTCCAGGATGTCGTTCAGACAATAGACCGCACTGGCTGCGAGCGAGAAGATGACGAAGCACAAGCAAGTCAACGCCAGCAGATGGGCATCGGTGAGTTTCTTGTCAAAGAACAGTGGCAGGAACACAAACACGTTCTTGCTCCACTGCTTGGGACGTAGCAATTTAATGATGGGCGGCAGCATATCTGGTAAAGGGTTTTATTCGTTTTACAAAGGTAATGCTTTTCACCGAAAAAAAGAAAAAAATAAAATTTTCCTCAAAAAATTTGGTCAGGTCAAAAAGTCGACGTATCTTTGCAGTCGCTTTTGAAAAGGTACCTTAGCTCAGTGGTAGAGCAGTGGACTGAAAATCCGCGTGTCCCTGGTTCGATCCCCGGAGGTACCACATCAAAAACAC
>JBGUJU010000156.1:0-5098 GCA_045114065.1 Sodaliphilus sp.
GACATCTTGTGATTTTATGCCGGGAACAGTTGCAATAGAAGACTGTGGTCATGTAATTTCGCATTGAAATTAATGATTAACTAATAACGTTTACGACTATGAAAAAGTTTTTACTTTTAACCCTGATGATGGTGCTCACGTGCATCACCGCGTCTGCCGATTTGATTAAGGTGGACGGTATTAATTACTACATCAACGGTAATGAGGCTATCGTAACTTATAACATAGATATCTCTGGGGACGTGATCATACCCGAGACCATCACCTACAATTACAACACCTATACCGTCACCGGTATCGGCAATAGGGCATTTGACCATTGCGAAGGCTTGACCAGCATCGTCATTCCAAACACTGTCACGAGTATTGGTAATGATGCATTCCGTGAGTGCAGTGCTCTTACCAGCGTTGATATTCCAAACTCTGTCATTACTATCGGTGATAGGGCGTTCTATCAATGTGTTGATGAGAGTTGGTTTGAAGGTGGTGGTGAGGAGCAAACTGGTCTGAAAAGTGTTACTATAGGCAACTCTGTCACGACAATTGGCAGAGAAGCCTTTGCATCATGTATCTTTCTTGAGAATCTCGTCATGGGCAACTCTGTCACGACAATTTGTGATGAAGCATTTGATCACTGTATAAGCATGAAGAGTTTTGACTTGCCTAATACCCTTACTTCAATTGGGAACGGTGCATTTAGATACTGCTATAGTTTGACCAACATTGATATCCCTGAATCCGTCATCACTATCGGTGAAGAAGCGTTCTATCAATGCTATATAGATAATAGTGGCGCGATTGATGACGGTTGGGATTTGTTTCCTGAGCCAACAGGACTCACCAGTGTCACAATCGGCAACTCTGTTGAGATGATAGGTGAAAAGGCGTTTTATAATTGCCATCTGCTGAAGGACGTTACTATCGGCGACCCCGCCACCTCGATAGACAATCCTGCCACTGTCATTGGTGCTGAATCTTTTTCTGGCTGCTACTGCTTGGAAAATCTTATTATAGGTAACTCGGTCACCACTATTGGTGATTATGCTTTCTCGGGATGTTATGTTGATGAAGCTGACTGTCCGTTTGATCCGAATCTTTTTGACGGAAAAGCAGGGCTTACCAGTGTCATTATCGGCAACTCGGTTACCGCTATTGGCAACGGCGCATTCGGTGGTTGCCGTTTGCTGAGGGAGGTCTCCATGGGTAACTCGGTCACGACAATAGGCGAATATGCATTTTCTGATTGTGATTCGTTGAGGGATGTAACTTTTAGCAACTCTCTTACCACCATCGGAGATTATGCTTTCAATTACTGTTGGAATTTGAACTGCCTTGATTTACCCAGTTCCCTTATAACGATTGGTGACGGGGCGTTTTATTATTGCTATGCCTTATCGAGTGTTGATATCCCTAATTCTGTTATTAGTATTGGAGATGAGGCATTTTGTAATTGTGGTTTAGAAGCTCAATATTTTGGTGATCACTATTTTGAAGGAATGGGCCTGACTAGTGTTACCATCGGCAATTCTGTTACTACTATTGGCAAGGAGGCTTTTGCTTACTGCTGCCGACTGAAAAATGTGGCATTTGGCGAATCTGTTGGTCAAATTGGTGAAGGAGCATTTTGGGGTTGTTTCAGCCTGAATAGTATAACTGTGGCAAATGCTAACCAGGTGTTGGATTCCCGAAACAATTGCAATGCTGTGATTGAAACCTCAACCAACACATTGATATTAGGATGCAAGGGAACGATAATCCCAAATACTGTCGCTAAAATTGGCGACAGTGCCTTTTATGGGTGTGACTTCAATAGCAATAGCATTGTTATCCCAAATTCGGTCACCCACATTGGCAATGACGCTTTTAAAGGATGTTCTCTATATTCAGTTGATATTCCCAACTCAGTAGTTTCTATTGGTGACGGAGCATTCAGCTATTGCGGGAATATGAAAGCCTACATCGGCAGTGCTGTCACCCACATAGGGAAAGGGGTTTTTGCTGGTTGTACTTGGATGGATAGTTTAATCATAGCAAGTGATAACCCAGTATATGATTCTCGTGATAATTGCAATGCAATCATCGAGACTTCAAGTAACACGCTTGTGATGGGGTGTAGAAAATCCATCATTCCCAATACGGTCACCAAAATCGGAGATGAAGCATTTTGGGAAGTTCATCTGCCTAGTGTTGATATCCCCAATTCTGTCACCTACATTGGTGATGGAGCATTTGGGCGCAATTTCGATTATTTGAAGCACGTGACCCTGGGAAACTCTGTCACCCACATCGGTGATCGAGCGTTTTCTTGTGCGTATGGCCTTAAAGAGATTACTTTAGTTAATACAATTACTTACATTGGTAAGGAGGCGTTTGAGAATTGTGGTTTAAGGAGTGTTGTTATCCCAGATTCTGTTACCTATGTCGGTGACGGAGCGTTTAAAGATTGCTCAGGTCTTAGAGATATGATCATGGGGAAATCCGTCACATACATTGGTGATGAAGCTTTTTATTCTTGTCGCAATCTGCCCAGTGCCACTATCCCAAAATCAGTGACCTATCTAGGAAAAGAGGTTTTCTTCAGGTGTCACGCATTGAAAGACGTCTATTCATATATTGAAGATTTGTCGCAGCTTTCAATGGGATGGCTTGGCCTTTTTTCTGATGATGCATCAGGGAGGACGCTACATGTACCGTCGGGTTGTCTGGAGGCCTATCAAGCAGCCCCAAGATGGAGTAACTGTTTTGGGACTATCGTGGAGATGCAAGTTGAAACTGGTGACATCAATGGTGATGGCATTGTGAATATCAGTGACGTGACCGATTTGATTAGTCTGCTGCTCAATGATGGCGAGTTGCCTGACTACTGTGACGTAGACGGCGACGGTAAGGTGAACATTACCGATGTGACCGCCTTGATTGATTTGTTGCTCAACGGCAATTGATAAAGTAGGAAAAAGTTCAGTTGATCTGCTGCGTGCAAGGGCGTTACTGCCTATTGCACGCAGTTTTTTGCGTGCGGTATGCCTTGAAGTGTAAAATAATTAGACACTTTTGGGTCAAATAAAGGAATATGGCGTTTTTTCCCGCTTAATCATTTGTTTAAGTGTTTTGTGGATAGTAAATTCGTGGTTTGAAATAGTTTAACCAAAAATTAACCACTAAAAAACTTAGCGAATATGAAACGTATTGTTTATATGATCTTGTTACTGGCAAGCCTGACAAACTTGACTGTCAGCGCTCAAGATGAGTTGGAAGCGACTGCTGCTCCAGTCGTTGAGGTTGTGGATTGTGGTGACCATGTGAATTTTGTCTTCACTTTTGAAGGTGAGGAAGGAAATGTGATGGCCGATATCTATGTCAACGGGGAGTTAGTCATGAGAATCGATGGTAGCTTTCCTTGGGGGGAAGGCATCGAAGGCCCGACCTCGGTATATGGGTTGGAGCGAACCAATTGGGAGCAGTATGTAGAGATCCAAGCCCGGGCGAGGATCCCAGGCAAAGGTTGGTCCGAGACTACCCAGTTTTCCTACCTTGTAACCGCCCTGCCTGTGACGGAACAGACAATGCCACCGGGCATTCATGAGCGCAGGTATCCTGAGACTTCACCCATGGAAGAGCATTTTCAATGTTATGAATCATATTCCATTGGATTTGAAAATACTGATCCTGAATCAGTGACCATTTATTACAGGTACCATTATTATCTGAATTGGAATGGTGCCGAGGTCTCCTCGGATTGGAAAACCGCTTATCTTACTCCTGGTTTTATGCCCGAAGGGGTCTGTGTTGACCCAGACTTGTGGCTGGAAGAGTCTGCCTATGGCTGGGTTGAAGCTTATTCGGTAGCAGACTACAAGACCGAGAGCGAGCGCGTCAGGATTGACTTCAACTTTGAATGTTATCCCTCAATCCACTTCAGCCGCAATTACGACTTCAAAGCCGGTGGGTTGTATTATACCATTCTCAGTGATGAGGCTGTTGCTGTAACAAGTCGTACGATAGATTGGTCTGCTTATAATTATGATCCGTATGGGCCGGTAGACGATGTCGAGGAATATGTTCTGGACCCGGATCTGTTATCTATGAACAGTCCGTGGTATTATGATGAAGAGATCATCATTCCGAGCACAGTTGATTATGGCGGGAAGACCTATACCGTCACTGCAGTCAATGAGTGTGCATTTAAAGATTGTCAGTCGACAAGCATTCAGTTGCCGAACACCATTACCAAGATCGGAGGCGGCGCTTTTTTCAATACATCGATTCCAGAAATCAGGATTCCCGATTCAGTCACTCAGATCGGTCCGGGTGCATTCTGGGGCTGTAGTGAATTGACAACTATCACTATCCCTGATGCCGTTTCTACAATCAGTAAAAAGATGTTTAAGTGGTGTAATAACCTGAGCCATATTGAGGTGCCTAGCACTGTCACGTCGATTGAGGAAGAAGCATTTAAGAATTGTGAGAACTTGGTCAGCATCGATATTCCAGCCTCGGTCGTTGAAATCGGTTCAATGACTTTTGCGGGTTGTTCGGCTTTGACAAGTGTGACTTGTCGTGGCATTGTGCCCCCCTTCAGTATCGATGCGTTTTATTACGGTGAAGAGTATTCCGATTATAGCATTTATGACCAGGCGACACTCTTTGTCCCCAACGAGGCCCTGGAGGATTACCGTGCCGCAGACGAGTGGTGCCGTTTCTCACGCATCGTGCCGTTCCTGGGTGCAGGTCCTGGTGATGTGAATGGTGACGGCAAGCTTGCAATCACCGACGTTTCGGATTTGATCGGTCAACTGCTCAATGGCGGCGAGCTGCCCGCCTACTGTGATGTGAATGGCGATGGCAATATTGGCATCACCGATGTCACCACCCTGATAGAGATGTTGCTCAACGGCAATTAATCATGTAAGAAAAAGTTCAGTTGATCTGCTGCGTGCAAGGGTGTCACTGCCTATTGCACGCAGTTTTTTGCGTGTGGTATGCCTTGAAGTGTAAAAGAATTTGACAATATAGTGTATGATTTTTTGACATCTTGTGATTTTATGCCGGGAACAGTTGCAATAGAAGACTGTGGTCATGTAATTTCGCATTGAAATTA
>JBGUJU010000157.1:0-28556 GCA_045114065.1 Sodaliphilus sp.
CTGCGCTCATCATCGATGAGCTTGCATGGTGTTTCCCATAAAAGTCGAGTCTTCGACCCGACCTGCCTCTACGAGGCAAAAGCCAAGTCCATGATACAGAAGAAATGCTTATTTGACTTTTATATAGTGAATTATATCGATATTGAATACCTTTAGCGGACACCAATATAATTAAACCAATAGCAAGAGGCTGCATTACGCAGCCTCTTGCTATTTGTTCAGTGGACTCGAATAGTGGGAATTATTCAGTCTCGGTTGTCAGTAGGATGTTGATAAGGGCCGAAACATCGTTAATCGTGATTTTGCTGTCTTCATTGACATCTGCATTCACGGCGTTGAAGGGATCAGTGAATTCACCGCCGTCACTCAGCAGATAGTTGATCAGGGTAACGACATCGTTGATGGACAGTTTGCCGTCGTCATTGACATCACCCAGCATGACTGTCACGGGAACCTCGATGATATACTCGGCGGTAACAACCTCACTATTGTTGTACAGGCCTTCTTTAACGGCGATAGCCTTGACCGTCGTCGTCTCGCTTACCGTGAAGGGCTCGCTATAGACTGCGCTGGCCGTGGTGGGCTCGCTACCGTCGGTCGTATAATAGATAGTGGTGCCCTCTTCGGCCATGATGGTCACAGTCTGTGCCTCGGTAAAGGTGCCTGCAGCAGGTGTGATGGTCGGATTTACAGCGCTGGGGAACAGCCCGTCGGCAGTGAGTACGAGCCATGCTTTGTTGGCAGGCATGGCAGTGACGTTGGCCTTGATGAAACCGAGTTTGCCGGCCTCGTTGAAGCCAATGACATACTTCTGTGGATCGGCTGGTTCGGTGAAGTGGTTGCCATTAAGACTGGCCGTGGTAACAGTGCCGTTGGTGTTGTATTTTGAATAAGAAATCTGGCCATCGGTATTGCAGTAGTAAGTTCCGTCCAGCAGATTTGTGCCACTATAGGACGAGGCTTCGGTAGCACCCGGAGCTCCACTTGTGGTAACAGAGGAGTTGGGGGTGGTAAAGGTGGGAGATTCCGTCGGGATCAGCTGGCAGTCGGCGGCATCAGGTGATCCACACTGCAGGATAACGGGTGTGCCGGCGGGAACGGTCTCTCCTGTAACGGCGATTTCCTTATAACTCAAGATGCCGTCAGCAACGGTCTCGATGACGTATGCCTTCTCGACTTGTCCGCTTAAAATAAATGAGAAGGGCACTTTAATGGTCGTGTAATACTTGCCGTTGAGGGCTACCTCGGGCATCACGTTGAAGTGAGTGACCGGCTCAATGTACCATTTGGCATTGGTTGCCGAACTCGTCTCACTGATTGCAAAAGTACCATCATTATCCACAAAATAGCGCACTCCTAATGAATAGTTACCCAAAAAATACGAACCTGTCAATTCTACCTTTGCTGTATACAGTGTGTTCGCACCGCTACCACTCACCTGATTGATGGTAACATAACGGTCCGAGAAGGTGACAGTGAAGGTGCCTGCATAGGTCCCAGATACTAGGGTGAGCAGACTTGTGCCTTGCCCGATCAGGTTATATTCGTAGTTTGTGGGTTTGTCATTTCTCTTTTTGGCATAGATCACCGTCGCAGGGTTGATGATTTCCTGATCATCGACCAGGTGGATATCATTCTGCAGGTATCTGGCTGTGCATTCAAAGGCATAAGGCTTTCCTGATCCCGTGATATTACTCAGGTTTCCACCGGCTGCAACGACTGTATAGAAGTTGAATCTGTCGTTGGCCAGCGAGATGTAATCAGTGGTCTGTTGAGCGTTGCGGATACGGTAGTATCCCGTTCCATTGAGCTGTGCCCTGGCAGGCAGAGTGCACAACGCCATCATAGCCATAGCACATGCAATACGAAAGGTTTTTTTCATGATGAATTGATTTTTTCGAGAATAAAAAAGTGAGCAATTCATGATAACTCTTTGAATAGATGAATCATCACAAATTGCTCACTAAATAGATTGAATTAATTAGTTGTTCAAGAGGTAGTTGATCAGTTCAACAACATCACTGATCTTAATCGTGCCGTTCTCGTCAAAGTCGGCAGCCTCATAGTCATACTTATCAATGTAGGGTGTCTGGGGAAGCGTGAGCAGGATATCAATCTGGGCGGCAACATCTTGGATGTTGACCTTGCCGTCACGATTCACGTCATGCTTGAGCGACAGCTTGATGGGATTGAACTCCTTGCTGACGAGGAACGCCTTGTTGGTGCTGACGGTCCAGTTGTTGTAGAAGCCAATGCCCTGGTCGCCACATTCCAGACTGCGTACCTCAAGTCGTTCGGTACCCTCCTCGTCAAGATATGTACAGCTATCCAGATCGGCATCAGTCAAACCCCAGAAGTAGCGGTTGTTGACGGTGCCTGCGGTCTTGAGCATCAGATGCTCATACTGAGCAACATTGTTGTTGTAGAAACTCTCACCGAAGATCTGCTTAGCCAGGTTGAAAATACCCTGAACTTGCGGAGTCTTGATCTCATACTTCTTGATCAGGTAGTCCGGGCCATAGAGCAGGTTGCCTGTCGTGTCGGCAACTGCCTCGGGAGTAAGCTTCAGCGTCAAGGCCTGAGCGCCAGCCTCAGTAGAGATGAGCAGCACGGGAGTCTGAGCGGGAATTGTACCCTTCAGAGCCGTCATGACACCATTGCCAGCCTCATTGATATTGCTGATCTTATAGGCAGTGATTGTACTGGGCAGATCATAAGCAAAATCGGTGTAGAGCGTGGTGGCGAAGTTTGCACCGTAGGTGTTTTCAGCAGGGAAGTTCACGCTGAACTCAGTGCGAGGCTCAACGTTCCAGAATGTTCTAGGATCATTGTTCTTGATGTCGGCATTACCCTCGCTGATGTAGTCCACCTTGTTGTTGTTCTGTACGATGAAGTACTTCATGTCGGGTCTGATCTGCTCCAGCTTGTCAATGTACTGGCCGAACTCGCCCAGCTGCTCCTTCATCTCTTCATACCTCGGATGGGCTTTCACCTTCTCGAGGTAGAACGTTGCAGTCTGGTAAGCGAAGTCCCAAACATACTGCTTGTTGGTCAGTACCTGATGGTAGAACGCCATGGTCGATTCCTCGTCAGCGGGACGGATCAGAGTTCCACCCATGCGTTCCCAGATGGTCTCCAGACTGAAGGGTACCAGGATGCTTGCACCGTGACCCTCTGTCTTGTTCAGAACCTTCTGGATAGCATCGTTGATGAAGCCTTCGAGCATCGGCAACTTCTCATCAACCTTGGACTGGTTCTCCAGATAGAAGTCAACAACGGGCTGCATGCTCGGCGTCTTGCCATAGATGCGGCAGTTGTCAAGTTCACCTTCTACATACAGGTGATAGTCGAAGCTCTCGTTGAACTTCTTCATGATGGCGTCGAGGCCATCCTCACCCAGGATTTCACCAGAGCCCTCGGCATGGAGCTTGTTGGCAACCATTTGTACCACCTCGGGAACATACCTCATGGCACGGTTGGCATAGCCCTGGAGGTCGGCGGCCTGTGAGCGCAGCACCTTAACCTGGCCGTTATCGGCGGTCTGTACGCGGATTACGGTACCAGCCTGCTCGTCAATGGCGTTGGTAAACGTCAAGGTCTTGCGGCCCTGGATGTTGGCATACTTCTCGTTACCATTGTTCTTGATCTGATAGTAACCATCGGTGATTGCAAGGGGAGTCAGAGTGCTGATGGTGTAAGTAGCACTGGCCTCGCTGTCGGTCCAGATGGTTCTGCCGTCCTTGGTAGCCTTAGCTGTTACGGTACAGCTGTGATCTACCACGAAGGGCTTGGTGTAAGGCTGGAATTCGCCGTCACCAATCTTGTAAGAGATCGTGACACCAGGAGTAGCGCAAGCGATAGCCACTTCCTTAGCCTCGGTGTAATAGCCGCTGCCAGGCATGAAGGTCAGACCAGCAATCTGAACGGGCAGGTCGATGGTGTATTCGGCCTGGGCAACCTCGCTGTTGGTGTAGCCTTCCTTCACGGCGATGGCCTTGATGGTCATGTTCTCGCCTACGGCGATGGCTGCGGTGTACTTCGTGCTCTCGGTAGTGGGTACGGTACCGTCGGTGGTGTAGTAGATGTCAGCACCAGCGGTCTCACAAGCGATAGTCACGTTCTGAACGCTGTTGTAATAGCCAGCGGCAGGCGTGAACGTCGGAGCGGCAACAACGGGCTTGGCCTCTACAGTGATGGTGTAGGTGGCGGTAGTGCCGTTGTAGTTGTCGTTAGCAGCACCGGTAGCGGTGATGGTGGTTTCACCAACGCCAATGATGGTCACGTTACCGTTGTTATCAACGGTGGCAACGGCCACGTTGCTGCTACTATAGGTAACAGTCAGACCGGCCTCGTTGGTCAGGGTAGGAGCGGTGAACTCTTGGCCCTCAACGATGGTGACAGCACCGGGAGCGAAGCTCATGGTGGCATTAGCCTTGGCCACAACGATGGTATAGGTAGCCACACCGCCATTGTAGTTGTCATTACCCTCGGTGGTAGCGGTAACGGTAGCGGTACCAGCACCGACGATGGTCACTGCACCGGTGGTGGGATCAACGGTGGCCACGCTTGCGGGTTCGCAGCTGTAGGTAACAGTCAGACCGGCAGGCTTGGTGAGCTCGGGCTCGTTGAACTCGGTGTCGCCATAGGTGGCGGCAACGGGCTCGTTCACGCCGAAGGTCATGGTAGCGTCAGCCTTGGCCACAACGATGGTGTAGCTGGCCGAACCTGCAGCATGTGATTCGTCGCCCTCGGTGGTAGCGGTAACGGTAGCGGTACCAGCACCGACGATGGTCACTGCACCAGTAGAGGGGTCAACAGTGGCCACGGTTTTGGGCTCGCAGCTGTAGGTAACAGTCAGACCGGCGGGGATGGTGAGCTCGGGCTCGTTGAACTCGGTGTCGCCATAGGTTGCGGTAACAGGCTCGTTCACGCCGAAGCTCAGGCCGGCAGCCTCCTTGGCCTTGATCTCAACGTCATAGGTTACGGTGCCTGAGAGATAATAGTCATTCTCGGCAGTCGTAGCAGTGATGACGGCAGTGCCGACACCAACAATGCTCACTTTGCCCTCGTTGTCAACAGTAACAACGTTGGGATTGGAGCTCGCGTAGCTCTGGACAGTAACACCCTCGGGAGCGATCATCTCGGGCTCGGGGAAGTCCTGAACACCCTCATAGACCGAAACGCTTCCCGGGTTGAATGCCAACTCAGGTTTCTGCTTGGCAATTGTGGCGGAAGTAGGATAGAACTCGATATCGTTGTAGTTTCTGGTTACAACACCTTCGATGTTATAGTGCTTGCCATCCTCGAGAGTAACATTGAAATGATTAACTACCTTGTAGGTGTAGGTCACGTCTTCGCGATTCTGGCCTGCATAGGTGATATTGCCTTCATTGTAGGTAACATTGTCAATCTTGATATACTCGTTGACGTTGTCATCATACTTCAACTCCATGCCAGTGCGGTCAAACGGAGCGGCATCAGCGGTCTCACCGCTGGCTTCCACGTTCTCAGCATATTGGAATTCTTTCCAGTTATGATAGGGCCTTAACTGGGCATACCAGCCACGCTTGAGGACGTTAGTGGCTTGAACGCTGGGAACAGATGCATTGTTGTTGGTGTTATAATAGATAACACCACCACCATTTTCTGCACCCTTGTCGCGGATAAAGATATAGTGATAATTATTGTTGATTGTGCTCTGTCCAGCAAATGTCACAACAGCTTCGCCAGCGAATAGGAAATTGGGGTTGTCTGTCAAAGCGTTGGCTTCGGCAATATTGGCTACGCTCTGGGGCAGCGTGTAGGTTGCCTCGGCTATGGCACTATTGGCCATACCGTTCATCGTGGCGATGGCCTTAATGGTCGTCGTTGATTCAACAGTGATGGGCTCGCCATAGACGGGACTGTCTGCCGTGGGCTCGCTGCCATCAACGGTGTAGTGGATGGTGGCATTCTCGGTAGCGCAGTTGATGGTCACGCTCTGGAAGGCCTTGTAGCTGCCAGCCTCGGGATTAAACGTCGGCGTCTCGACAGTCACGATATAAGGCTCAATCTTGAACGTGTTGTCGTTGGCATTGATCGTGATGTCATAGGTGCCGGGTGCCATCCTGACGGGCTGAGCGTCAACATGTTCTGTGTTGAAGTCAAGGACATTGAACTGATTGACGGTACCATCGGTCAACCACCATGCATCGCCGTTCTCGCTATAAGGAACAAATCGATAAGGAGCGATATAGTTCCATGCACCAGCGTCAGCATCGTTAGCAATGCGCTTGGTGAACGAAATCCAGGACATGCCTTCATTGCCGGCATTGGTTGTCACCCTGACAGTGTAGAGACCGTCAGCGCCCCTGGTCATCGCAACATAGTTGTTGGGAGCCCAGCCACCGTTGTTCACAGTACCCAAGATGTAGAGCGGGCCAGCGTAGTTGTATTCCAGGCTGGCTTCTACATCGGTAGCACCAGTGCTGCTAAAGGTGGCAGTACCCTCAGCATGCAGGGCCAGTCCCTGATAGGTCACCGAACTGCTGGTTGCGCTCCAGCCCTCGGTAGCAGTAGCGTTAACAGTGCCAGCAGGTTCAACCGTTGCACTGATCGTACCGGTCTTGTCGTCACCCGTTGCATCAGTAATAGTTACCGATGACGGAGTAACCGAAATTACAGGAACTTCAGAAGAATTCTCATCAAAGTGAATGATAATCCTCTTGACTTGAGTGTTATAGGCGTTCGTCACCTTCAAGGTGTAGATGTTGCCTGCGGCTTGATAATTGGAGGCAATATCATAAGAGTGATCACCCTTACCGAGTGTCTGGGTGCTAACTGCTCTTTCTCCAACGAAGATGTTCTGCGTAACACTGGCTGAAGCAGTGTTAGTGCCTTCGACGTCGATTCTCGTTACAGCTCTGTTGAAGGCGGGCAGTTGAATATAAGCACCCTCTTTACCTACCAACATGTAATTACTGGTCCAATAGCTGCCAGTGGTACCAGTAATCTTTACTGTATATGTGCCGTCGTTAAATGACTGCTCATCAGTAATCTTATGATTTGAATCAGGTAGATTTGGTGTCCAATAATCAACTTCTGTAAAGTCCAGAATGGCTACATTGGACATATCTGGAGCAACAGTTAAACTATAAGTAGCTGTAGCATTCTTATAGGTCTCACTGTTGCTGATTGCCGCCGTAATGGTCGTTGTTCCAGTACCAACAAGGGTTACAGCACCAGTTGTCGCGTCCACAGTGGCAACATTGGTGTTGCTGCTGCTATAGACAACTTCACTTGCTGCGGCAATAGGATCAACAGTCAACGTGGGCTCTTCAAAATCTTGTCCCATCGTTGCCGTGTAATTCTCTTCATCGAACGAGAGAGTTACATCCTCCAGTTGAGGTGTGTCACCACCCTCGGTCTCCCAAACGATCTCAATCGATGTCAGGTACAATGCACCATTGTTAGAACGGATGCCAATATACTCATAGTCATCAGTAACATTAATAGTGAAAGATAATTGCTCATCGGTTTTTCTCGCACTATTATCAATTAGAGTCCCTCTTGTCAGAGTGGAATACATATCACTTGCAGCAGAATACGGCGTATCCTTACCATAAATATCAACTGTACGTCCATTATCCGTACCACTGTCAAAATTAATGACAATCTTCTTAACCTTGCCACCAGAAGTGGTGGTGACAATTCCGCTATTACTATTTTTTGTACGCAATTGAATGGCGCCATCAGATGATGTCATACTATTACCAGCATAAATAGCATTACTGGTAAAAGCTTTACCTGACCAATTGGCATAATTAGTGCCTGCGCCAATGCCCTCAGCGGTGATCACATCGGTCACAGTTCCGGCCCAGGCTGGCGGTATCGCTAGAACCAGGGCCGCTAAGAAGAATAGTAGTTTAAAATTTAGATACTTCATAAGCGTAAAATTTAATGGTTAATAAAGAGTTAATAAAAGGTATAATTATTTGATTCACAGCATTCTAAAGGATAAAATTAATCACAACAGCATGCACTATGCATCACTATCAAGAATATTTTGCCGCAAATGTACTAAATTGTACCGAAAATAGCAATTTTATTAAGGAAAAATCTAGAATATTTTTACTCAATTAATTGAAGGGCAGCAATAAAAAAACAGTCGCTTCTCGCGACTGTATAATATCTTGTTGTCAATGTATTGTGGGCTACTGGCCCCTAATACATTGACAGCACAGCCCCGCTAGTCATGGGGACCATGCTGTTGTAGTATTGCGAGCTTCTAGCTCGCAGTTAGCGCGGTAATCAATCGAAGTGCTTCCTCCTGAAGATGAAGTTGTGGCCCAGGTACTTGTCGCGGACGGTCGGGTTGTCGGCGAGTTCCTCGCTGGTGCCCTGGAACAGGATCTTGCCCTCGAACAGCAGGTAGGCCCTGTCGGTGATGCTCAGCGTCTCGGGGGCGTTGTGGTCGGTGATAAGAATGCCGATGTTCTTGCTCTTGAGGCTATAGACGATACTCTGGATGTCCTCTACCGCGATGGGGTCCACACCGGCGAAGGGTTCGTCGAGCATGATGAAACGCGGGTTGATGGCTAGGCCGCGGGCAATCTCGGTGCGGCGGCGCTCGCCACCCGAGAGTCGGTTACCCAGGTTCTTGCGCACCTTCTGCAGGTGGAACTCGCTGATGAGTTGCTCGAGGCGGTCTTTCTGCTCGGCAGGTGTGAGGCTAGTCATCTCTAGCACGGTGCGGATATTGTCCTCCACGCTCAGTGTGCGGAATACTGAGGCCTCCTGCGGCAGGTAGCCGATGCCCAGTTGGGCGCGCTTGTAGACGGGCAGGGTGGTGATGTCCACATCGTTGAGGAACACGCGCCCCTCGTTGGGGGTGACAAGGCCGGTTGTCATATAGAATGTGGTGGTCTTGCCGGCGCCATTGGGCCCCAGCAGACCGACGATCTCGCCCTGGTGCACGTTGATCGAGACGTGGTTGACCACCGTGCGCTGGCGATATTTCTTCACCAGGTTATCGGTGCTCAAGACCAGCGTGCCTGCCTCACCCGAGGCGTTCAGGCGTGCCGCGGTCTCCTTGTCATTACGCTTGGCTGTCGGTTTGTCCCCCTCGGCGGGTTTGCCGTTGTGTTGCCAGGGCAGCTTCATTTCTTCTTATTGGTGGTCAGGCGGCCCTTGATGTAGTCGGTGATCAGGTTGATGGCGACCTCGTTGTTGCCACCCTCAGGGATGATGATGTTAGCAAATTTCTTGGTCGGCTCGATGTGCAGCTGGTGCATGGGCTTGAGCACTTTCTGATAGCGGTCGATGACAGCCTGGGCAGTGCGGCCACGCTCAATGCAGTCACGCGAGATGACGCGGATCAGGCGGTCGTCACCATCGGCGTCGACAAACACCTTGATGTCCATCATCTTCCTCAGGCGGGCATCGCTCAGCGCCATAATGCCCTCGATAAGTACCACGTCGTGCGGGCCCATGGGGACGGTCTCTTTCTGGCGTGAGCAGGTCAGGTAGCTATAGGTCGGCATCTCAATTGACTCGCCGCGCTTCAACATCTTGACATGTTCCAGCAGCAGGTTCCAGTCAAAAGCGGCAGGTTCGTCAAAGTTGATGTTCTGGCGCTCCTCGACGGGAACATGGCTTGAGTCCTTATAATATGAATCCTGGGAAATCACACCCACTTCGCCTTCGGGAAGGCGTTCCATAATTTTGCGAACTACTGTGGTTTTACCTGAGCCGGTTCCGCCGGCAATACCGATGATAATCATAATATTAACTTGGTTTTAGAGATCATTGAAAATGTCGCATTGCAGTCCTTCGCCACAATTCAAACACACAAAGGTAGTGTAAGTCGAACACAATGGCAAGAAAAACCACATTTTTTCTTGCATGATGACGGCATCGACATCCCTTGTTAGTGGGCAAAGATAGCAAAAGTGTGGCAAATGATAGTTCTTTTCGGGAGAAAACTTTTGAAAAATTGCTCAAAACTCCTGAAAATCACTCAAAGACTGCTGCCGAGAAACCATGCAATGTGACCTGGTCTCCCTTTTTGCCCTTGTGATAGGATGCTTTGCCTGTCATGATGAGGGGCCTGCCATTGATGTGTTGACTGTCGATGGTCGCCTTAACTTTCTTGGCGCTGGGGTTGATGGCGACAACCAGCCGTTTGCCGTTGGCTTCCCTCATGTAGATGAACGGATAGGGCCGGTCGACCGAGCTGAGCATTTGCCAGTCCCCGTCATTGCCCAGGGCGGGCAGGCCGTGCCTCAGTCGCAGCAGTTTCCTGGTAAAGTTGAGCAGCGAGTTCATGTCGCCATCTTGCGCTTCGACAGTGAGACTGCCGTTTTCGGTATCAACGGGCAGATAAAGGTTGCGGGGGTCGCATAACGAGAATCCCGCATTCCAGCTGTCGCTCCACTGCATGGGTGTGCGGGAACCGGCACGACGGCCCGAGCCTTCCTTGCTGCTCAGCCCCATCGTGTATTTCATGCCAATCTCGTCGCCGTAGTAGATGCAGGGCACACCGGGCATAGTCAGATGGAAGAGCATGCACACCTTGAGCTGGTCCATGGTGTTGCGGGTGCCATAGTTATGGCGGATGATGTCATGATTGCCGGTGGGAATAGAGATATAGCCGATGCCGCGCGTGGCATTGTAGGCTTGTGAGAAATTCTTGACAAATGCCTCGATACCCCCCTTGCCGCTAGCGTCAAAGTAGCAGTAGTCATAATTCCCGCTGTCAGGGGCACCATTAGGGAAAAACAAGGAGTCATATCCCCTCAGGTTGAAATGAATCATGAAATCGACATGGAATCCGGCAACCAGCGACTGCTGGGGATAGCTCCACTCGGCAATGAGAATACATCTTGGATATCGTTCGTCCATCCATTTTCTGATCCCTTGCCACAACTTGATGTTCTCCTGCTTGTCGTTATCGTTCTTGATCAGCGACGATGCCATGTCAATACGGAAACCGTCGGCGCCCATATCCATCCAGTAGGACATAATGTTTTTCAGTTCCTGCCTTACAGCACGTGGGCCGGGTGCATCAATGGCTTGCTGGACAGGGTCATCAGGGTCTGGGTTGACATAGCCGTAATTCAATGCAGGCTGGAATTCAAAGTAGTTTTTGCGGTAGTATTTTGCACGGGGAGCATTCGCCATTCCATAGCTGCCCCAAGTGGCGATGGCAGGGTCATGGGTGCGGTGTCGCCGTTCCACGGTCCTGCGCTCGTTATCGGGGATGGTGTCGGTCCACATGTAGTAGTCGCTATACTTGTTGCGTTCACGCTGTGACGATGCCTTGAACCATGGGTGCTGGTCGCTAGTGTGTCCGGCGACCAGATCCAGGCACACTTTCAGCCCCCTCTGGTGGGCTTCATTGATGAGGAGCCGCATGTCCTCGTTGGTGCCGAAGCGCGGATCGATGCTGTAGAAGTCTGTCACGTCATATCCTCCATCCTGCCATGCTGACTTGAACATGGGACAGAACCAGAGGGTGTTCACTCCGAGGCTTTGCACATAATCTAACCGTGAAATGATCCCCTTGATGTCACCGATGCCATCGTCGTCGCTGTCCATAAAAGTTGATGGGTAAATCTGGTAGATCACCGCATCAGACAACCATGACGGACCACTAGATATGGCATTTATATTAAGATGTATGCTCAGTACGAGCAGCAGCATTAAATAACGATTCATGTCGATGATAGATTTTTTGTTCTGACAAAGGTAGGTTAAAAACATGAGAAATCACACATCAGGACCTGTCAGTTTTGCTGACAATGTGTCAGCCTGTCTGTTTTGGCACACGGTTTGCATCAACTTGGGCGGTGACCTGTGTCAAGAGGTCGCCACCGAAGATTGAATTTAACAACATTAAAAACATAAAAAAGAAAGAGAGATTTTATTATGGGAAAGATTATTGGTATCGATTTAGGAACAACTAACTCGTGCGTTTCGGTTCTGGAAGGATCCAAACCTGTTGTGATTCCCAACAGCGAAGGCCGCAACACGACGCCTTCGGTAGTAGCCTTCAAGGATGGTGGCGAGCGCATTGTGGGCGATCCCGCTAAGCGCCAGGCTATCATGAACCCCACGGGTACCGTATTTTCTATCAAGCGTTTCATGGGCGAGCAGTATGACCATGTCCTGAAGGATGTGGAGCGCATGCCCTACAAGGTGGTGAACAACGGTAGCAACCAGCCCCGCGTGGAGATAGCCGGCCGCCAGTACACCCCGCAAGAGATTTCGGCTATGATTCTTCAGAAGATGAAGAAGACCGCCGAGGATTACCTGGGAACCACCGTTGACGAGGCTGTCATCACTGTGCCTGCCTACTTCAACGACGCTCAGCGCAAGGCCACCAAGGAAGCCGGTGAGGTTGCCGGACTGAAGGTGCAGCGCATCGTGAACGAGCCCACCGCAGCAGCCCTGGCCTATGGCCTTGACAAGGACAACAGCGACAAGAAGATCGCCGTGTTTGACCTGGGTGGCGGTACATTTGATATTTCAATCCTTGAACTCGGTGACGGTGTGTTTGAGGTAAAGGCCACCAATGGTGACACCCACCTGGGTGGTGACGACTTCGACCAGCGCATCATTACCTGGCTTGCCGAGGAGTTCCAGCAGGAGAACGGTATGGACCTGCGCAAGGATCCCATGGCACTGCAGCGCCTGAAAGAGGCTGCCGAGAAGGCCAAGATTGAGCTCTCGAGCTCGACCAGCACCGAGATCAACCTGCCTTATATCACCCAGCTTGACGGTATGCCCAAGCACTTGGTAAAGACCTTGTCACGTGCCAAGTTTGAGCAGCTGTGCGACGACCTGATCCAGAGCACCATCGAGCCCTGCCGCAAGGCACTTGCCGATGCAGGTCTGAATACCAGCGATATCAACGAGGTTATCCTCGTGGGCGGTTCGACCCGTATCCCCGCCGTTCAGCAGATTGTCGAGAAATTCTTCGGCAAGGCTCCTTCCAAGGGCGTCAACCCCGATGAGGTAGTAGCTGTGGGTGCCGCTATTCAGGGCGGTGTTCTCACCGGCGACGTCAAGGACGTGCTGCTGCTCGACGTGGTGCCCCTGAGTGTGGGTATCGAGACGCTGGGTGGCGTGATGACTAAGCTCATCGAGGCCAATACCACCATCCCCGCTCGTCGCAGCCAAGTCTTCTCGACCGCTGCCGACAACCAGCCCGAGGTGGAGATTCACGTGCTCCAGGGCGAACGTCCCATGGCTAAGGACTGCAAGACCCTGGGTCGCTTCCACCTGGATGGCATCGCACCTGCTCCCCGTGGCATTCCGCAGATCGAGGTAACCTTTGAGGTCGATGCCAACGGTATCATGAACGTCAGCGCCAAGGATAAGGCTACCGGCAAGGAGCAGAGCATCCGCATCGAGGCCTCCAGTGGCCTGAGCGACGCCGAGATCCAGCGTATGAAGGACGAGGCCGAGGCCAACGCCGCCGCCGATGCCGCCGAGAAGCAGCGCATCGACAAGATCAACGGTGCAGACGCCCTCATCTTCCAAACCGAGAAGGTCCTCAAGGACAGTGGCGACAAGCTGCCCGCCGACGTTAAGGGTCAGATCGAGACTGCCCTGGGCAAGCTCAAGGATGCACACAAGAATCAGGATCTCGCCGCCATCGACACGGCAACGGCTGAACTGAACTCCCTGTTCGAGAAGATGTATCAGCAGGCCGGCGGTGCACAGGGACAGCCTGGCGCAGGTTTCGATCCTAATAACATGGGTGGCGCCGGATTCAACGGCGGTCCTACCGGTGGAGCCCCTAACCAGGGCGGCGACAACGTCGAGGACACCACCTACGAAGAAGTGAAGTAATAGTTTTATGGGTTAATAATTAGCGAACATGGCGTGGAGCAGTGATTGCCCCGCGCCATGTCATTTTTATCTACTAATAGGAAGGACAAGAATAACCGTCCCCTCGATGCTGACAGGCTCGAGGGGACGGCATTGTTCTATTAGTATGCTTCTCGATTAATTAGTTGAGAAGATAATTGATGAGCGTGGTGACGTCGTTGATGTTCAGGACGGGATAGCTGTCATTCAGCAAGTAGTTGATGGTCTCGGTGACATCCTGGATGCCGAACGGCTCATTATACTTAGCAAGATGTCCTACGACTTGTAACTGACCTACCGATGTGTCGACGAGCTGTGGGCGACCTGAGTTGGGGATGGCGTAGAACAGGGCAATCTTGTAGCTGCCTGATTCCAGAGTTGAGGGCAGGCTAAGATTGCCATTAACGGTGCAGCCCTGCTCAAATGTGTTCTTGTCGAATGGAATCAAGTCGCTGTTGCTGACTCTGTTGTTGTTCTCATCGAGCAGACTGAATAACAAGTTAATGTTGTTGTAGCTGGTATTCATTCTGACATTGAGTGCCTCGGTGTTCATCGACTCGCCCAGAACGAGCAGGCCGCTGGCGGCATCAACGCTCTCGACATTGATGACACAATAGGTGGGAGGCTCAACACCGATAAGCATCTCGTGACCTGAGTTGAAATGGAGCTCATCACCATCGCGGTGAATCATGTTCAGGGCAGTGGATACATACCAGCCGTCGCAGGTGCCATACCAGCCGAAGTTGAAGTGATACTTGTTGTCGCTGTTGTAACCGTCGCAGATGAAGGCATGGCCACCGGCACTCGGGTCATTGGCAGCATACAGGATGGGACGTCCGGCGTCCAACTCGGTGCGGATCATGGATTCCCACTGTGCGGTAGTGTAGGTGTTGCTGTACCAACCATTCTTCTGTACATATTGTGCCGACTGGCTGAAGCCGAAGTCCTTCATGGCATCGAGCTGGTCGCTGGTATAGGCACCGCTGCCCTCGGGGCTATAGTCCATCTGTACCGCTTGGCCACAGTAGCGGCCGAGTTTTGCTACCTCTTGGGCTTGTTCATCTGTGTAAGTGTCCTGGACGAGCACGCTGTTGTCCCAATCCCAGTGGCAGTAGGAGAGGAGCATCAGGTTATAGTTAAATGTGGTGGCAGGCAAGCCTGGTATAGTTGTGCCTCCTCCCCACCATCCACCAAGGCTGTACGAATTGATACTGTTGCTGCTGGTGGGGAATTTCCAGTAATACATCACCTGGGCCATCGCGGTGGCTACACAGCCCACGACGCAGTACTCACCGTTCTCGGTCGGGCACTGCCAGTCATAGGGATCCTCCTGGCCCCAAGTGGTTTTGATGAGCGGTTCAACGCCGCTAGATGCATTCAACGAGGGTGCGGGTGCGGGCACGAGGTCATTGTCCTTGTAGGTCTGCAGGAACTCGATTTCCTTCTTGAAGCCGTTCAGCAGGTCCTGGAGCGGAGCAGGCAGGTTGTTGAAGTCGATGCGGCCCTTGTCGCTGTAGCCCAGCACGCTGGTGGCTCGGTCCTCACCGGCAACGATGATGAAGCCGCCGCCCTTCACGTTAAAGGCATAAAAATCGTTGGCACCAGAAACAGCCTTCGACGCCTCGGCATGAACAAGAGTCAGGTCGGACGGTGAAGTTGACATGAAGGATCTGCTTGTTGTCTGATGTTTGAGGTAGTTACAGGCCACCGACTTGGCTGCGTTGGCGCTGATGTTCTCGGCACTGGCTTGGAGCGATACCATCGTGAGTGCAGCCAGTACTAATGAACTCATAATTCTAGTTGTAATGTTCATTGTAAAAAAAAGATGGTTAGATGGTTAAATATAAATGATTATTATTTGGGTGCCAAAAGTAATGTGTTTTTAATAAATTGACAAGAAAATGGGCTGATTTCTTGAAAAAATCTTATGAATTTGGACTATGGCTTGCCTTTTTCTTGCTGGTGGTGCGTTTGCAGAAACAAATGTTTACTTTATGATAATCCATGGGGGTTCTATGTCGGATTGATTACCTATGGTTGTCATTTACTGCAATTTGGGTAATAATCTCGGTTAAAATGGTATAGCTTGTTCAGCAGAAGGTAAGTAATTTTGCATATTGAAAAAAATAGGCTTAATGTCTTAAATATTCAATGAAATGAAAAGATTAGTATTGTTATTGACTTCTGTGTTGCTGTTGACGCAACTTCATGTGATGGCTAAAACCGAACCCGTTGGCAACACTCGTTGCTTGGTGGTTTATTACAGCTATAGTGGTGTTACCAAGTCGCTTGCCCAGTACATTGCCGATGACTGCAACGGCACCCTGCTCGAGGTCGTGGACCACGGTAATTATCCTCGCCCTGAGAGTTCGACGACTTATAACTATGCCAACAATGAGCGTAGCCAGATTGATGCCGGCAACTGGCCCGAGATCAATACCAGTGTTGAGGGGTTTAATGAATGGGATGTTGTCTTCATCTGCACGCCGTTATGGAACGGAAAGATGGCCAACCCGATGCTCACTTTCCTGCACAACCATGCCGATAAACTCGCCGGCAAGCAGGTGGCTCTGGCGGTGACCAGCTGGAGCAGCGGTATCTCGGGAGTCGTTACAGATGCTCACAACTACCTGCCCGAGAGCACCTTTGTGGGGAATCCGTTGCACATTAATTATAATAACCGCCCTAACATGAATGTGATGGCTAGCGAGTGGGTGAACAATCTGGAAGTTGAAGTGGAGCCGGCTGCCAGCAAGATGCGTGTCGTTGTGGGTGACAAGTCTTTCACAGCGACGCTGGCCGACAATGTCACGGGCGAAGCCTTCGCTGATCAGCTGCCCCTCACGCTGGACATGAACGAACTCAATGGCAACGAGAAATACTATTACCTGAATGGCACTTTGCCTAATAGCCCTGTAAATCCCGGTACGATCCATGCTGGTGATATCATGCTCTATGGCTCTTCGTGTGTGGTGCTGTTCTACAAGACCTTTGAGACAAGTTACTCCTATACTCGTATTGGCAGTATTGACGATCCGACAGGTCTGGCCGAGGCTGTGGGCACGGGTAAAGTGACCGTGAAGTTTGTCCTGCCCGTCACTGGTGATGTGAACTGTGATGGTGAGTTGTCGATCGGGGACGTGACCGCCTTGATTAACGTGCTGCTTTCGGGAAATGCCGCAGGCAATACCTTAGCCGATGTGAACGGTGATGGAGAAACTAGTATCGGTGATGTTTCCGATTTAATTAATATGCTATTAAATAAATGAGAATCAACAGACTACTATCAATCTTTATGGTCGCTTGCCTGGCATTCAGTGCCATGGCAGGCGTCCATGTTTTAAACAATGATGAAGTGATGAACAACAACACAAAGACGCTGGTCGCCTACTTCAGTGCGACAGGCACCACGATGGAGGCGGCGACACGCCTCGCCCAGGTGGCAGGCGCTGACCTGCACGAAATTGTTCCCGAGAGGCTTTATACTGCTGCTGACCTGAACTGGAATG
Source organism: Sodaliphilus sp. (assembly GCA_045114065.1). Lineage (GTDB taxonomy): Bacteria > Bacteroidota > Bacteroidia > Bacteroidales > Muribaculaceae > Sodaliphilus. The sequence continues at coordinate 17,364 of JBGUJU010000157.1, forward strand.
ACAAGTCCAGCCGCAGCAGCGTCGAGATGGCCGACAAGAGCAGCCGTCCCGCCATCGCCAACCGCGTCGAGAACATGGCGCAGTACGACACCGTATTCGTCGGTTTCCCCATCTGGTGGTATATCGCCCCGACCATTATCAATACATTCCTGGAGCAGTATGACTTGGCAGGAAAGACAATCGTTCCGTTCTTTACCTCTGGCGGCAGCGGGGCAGGGGAGACGTTGAAGTATCTCAAGCCCTCGGCTCCTGATGCACATTGGGTCAACCCCAAGAGTGTCAACTACATGAGCGATGCCGAGATGAAGGCTTGGGTGGAGTCTCTCAAGTAACCTGCAACGTGTTAAGACTTGCTCATATCGGCAAAAAGTCGTATATTTGCACGTCAAACCATTTTATTTGAAAGGATTATGAATACCAAAAAGACTTTGATGCTGCTGACTCTTGCACTGGCAGCTTTCATGGCAAGTGCCCAGAGTACAGTGTATTACACTCAAGACATCACGCCCGAGTCGCTTGTCAAGATTTACAAAGCGCTCGGCGTAGAGCCCACCGGGCGCGTAGCCGTGAAAATCAGCACTGGTGAGGCAGGCAACAACCATTATCTGAAACCCACACTTATCCGCAACCTGGTGGACGAGGTGAACGGCACGATTGTCGAGTGCTGCACTGCCTACGGCGGTTCGCGCCAGGACGTGTCCAAGCATTGGCAGACCATCCACGAGCACGGCTTTGACTCTATCTTTGCCGTCGATATCATGGACGAGTTCGGCCAGATGCGCATTCCCGTCAAGGATCGCACCCACATCAAGTATGACATCGTGGGCGACCACCTGGCTAATTATGACTGGATGATCAACCTGGCACACTTCAAGGGCCATGCCATGGGCGGCTACGGTGGCGTGTTGAAGAACGCTTCCATCGGAGTGGCCAGCACTGCAGGCAAGGCCTATATCCACTCGGCAGGTTACACCGATGATGCCAGTGACGCATGGAACCACATCGAGGATCAGGACGGTTTCCTCGAGTCGATGGCTGCCGCAGCCCAGGCAGTGCACAACTACATGGGAGGCCATGTCATTTATATTAATGTGATGAACAACATGTCGGTCGATTGTGACTGTGACGGCTCCCCCGAGGAACCCAAGCTCAAGGATATGGGCATCATGGCTAGCCTGGACCCCGTGGCTCTTGACTGGGCCTGTGTAGAGATGGTTTTCAACCACAAGGCTAAGGCAGGCGATGACAATGCGCCTCTCATTGAGCGCATCAACAGCCGTCACGGCACCCACACCATCGACTGGGCCGAGCACATCGGCCTCGGTTCCAAGAATTATGTGATTGTTAAACTCTAACTTTTAACCTATAACCCAAAAATAAGATGAACAACTTCGTTTATAACATTCCTGTCAAGGTGTATTTCGGTGAGAATCAGTTATCTCACTTGAGTGAAGAATTGGCCAAGTTCGGCAAGCGCGTCCTGCTCACCTACGGTGGAGGCTCGATTAAGCGCACTGGCCTGTATGACGCCGTTGTGGCCGAGGTCAAGAAGGCAGGCATGGAACTGTTTGAACTCTCGGGCATTGAACCCAATCCCCGCATCGACAGTGTTCGCCGCGGTGCTCAGATGTGCAAGGATCACAACATTGATGTGCTGCTTGCCGTGGGCGGTGGCTCAACCATTGATGCTACTAAGTTTATGGCAGCAGGTGCCAAGGTGGACCATGACCCATGGGACTTCTTCAACGAGAAGTGGGCTCCTATCAAGGAAGCTTTGCCCATCATCAGTGTGTTGACTCTTTCTGCTACCGGCAGTGAAATGGATGCCGGCGGTGTGATCAGCAACCCCGAGACTAACGATAAGATCGGTCGCGTAGAGCATCCCACCTTGTTGCCCAAGGTGTCTTTCCTGGACCCCACTGTGACCTATACCGTGAGTCCTTACCAGACCGCTTGTGGTGCTGCCGACATGATGTCCCACATCTTTGAGGTCTATTTCAATATGAACCAGGACCTCTATATGCTCGACTGCTTCATGGAGGGCATGTTGAAGACGATTATCAAGTACGCACCCATCGCGATGAAGGAGCCCGAGAATTACGAGGCACGCGCCAATCTGATGTGGACTTCGTCTTGGGCCATCAACGGCTTTGTCGATGGCGGCAAGCGTCAGGCATGGAGCTGCCACCCGATGGAGCATGAGGTATCGGCCTACTATGATATCACTCACGGACTAGGACTTGCGATTATCACTCCGCGCTGGATGGAATATTGCTTGAGTGACAAAACGGTGAGCAAGTATGTGCAATTCGGTGTGAACGTCTTCGGCATCGATGCTAATCTGCCTGATATGGAGATTGCTCGTCAGGCGATTGAGAAGGTGAAGGAATTCCTCTTCGTCACGCTTGGCCTCAAGAGCACGTTTACTGCCCTGGGTATTGGCGACGAGCACATCCCCACGATGGCCCGCAAGGCATGTTATGGTGACGTGTTGCCTGGTTTTGTCCCCTTGAATCAGCAGGACATTGAGACCATTTTCCGCAATTGTCTGTGACTCTGAAATGTAAACATATTCTTTTGCTAAGAAAAATGGGCATTTTATAGAAAAATTCCGTTTTTTTACAGAAAAAGAGATATAAAAAATTTGTATTAAAAAAAATTGTTGTATATTTGCAGTCTAGAAAATGCTATACTATTCTACTGAATCATGATAGTGATACTGGAGATGTTATGGCATGAAAAATAAAGTATGACTCTTTTCATAATTAAATAAAAGTATTTCCAGCTTTTTTGCATCAATTCTATTCAAGTTAAAAGTTAATAAATTTGGAGAAATGTTATTTGCAGGAGGTTCGCCACGCGGGAGCGCAGCGAACCTTTTTTTTGTGGCACTATCTTGCTCTGATTGGAGAAAATGCCTAATTTTGCCGCCATGATGAAAAAAGCAGTAGTAATACTTGCGGCGTTGCTGGCAATGACCACCGTCGCCCATTCACGTGATATGAGTAATGACCAATTGATCCGCAGCATCGATGAGGTGTTCGGCACTGTGTACAACAATCCTGACGAGCCCGGAGCAGCCGTGCTGATCATGCAAGGTAATGACACGATCTACAGCCGCTGCTTTGGTGTCGCTGATATGGTGACCAAGGAGCCTGTCACCTTTGCGACCAACTTTTGCATCGCCTCGGTGTCCAAGCAGTTCTCGGCAGTGGCATTGTTGCAACTGGCCGAGCAGGGGATTTTATCCCTGGACGATCCGTTGTCGAAGTTCTTCCCTGAGTTTCAGGCGCCATTTTTCAACGACATCACTTTGCATCACATCATGAGCCACACGTCGGGTATTCCTGACGCGCGCCCCCGTGATGACCGCAATTTCGTCCTTTACAGCAACGATGTGACCTCGGTGCAATATATGAGCACACTCGACCATCTGAACTTCAAGCCTGGAACGCAATATGAGTACATTAACCCCACCTTCCAGTTGATCTATCAGATTGTGGAGCGCATTACAGGTACTCCCTTCGAGGACTATATGCACAAGAATGTGTTCGGCAAGGCTGGGATGCTTTCTTGCCGCTACTATGAGCCCGACCGCGACATCTCATGCATGGCTCATGGCTATGACCGTGACAAGAAAGGTGTTTGGCAGGAGTATGACTATGGCGAGGAAAGTTTCTTTGGCACCAAGGCCGATGGCGCCCTCTATTGTTCTATCAACGACTTCGTTAGCTGGGAGCGTGCCCTGCGTGACAACCGCGTGTGGACGGCCGCCAGCAAGCGTCTGGCCTATCAGCCGTGGATACAGATTCCTGCCGATGCCGAGTATGGCTATCAGCCTGGCACGGGTTATGGTTATGGATTTTTTGTGCAAGACAGACCGGGTTATCCTACCCATGTCTACCACTTGGGAGACAATGGCGGCTTTACGATCTATGCCGGTAAAATACCTGAGCGTGACCTTATATTCCTGTTTTTCTCAACTCGTCCCGACATTGACCGACTGGCTATGGTCAATAAGGTGTATCACCTGTTAGGCTTCAACTTTTAGAGAAGCGCTATAGGCTATCAGTTCGAGAAGATTGAGAACAGGTCCTTGGCGTTCATGCGTCGGTAATTGTTAGGGACATCCAGGTCGATTTTTACCTTGCCGTTCCACTCGATATCTTTGTAACTGAGCGAGAAAGCGATCTTCTTCTTTTCGACTGTGGCATCCACATTGATGGCATGGGCGATATTGCCCGCCTTGGTGCTGTTCACGTCGCTGTATTTGACTTGATAAGCCGCGGTGGAACTGCCCTCAGGGGTGATGTTGAGCGCCTTGATACGGAGAGACTTATCAAATGAGAAGGCATATCCGTATCCCTTGTATTTCTCGATGGGTGCTAGGACAATGGAGCCGCTCTCGGTTTCGAGAGTCATCTCAGGCTTGAGTTGCTCGTTGTAGGTGCCCTTGCCGATGATGAACGGCCTGCCCAGGAACATGTCCTGCACGTCGCTCACGGTGACAGGGACGCCAGAGGTGAGGATAGAGACCTTCTCGGCAACGTAGCGCTTGTGAACCTTGTCCACTGCGTAGAGGCTGTCGGCAGTGATAATCAGTTTGCCCACCTCGATGCCCAGCACCGGGCGCAACGAGATGAAGATGGCCTGGTCTCGCACCATGCGCATCTGGATAGCCGATGAGAAACTGCTGCCGGCATTCAGTTTGATGTTGCCGCCCGTCTGCATCGTCTGCCAGTCACCGAGGGTTGCGATAATGCCGTCACGTGAGTCGGTGGCGACTGTATTGGGGATTGTCGGGTTTGTTGTAGTGGTGTCGGGTTGAGCCTGTACCTTCTTGAACACGCCGCACGACGACATGATGGTAGCCAGGGCAATAACGGTGGCTAATGCGAGTCTATTTCTCATAATATGTCTTGTTTTTTACTTTGCGTTGCAATAATTCGTTGTCGGGATCTGCCTCAAGGGCTTTGGTCCATTGCTCGACGGCGGCTTCCTTCTCGTCGTTAAACCACAGGATGTCGCCGTAGTGCTCCAGCAGGTGGTTGTCTTCGTCTTTTTCCACAGCACTCTTGATGTAGAGTAGGGCCTTACTGTAATCCTTCTTGGCAAAATAGACCCAGGCATAGGTGTCGATGAAGTTGGCGTTCTCGGGATCATCCTTGAGCGCGAGAGCTGCCATGCGCTCGGCACGGTCCAGGTCCTGACTGCGTTGCGCCAGGAAGTAGGCGTAGTTGTTGAGTGCGCCCGAGTTGATGGGGTCAAGTTCCAGTGCGCGCTCGTAGCACTCGACGGTCTTGACACTGTCTTTCATTTCACTGTAAGTGTCTCCCATGGCGGTAATGACATCGGCGCGTCGTTCCAGGTCGGTGGAGTCGGTCATGGTAAGGATCCGCTCATAGAGCTCGAGAGTCTTGCCATATTCTTTCATCTGGTGGTAGCAGCCCGCGACATAGCCAAGGAGGTCCAGGTTGTCGGGATTATATTCCAGTGCCTTTTCCGACGCTTTGATGGCATCGGCATAGTTGTCATCCATCATGTTGAGGATGACCATATTGCGCCAGCCCTCGGCATCGGTTGGATTCACGTCAAGGCTGTAGCTTAGCTGTTCGATAGCTCCTTTGATATCCTTTCGGGCATAGAAATATTCGCTGTAGAGCTGGTGGATCTTTGCCTCGTGTGGATGCTGTTGGATAAGGACGGTAAATAGATTGTTGATACGTTGGGTGGTATCCTCATTGGCGAGTTGTTCGCGGATGTAGCTAAGCAACACCGACAATTTGGTGTCCACGTCAAGCTGTTCGGCAGTGAGTGCGTTGTAGATCTGTTGCTCGTAGCCCGCACTGTCACCTGCTTGGCTGCAATACTGGGCGCGGGTGAGGTAGATGAGTCCGTTGTCAGGAGCATATTCTTGGGCACGGTCAAGATAGTACATGGCACTGTCGGTCATGCCATAGTGCTGGAAGAGTCCGCTCATGGCAAGGTTATAGGTGTCGTTCTTGGGGGCGGTGGCAAGTAGGCCGCGCATCTCGTGAATGGCACCGGCACTATCGTTCATGGCCATATAGTTGTCTATCTTGCTCGATGTGATCTGGATAGCCTCGCCGAAGAGTGCCGCGATGCTGTCATAGGTGGCATTGCTCTGGGCATAGTCGCCCGAGCGAGAATAGGCCTCGGCAAGCCGCACCTGCAATTCCAGGCGGTTGGGGTTGTGCTCGTTGAGCAGTTTGATGGCGCGCAAGGCCTCTTCGGGATGTCCCAGCTGCATATTGGCATCACCATAGAATGTGGTCTCGTACAAGTCCTCGGGCTGAGCCTCAAAGTGTTCCTTCATGAGGGCCAGTCCTTGTTCACATCGTTCCTTGGTCGTGTTGTTCATCCTCAGCAGGCACATGCCCATATAGAAGGATATGGCGGTGTTGCCGGGATCAATCTCGTGTGCATGGGCCAACAATTCATAGAAGGCGTCGGGATGACCTTCCATATTCTGGTTTTGCGCCTGCAAGAAGATATATTCGGCTTTACGTTGGTCGGCAAGGCTGACAATAGGCTTGCCTGCCTGCTCTTTCTTGCCGGCCACTGCCGTCAACGCCAGCAACGCTATAGTGGTGATAATGAAATATCGTTTCATCGTTCTGTTTTTTTTGATGATTATAGTTGTTATAGTAACTATAGATACTATAGGGTTCCCGTGTGCCCGAAGCCGCCGGCTCCGCGTTCCGTCTCGTCGAGGTCCTCGACCACGGTCCATTCCACCGTGCTGTGGCGGGCAACCACCATCTGGCAGATGCGCTCGCCGTTCTCGATGGTCTGCGGCTCATTGCTCAGGTTCACGAGAATGACTCCAATCTCGCCGCGGTAATCGGCATCGATGGTGCCGGGCGTGTTCAGCACCGTCAATCCTCGTTTTAGCGCCAATCCGCTGCGGGGTCTGATTTGGCACTCATAGCCCTCGGGTAGGGCAATATAGATACCCGTGTGTACCAATGCACGCTGCAACGGCTGCAGCGTCAACGGCTCCTCCAGCCAGGCGCGCAGGTCCATTCCCGCGCTCAACGCTGTCCCATACTGCGGCACCTCATGCGGCCCACGGTTTACAATCTTCACATTTATCTTCTCCATAAATCCAGGATTGGTTACAAACTGCAAAAATACATCAAAAACGGTTACAACCATCATTTGAAACCTTTTTTAATGTCTATGTTAAGTAATGACTATAGATGTGACCTGAATTGTATTGACCAAATTTGGTCAACTGTCCAAAATATTGACACTTTTTCGTGTTTTTTATTCGAATCGGTGATTTTTCAAGGAAATCGCTTGGCAAGATAGTTTTGTAGAGATAATTTTGTAGTAGATAATCCAAACATTGAAGAATCATGAAAAAAGTATTGAATATATTTTTATGCCTCTTTATGGGACTGATGTCTTGGGCTCAGTTGCCTGAACTGACGATTGAGCAGCACCTTGAGGACTATGACTTCGCTGTGAAGTATATCGAGGATAACTACTCGGGATTCTCGTTTTGGGTCGTGGACAGTACAAGAGCCGATTATGAAGCGACCAAGGCTCGCTTGAGAAGTGAGGTTGAGCGAGGTAAACGCTCGGGATGGGACGCAGTTGCTGCCTATACTGGTTGGTTTAATGATCTTCACCTCTATCTCTCAGTGCACTATAATGGTTTAAATCAGCATTCCTATCATCAACGGCACATGACTTCATATGCTTCACTCATGGAAGAGTATGAGCCAAAGCCCGTTGCCATTAAAGTTACCGACAAAACGTTTTTGGTTCGTTTCCCTTCATGTGGTGGAGATCCTGACATGAAATGGATCAAAAAGTCAATAAAGCAATATAAGAAATCTCATTGCAAGAACTTAATTATTGATTTACGCGGAAACACGGGAGGCAATAATGCTTTTTTTGATCCATATTTTCAACTTCTATATGACCACGAAGCCATACTTCCAGGAATTGAATTCCGTAACACGCCTCAAAATATGGATTTCTTAAGGAGGAAAGGATGGTTTCCTAATATTTTGAGGGTGGCTGCTGATCATCCTGAGGCTGAATATGTCTCGTATGGAAATGGATTGATTAAAAGTAAGAAAATAAATAGGTCGGTTGTCAAGGCTGCATTAATCATCGACAACCATGTTGCGAGTTCAGGTGAAGCTATTGTGAGATTGGTGAAATGCTGTAGCTCAAGAACTACAGTTTATGGAAAGGACAATACCCTTGGAGCCCTTGATTTCGCTAATTTGTCGAGTATAGTGTTGCCACATTGCCAACTCTCGTTGCATGTCCCCATGTCTCGTACGATAGGTCTTCCTGAAAACTCGATAGACAAGAGCGGCATAGCCCCCGACGTGCGCATCGACTTGCCGCTGCCCGCCCGCTTGACCGACAACATCGACGAATGGGTCATTTGGGTAGCCGAGCAACTTGAAAAATAGCTTTATATTGCAATTTTGGACTTAATTATAAAGTGATTATCAATTTTCGATTATCACTTTTTGATAATTCATGGGATTGTTGTTACTTTTGTGCAAAATTTGGAAACGAAATGTCACAACAACGCATGGATTGGGACCGATTGATTTCGGACAAACGGCTGGGACTGGAACATTACCACGATGACAAGGGTGGGGGAGTCAGGAGCGACTTTGAGCGCGACTATGACCGCCTGGTGTTCTCGTCGCCCTTCCGCCGCTTGCAGAACAAGACGCAGGTTTTTCCGCTGCCCGACAGCATCTTTGTACACAACCGCTTGACACATAGCCTTGAGGTGTCCAGTGTCGGCAAGTCGATGGCTCGCGAGATTGTCATCCGCCTCATGCCGCGCTATGCGGGACAGCCGTGGGTTGACAAACTGCGCGACATCGGCGAAATCGTCGCTGCCGCCTGTCTGGCGCACGACTTGGGCAACCCGCCTTTCGGCCATTCTGGCGAAAAGACCATTGGGGCCTACTTCAGCGAGGGTAAGGGCTTGGAATTCAAGGATAAGTTCACCGTGGAGCAGTGGAATGACCTCATCCACTTTGAGGGCAATGCCAACTCGTTCCGTACTCTTGTTCACCAGTTCAAGGGCCGTCGTCCCGGTGGCTTTGCCATGACCTACTCGACGCTGGCTGCCATCGTCAAGTATCCTTACTCGTCGATGCATGCCGGAGAAAAAGGCAAGTTCGGTTTTTTCACCACCGAGAAAGACATCTTTGTGCGTATCGCCGACGAGTTGGGACTTATCCGTCTGGAGGAGGACCGCTATTGCCGCCTTCCCCTCGTCTATATCGTTGAGGCTGCCGATGACATCTGCTACCAGATCATGGACATCGAGGATGGTCACAAGCTGCGAATCATCAGCACCGACGAGACCATTGACCTGCTGCTGGGATTCTTTGACGATGACAGAAAGAATCATTTGCGTGAGCACATGGCGCGTGTGGCCGACCCTAATGAGAAAATCGCCTACTTGCGCTCCTGTATCGTCGGCTTGCTGGTTGAGCAGTGTGCTGCCGCCTTTGCAGCGCATGAGGACGAGATCATGGAGGGCCGCTTTGAGGGCAGCCTCATCGACTGTATCGACTCTTTGCCGGCCGAGGCCTATCGGGCTTGCAGTGCATTGGCTCAGGAACGGCTATACCGTGCTGGCTATGTCGTGGATGTAGACCTTGCCGGTAACCGCATCATCAACCTGCTGCTCGAGAAACTCATCGAGGCGGTCATGCACCCCGAGCGCAACTACTCCCAGCTGCTGATGAACAAGTTCCCGGAGCAGTACGACGTCCACGCCCCGACGCTGTTTGAGCAAGTGCAGGCCGTACTCGACCACATCAGCGCGATGACCGACGTGTACGCCCTCAACCTCTACCGCCAGCTCGACGGCATCTCCATCCCAACAGTATAAAAACTAAGGACTACGAAGGCCTAGGGGCGCCTCTCACTCATGACAAATTCCAGCGTTCCACCTGCCATGATGTCTTGATGCTTGAGTTTGAAACCCTGAAGCCGCTTGCCGTTGAGGCGGATTTCCTTGACGTATATACCCTTGTTGCCCTTGCGGATGATGGTAAACTCCTTGCCGCCAGCCAAGTGCAGAGTGGCACGCTGGAACAGTGGCGTGCCGGTGACATATTCGGCAGCGCCCGCATTGAAGGGATAGAAGCCTAATGCCGAGAAAATGTACCACGCCGACATCTGTCCGCAGTCATCGTTGCCCGCATAGCCCGCTGGAGTGGCATTATAGAATTCGGAGCGTACTTGGTTGACCAGTTCTTGAGTGCGCCAGGGGCGACCGGCGAAGTTGTAGAAATAGACGGTATGGTGGCTGGGTTCGTTGCCGTGGGCATACTGGCCGATAAATGCCGAGGCATTGCCGTTAGTCTCACGGTTGACGCTGGTGAGGCTGAAATTCTCATCTAATTTTTTCAGAAATGCTTTCTTGCCGCCCATAAGCTCGATGAATTGCTCGGGGGCATGAGGCACAAACCACAGGTATTGCCAGGCGTTACCCTCAATAAAGCTGTTGTCTTCATAGCTGAGCGGATCAAATGGCTCTGCCCACCGTCCGTTGTCATCACGTGCTCTGAAGAACCCCGTTTTTTCATCAAACAGGTTTTTATAGTAAGTTGCCCTCTGGGCAAAGTTATGATAGTCGTCATTGTGTCCCAGACGCGCGGCAACGGCAGCGACGCACCAGTCGTCAAAGGCCTGCTCCAGCGTGATGGAAACCGAAGATCCTTGTTTGTTGCAGGGCATGTAGCCCAGTTTTTCCCACAGGTCAAACGGCGAGTTGGTGTGCGGCCTTGTGCTACTCTCGACCATCGCTCGATAGGCTTTCTCAACATCGATTCCGGGCAGGTCGGCGAGAATGGCGTCGGCGATGACCGGGATGGCATGGTTGCCTATCATGCAGTAGTTCTCTTGTCCCCACAGGTCCCAGATGGGCAGGTAGCCATAGGTGTCGTGATGGCGCACCATGTCGTTCACGAACTGTGCCGCCAGGTCGGGTTTGAGCAAGAGGTAAAGTGGATGCGCGGCGCGGAAGGTGTCCCACAGCGAGAATGTGGAGTGGTAACTCTGACCCTTGGGCGTCTGGCGTACCTCGTAGTTGGTGTCCATGTATCGGCCATCGACATCGCTCATGGTGTTGGGCTGCAACAACACGTGGTAGAGTCCGGTGTAGAAGAT
>JBGUJU010000158.1:0-1506 GCA_045114065.1 Sodaliphilus sp.
GAGAAAACAAAAAAGTGAAGTTGGCAATTTCTTACTCTCCCAGGAGGCCGCCCTCCAAGTACCATCAGCGGACACGCGCTTGACTGCCGGGTTCGGTATGTTTCCGGGTATACCCACGCTCCTATGGTCACCAACTTCACTTTTTATAATTGCTCAGAATACAATATATATTCCTTTTCTTCAGATTACCCTTCTTCGAAGACTAACCTGTTCCTTACACCACGCAAAAGCCTTCGATCATTAGTACCGGTTTGCTCAATACATTACTGTACTTTCACCTCCGGCCTATCCAGCAAGTAGTCTCCTTGCGATCTTATACTTTTCAGTCAAGAGAACTTATCTCGAAGCTAGTTTCCCACTTAGATGCTTTCAGCGGTTATCTATTCCGAACGTGGCTACTCAGCGGTGCTCCTGGCGGAACAACTGACACACCAGAGGTTCGTCCACCCCGGTCCTCTCGTACTAGGGGCAGCCCTTCTCAATTCTCTTTCGCCCACAGCGGATAGAGACCGACCTGTCTCACGACGGTCTGAACCCAGCTCGCGTACCGCTTTAACCGGCGAACAGCCGGACCCTTGGGACCTTGTCCAGCCCCAGGATGCGATGAGCCGACATCGAGGTGCCGAGCGAAGTCGTCGATGTGAACTCTTGGACTTCACCAGCCTGTTATCCCCGGGGTAGCTTTTGTCCGGTAAGCCACGGCCTTTCCACTCAGTACCGTGGGATCACTAAGCCCTACTTTCGTATCTGGTCGACGCGTTGGTCTTTCAGTTAAGCTCCCTTTTGCCTTTACACTCTCCGACAGGTTTCCATTCTGTCTGAGGGAACCTTTGGGCGCCTCCGTTACTCTTTTGGAGGCGACCGCCCCAGTCAAACTGCCCGCCTGACACGGTCCGTTTCCCAGTTCATGGGCAAACGTTAGAGTTCAAATGTTATCAGGGTGGTATTTCACCACCGACTCCACCAAGGCTGGCGCCCTGATTTCTCTGTCTCCCACCTATCCTACACAAATATCACCTAAACTCAATGCCAGGTTACAGTAAAGCTCCACGGGGTCTTTTTGTCCTGCTGCGGGTAGGCCGCATCTTCACAGCCATTTCAATTTCACCGGGTCTATCGTCGAGACAGTGCTCTAGTTATTACGCCGTTCGTGCGGGTCGGAACTTACCCGACAAGGAATTTCGCTACCTTAGGACCGTTATAGTTACGGCCGCCGTTTACAGGGGCTTCGATTCAATGCGTCAGGTTACCCTTGACATCTCCTCTTAACCTTCCTGCACCGGGCAGGTGTCACCACCTATACGTCCCATTGCTGGTTCGCAGATGGCTGTGTTTTTGATAAACAGTCGCCTGGGCCTGCTTTCTGCCGCTCACTATCATTTCTAACGTGAGCCACACTTCTTCCGAAGTTACGTGCGCATTTTGCCGAGTTCCTTAACGCGAGTTCGCTCGTGCGCCTTAGATTACTCATCCTTCCTACCTGTGTCGGTTTCCGGTACGGTTTAA
>JBGUJU010000159.1:0-13439 GCA_045114065.1 Sodaliphilus sp.
GAAGGAATAATTGCCACGAAATTACACTTTTTCTAACGAATAAACATGCTGTTCGTGTATTTTTCCTAAGGAATAACCTTCCCAGCCTCATGTCGCTGGGCGACTTTGACCAGTTGAGATCACCCTGTTCCCACCCGCTCATCGATGGCGATGCCGCTGATACCACCGTGTCGGGATCTCTCCGTTACCGAGAGTGTCTTATCGGGCTGTCTGTCAGCATCGAGACCTCACACGCACGACTCGTTTCGCCGCTGACGCATCAGGTCTCGCTGCGCTCGATTTGATGCACGCTCCTCAATCAAGCCCAGCGTTTTCGCTACACTCGGAGGTATCTATGCTGCCAGCCCCATGGCACACTCGTCCACTACGTCCATCCCGGCACGTCGCTAAGGCTCCAGGGGACTAGGAGACAGCCCGCCGTTGCTGGACGGGCCGGTCCGAGGCTCCATTCACTTTAATGTAAGGATTATTGGGGTGGGGGACAAAAAGAACGGAGACCGTTGAAAATCAACGACCTCCGTTATTCTGTGTCCAAGCAAAGAATGTCTAAGCTTCTTGATTGTATCTGCATTAGGTGCTATTCACTTTTAGCATCAGACTATATTCTTCACCCATTACATAATCTTTGTTTATGACATTGTTATGTTGAAATGCCAGCTTTAGACCGTTGACCTTTAGACGACATCAATCTAATTTTGCGACATGGAGAATAATGTAAATAAGGCCTTCGGGCAGCGAGTCGCAGAATTAAGAAAAAAGGCTGGTTTTTCACAAGAGAAATTTGCATTCCAATGTAACATTGACAGAACTTACATTGGAACGATCGAACGTGGAGAGAAGAGCCCAACACTTAACACGATTCAGAAGATAGCTCAAGCTTTAAACATGCCATTGTATCAACTTTTTGAAAACCTCTAATAACATCTAATATGGATTTGCAAACTTTGAAAAAAGCGGTTTATGAGTTTGCCCTTGAATGTGGCATGAAGCCGAGAAACCCGAGGAAAGAAGACAACTCATCTAGAATATGTACAAGTTCGTTTGAAGATCCAAGAGGATATAATTCGGTAACACGTGACAATACCGAAGGTGATGGTGCTTTATATTTTGGTTTTATACGACCAGAAGAAAGCGCTAGCGGCAGTTATCGTGATCTTTCATTAGTTTTCTTCCCAAGCAATGACGGAAAAATATGCGTTGTGTCTTTAGGGATTGGCACCGATGGCTTAGACAATGACATGAGAATAGCCTGTCTTCCAGGCACAAGACGTCTTTTCATGAGGTTACGAGATAGCAAAAGAAAAACGTTTTTCAAAAATGATTTTTCCGATACAAATAATCCTTCGGATGATCTCTTCAAAGAATTAAGTGATACCTCTCTAAACATTGATAGATATAGAAACTTTTTACCTGCTAATGAAATTGTAGATTTCAATATAGACAGTGATGAAGAAGGGTTGTCTCGCCTCAAATCTTGGGTAGCCACATATGCAATATTTCGTAATTGGCCTACTCAAGTACAAAGAAATAGGCTAAAGAAATATCTTCCTAAAAACGCTTCTGAGGGACTTTCTTGTGAAAAGATTTTTTCGATCTTGAAAAAGAACCGTTTTATTGTCTTGGAAGGTGCTCCAGGTACAGGAAAAACGTATAACGCTTTAAAGATCGCTTCAATCTATTTCAAAGATAAAGTACTGTTTGAACAATTCCATGCAGAAACCACGTATTCTGACTTTGTCTGGGGTATTCGACCAAAATTAACAATCGGATCTATTGGATATGAATCCAATGATGGAGTTTTGCTTCGAGCTATTGATGAGGCAGAAAGCACGAATGATGATGTATTGCTCATCATTGATGAAATAAACCGTGCAAACTTATCGAATGTCCTCGGCCCGGTTTTCTATCTATTTGAAAAAGATTCAGAAAACAGGCATTTTGAGTTAAAGATTGGAGAAAGAAAGATAAAAGCATTACCTAAGAATCTCTATGTCATAGCAACAATGAATACTGCAGACAGAAGTTTAGCAGTGGTTGACTTTGCACTTAGAAGAAGGTTTACTTGGCTAACCTTAAGACCACATAAAGTGGAATTTGACCCTAATTCTCACAAAGAATTTCATGAAGAAGATTTTGAATGCATTAGTAGTATTTTTGAGAAATACGCCACTGATAACGAACTAAATTTACAACCTGGGCACTCATATTTCATAACAGATGCTGACTCAGCAGAAGAACTTATGAAAGATCGTCTACGATATGAATTAATGCCTTTAATAAAGGAATACTTAAATGAGGGCTACCTAAGTGAGGCTAGAGATGAATTCTCCAATTATTTCTATCAAAGAATAGGAGTTAATATGTATGAGTAAAGAGGCTGTTCTACAGATTCCCCGGCTTCAGGTTCTAAATGAGATAACTATATCATTTAATGAGCTTGCAAAGGCATGGAATCTTAAAGAAAAAAGATACGGTGAAACAACCATCCAGCATTTTATTTCAAGAAATAAAGATGCTTTAGATTTTCTTGAAATTGAAGCAAGTTGTTCACCGGACTCTAATCGCTTGCCTAGATTAAAACTATCAACTTCAAAGTATGTTGGTTCAGTTCCTATCGTTTCTCCTGAGAATGGATTGCCTGTTGGCAATATATATGTTGGTGGGCGCTTTGATGAAGATATTTCGGAATTACTTTCGGTAATTGGTGATTTTATCCCTCCTGATTTTAACTTCCAAATGGAGTTAAGTGGTAATTTCGTAAAACCGCCGTTATTTTTTGAGTGCCAACATTACATAGATGAATACATTGAAGCTAAACGCTATAAATGGAGAAAATTTGATAACGAAGAGAAAATACAACATCATCCCTCTAGCTCAACACGTTGGGACAAATATGCTATTACAAGCGCAGATCCACATAAGGTTTTGGATTACACCAATAAATGTAATGTCTTAACAAGAACGCATCCAGAATGGAATGAACTTAATTACGTGCTTGATTTGAGCATCAATGAAATCTTGTCAAACAGAACACCTCTCCGTTCCAGACAAGCATATATGAACAAGATAAAGATGCTTAAAGATTCTTATGACAAACATTTTAAAATGGTGAAGTCTATTCCTGTTCATATGGCTGACCCGATTATTATCAAAGATCTTAAAGAAACCGCTAATCGTATTCTTAGTAATCAGAATAGCTCTCACTTTGCATGGCGAGTTGACTTTGCAGAGTTTTTTGAACGATACATTCAATACTTAGTAGCTGATGTAGCTCGATCAAAGGGAGCTAGGCTAACCAAGAATCCAAAATATAGTTTGAGTGGTAATAAGCCTGATTGGTCACTAAGCTACCTTGAGCCTGATATCGTTGTAGATCGGGATGACGTTCAGTATATCATTGATGCTAAGTATAAATCTCACATGTATAATTTAAGGAATCATGGAGATGATTTAAAAGAAGCTTTCAGGCATGACTTGCATCAAGTTCTTGCATATTCTTCATTCGGGAAATCAACAAGAAAAAATGTGATGCTGATATACCCATCAAGTAACTATATAAAAAGAAAACTAATAATTAATAGTGGGTTGAACAGTACGAAATGCAATGTTTACTTAGTTGGGGTGCCAATGAAGAAATCAGAAATGGAGTTTGTTAAGTCCTCACTTAAAGAAATCGTTAATTTTGATGGGTAATGCGATAACGTGACGGAAAACGGCCCCGTAGACACATTACGAGACATAATATCTAAAAACATACAAGCGATGAAGAAAGTTAGAATCACAATTCTTAAAACGACGCTCAACGAGGAGTTGGCGCGGGAGTATGGAGCCATTGGCATCAAGGCTTGCCCGATGATGAAGGAGGGCGACGTGTTCATGGCTGACTATGCCAAGCCTGAGGGATTCTGCGACGAGGCCTGGAAGGCGATTTACCAGTACGTGTTCGCGCTCGCCCATGGTGCGGGCTGCGACCTGTTTTATTACGGCGACTGGATCCGGAAACCTGGTGTCGCCATAGTGAGCTGCAACGACGGACTGCGCCCCGTTATCATGAAACTCGAGGCCACCGACATCGACGCCAACCTGGAATATGTTCCTGTCGAAAGATAAAGTTTAAGAAACCATCAAATAAATGTATCAAATGAAAAAGGTGTTTATAATGGCAGTGATGCTGCTGGCTTTGGCGGCCTGTTCGTCTAACGGCGACCAAACCAATCAAAATGTGAATGAGAACAAGCAGAAGACAGAGAAACCTAAGGACGTGGAGGGCCGCAAGAACTTTGGCGCTGAACATGCGTTGGTCACCACGCCCCAGCCGTGTGTGATGATTGCCACCTGGGACAAAGATCACAACCCGGACGTGATGATGGCCGCATGGGCAGGACAGTTGGATTACAACCAGATTGTCATCAGCCTGAGCAAGCACAAGACGACCGACAACCTCGAACTCACCAAGGCTTTCACCGTCAGCTTTGCCGATGAGCGCACGGTGGCAGAGTCAGACTACTTCGGTATCGTGAGCGGCAACGATGTGCCCGACAAGGTGGCCAAGGCGGGCTTTACCATCACGCCCAGCCCCAACGTTGACGCCCCCATCATCAATCAGTATCCGCTCACGCTAGAGTGCAAGGTGGTCAGCTTTGAAGATGGCATGCTGATTGGCGAGGTGGTGAACATGAGTGCCGACCAGAGCATCCTGGATGCCGAGGGCCATGTTGATCTGACCAAGCTGAAACCCATCGTCTTTGATGCCGCCGCCATGTGCTACCGCGCCCTGGGCGACAGCGTGGGCAAGGCTTGGGGAGCAGGAAAGAAATTCCAGTAATCACAAGTACTCCTCACACAAGAATCAGCCATTTTCAAGAAAATTCTCGAAAACGGCTGATTTTTCTTTTGCTATTCTGGCCGATTCCGTTCTATTCCGCAGCAAACCCGTTCAAGTGATTGCAGCTTATTCGCGCCCCAACTTTTTGCAACCACTGTTACAGTAACAGCCGTTACAAAAGAAAGACGTAGCATGCTGTTACACTGATTGCAACAAAATGACTTGATAATAGAAAAGCTATAATCAGCGGAAATTGGTGTTTTTTATATGTTTCCGCTGATTATAGGGAAATGGAGGTGTTCTTTTGACATAGAAGGGAGTCCTGCTTCCTGCGAACTCCCTTGATTATTGTTGTGGTTGATGAGGTCATTCTTTCTGGCCGACTTCGGATGGTGACTTGCCGAAGTGCTGCTTGAAGGATTTGGTGAAGTGGCTTCGGTTTTTAAAGCCGACCCTGTGAGCGGTTTCGGTCACGCCGATATTGCCCTGGCTCAGCAGGTCATAGGCTGCCTCGAGCCGGCGGTTCAAGAGCCACTTCTCGGGTGAGAGACTGCTCACCTTTGCAAAGTCACGCTTGAAGGTTGCCAGCGAGCGGCCTGTGTAATTGGCCAGTTCGGCAAAGGTGAACTCGTACATGTAGTTGGAGTTCAGAAAGTCGAGGATGTCTATCTTCCACGATTCGGCGAAATCGAAGAGCGTGGGATAGAAACGGTCATCGGCATTGAGGAGCGCCAGCACCCCTTCTCGCAACTTCAGGTCCATCAAGGCCTCGGTGGGATTCAAGTTGCTTTCGGCATATGGCATCATCGACAGGAATAGGCTTTCGATCTGCGGCAACTTGGGCAGCAGAATGACGCTTTCGTCGAAGCGCGGCAGCGACGAATCGAGCGATGGACGATCCAGCTCGCGGAAGTAGGTGCGGAGGAACTCCCGCTGGAAAACGAGCGTGATGCACTGGAAGTCCTCCTTCTCGAGCGGATACTTGCGAGTCTTGATGCGGTGGTCGCGGCGCAGGAACACGCACTGCCCACTGCCGACCTTCAACTGCTGGCGCCCGTCATCAATGGTCATCTCGCCGTGCAAGACATACCGCAACTGATGTGCATCCATGCGGTCAGTATAGTGCTTATCACCCTGCTGGATATAGATGAAAAATACGTCGGAGAACTTGCGGACACTGGATTCTTGCTGACTCATCATGCTTGACGCTTAATAGGCAATTTCGTATTTGTCCTGCTGCCTGTAGAGTTCAAGGAACTTCTCGGCAATCAGATCAGGCGAGTGCTTCGTGCCGGGGGCGATGACGTCGCAGACGGTCACGAGCCCTACATAGATACCCTTATCCTTCAATTCCTCATGCAGCGTCTTGCCCAACGCCTTGAGGGCTGCCTTGCCAACTGAGATACCCGTATATTGGCTGGCGGGAAAGTCGCCCAGGATGCCGCCCGTCAACAGGATGGCACCGCTCTTCTGCTCGGCCTGCTTGGGGATGACGAGTTTGGCGCAGTGCAGGGCACTTGCGACATCCACCTGATAGTGGCGGAGGAAATTTTTGTTGTCAAACTCGGTTGCTGCGCCGCCTTCGAGCACAGCCGCATTGTATGCAAGCACGTCAACCGCGCCGAAGGTGTCCTGCAACTCACCGAACGCTGCTGTCAGCGTCTCGGGCTTCTCGCAGTCTGCCGCAAAGACGTGGGTCTCAATCCCGGCTGCTTCGAACTCGGCCTTATAGCCGTTCAGCCTGACGAGGTTCCTCGAAATCAGTATCACACGGAAACCGTTCTTGCCGAAGAGTCTGGCAACTGCATTGCCTAGGCCTTTTCCGGCCCCCACTACTACAAAGTTTTTCTTATTCATTTTTCAGTCCTCCTGCTTTAAAAGTTTCCTGCCGAGCTCATAGGCGTTTTCCAAGTCCTTAGGGAACTGTGCATCCCGATAGGCTGCCTTGTCGGCTTCATCGAATGTCTCACAGATGTATTTTGAGTAATCGTCAAACTGATAGGTGTTGAAGGCAAAGGCCACCAGCGGCTTCTTGAAGTAGGCTGCCAGAAAATTCTCCCACAACTCCATGTTTTGCCTGTAACCGTCCCTCGTCATCTCCTGCTCATCTACATTCATGGTGTAGATGCAGGCCGTCGGAATCTTCTTTTCAACGAGCGTCGGATAGCCTTCCTTGTAGAGCATGTAAGGGAAGAACAAGCGCTCGTAGAACGAATGAAGCTGTCCCGTAATGGTGCGGTAATAGATAGGGGAACCTATCACCAGGCCGTCAGCCTCTTTTATCTTCTGCAGGACTGGAGCCAGGTCGTCCTTCAGGACGCATGTGGCTTTGAAACGCTCGTCCTTACGCTTGCAGGAGAAACAACTCTTGCAGCTGGTGAAATTCAGGTCGAAAAGGTTGATTCTCTCAACTTCGGCATCGGGGAACTCAGCCTTCACGCCTTCCAAGACCTTGTCCAGCATCTTCGCGGTATTCCTGTTCCTTCGAGGGCTGCCGTTGATAGCATATACTTTCTTCATATTGTTATAGTTTTTATTGGGATTAATACTTACCATATCTGATGCGCTCCTGTTTCATCTGCTCGCCTGAGCGGGGAGCCTTCTGCTCGCCCTTGTGGCCGAGAGAAACGACGCAGAGCCCTTCGTAACGGGCGGGAATGCCAAGCAACTGGCGTATCTCGTCACTCGCCATGAGGCGCTGGCCGTCGCGCAGGTGGATTTGGTTCCAGCAGGCACCGATGCCATATTGCTCGGCGGCCAGGAGCAGGTAACCTGCAGCGACCGAAGCATCTTCCACCCACAACTCGCCCTTCGTCGTGTCGGCCATCACGACCACGGCAGCGGTGGCAACACGGACCGATGGCGCCCCGATGCGCTTGCAGGCGGCCAGTTTCGAGAGCTGCTCACGATCCTCAACGACCACGAACTCCACCGGGTTCTGCCCATAGCTGGACGGAGCCAGGGCAGCAACCGTGAGTATCTTGTCAATGGTCTCCCTGTCGACAGGCTCATTGGTATACTGCCTTACCGACCTGCGCTGCTCAGCCAGACGAAGCAGACTGTCATCAGAGCCGCTTGTCATCTGCTGGGCTTGTGTACACGATAGATTCATCATGATCGCTAACAAAATTAAAAGATTCTTCATTTCTTTATAACTGATTTCGGTTGCAAAATTACAAAGAGCCTTTCAAAATCATGTTGCTCAGCGGCTCAAAATGCGTTGCAATACAACTGTTTTCTCCAACCAATCGCATACAACGGCGCTTTGAAATCCATGATAAAACCCGCATTGTTTTGTTGTCATAATCGAGGAAATAAGTTAACTTTGCGTTACAAACAACTGTAACAGCATGCTCCGTTTTGCTGTAACAGTTTCATCCGTTTTTTTACAACACAATAAAGACATGAGAATACAATTCGCATCTGATTTACACTTGGAGTTCCGCGAGAACTGGCGATATCTAAGAGATAACGGTCCCATGGACGTGAAGGGTGATATCCTGGTCTTGGCCGGCGATACGGGTTACCTGGGGGACGACATGTACAGCGTGCATCCGTTCTGGAACTGGGCGTCCGAGAACTTCGAGCAGGTGCTGGTCGCACTGGGCAACCACGAGTTTTATAAATACTAAGACCTGAAGACGATGCAGGACGGACTGGTGGGCGAAATCCGGCCCAACGTCCACTACTACTATAACAAGGTCGTAACGATCCAAGACGTGGACTTCATCATTTCCACCCTATGGGCACATATCGACCTTGACAACGCCTTCGTCACCGAGCGAGGCGTGGCCGACTTTTACCGCATCGTCTATGGCGAGAATCTGTTGAAGTATTCCGATTTCAACAGCGAACATCAGCGCTGCCTCGACTTCATCAAGAAGTCAGTCGCCGCCAGCCAAGCCAAATACAAGGTCGTCGTCACCCACCACGTCCCATCCTATCAACTGGTCGCCCCAGAGTTCCAGGGCAGCCGCATCAACGGCGCATTCACCGCCGAACTGGCCGACTACATCGCCACCAGCGGAATCGACTACTGGATCTACGGCCACTCCCACCGCAACATCGACAAGACCATCGGCACCACCCGCTGCCTCTGCAACCAATTCGGCTACGTCTCCCACAACGAACACCTCACCTTCAACCGAGGAAAGGTCATTGAAGTGTTATCGGTATAGTACAACTAATTGCCCCAATCTCAATTACCTTGAATCAGCAAAAATCATTTGCGAGTCTTATTTGCCAAAAAACTTGCATTCTAAAGCAAATATGTCGAACTTTGCAAAAGATTTTTATTAAATGATAGTTGAATAAATTAATAGCTTTATTTGTTATGAATTACAGGCTACAAGATTTTATTAGATACATCATACCAGGATTGTATGTTGTTGCACTTATATGTGGATGGTTTTATTTTTTTGGAGACTATCAATTTGACATTGATAGAGTATCGAGTGTATCAGGTATTATTCTTGTTCTGATACCATTTGTGGGTTTTGTCATTGGTTATTTTGTTGAGACCATGATGGCTATTATAGAGCATCTATTTTATATTTTGGGAGGAAGAAGACCATCAAAGACAGTTTTAATGGGCTCTCTAAAGATGTATTCAGTAGCAGGCAGGGACAGAATCCTTGAACATCATAAAGTTAAAGCAAACGAAATCACAAACATAAAAGCAGGTGAAATTCTTCAATGTGCAAAACAATTGATTAAACGAGAGACAGTAGAGGCTTTTAGAGATAATACTGTTCTTTCAAGAAACATTTTTGGAGGGCAATTGATGGTTTCCATTATACTTTTATCTTTTGGAAACTTTTGCACTCACACATTTTTGTATGTTTCGATTGCCAGTTTATTGCTTTTCTTTTGGGAATGATATACTTTTTGTCCCTGAATCCGCTCGTTAGCTTTAATTAGCTGTTTTCTAGCTTTTATTAGCTAAAAAAATTCCGGTATGACTGGACTTTTCGCGACCTTTGTACTATAATAATAGAAAACATAGTATGAAGGTCATGAATAACATAGATTTCACTGAATTTAAGAGCCTTGTTTCGGTCATCCGTCACTTCAGCAACGAGCAGACCTGCATCGACACCCTTACCGAAGCACGTTGGGGTGACGATGTTATCTGCCCCATTTGCGGTGAACATCACTGCGTAAAGCGCACTGACGGACGTTTCCGTTGCAACAAGTGCAAGCACAATTTCTCCTGCAAGGTCGGCACTATCTTTGAAAGCAGCAACCTGCCCCTGAGCAAGTGGTTCATCGCCATGTACCTCGTCTCCTCGCACAAGAAGGGTGTTTCCTCTCACCAACTCGCTCGTGATTGTGAGGTTACTCAGAAGACCGCTTGGTATATGCTGCACAAAATCCGTACCCTGTACGCACAGGACGATGCCATTGCACTTGACGGTGACGTGGAAATGGACGAGATGTACCTTGGTGGACGTGAAATAAACAAGCACGAGAGCAAGAAAACCGAAGGCACTCAAGGCCGTTCAACCAAGACCAAGACCCCGATTTTCGGTATGGTGCAGCGTGACGGTAAGACCGTTGCCATGAAGGTTGAGGACACCAAGGCTAAGACCTTGATGCCCATTATCAAGCAGTTCATCCGCGAGAACTCACACCTGTTAACCGATGAGTTGGTTTCGTATCAGGGGCTGACCAAGGAAGGCTACAAGCACGATTACGTTAGCCACGGCAAGAAGGAATTTGTCCGGGCAAACGGCATCCACACCAACAGCGTTGAGGGCTTTTGGGCGCATTTCAAGCGAGTTATTTTCGGCACGTACCATTTCGTCAGCAAGACCTACTTGCAGAGGTACATTGACGAGCAGTTGTTCCGTTGGAATACAAGGGAAGCGACCCCTGAGAGCCGCTTCCGTATGATGTTCGAAAAATCCATCGGTATCGTCCGCTATTGGGATGTGAAGATGGTGGGTTAAAACCTATATTTTCAATGTTCAATTTCGAGTGCAATATTTCGTGATTCTACATTCATATTTTTTGCCACCATACTTGTATAGCCACTGACCATATTCATCTTTTGTTTGTTCTATCTGTTCATAAACACGTTTTTCCGTCTCATTGTCTGAATCACCATACATAGCCTCTTGAGTTCCCATTATACGAGATATTAAGTATGATGCGGCATCTTCTGATGTATCAAAAACACCAATAGGAAGATTATATTGACCACCAATAATAACATATGCAGTGGTTTCATCAAAAGATGCGTATGGACTGCTGTCTGTTTCTTCCCATTCCCTTATTACATTTTTAACACTTTCTTTGATTACCCTATGTAAATCACTTTCACTAAGTCTAATTCTTCTCTTCATAATTAATTCAATGTTTTCTTATAAATAGTTGGTTAATTGGAAAAAATGCAGTATATTTGCAATGATTAGATATTTATTGATAGTATATATTGAAACATGAAATGAAAGATAAAAAGAACATAAATGAAGTCAATGTGAATGGTAGCCGTGTGTTCATTGAGGATGGCAAAGTGAAGACCGTTCTCAGTGAGGAAATTCAGAAGACAGGTTATATGTCAGTAGATGAAGCAGAAAAGATAACTCTTGCAATAATTGAAAAAGAATATTCTTTGACATGAATTATGTGATAAGTAAAAAATGTAATTCTGCTATTTCCTCGTTCTATCATAATGTGGCAAAGAAATACAAACATACGTACTCAAAAGAAGCGATGAGGAAGAATATTCACGATGCCTATCAATCCATCTTTAAAATTGAGAACGGTTTACTCCGACGTAGCCCAACCCTAAGCAGATGGAACGGGTATCACATGGCAAACACGGATAAGTGGTATTACGCTTACAGGATTGAGGGTGACACAATCTATGTCGAGGATGCCTGTCACGCTCAGAATATGCACGAGGCGATTGTCCGTTCAGAACTAAAACCCGTGTTTAACCTAATGGAAAGACTTGAAAGAGTGAAATGAAACATCCCCAACGGACAAATGACCGTTAGGGATAATTAACTCAAGAAATAAGGGAGGACAAATAGTATATCATTCCCTTTCTTTTTATACTGGTGCCACCACAACCATGTATACGTAAAGTATGTATTTGCGGAATACGCTAAATACATCGCTGATTCTCCACAAAAACCAATTGATTTCATATAATTAATATGGATATAGAACAACTAAAAGAAGCTTTCCGAAAGCTTTTGTCGTATACATACTTCGATAAAAGCGATATGAGGTTGCGCCACGATGTGGCAGTTTTTGCAAAGTCATTGACTAATGCAGAGGATGAAAGAATCATCTTTGAGAGATTGATGGAAGTAGCTAATGGCAAACAACAGGAACTGTTGGATTCATGGCTTTCTAAAATAGAGTTATGCTTCTACCCCAAAAAAACGAAGTCATCCAAAGATGAGGAAGATGATCATTTTGTGACGAATGTTCCTGCAGGACACGCTGTTACAGAAAAATTGTTGATAAAGGCATATTTCCCAGTCGAATTGATGATTCTTGACACAGCTTGGCTTCTTAAATACGGACATGCTATTGAAGGTGATATAAAAGACGTTAGTTATGGGAATCGCCTTGACCTCACATTGCTTGGTGATAAAGTAAGATATGGCAATGCTCTTTTCAAAAAATATACATATCAGTATCAAAAATGGTGGAATGATGGTTTAAACGCAGCTAATTATTTGCTTAAAGAAGGACAAAGCATATCTATTTTTAACTTCGACATTACTGACTGTTACCACTCAATCAACTTTGATTTTGATGACTTTTTTGCATGTTTTTCTAAGAAGGATTCTGAGTCTGATATACATAGTTCAACCATTACAAAAGTACTTGTCAGGATATATGAGAAGTATTGGACTCTTGTTAATCAATCAGATGCTAAACCTTTCAGAGATAACAACAAAGGAAAGAGAACTATGCCTTTGTCTTTGCTAAGTGCTCATGTTTTAGCAAATTGGTATTTATCACCATTAGATGATTATCTTCTTCGTACTTATCCAGAAATATGCTACTATGGAAGATATGTAGATGATTGTATGATTGTAATTCCGTCCAATACGGAAAGACGCAAAGCCATTGATTGTTCCAATGAATTATTCCCTGGCTTATTTGACATTAAAGAAGATGGCATTGTGTTCGGATTCGCTAATACCAATACCCAGTCAGATATGTCACGGCTTTCTAATTTCTGCATACAGGAAGATAAATTCTATGTGTATCATTTCGATTGTGAATTACCACAAGAGAGTTTGGAGAAGTTCAGAGACGAACAACGAGAACGATCTAGCGAGTTCCGTTTTCTTACGGATGAATATGATGAGAGCGGTCAAAATTTAGAATTTTCTACATTAGTGAAGTCTCTTGACCCACAAGAAGAAAAGGGCCGCCGATTTGATGTCCTTGAAGAAAACAGATACAAGCTGTCCGTGTTTTTGGCCAAACTCAATCAGAGGCTTGCAAAGTATGGAGAAAGATATGAGCATATCGCAGAAGTGGACAAAGTATTTAACCTAAAATCCGCAACTATCATCCAATACACGATTAAGGGTAGATTTATGAGTCGTTAGTAGCAGCTTTCAGTAAAAAGCAACAGCAC
>JBGUJU010000160.1:0-28674 GCA_045114065.1 Sodaliphilus sp.
CTTGGGGGCGGTGGTGTTGGTACCCACATCGATGCCCACATGGCACATGATGCCCAGGAACGAGAGCAGCACGATGGGCGTGCCCAAGAGCTTGAAGCACTCCACAAAGGTCGAAGGCTTGCCCTCGATTTTCTCTTCGTGGATGGGGGTCACAGCCAGCAGGACTGTCGAGAAAGTACCTATCACAAAGAAGATGGCGAACAAGATGCGCCAGTCAAGACCCAGGCTGGGAATCACCTGCAAGGCACCCCACGAGGCCAGATAAGGCGCAATGAACGAGGCGATGGCCTTGATGAACTGGCCGAAGGTGAGCGTCGATGCCAGGTTGCCGCCACCCATCACGGTCGATACCAGCGGGTTGAGCGAGGTCTGCATCAGCGCATTGCCGATGCCCAGCAGCGAGAAGGCGATGAGCATCACCGGGAAACTGTTGCCGAACAACGGAATAAACAGCGAGAAGATTGTCACTATCAGCGACAGGAGCACCGTCTTCTTGCGGCCGATCTTGTTCATCAGCATGCCCGTGGGAACGCTGAAGATGAGGAACCAGAAGAACACCAGCGAGGGCAAGGTGTTGGCCACCTTGTCCGAGAGACCGAGGTCTGCTTTCACATAGTTGGAGGCGATACCCACGAGGTCAACAAAGCCCATGCAGAAGAAGCACAGCATGACCGAGATGATCGCGATTTTGTTTGTTTTAGCCATTTTTTATTTAGTTTTAAGTTGTAAGTTGTCTGTTGTAAGTTCTCAGCCAAAAGCCGATAGCTAAAGGCTAAAGGCTAATAGCTAAAGGCTAATAGCTAACCTGGTAAATCGTGGCCTTGCCGCCCTTGACCTTGAGGTTGGTGTAGGGCGTGGTGGGGAACACGAGGTTGGTCATCGCCATCTTGCCGTCGGCATCAAAGGCCTCGATGCTGCAACGGTCAACGAAGATGCGCAGCTGCTTGATGGCACCATGGGTGGGAGCAACGGTCACGGCGGGGAAGGCCTCGCTGAATGAGGCATCACCGCTGGCAGTGCGATCCATCGCAAAGGTCTGCTTGACAGCGTCATATTTCATCACCACCTGCTCGCCATTGGCGTTGGACAGGGTCAGTTCCATCGAGTTTTTCACATCCACGACGATTTCACAGGTCTCGGTCGGCTTCTTCACCTTGGCACCGCGGGCTGCGAGCATCTCGGGCGAAGGCTTCACGCTGACATAGGACTCCTCACCATCGGTGAACAAGCCCAGGTCGCGGGGAATCGAGTTGGCGCTGCGGAACTGACGCGTGGGCACCTGGTTGGCATACTGCCAGTTGGACATCCACGCGATGACCACATGGCGGTCCTGAGGCGCGTTATAGAACGATACCGTGGCATAGTGGTCCTTGCCGTAGTCCATCCACTTGGTGACCTTGGGCATTGACTCACAGGTGAACTTGTGACCGTCGAAGTCGCCCACAAAGTACTGCGTTGCCGAGCCGCCGAAGGGACCGCCGGGGTTGATGTTGCAGATGAGCACCCACTTGCCGTCGATCTTCATCAGGTCGGGGCACTCCCACACACCACCGTGGTTACCGTATTCCTTGCCGAAGGAACTCTCATACTTCCAGTTCTTCAAGTCCTTGGAACTGTAGATGTTCATCTCCTGACCAGCAGCGAGAATCAGGTTCCAAGCGTTGATGTCGCTGTTCCAGAAGGGGTTCGGGTCGCGGAAGTCGGGCACATCGCTCGTCAGCACGGGGTTACCCTCATACTTGTCGAACGTCATGCCGTTGTCGTGCGAGATGGCAATGGACTGGGTCTGGTTCTGCCCAGCCGAGGTGTAGATAGCCACCACCTCGTCGCCGTTGGTCACACAGGAGCCCGAGAAGATGGTTCCCAGCGCATCAGGCTCGATGGCGGTGGGCTGGTGGGTCCAGTGGATCAGGTCGGTCGAGGTCGAGTGGCCCCAGGTCATGTTCTCCCACTGTGAGCCGTAGGGGTTCCACTGGTAGTACAGGTGCCACACACCATCCTTGTAGAACATACCGTTGGGGTCGTTCATCCAGCCATAGGCGGGAGTGTGATGGTAGGCGGGGCGGAAACGCTCACGGTTGGCAGTGTCAAATGTGTTGCTGACCTGCATCTCGCGCCAGCAGACAAAATCCTTGACGGCACCCGTAGTGCGGCGGTCACCGTGGAAGGTGATGTCGATCAGGACCTTCTTGTTGCCGAAGCGCTGGATGTCCAGCGGCACATAGTAGTCCACCTTGTCCACCGCAAGACGCACGTTGAGATTATGCATCTGCTCGTTGTCCACGATGACGCGCAAGTGGGCATACTCTTCCTTCTCCTGTACGGGCAGCAACAGGTACTTGCCCGTAGCATCAACCCGCAGCATGGCGTGGTTCTCGCTCAATAACTGGGGGACCAGTGCCGTGGCCGAGAAGGCCACGAGCACTGCCGCCAGAATAGTTAAGAATCTGTTCATGATTGTAAAGGTACTATAATATACCGATTACTGGAACACTTTCAGATCCGAAATGGTGATATTGCCACCATAATTGTTGATACTCCAGCAATTCTTCTGGATGCCGTAGATACGGTTGGTGTAGGCACAAACGTCGTTGATGTACATCACCATCACCGAGTTGTCGGTGTAGATGTTGATGTGATAAACGTTGTTCTCGGGACGCTGGAACCAATAGCCATCAATACCCTCGATAAAGCCCTTACCGGCCTTACCCTCCTGCTCGAAGTTCACCTTGCGGTGGTTCTCATCCTCGGGGTTGACCATCATCGTGTAGTAACGGTCGCTGTCGGTGCCGCGAACCAGCGAGATGCCGAAGCGGTCCCAATTGTTGGAGGTGGTCACCGTGAACGAGATGTGGTTGCAGGTTCCCAGGCGGTTGTACATCACATAGGCATCATTGCCCGAGAGCGTGCCATTGACACCGCTCATCTGGGCGCCGTTGCTAGCCACCACCTTGACGGTCTGCTCCTTGTTGAACTTAGCAGCGATAGCAGGCACCTCACCCACGGTCAGTGTACCGTCGGCATGCTGGATAATCTTGTGGCATACCAGCGCGCCCGACCAGTTGGGCTCGCCACCGGCACCCACGTTGATGTTCTTGTCATGGATGGTGTTACCCGTGCGATAGGGGCACCAACCCCAGATGTAACGGTCCACACCGTTGCTTGCCGTCTTGCCCGCATAGAAAGCGCGGGTGTCAAGAACGCCCTCATGGCCGTCGCGGGGCCAGTTGGCACCGGGATCGTTGAAGCAGGCCTTCAGGGCCTCCCAAGAGTTAGCCATCATGTACTTCACCTTGCGGCTCCACGAAGCGCGATAACCCTCGCTATAAACCAGGTACCAGTAGTTGCCCATCTTGAAGATGTCGGGGCACTCACACATGCGGTCCCAGATCATGGGGAAGTTACCGACGTGTTCCCACGTCTTCAAGTCGCTGGACTTGAACTCGGCAAACTTCAGGTTGCTGGAGATGACCATACGATACTGGCCATCGTCGGCAACAAAGATCTGCGGGTCACGGAAGTCGTTGTCCGAGTAACCATAGGTCGAACCCTTCAACATCCACGTGGCATCCTTGCTCCAGTTCTTGAAGTCGGTTGAGGTTGCCCTCATCACGGCCTCGCGACCAAAACGGTCATGGCCAGTATAATAGATGTAGTACAAACCGTCCTTTTCATTATAGTAGCAGCAGCCTGTACCCAGAGCAGCATCCTGCTCGTCGGCCGAGGTGCCAGTGGGCAGAACCTCGCCCAGCGACTGATAGTAGGCACCGTCAACAGTGGACACGCCCCAGAAGGGGTGATAGTTGAACGCGGCATTGTTGTCAAACTCCTGCAGGTAGAGCACCTTGAAGTGGCCTGCCTTGGCGTCATAGAAAGGCATCGGGTCACCACAACGGCCGATGGCGGGGTTGTAGTAGGTCTCAAAACCAGCCTCGTCCACCGAGTTGAAGAATGTGGTTGTACCATCCCAGTCCTTAGCAGGATCGGGACCAAACTTCTCCTCGCTGCATGCCGACGAAGCAAGCATGAAGCAACACAGCATCAATACGCTGAAAATATTCTTGTACTGTTTCATGAGTCAATTACTTGGTTAAATAGTTGATAGCATTCTTGGTCATAATCGCAATGTTCTTGTGGTACTTCTCGGTATAACCAGCCTCGTAGGTATAGGAATACCAGTCGTAGCAGCCCGAACCGATGCAGATGATGCCACCCTTGCCCTCGTGAGCAGGATACTCCCAGAGCACGATAGCGCCGTCACCACCTACGCCGAGAACCCTACCGCCAGTGCGGCCGGTCCAAACGTCATAGTTGTCATAGCCACCCCAATCGGTACCGATGTGGTACTGGGCGGTGGAGTTGGTGATATGGTAACCGGCATCGGTGCAATAAACCTCGTTGGGGTTATCACCCGTCACGAGATCCTGATAGAGGGCATGGCCATTCTGACCGTCAAAGATGCGGAAGGTCCACGGGCCACCACACAGCTCGGCATAGGCCTCGTCCTGACCCCAGCAGTTGTTGGGCGTGGTCCACTCGTCATCACCGGTAGTGCCGATGAACGAGGGCAGGTTAACGGCATAGCGAGTGAGCAGCATTGAACCGCCGTTCTCGTAGAACTGGCGCAGCTCGTTCAGGGTGTTCATCGCGTCGGTAGCCTTGGCGACAAAGTTGTCATGGCCATCAACGCCACCATCCACGTGCCAGTGCCACCAGATGAGCTTGCACTCCGACAGGTCGAGCGTGCCTGCACGCAGGTCGGCAAACGAAGCGTACAGCGAGCTCTCCACATTACCCAGCATCCACTGGCAAGCGGCCTGGGCCTCGGGATCCAGTTCGTTCATCGTGGGAGCGGAGCCCAGGAAGAGGGCCTTGGGCTTGCTGATGGCAATCACCTTGACAGTGTATACGCTCTCGGCCGAGTTGTTCTTCACCGTGTAGTTAACAGGCTGCGAGAAGTCCTGAGCCACACCCGACGACGGGGTGATCGTAGCATTCTGGCTATAGGTAATCGTCGGAACCAAGCTGGTGATATCGAGCGTTGCAGGAACATAGACAACAATCGTCTTGGCTTCCTGGTCGATGCTACCAGTATAGATGTCGTTGATCACAAACTCATAGATGCGGGCCTCGTCGTGGAGGACAGACAGTGTCCAGTCCATAAAGACGTCACCGTTCTTGACGTGGAGCACCTTGGCAGCGTCCATATTGATGGTTTCGCCCTGATTAATATTGCACACGGCACCATTAGACATCTTCAATGATGTCACCTTCATGGCCGATGTCTCATAAACCTCGGGCAGACGGACAACGATAGAGCGTGAAGGCAGGTCGATGATTCCCTCGAAACTGTCCAGGGAGAGCTGATCAATCATGCAATCACCCGACAACGCCAGGTCACTGACGTTATCATCAGAGCATGAGCTGAGCATTGAGGCGAGTCCGCAGCAGGCAAGACACGCACAGAATATAGATAATATCTTAGCTTTCATAATCATTGTTATTTTATTCTTCTAATTTAACGATGTTTGCTCTGTGATTACCAGTTGCCAATGTTCTGCGTGTAATGGCCGTTGGAAGCCGAAATCTGGCTGAACGGGATGGGCAGGTACTCGTCCTTGTTGGCAGTGAAATGAGCTGAGCTGTAGATGGCACAGTGGTCGATCTCCTCCGAGAAGTACTTGTTGAGTACCGTAGCGGCATCACCCCAGCGCACAAGGTCGAAGAAGCGCTCGCTCTCCATACCCATTTCCAGACGGCGTTCCATCTTTACGATCTTCACAGCCTCTTCCTTGGAATAACTGCCGGGATATTTGCTGACGTAAATCTTCACACCGAAGGCGTTGGGATAGCTGGAAATCATCTGGGTGCTATTGGCAGCACGGGTGCGGAGCTGGTTCACGAGTTCGATAGCCTGGGCTGACTGGCCCATCTGGGCATAAGCCTCGGCACGCATCAACAGCACGTCGGCATAGCGGAAGACGATGCGGTTCATCGAGCTGGCCCAGTAAGAACCCTTGATGAGGTAGCTGCCGATGAGAGCGGGGTCAACATTGTGCTTGAGGGATACATAGTAACCATACAGACCGTTGCTGCGGCTCCAGATGCTAGTCTCCTCCATCATGTAGTTGCGGTTGAACATGTAGGGCAAGCCAGGCATACCCACAGTGAGGAA
This sequence comes from Sodaliphilus sp., assembly GCA_045114065.1. GTDB lineage: Bacteria > Bacteroidota > Bacteroidia > Bacteroidales > Muribaculaceae > Sodaliphilus. The sequence continues at coordinate 6,176 of JBGUJU010000160.1, forward strand.
CAGGCGCGGGTCGGCATTATCCTCAGCCATGTTATAATCCTTGTCGTTGAAATTGTTGAGCAAGGGCAGACCGTCGGCACCGGTGTGGTAGGCATTCACCAGGTTCTGCGAGGGCTTGTAGAAGTCGCAGCCACCATCGGTAGCGCCGGGGATGTTGGGCGGAATCAGGCCGTAGCTCCAGTTCAGGTTACCATAGGTAGAACCGTCGTTGCGGGAGTACTGGATAGCCCAGATGCTCTCGATACCGTTCTCGTACTCTTCCTCGGGACGGAAGTTGTTGTGGAGGTCAGACTCCAGGCCGTAGTTGGTATACAGACTGGGATTGGTGTACTCGATGACCTTCTCCAGGTCGCCCTGGTTGATGCTGGTCACCTGGTTGCTATTGGCATCATCCTGACGATAGGCCTTGTAGAGGTAAACCTTAGCCAGGAAAGCGGCTGCGGCAGCACGGGTGGGACGTCCCTTGTCCTGCTGAACCTCGGGCAGAGTGTTATAGGCCTCCATCAGGTCGTCGATGATAAGTTGCCAGCCCTCGTCGTTGGTGTACTGGGTATTGGACAGCTCATTGTACTCGTCATAGGTCAAGTTCTCGTTGACAACAAAGGGGATGTTCTTGTACAGACGCTTGAGCAGGAAGTGGCCATAGGCACGCAAGAACTTCATCTCGGCCAGGCGCTGTCCCTTCATGGTGTAGCTGTCGTCGGTCTCCTTGAGCAGGGCGATGGCGCTGTTCACACGCGACAGACTGTTGTACAACCTCACCCACATGTCATTAATGTTCCAGTTGGTGGTGAGTACACCCTGCTGGATCTCAAGCTGATGGAACACGTCACCATCGCTGGTACCGTTACCACCCTTATAGGCGTCATCACTACGGACGTCGAAGTTCCACATCGAGAATGATGAATTGATGTCCTCGGCCGAGGTGAAGATGGCGTAGGCCGAGATGGCCATGGCCTCAGCGTTCTCGGGCGACTTTACCTGCTCGTCACTGAGTGTGGCCTGGGGCTTGTGTTCATCGAGAAAATCATCACAAGAAGTAAACAAAGTGGTGGCACTGCAGCAAATCAGACCGACACACAATATATTGAATATCTTTTTCATAGTGAATCCTGAATTTTAGAATGAAACATTAAGACCATAAGTGACATTGAGGGGGATAGGATAGCCGAAGTTGGGATTCTCGGGATCCACACCGGTAAAAGACTTGCTCTTGATGGTCAGCAGATTCTGGGCTGATACATACATGCGCAGGCGGGCGATATGCAACTTGTCACATACGGTGCTGCCAAAGTTGTAACCCAGCTGGATGTTACGCATCTTGGCGAAGGAACCGTTCTCCACAAAGTAGCTGCTCACACGCTTCTCGTTGTTGTTGTCCATCGTGCTGACAGCGGGAATGTTGGAGTTGGGATTGTTGGGGGTCCATGCGTCAAGCAAGCGGCGGCCCTTGTTCAGGTTGGTAATATTCAGACCTGCCCACAGGTCGGTCTCGCGCTTCAGGTCGCTGATCACGTCAACGCCCTGTACACCCTGCCAGAACATGGTGAAGTCAAAGTTCTTGTATTCTAGGTAGATGTTCAGACCCCAAGTGAAGTCGGGCACCGGCGAGTAGATCCATTTCTGGTCCTTCTCGTTGATGACACCGTCACCGTTCAGGTCTTTCCAGCGGATACGACCCAGGCCGGCACCGTTCTGGTCGGCATGGTTGTAGATCTCCTCCTGGCTCTTGAAGATGCCGTCATATACATAGCCCACCTGAGCGCCCATGGGATGTCCCACTACGCTCTCGACGCCGTTACCGCCGAAGGTGCCGGCAGCTGCCAGCGTCTCGGGCAATTTGGTCACCTTGTTGCGATAGGTACCGATGTTACCGGCGATGTCATACTGGAAATCACCCACGCTGCCGCGGTAGCCCACGTTCAGCTCGATACCCTTATTGCTCATCTCACCAGCGTTGATCCACTGGCTGCTACCCTCACCCATCACACCGATACCGGGCATGTAAACCAGAATGTCGGTAGTCTTCTTGTAGTACCACTCAAACGAGCCGTAGAGCGCGTTACGCAGCAGGCCGAAGTCAAAACCGAGATTGGTCTGGGTCGTGGTCTCCCACTTGAGGTTATCGTTACCCAACTGGTTGCGCTTGAAACCGCTGGGGAGCGTCTGGCCACCGTTGGTACCGGCGATGTCATAACTGGTACCGTAGCTCTGGCCACCGAATCCTGCCTCACCATAGTTGCTCTCGAAGATGGTGTAGCGGGCAATGTTAGAAATCTCCTGGTTACCGGTCTGTCCCCAAGAAGCACGCAGCTTGAGGTTGTCAAGCCACTCCATGCGCTTCATGAAGGGCTCCTCGCTGATGCGCCAACCGAGGCTGACCGAGGGGAACGTACCGTAGCGGTTGTTGCGACCGAAACGGCTCGAACCGTCGTAGCGGACAGTCACGCTGGCCAGATAGCGGTCAGCATAGGTATAATTCAACTTGCCGAAGAACGATACCAGCGTGTAACCCTCGCCAGAGCCGTAGGCCTCGGCCTCGCCGACTGCCGCGTTGGGCCACATGTAATCGGGGTTCAGCACAGCAAAGTCATAGGCCTTGGCGCTGAGCCATGAGTCATCCTCACGGTTGAGCTCGGTACCGACCATGATATCTCCACGATGGTTGCCGCGCTCCAGGTTATAGGTTGCAATGGCATTCCACATCCACTTGGTCCAGTGCTCCTGCTTGGGCTCAACGGCATTGGTCGGGTTGGCCACGGTGCCCTCGGTAATAGGATAGGTGAAGATGCGCTGTTGCTTCTGTGAATAGTCAAGACCGAAGGTCGTCTTCAGGTTCAGGTCCTGAATCGGGTTGATGTTGATGAAGGCATCACCGAACATACGCCAATAGGTGTAGCGGTTGTCCTTGTTGCGGTCCAGACGGGCCACGGGGTTCTCGCGGTCGGGATAACCGCCCACGGGACCGGCATATTTGCCCTCGGTCGTGTAAACGGGCAGCGACGGGTTGAACTGCAGCACGTTCTCCAGGAATCCGCCAGGAGCCTGCAACTCGTTGGTGCGGTTCACCGTGAAGTGCTCACCCACGGTCACAATCTTGCGGTCACCGACGTTCAGCAACTTGTAGGTCGAGTTCATACGAGCCGAGAGACGCTGGAAGTCCGACTTCTTGATGATACCATCGTTCTTGTAGTAGCCCAGCGAGAAGAAAGAAGTTCCGTTCTCGGTACCCTGGCTCAGCGAGAGGTTGTACTGCTGAACGAGGCCCGTGCGGGTCGTCTCCTTGAACCAGTCGGTGTCGGCAGCAGGGGTCTTGCCTGCAGGATCCAGATACTTGTTCATGGTGATGTTGTTGAGCATGGGAACACCATTGATGTCGTAACTCCAGTCATAGTAATATCCCAGACCGTTCAAGTTGGGATTCAGACCATCGTTCACAAAACCCTGCCACATCGTCTGGCCAAACTCCTTGGCGTTGAGCACCTTCATCTTGTGGGCATAGGTCTGTACCGACAGGCTGGCATCGAAGTCAATCTTCACCTTGCCGTCCTTGCCGCCCTTGGTAGTGATGATGATTACACCATTGGCAGCGCGGCTACCGTAGATAGATGCCGAGGCGGCATCCTTCAACACCTGGATGCTCTCGATATCGTTACCGTTGAGCTCGTGCATACCGGCCTTGGTGGGAACACCATCGATGATGTACAACGGGTCGTTGTTGTTCAGGGTACCTGTACCACGGATGCGCACCGTTGCGGCACCCGAGGGATTACCGTCGGCCGAGATGTTCATGCCCGGCACGCGACCCTGCATCGCCTTGATGGGGTTGTTCTCGTTCTGTTTTACCAGATCGGTAACGCTCACTACACTCACGGCGCCAGTCAAGTCGGCCTTGCGCTGGGTGGTATAACCCGTCACCACAATCTCGTTAAGGGAAAGTGCATCCTCTTTCATCGTGACAACCATGCCATCGCTGGCAGGCATCTCGACATTGAGGAAGCCCACGTAGGAGAAAACGAGGGTTGCTCCAGGGTTGACCTTGATGGTGAATACACCGTCAAAGTCGGTCACTGTACCATTGGTGGTACCTTTCTCCATCACAGTGGCGCCGATGACGGTTTCTCCTGTCTCGTCAACGACGGTGCCTGTGATTTCTGTTTGCGCATACACTAGGGTACACGTCAACATGAGCATGAAGCTGAGTAGAAATCTTTTCAGTACGTTCATTGTTCTGTTGGTATTGGTTAATAATAATAGTGATAGTATCTGTCGATTGGTTGCAAAGTTAACCTATTAATATATAGAGGACTATCAGTTTTAGTTCTTCAGTTTGCAAATTTGTTTCAATGTATCATTTCTATTACTCAATGAACATATTTTACAAGCATCAGCACTCGCACGGCCTCACACAAAGCCGCATAGTCACTAAGTTATTTCAAACAAAAAGAACAACAAAACAACTTTCTTTCTAGGGCGGATACCAAACTTAAAAACCTTCGCGGCTTTAGCGTCTTAGCGTGAGGGACGTGCGGCCACGCCAAGGCGAGGCCCTACAGTGCGGGCACCGCGCGAAGTCGCAAAGACGCTAAGAATAATGAAAGGGCTGGCGCACTCGGTTTTTTACATATAATTACCGTTAATTAATCATGAATTAATTAATGATCAATTCGCGATAATTCACGTAAAGAAAACACAATGCGTCGGCCTTAGCATAATGCCTAGTTTAAAATTGTAGAGGCAATTCGTGAAATAAGAAAGAATAAGCAGGCGGATGCCTAATTTGTTTAATTAGTGTAATTCGTAGTTTTTAAGAGGAGCGCGGATGCCCTCAGAGAAATCAGACTTTTCAGTTGTTTTATAATGTTGTCTGATCAGGACTTGCGCGCCTCGCCGGGCACAATGCCGAACTCGTCCTTGTAGCACTTGGTGAAATAGGACGGGGAAGCGAAGCCCACCTGATAGGCGATTTCGCTCACCGTTAAATCAGACTCTTGCAGCAGCCTTTGAGCCTGCGACAGTCTAGCCTTGCGCAGCAGATCCACAGGCGTGCTGCCTGTCAAGGCCTTGACCTTGCGGTAAAGCTGCACACGGCTCAGACCCATGCCTGCAGCGAGATCCTCGACACTCAAGTTACTGTCTGCCAGGCGTTCCTCCACCATCTGCTTGAATCGGGAGATGAAGGCGTCCTCGATGGGTGCGGGCACGGCGACAGGTTGCACGGCAGACTCTGCTACGGGCGTCGGATACGTGCCCCACAGGTCCTTGAGCTGGTGGCGGCTCTGCAGCAGGTTGTCGATGCGGGCCAGCAGCAGTTCTGGCGAGAAGGGTTTGGTGATATAGGCGTCGGCACCACTTTCATAGCCCTCAATCTGATGCTTTTCCAATGCCCTGGCGGTGAGCAGGATGACGGGGATATGGCTGGAAATGAGGTCCTTCTTCACCTCCTGGCAGAATTGCAGACCGTTCATCACGGGCATCATCACGTCACTCACGATCAGGTCGGGCACATGCTCGCGGGCCAAGTCCAGTCCCGATTTGCCGTCCTCGGCCTCCAGCACGCTGTATTTACCCTGAAGGATGGACTTCAGATAGGTGCGGATGTCGGCATTGTCATCGACGATGAGCACCGTGGGCGCATCCTCGTCGGGCTTGACATTGCCGGCCGATTGGGGAGACGCAACATGCTGTGTCTCCTCGTGGGCGTTGTCGTCGGTGACCGTGCCGCCCACTTGGGCATCAAGCATCTTGTTGACGAGGGCGGTAAGCTGGTGGGTATTGCGGCGAACGATGGTGAACAGTTCGCGCGCATTGTCGCTCGCCGTGCGGAAGTCGTTGGTCCTTAGGAGCTGGTCCAGCGGGCCCTGGATGAGCGTCAGCGGCGTGCGCAGCTCGTGGCTCACCTGGGTGTAGAAGTCCAGTTGCTCACGTTCCATACGGGTTCGCTCGTCCTGGATGCGCGCCCGCTGCAGGTAGTACATGTAGATGCCGGCAAGCAGGGCTAGTAGCAGCAGTATCGCGGCCAGGGCGACAAACGTGAGCGTGCGCTGGCTGCCCAACTGGTCAAGGTATTGGCTGGCCTTCTCATGCAGCTGCTCGAGGTTGTGTGACTGGCGCATGATTTCCTCGCTCTCCATCAGCAGCACGCGGGCATTGTCCTGGGTGACCAGCGCCGACATCAGCTTTGTCTCCTTCTCATAGGGGTTTCCCTCGAGGATGTCCACCGCCAGCTGCAGCAACTGGTCGCCGTGGGTGGGATAGATATAGGACGCGTCCAGCAGCGAGTCTTGCACCAGGCGGATGCCGCCGTTCTCGCCCGGCAGGCCATCGATGCCGCAGAACAGCGGCAACGCGCTGCCAGCCTCCTCAAAGGCCTTGCGCGCACCCATCGCCGTGCGGTCGTTCATGCCGAAGACCAGGTCAATCTTCCCGGCGGCATCTTTATTCTTGTCAAGCCACTGCTTGACCGTGTTATAGGCCGTCGGCTCGGTCCAGTCGCCCTGCAGGGTGGCAACCACCTGGATGCCAGGATGCTCAGCGATGGCTTCCCTGAAGCCGTTGTGCCGCTCGATCGCGGGCGACGAACCCTTCAAGCCCATCACCTCGATGATGCGGCCACGCTCATTCAGCCGTGTGGCGACATACTCGCCCATCAGGTGCCCCATCTCATAGTTGTCGGCACCCATATAGGCCGTGTATTTCTTTGTGTTCGTCTTGCGCTCAAACACGATCACCGGGATGCCCTTGTCATAGGCCCGATCGATAGCAGGCGAAATCGTCGAGACCTGGTTGGGGGCTACAATCAGCAGGTCGATGCCCGCCCCGACAAGGCTGTCAATCTGCTGGATCTGACGCTCATCGCTGTCGTAGGCCACAGCAAACCGCAGCTCCACATTGTCATGAAAATAGGCGCCGATCTGCAACTCCGAGTTCTGCTTGTCCCGCCAGATGTCATCAGAGCATTGCGACACCCCGATGCGGTATTTCTTCACGTCCTGCGAGCACGACGCCAGCAGGCCCAACGTCATCAATATAGTAAAAGCAAAATGATAGTATTTTCGCATTTTCTTCAACCCAATAGTCAAATACACATTAAAAAAACAACATGATGCTAATAAAAATCAAATTAGCCTGCAAAATTGCTAAATTTCTTCTACATATCAAAATTTCCCGCCTGATATTTAAAACCCACCCCCATTGCCCCCCAAAAAATCACAATAATTTCGGCCCAATTTGCAAAACAATGCTTATATTTGCAGTCGTTCTCTGACAGCACTCTGCTACTTGATGGCGGCGGGTGCAATATCAAAGAACGCGTTATTGTAAACCATAAACCTTGAAACAGAACTATGCCCAGATTTATTGTCACCACCAAGCAGATGAAGAACGCCAACGGCATCCGCATAGAACCCGGAATGTCTGTAGAAGTAGTTACTCAATCAATGAGCAATCCTGTTCTCTCCAACGGCGGCCAACCCGTTGTGGACGCCTTCATGCGCATCTACGGCATCGACATCCGCCGTGCCGGCGCCCTCAATATGACTTACCTAAATGTAGAACGAATCAATTAATTTCCATGCAGAAGGATAAAGTTGACTTTGAGTTGAATGCTCGGCGGGTTTATACCGCGGTGAAGCGGGTGTTTTATGGACGGACGCGGTTCTCATCGGTGGAGTGTGATGATGAACACTTCATTTTAGAGGGACGACGTGGCTGGCTCATTTCGCCGCTGAGTGAACGTGTGAAAATGAGGGTGGTGGCGACGGGTACTAGTTCATGCCAGGTCATCATTGAGAGTTCATCACGCTCGCCTCTCAATTTGTTCAACTTGGGTGCCAATTCTCGCAATGTGACCCAGTTGAGCGAATTCATCCGCAACGAGGTCTATCGCGTCAGCAATACAGATGAAGAAATCCGTCTGAAATCCCCTGAAATCCTTATCCGCGACAACGACATTAAATTCAAGGGATAGATTCCCTAAAAACTTGGAATGATCATGAATAAGCCATCGATGTATAATTGATGGCTATTCATGATTATTCGTGTGTCAATGTCATTGATTACTAACCATTTAAAACATGTTTTGATTATGGCAAAGAAAGAAATTGACACTGCTGCCTATGTAGACAAGTATTCGGATGAGGGTCTCATGAGCAAGGTGAAACGAGTCGGCAAGAAGATGGGAGGCAAACTGCTCTACAACGTGTATGTGCTCTATTATGTGCTCAAGTCCCGCGACGTGCCCGTCAAGGTCAAGGCCGAAATTTTGGGGGCATTGGGATATGTCTTAGTCCCGTTGGACCTGATTCCCGACTTCATCCCCGTTGTGGGCTTCACCGACGACCTGGCTGCCGTCGCCTTCGCTGTTCATTCAGCCCGTGCCCAAATCACCCCGGGAATCCAGCAACAAGCCGAGAACAAAGTCCACAAGCTGATCGGCTCCATCGACGATTGTGAACTCGCCGCATGAAGTCCTTGGAGTAACAACTCCCCAAAAAGTTCATGTGACACTAAAGTAAAATGCGCTGTATCTCAAAAAGATACAACGCATTTCGTTTTCTGTACCCAGAGCCGCAATTGAAAATATTAAATCCGCTTAAATGGCATTCAATTGAAAACCCTTTAATTTCGCTTATTACTTATTGATTTTCAATGTATTATAAAAATTCTTGAATTTAAGCGAATTTAAGCGTTTTGCAAGGTTTTTAGCAGATGTGGGGAAAATGTGGGGAAAAATTTTTGGTTATTCAAAGGATAAGTATTACCTTTGTATAAAGCTATTTACACACTATCCCATCAACCATTAAAAAGACATGAAAGTTACATTTATCATCAAAAAATCGGCAAAAAGGTATGACACGGAATCTACGGCCACTATATATTTGCGTCTGAGGGATGGAAGGAGATTGGATTCAGTTGCCCAGACAGAACTCACCATCAATCCTAATCTTTGGGACGAGAAGAATGAGTGTGTCAAGTCGAAGGCTATTTGTGATCCAAAGTTTCGTACAGAGACTAATGAAGAACTCCGGAAACTCAAAGGCTTTATCGAGAGGGAATACGAACTAGACAAGGACAATGTGGATAAAGACTGGCTTAAAGCTATCCTTGTCCGATATTATCACCCCGAAAAGTTCACTCCTGAAGGTGAAAAGAAACAAACCTTTGAGCAGATGTTTGATGAGTTTTTGGAGAAACACCGCCTGTCTGAAGTTCGCAAGAAGAATTTCAGAGTGGTTAAGCGATCCATGCTTCGATATGAGCTATATGTCAAGAAAACCAAACGGAACAGGAAAGACTTTGTTCTTGACGTGAACGATGTGACCAGGGAAACGCTTGCTGACATGTGGGATTTCTTTGAGAACGAGTATAAGTACTTCGAGAAATACCCTCAAATCTATGAGAACATACCTGAAAAGCGCACACCTCAACCCAGAGGAAAGAACACTCTGATAGATTGTTTCTCACGCATCAGGACGTTTTTCTTGTGGTGCTATGATAATGGCAAGACCACCAATCGCCCATTCGATAAATTCCCCATTGAAGAATGCCTATATGGTACACCAGTCTATATATCATTAGACGAGAGGGAACAGATCTGGAATGCGGATTTGTCTGCAAGGCCTCAACTCGCCATTCAGCGTGACATCTTTATCTTCCAGTCTGTCATTGGATGCCGTGTGAGTGACCTCTACAGAATGACAAAGCAAAGTATCGTCAATGGAGCGATTGAATATATACCTAAGAAAACGAAAGAAGGACGACCTTTAACGGTACGTGTCCCACTGAATGAGAGAGCTAAAGAGATTCTCAAACGATACGAGGATTTTGAAGGTCCTGGCCTTCTTCCTTTTATTTCTGAGCAGAAATACAACAAGGCCATCAAGGAGTTTTTCAAGCTCGCTGGCATTGATAGAATTGTTACCACATTAGACCCCTTAACCCGTGAGGAGGTTAAGCGTCCCATCTATGAGGTCGCCAGTAGCCACATGGCACGAAGGACGTTTATCGGTAACATTTACAGAAAAGTCAAAGACCCAAACCTTGTCTCAGCCCTTTCTGGCCACAAGGAAGGCAGCAAGGCTTTCCAGCGTTATCGAGACATTGATGAGGAAATGAAGAAAGACCTGGTCAAGTTATTAGATTAGTTCAACACACCCTCAATTGCAATGGTCCACCTCGCGTTGCTTACTAATCAAGCATTGTTTGATGACATCTTTACTGATACTCAAATAAATTATACTAAATAAGAATCGTATGATTTTATTAAGTTTGGTTTATAAAGTTATGTATTTTCTATAAAACAAAATTTATAAAACCCGAATTCTCGCAATATTTTCACACTTTTTATCTCAGATCATTGATTTTTACATCCAAAGTGAAATCTCTTCGGATAATTCTTGTCAAAACATAGTTACATCGTTCCCTAATTTAATAGATTTGCATCGTTTTATGCCTATTCAAACATTTCAAATGGTTTCTAATAATTTTGATTATTATATAAAAATATCATCATCAAACAATTTATCAAATTGAATTGTAATAGTACTTAATACATCTCTCAACTGTATGAGAATTTCCGATAATGGTAATCCTGTGAAATGAAGTTCCATTTTCTCACACTCCTCGAAAAACTCAGACCAATTAATGGAAGTATAATCCACATCAGAGTTGACTTTCATTAAATAATTGATTTTTCCAGCCATCATTTCCAAAGTAAATATAAAACACCAATATTTGTCTACTAATGCCCTAAAAATAGCCCTATTGGTTTCATTTAGACCAGCTACGGCTCTATCCCTCGCACTGTTACAAGGTTCGGTATATAAATTGCATCGCTCCACATAACTTTCAAGTTTAGGAGCAAAGAAATTCACCATCCAACTCTTATAGTAGTGATTTTGTAACTCAATAAAAGAAAACAACTTAATATTCGTATGATCTATGTATCTTAGAGCCCCCTTCTGAAACCCAGCTTTTGAAACGATATACCCTATATTGCTACCCGTTTCATTCATTACCGTAGTGAAAGCATGAATAACAGATTGATTTACAGGATTACACCAGTTCTTACATTCTACCACATATGAAATTCTATCAATACTTCGTGGGTCAATGGCAAATACATCTATCTCCACTTCTCCTCGAGGAGTGGAAACCACTTTCTCTGTTTCAGCTTCGAAGCCTGATTGTGATAATAAAAGACAGACTTTGTTCTGTAGATCTCGCCAATCAATAGGATCTGAGAAAATCAATGGCATATCTTTAATTGTATTTTAGTTTGTACAGTTCCTCCTTTCCCTGTTGGGCTATGAATAAACAGTCCTGAGTTCTTTTTCTGTATAAGGAGAAGCTATAATCCTTAGTTAATTGCACTTCTTCGCATTTTAGCACATATTCTTATTGCGTAACATATACTCTCCAGCTACCATCCTTCTCGCCTCGTTCCACATACTTCTTGTCAATCAAATGATCAAGAAGTTTTTGGATGGCGGTAATACTAATGCCGGTTACGTCTTTCATGTCAGCCAAGGTCAGTGTGGGCTCTGTTCGCATGGCATTCAAAATCTTTGTGTAGTTTGGAGTCCTGAATGAAATCCGTTCTCCATCATACCACCACACATTCTCATCCTTTTCGCTCACAAACAGCACATCATTATAAACTTCCCTGGCCACCAGTCCATTAAAATACTTGAGGAATGGCTTGATTTCTTTCAGCTCTGCATGGGCGCCATCGCTGGGAATGGGACCCACTTCGAGGTCTGCTTGATGTAGAGCCTCCAGATACTCACTTTTCTGGCGGCTACGAACGACAATCATCGGATAGTCGTGACGAGTCAAGATGAAGTTCACCATCAGCCGGGCGATGCGTCCATTGCCATCCTCAAAGGGGTGGATACGTATGTATCTATAGTGGAACAATGCAGCCAGTTCCACAGGTGAGAGTTTTCCTTTCTGTTCCGCTTCATTATACCAGTCCACTAAGTCAGTCATCAGTCCAGGTGTCTCCTCTGGTGAGGCATACTCAAATCGGTCTCCGTATCGTGTGATCACACTATTAGGTCGTGTCTTATACTGCCCCGCATGGATCACATAACTGGTCTGCACGCCCCCGGGGAGATCCCGATACACCGTATAGTCCTCCCTCAGCAGCGTCTTATGCAGCGTACGGATGAAGTTTTGATTCAGTGGCATCTCTTTTACGCGGGCCTCTTCTGCCATCATCTTCAACCCAACGTTACTAGCAGTCATTTCCTGCACATCTCTCACGTCGGCTTCGCCAATTACCTTGCCGAACAATAGCAGAATCTCAGTTTGCCCGTAGGTCAGTGTGTTGCCCTCAAGGTGGTTGCTGTTGTAGTTAAAGTCCACCGTGAAGCGGCGGCTGAGCCTCTCCCGATCCTTCTCCGACAACGGCTGTATCTCTTGCCACGCCGCCAGTGCCTTCTTTATATTAAGATACTTCATATAGACTAAGTGAATTGATTGACGTCGCAAAGATACAAAATGTTTTTGAAAAGGTTATAGAACCACAACCTTATTTGAAGCATTGATGCTAATTTTACTGAAAAACAGATTACAACCAAAGAGGCGTAGCTATAGATTATGTGTATCAATCATTTCTAATGGCTTTGATTAAAATAGCACTCCGTTTCACAACGAAGTGCATATTAGAAATTTTTAAAAAATTTATAGTATGAATTAAAAAAGATTAATCTGAATAGTATGTACTTCAGATTGGTGCAAAACTACATCAATCCCACGACATACACAATATCCAAAAAGTTTTTTTCAGAATAATTACTCACAACATCCACAATAGCATTGATGAAAACAGCACTCCGTTTCACAACGAAATGCTATTTGAGATATTTATTAAAATATAGTATGAACACAAAAAAGTGTCCAGAGTATTTGCAAAATTACATTTGCTTTTCAGAACTCGGAAATATTTGTTGTTTCATTGTGTTTCTCTATATTGATAAACTGTGTTGTCTCTCACATAAGACACTACTAGTTGATTGTATTTCAGCGATATATAAAATTATCTTGTTTCGCGTTTTGAACTATCGCAAGTGGTTTTCAAGAAGCTTAATAGAAACACTGAGAAACAATTATTACTATTCTTTTGGCTGTTTGCATTATTCTTTCTACTTTTGAAACCGCTTAACAAGTATGGTGTTCAGATGTATTGAAAAAACGGCACTCCGCTTCGCAACGAAGTACCTTTGCTAAAAATATAGTATGAATAAAGTAGATTTAAGTTTCTGCAAAATTACTATCATGTCATGACATACACAATACCCAAATGGGTCAAATTTGGCAACATTGCCAAAACTCTTGCTGAAATCCTCTCACATTGAAATTATTTCTCTATTTTTGTCTTCGGTAAAACATAGTGGTTGATTCTTGCCTTTGCAAAATCAATCTCTATGCACCTAAATTTCAATTAACTATAATCGAACTCACGTTGGATTAGAGTATGGCAAAACAGGACTTTGAGAAATTTAAGCAAGAGATCAAGGCTTGGCTTGATACCCATCAAGATGAGTACGATGCTTTTGTTGCAGACATCAATAGCAAATCGTATCAAAGCATTCAGCGCATCTATGCTTTGGGTATTAAAATGACGCCCAAGTTAATGGCGAAATCAAAAGCCGAAATACATGGTGATGTTGTGCCTGGAGAAAAAGAATTTGACTCTTTTATCGCAGATGACGGGCTTGCGGCCCAATTGGTCGATGAGTTTCACAATGTGGAAAGCTCGTCAATTGTTCCTTGCCTACTTTCGTGGCTTTATTACGGCAAATGCTATGAAACGATGGTCGAGCGATTGGAAGCCGACATTAATGATCCCAATTGTGGCAGAGCGATGAAATGGATTTACAAGTTCCTGATAAAGTATGTCATCAACGGAAGCATCAGAAACAAGATGCGGACAAAGGAGGATTGGGAACAATACCGAAAGGAAAAGGCGCTGATTGATCATGGGAAATTCACAGATAACGTGATTGAAGGCATCAATCAAGATGATAGTGTCCCGTCTCCAGTTCCAGAAGAAAGCCAAATAAGCCCTCTGGCCAAAGTGCAATTTGAGGATTATTTGCTGTGCCAAGACAAAGCTGAGGTTCTTCAGAACATCAAGCGTATTCTCGCATTAAAGCATTCCGCTCCAGATCTGACATATCTGTATGCAGCACTGCAAGAGTTGGAATACCTGGACAAGTGTGATGCCACGACATTCCACAAACGCCTGCAGGAGCTTGTGCCGACGATAGACCTGAAAGGCACCCGGAACTTCCAGATAGCCCTTCGCAAAATCTTTGATAAGTCTGGTAATCTGACTTTGACTTCCAATATCGAGAGAAAGACCATTGACAACATCAAGGCGATGCTCCAGTCAAACATCCAAAACGAGGAATCCAAGCCAAGTTCAGATGCAGATTAAACGATATTAGGCTATATTCTATTTCTTTTATTTCGTTTTTCATTTCGCCGAAATATGAGAAACGCAAATCATTGAAATTCAGTTATTTTTAGCTATACTTTTGCGCCATCGTTCCAAATGGAGCGGTGGCTTTTTCATCTATAATGCCACCAAGATGAGAGGGTCAAAAATCTGGTGGCTCATGTATAGCTATGACTGATATCATGTCAATTCTTTCAGCAGGCAATGCAAACATCAAGTTGGAAATTACCGGAGAGGACTTGCGCAACTTCTCAGAAGAGTTGATAAGTCGTGCGGTCAATGAGGTAGCAACGGCCATGCAAGACAACAAGGAGGACTGTTTGCTGACGAAAGAAGAAACCAAGAAACGCCTTGGTGTCTGTGATGCCACCTTATGGCATTGGGACAAGAAGGGCTACTTGAAACCTGTCAAGGTAGGCTCCAAGGTGAAGTATCGTGAATCTGATGTGAACAAGATTCTCGGAGTCCAGAACAAACCGTTTGGCGATGATGGTAGGGATTAATCAAGGGTGTCCAAGTGTTTTGGCGCTATCAAACAGAATCCGACGGGAGGCTATAGGTCTGAAAGACATTGGCCTTCCCCTTGATGCCTTTCCTCGGAAATTGCAGGGCATCATCTTCGATGTCACCAATATTGAGCAGTTTAATCTGGAATATCTGGCAATGAGTATGCTGTCGGCTGCAGCTACGGCCATCGGAAACAGTTGCCAGATACGTATCCGTGGATCATGGAGAAGCAGCCCTGCCCTGTATGTCATCCTGATAGGAAGGCCAGGGCAGGGCAAGACCCCGCCACTTGACTATGCGTATCGTCCACTTCAAGAACATGACTTCCTTCAGGTCAGTAGGTTCATTGAAGAGAACAAACGCTATGCAGAACATAATGCTGGATCCAGGGATGGCGACGCCTATGATACGAACAAACCAGTTCTCATTCAAACCATCCTCTCAGACCTTACGCAGGAGGCCATGATGCGAATCCATAATGACAACCAGCGTGGCATCGTCATCCTAGTGGATGAAATCATGGGGTTTTTCAAGAGTTTCTGTCGATACAATGACAGTCCCTTGCTTACTCAGCTGCTCACCGCATATAGCGGAAAGCCGTTGAAGGTGTCCCGTTGCAGCAATCCCATTCCAATCATCATCCCCCATCCATGTATCAATATTGTCGGTACCACCCAGACGCAGCGCATCGGGGAACTCTTCACCAAGGAGAATGTGTCGAGTGGATTGATTGACCGCATCCTGTTCCTTCATCCGAAGAGTCGTGAAATTCCCAAGATGCAACTGGTTCAGGATGCAGGATTGCAAGAGGATGGTCGGGTTGGTAGTGTATATAGGAAATGGAAACAGGTGATAGATAAGCTGCTTTCCATTGAGCCTGATTTTGACGAGAAAGGAATCATCATGCCGAAAGTCCTTGACATGAGCGCCGAAGCCTATCAATGCTTTGCCCAATGGAAAAACACCCTTATCGAGCAAGTCAATGCGATTGAGGACGAAAGGCTCATTGAGAGCCGGGTGATGAAAGCAGACTCCAACGTGGCCAGACTTGCACTGGTGTTTCAACTCCTGGGATGGGCTTGTGAAGAGATCCACATGCAGCACATTGATGTGCGTTCCGTTCAAGCGGCCATTCGTCTGTATGACTATCTGGAACTTTCGTATCAGGAAATCAAGACACAAGTCCAGAAAGAGTCCATGTCACCGCTCAAGAAATCATTCTTGGATGGAGTGCAACCAGATTTCACTACAGCAGATGCTATCAAGGCTGGAGCTGAAATAGGACTTTGTGAGAGTGCTGTCAAGAAGAACCTTGCCAAGATGTGCGTAGAGCGAACCCTCCAGAAAACAGGTCATGGCACCTACCGAAAGATACTTTAGTACACCCGATACATTTTACACTTTACACTTTCAAAGTGTAAAAGTGTAAAGTTCCAAAGTGTAACGGCATAATTCAACAACCCAGAAAGGAACATAATCATGAGCAGTTATCGATTTCATCTTCAGAAATATAAGTCAGGCAGAAACAGCAAACTGACCTGTCCCCAATGTGGAAGGAAACAATGCTTCGTCAGATATATCGATGAGGAGGGAAAGATAATCTTTCCCGATTATGTGGGACGATGTGACCATGAGGATTCTTGTGGTTATCATTATACGCCAAAGGATTTATTCCAGGACAAACCAGACCTGAAGCCCAACAATGATGATGGCTGGAGGGGCATCAAGACCTTTGCACAGATAAGGACAAAGGCCGAGCCTTTTGTTCCGTCTTATATCCCGGCTGACCTCATGCGAAAGACACTTTCCCATTACGGCATCAATCCCTTGTACCAATTCCTGTGCAAGACTATAGGAAAGGAGGGCGCCAACAAACAGATTGAACGCTACATGGTTGGCACTGTCAAAAAATGGGGAGGTGCTGCTGTCTATTGGCAAGTTGACATCGAGGGAAATGTCCGAGCAGGAAAGATGATGGGCTACAATCCCAAGGACGGGCATCGCATCAAAGAACCACATCCGCAGGTCAGCTGGGTGCATTCAGAATTAAAACTACCTGATTTCAATCTGAAGCAATGCTTGTTTGGTGAGCATCTGCTTGCCACCTCCTCTGCCACAATCATGTTGGTGGAGAGCGAGAAGACCTGTCTGATAGCATCCCACTTCATGCCAGATTTTCTCTGGCTGGCCACTGGAGGGAAAAATGGTTGTTTCAATGAAGATGCCATGCAGGTGCTTCGTGGCAGGGATGTGATTCTCATGCCAGATCTTGGAGCGATAGAGAAATGGATCGATAAATCGAAAATCCTTGAACCCATCTGCAAGAGTGTTACAATCTCTGACGTGTTGGATCAGATGGCGACCGACGAACAGCGTGAGGCGGGTCTGGACATCTCAGATTTCCTCCTGATGCAGGAGACCAAGCAGATGGTTTTGGGCCGAATGATTGAACGAAATCCTGCCCTTCAGCAGCTCATCGATGACTTTGACCTTGAACTTATCGAGGATGATTCATGAGATAAAAATAGGACCAAAAGGGCATCAATTTACCCTCATCTGCCTGAGCTTGCTCCCCGTAGGAACTCCGTCAGGAGAGGCAACCTAAAGTGTTAACGAAAGTTAACTCTTATTAGGCTAAGAGTTTTTCTAAACTCCCTTCCCTTTGCTCGTTTTTATAACCCTCTATTCGGTGGAGCAAGCTCCCCCTTGAATGATGGTAGTCCTAATCACCGATAGAACCAAAAACCATCAAAAAAGACCAACCGGGTGGAAAATGATACCACACAAAATGACAAAACCTCACAAGTCAAGAGGCGGGCTTCGATAATCTTAGCAGGCATCAACTCATAGCAGCAGGGACTACTTGTCACTACGCCTTGTTATGATGCTTATGGAGCAAAGTCCTTAAAAACACAAAAAATAAAAAAAATTATGCGCATTTCTTCAAAAATTTTATGCGCTAATAAAAATTTTATATATCTTTGCAGCAAAATTTATTTTGTTATGCTAAGAAATAATATTTCAAATTTGCGAAATCGGTCGTTATCTCTCTTTACTGATGAGGAAATGAATCCACGTCAGAATGCGAACCGAGAAGAAGTATTAGGCGTTTTTACTCCTATAGCTAATGCATTAGTCGGCAAAATACTTGAAGCAGGAGATTGTTATTTGCAATTTGCAGAAGCTCATGCAATGGCTCGTCGTGAAAACACCTTTTGTTCAAGTATGATGCATGGGTTAATTATCGAATATCTTTCCCAAGTAGAAGGTGTTCGGATTGTCCAACCCACCAAGGGAAACTCAATGCTAGAAATTAGTGGCTATAAAGTTTGGATTAAGAAACTGGATGACAACAGGCTGCCTTGGGTGAATGCTACTAAGTCTTCCACGAAAAGAATTTATCAAAAGGCCGAGGGAAAGGACACATTGCCAATGTTAATCCTAGGCTATCAGTTGAACGATATTGAAGTTGTTTCTCATATCTATATTTTATACCTAGAAGGCGACCAACATCTTTGGGCCCCAATTGATATTGGAGATATAGCGGCTTCAAACCGTATCTCCATGACAGCTAGTACAACTGTTGAAGAGCCGATAGTGAGGGTTAAGCCAGAAAAGCAGAGAGGCAAGGAGGCCGTATAGTCATGATTAATGAGAAATGCATAAAACTTGCCCGGGAAAGTCGCGGTCTATCTCAAAGTAAGTTGTCTGAATTGTTAGGTGTTACACAAGCCACCCTTTCAAGATTTGAAAAAGGCGTGCTTACTGTGACGCCTGATGCTATTTCAAAAATAGCCCAAGTGCTCAATTACCCAACATCCTTTTTTGAGAAGGATATACGCATTGCTGGAGAAACGAGCCTTTTTTATAGGAAGAGGGCGTCGATGACAGTAAAAGATCTTTCTAAACTTGAAAGTACAATTAGCATCTTAAGCAAAGGTATAGATGAATTGATGGAGTCTATAGATATACCTGAGTTGATAATCCCTGCCGTCGAGCCAACTGCGGATAACAGTCCGCAAGAAATAGCTTTTAAGATTAGGAATTTCTTAGATATCCCCGCTGGCCCTATAGAGAATATCGTTTCGTTGCTCGAAAAAAATGGTGTTATCGTGATGTTCTTGGATGTTGATGACATGGAGAAATATGATGGGTTGACGATGTTCACGATGAATCAAGCTCCAATAATATGGATAAATCGTAACATCCCTAATGATAGAAAACGATTTAGTCTTGCTCATGAACTTGGACATCTTGTTATGCATTTACGCTCTGAGAACTTTGAAAAATCAGAAGAACAGAAAGAATTAGAAGCAAACGAATTTGCTGGAGAGTTCTTAATGCCTAAGAGTCAATGTATTGAGGATTTGTTTAATCTGAAATACAAAGACTTAGGAATGAAAAAATATTATTGGAAAGTATCGAAAGCTGCCATTATATATAGGGCAAAGGAGTTAAAGTGTATATCAGAGGAAACTGCAACGTATTTATATGTTACTTTAGGCCGACATGGGGAGAGAAAGAATGAGTCGGGTTTCGTTCCAATTGATAGCCCCAAAATAGTAAATAAAATGGTTGGTTTACATATTTCAGAACTTAACTACTCAATGGAAGAACTATCAGACATAGTGGGGTTAATGCCAGATGAGATTAATTCAGAACTGTTAAGCGATAATAAGTCTGTATCAATAAAACAACGTAAAATAATGCTTAATTTTTGAACATCATGAATACAAGTACAAATACAAAATATTATGCCAATGCATGTGGAGCTGACACAAAGGCTTTAATCGCATGTGTCCGCAAAGCATTTGAACTTGCTGATTCTGATGATGAAGTTGAACGTGTAGTCTTATATAGTTATACAAAAAAGAATTTCATGCAGGTAGGCAAAATATTTGGTGAAGATAATGTAAACCAAATGTTTTCTCGGCCCATGAAGTCTAAAGGGTGCACTAAGCCTATAAAATGTGCAACAGAACGTACATATAAAAAGGAATGTGAGTATAAGCATACGCCAAAAGATGTTGTGATATGCTGCCATATGGATTCTAAAGCAGTTTTTAAAGTGGATGATTATCTAAATGCCAAATATATCATTGCACTTTCATGGACTATGGAAGGACTAAAAGAATGGATAACAAGATGGCATGCACAGAGCGTGTCAGGCTCGAAAGCCGATAATGAGTCAAAGCGTGAAATCGACCCCATCTTACCAAAGGCCCTTCGTGAAATGGATAATCGTATGTTTAATTCAAAGAGTTTAGCACATCCAGATGATGAAGAAACATGCAAGTCATATATTCGTGCCATTCATAAATATCTTCCAGAAGTAACGCCTTCCGATATAGAAGATTATCTGGTGACAAAACTTGGATGGGATAATCGGGTATCCTCTGAAGTGGGAAAGTTGTTACAACGCCTGAAAGACGGTAGGACCTTCCGAGGTGGACAAAAAACATATTTGAAAGAATTCTATAACCGCTGGAAACGGCAATAAATACTCTTTGGTGTTCCGGACAAATGAAATAGTAATAATCACATGATGACCATACAAGAAATCATAACGCGTAAAGAAGATCAAACATTTGATTGCAAGAGCATTCAGATTGACCCGAAGGCTTTGGCTGTGCCCATCGTGGCAATGGCTAACGCCGATGGCGGTATGCTTGCTATCGGTGTGTCGGATAAAACCAGGACACTTGAGGGGGTTGACCAGTATACGGAAAAGCTCAACGAGCTACTTCGTGTTCCATTCGACTTCTGCAATCCGTCAATTCCCGTAACCTGCTCTTACCTTCCTTGCAAGGACAAGGATGGGAATGAGAACCACATTTTGCTGATGGAAATCCCTGCCAGTATGTATTTGCACACCAACCAGGCGGATGAAGCATTTATGCGTGTGGGAGACAAAAGCCGGAAGCTATCGTTTGATGAGCGCGTGCAGCTGATGTACGACAAGGGTGAGCGCTTCTATGAGGACACGGCTGTCTATGGTGCCGCCGTTGATGACATCAACATGGATGCTGTTGCGGAATATACCAGGCTGGTCGGATATAGCAAGACCCCATTGGAATACCTGCGAGAGAATAATGGTTTTGTGACAACCAATAAGCAGGGCGAGGAAGATGTCAGCACTGCGTGCATTCTGCTATTCGGCAAGAACCCGCAGAAGTTCTTCCCTCGTGCCCGCACTCGTTTCATCAGATACGAGGGTGTCGATGAAATGGTGGGTGCTGAGATGAACGTCATCAAGGATGTGACTTTTGAGGGAACCATCCTGAACCAAGTCAGAAAAACCATAGAGTTCATAGAGACCCAGGTTAGGGAACACACATTCCTGGGACAACATGCTCAGTTCGTGACGCGCCGCGATTATCCCGAATTCGTCATTCAAGAGATGACGGTGAACAGCGTTTGCCATCGGGCTTACAGCATCAAGGGGACCGAGATTCAAATCAAAATGTTCGATGACAGACTGGTGTTTGAATCTCCTGGCAAACTGCCTGGAATGGTGAAGCCAACCAACATCCGCAACACCCATTTCTCTCGTAACCCAAAGATTGCCGCTTTCCTAAAAGCTTATCATTACGTCAAGGAATATGGTGAAGGTGTTGACCGTATTTATAGAGAACTTGAAGCCAACGGCACATCTGCCCTTTCTTTCCGTACAGACGACTTTATCCTAAAGATATCTGTGCCTAAGGTGTCTGAAAAGGTGACTGTAAAAACTAAAAAGGTGTCTGAAAAGGTAACTGTAAATGATGGAGATGTTACTCAAAAGGTGACTGTAACTCGTCAAGTATTACTGGAAAAGCTGATAGAAAGAGCTTCAAAAAATGGTGATAAGTTAACAAAAAACCGTATTGCGATACTGGGGCTCATGATAGACAATCCTTATATTTCAAAAATTGAACTTGCGAAAGTTGTAGGAATCAGTGCTAATTCTATCATGCGTAACATAGATTATATGCGTGGGAAATACCTCCGTAGAGTGGGCCCTGATAAAGGCGGCTTCTGGGAAATAATTAGTTAATGCTTTAGAAAATCACAACATGAATAAAACAAGAGAAGAACTAATTGAAGAATGCCAACATGATATTCAAAGATACGAACAATGTGGGAAAGTCCTTTATGGCTATTCCTGGTCGCGTATTGCAAACCTTCAAATGGCGATTGATGAGGTAACCCTTCACTATGGCATAGAGTACGGAAAAGCGATGATGAAGTTGAGAACATTGCTTGATGACAGACACAATGATGATGAAATAGCAGATAGATTAAAACAAATAGATGCAGACATCCATGCTATGGAAGAAGCACTCAAGCATGATCTCGACTTTCGAGGTTTGTTAATCCATCTGTAAAAATGGGCCTTATGCCAAATTTATCTCATTATAACTGATGATAATGATAAAGCCTTGAAAGCAAAGAAAAAACGCCTTTAATCCAACCAGATATTAATTCATAAAAGTAAGGGCTACTGATTGCACTCACTCCTCTGTTCGATAAATCAGAATTTAGA
>JBGUJU010000161.1:0-16814 GCA_045114065.1 Sodaliphilus sp.
AGTGATGCTCGAGTGGCTGAAGAGGCACGCCTGGAAAGCGTGTATACGTCAAAAGCGTATCCCGAGTTCGAATCTCGGTCACTCCGCTTCTAACAAAACGACAAGAAGTACAATAAATACAATGTTCTGGAAATGAATGCTTTGTGTTTGTTGTACTTCTTGTTTTTGCTATAGGGTAATGCTGGATGTCAAAAAAGATGGGTCGCGGGTGGTGGACTTTTTGTAACTTTGCAGTCAGAAAAACAAAATCAACACAACACTGTTATGGTAAAGATTAACGATATCGTGCGCTTCCTCAACGATGTGGGAGGCGGTCGCGTGACAAGGATTGATGGTAAAACCATCTATGTGGAGGATTCGGACGGCTTTGAGCGCCCCGCGTTGGAGCGTGAGCTCGTCGTCGTGGGGCAGGCTGGGACCAAGGCGTCGGCCTATGACCGCCCGTTGGACATCCGCACCCGTCAGGTGGAGCCCGACAAGCCTGCGCCCAGGCCCAAACCCGTTCCCGAGCCCACCTTGCCCATCGAGGAGACCCCCGAGGGCGAGGTGCTGAATGTCGTGCTGGGCTATGAGGCTCGCGAAATCAAGCACTTGAACACCACCACGTTCTATGCTTCGCTGGTCAACGACTCGAACTATTTCCTGTATTTCACCTATATGACCCGTGGCGACGGCGAGGGCGAATGGATCACCCGCTATCATGGCATCGTTGAGCCCAACATCCAGGTACAACTCGAGGAGTTCGGCCACGATGACCTGAACAATATGACGCACATCGCCGTGCAGTATGTCGCCTTCAAGCAGGGCAAGGGCTTCAAGCTGAAGAATCCCGCCCTCATCGAGCAGCGCCTCGACGTGACCAAGTTCTATAAGTTGCACTGCTTCCATGAGAACCCTTACTTTGACGTGCCTGTCATTACCGTGGAGATTGTGACCAATGACCGTCCTGCACGCATGATGCGCATCGACAGCGGCGAGCTGGAACGCGCCATGAAGGAGAAGAAGCGCATGGACCGTCCCCAGCGCAAACCCGTGCAGAAGAAAGTCGATAACAACGGCATCATCGTCCAGGATCTGCACATTACCTCACTGCTAGACAACCTCAACGGCATGACGCCGGGAGCCATCCTCGAGTATCAGATGGACAAGTTCCGCGAGGTGATGGACGCCAACCTGAGCAAGCACGGCCAGCGCATCGTCTTCATCCACGGCAAGGGTGAGGGCAAGTTGCGCCAGCACCTGCTGGGCGAGCTCAAGCGTCGCTACCCGCGCTGCACCGCCCAGGATGCCAGCTTCCGCGAGTACGGCTTCGGCGCCACCCAGGTCACCATCCACTGACGATAGGTCACCCCTTGACAAAGCAGCTATAGCCACTATAGTATCTATAGTAACTATAGCTGCTATTGTTCTACTCTGAAATTACTTGAGGATGGGGAAACGGAATTGGCGCAATTGGCGTTCCAGTTCTTTTTCTTTGCCGTCGCAGTATTGGTTGACTAGGGCGTGGAACTCGGGGGAGTGGTTCATGTGGGTGAGGTGGGCCAGTTCGTGGCAGATGATGTAGCGGATCAGTTCCTCGGGCATGAACATGAGGTTGCGGGAGAGCCTGATGATACCCTTGCTGGTGCAGTGTCCCAATTTGCGCATACCACCTCCCACCTCAAAGCCTGCGGGCGTCAAACCCAGGTTATCGGCGACCTGCTGGGCAAATGGCAGAAGCAGTACCCTTGCCTTTGGAACCAGCGCCTGACTAATCATGTTGGAAACAAATTGAGAATGGGCAGTATCGGCAAGATTCAAGTCTTTATGGACTTTCACCAGCATGTCATTACCAGCCCATTGGGTGGAGGCATATCCTGGCCTGAGGTCACCGATACTTATCAGCACCCTGCAGCCGAAGGCACACTCGATCATTTGTCCTACTTGCAGTTCAGGCTGACTCGGCTTAGGCAGTTTTCGCAACTGCAAGCGGTTCATGTCAACCATCCTTTGCAGGTCAGCAATAGAAATGCCCTGAGGTGCTCGCATGAGCAGGGTGCCGTCAGGCCGATAAGTGAACCTCACCGAGGTCATCCCACGGCGCAGTTCAACATAAACTTTTCCAAATTCTTCGTCTTCAATAAATGCTTTCATACTATTTCCATGTTAATTATATAATTGGTGTGTTTTATGATGTTGAACCCGCATCCCGAAAGACCAATTCAGGCAATATAGGATGCCTGAATTGGTTATTTTCGTGAAATAGGTTGTATCTAGTTAGCGGATACTAGAACTTGGTGATGCCCATGATCTCGCGGACGTCGGCAAGCGTCTTGCCCGCACGGGCGCGGGCACGCTCGGCACCCATCTCCAGGACGCGGTGCAGATAGGCATCATCGTTCTCGATGTCCAGAATGCGCTCGCGGATGGGCGTGGTCAGTGCCACGATATCCTCGGCAATCTCCTTCTTGAGGTCGCCGTAGCGGATGGAGCAGTTGTTGTAGGCCTCGGTGAAGAACTCCACCTTGTCGGGGGTGCCGACGAGTTTGAGGATAGTGAAGAGGTTCTGCACCGGCTCAGCCATTGGCATATTGGGCTCGGTGGGGCCTCCGTCGGTCACGGCGCGCATCACCTTCTTGCGGATGGCCTTCTCCTCGTCAACGAGGTAGATGCAGTTGCCCTCGCTCTTGCCCATCTTGCCGCTGCCGTCCAGGCCGGGCACCTTGACGGGCGCACTGCCGAAGTTGAAGTTCTGCGGTTCCTTGAAGTATTCGGTCTTGTAGAATGAGTTGAAGCGGCGTGCGAAGCGGCGTGTCAGCTCCAGGTGCTGTTCCTGGTCCTTGCCGACGGGCACAAAATCGGCGCGCTGGATGAGGATATCCACAGCCATCAGCGTGGGATAGGTCAACAGACCGGCGTTCACGCGCTTGTTGGTGCTGGCACCAATGATTTCCTTAGCGACATCCTCGTCGTCATCGCCCTGGGTGGGAGCAGTGATGCCCAGCGCCTTGCGGGCTTTGTCCTTGAAGGCGGCAGTACGCATCAGTTCGCCGATGCCCACGTGCATGTTGAGCAGCAGGTACATCTCGCTCACTTCGGGAACATCGCTCTGCACAAAGATGGTCGATTTTTCAGGGTCCAGACCTGCAGCCAGATACTCAGCCAGGATGTGGCGCACGTTGGTGTGCAGCTCCTTGGGGTCAGGGTTGGTGGTCAGGGCGTGCAGGTCAGCGATGAAGTAGTAGCTGTCATACTTGCCCTCATTCTGCATCTTTACAAAGTTACTCAAGGCGCCCAGGTAATTGCCCAGGTGCAACTGTCCCGTGGGACGGATTCCACTCAAAACAATCTTCTTATTATCCATATTCATTTTTTCTGTATTTTCAGTTTTAATGGCTGCAAAGGTACGAAATAGTTTTTAGTTTCTAGTCCCTAGTCTCTAGTTTTTAGTCAGCAGCCTTCTTTTAACGCCTCATTCTACCAAGTCGAGCAGGGCGGGGGCGATGCCAGGGCAGGCCGCGAAGATGCAGATGCCGTGGTCATTACGGTAACGCTTGACGAAGGCACCAGCCTCCTGGGCGATGAGTTCGCCGGCACAGGCATCCCACTCCTTGAGGTTCAATTCCCAGTAGCCGTCGAGCCAGCCAGCTGCCACATAGCACAGGTCCATCGCTGCCGAGCCCAAGCGTCGCAACCCTCTGATTTGTGGCATGATACGCGCCACACGGTCCAGGTTGTTGTCGGGGTTGGTCGCTTTGTCATAGGGGAAACCTGTAGAAACCACAGCGCGTTGCAGCTCGGTGGTCGCTTTGGCTTGCAGTTTCCCATAGGGTCCGTAGGCACCCTTGCCCTTGATGGCCCAGAACTCCTCATCGAGTGCCGGAGCAAATACGTAGCCGAAACAGGTCTCGCCGTCCACCTTGAGTCCGATGGAGATGCAATAGGTGGTGATGCCGGCGCTGTAGTTGACGGTGCCGTCCAGAGGGTCGATGACCCACTGATAACGTGCTGTGCGGTGGTCGTCACCGCTTTCCTCGCTCAGGATAGCATGGTCGGGAAAAGTAGTGTGCAAGGCGTCGAGGATAATGCGCTCGCTGCCCTTGTCGGCCTCGGTAACGATGTCATAGGCGCTACCCTTGTCCTCGATGCTGAGGTCGCGGCGGCGGAAGTGCGTTTTCAATACTTGGGCCGCTTCATGGGCCATCTGGCGGGCAGTGTCGAGCCATTGCTGCTCATCGGGGGTTAAATTGATTGTGTCCATGATGATATTTTACCTATTCTATTAAACCTGAAAAATCGTAAAAAAGGGGGCGATTGTCACGCCCCCTGCAATGTCTTTATTCAGCCACTGGCTCTTCCCCGTCTGGTGCGATGGGAATCTGGCGTTTGAATACTTCCTTGAAGGTGATGAGTGTCTCGCTGCGGCCCAGGCCCATCTTCATGAAGCGGTCATGGATCACTTGCAACAGGTGGTCATTGTTCTGGGCATAGAGCTTGATGAACAGGTCATACTTGCCTGTGGTGAAGTAGCACTCAACCACCTCGGGGACGGTCTTGAGCCTTGCTACCACCTCGTCAAACTTGGAGGGGTCGTTCAAGAAGAAGCCAATGTAGGCGCAAGTCTGATAGCCTACCGAGGCAGGGTCGATTAAGGAAATGGAGCCACGGATGACGCCCATGTTGTAGAGTTTCTGGATGCGCTGATGAATTGCGGCACCCGACACATTGCACGCTCTTGCAATCTCCAAATAGGGCTTACGGGCATTGAGCGATAACATTTTCAAGATTTTGTAATCAAGTGAATCAAGTTTTGTTGCCATAATGTCTATAGTTTTTTAGTTTTAAGTGTATATCATAATATAGAGTGCCAGTGCACGTTAACAAACTGGAATCATGTGCACCTGTCTCCAAAGGCGATGTTGCACAATGACGCCACAAAGATATAACAATTTTTTCAATAATATGATAATTTATAAGATTTTTTTTGAAAAATCTTTATATCTTGAATTTTTTCTGCCGACTTGATATTGAAAAATACCCTGCAAAGCCCATAGATAGCCGCCTTTCAAGAAATCTGAAGGAAAAAGGTTTCTCGTCATCAGTCAGGCAGAGTTTGTCATGAGAACCAGAGAACGACCGCCTTGTAAAGACTCGTAACGGTATCTCTATAAGGCGGCCGCCACGGTGTTCACTGTTTTACGGCTCAGTTATTGGCCGTCAGCAGGTTATTGATCAGGGTTGTCGCATCGCTGATGTTGATGCGTCCGTCGTTGTTCAGGTCGGCGTTCTCCAGCTTGATGCCCGTGGCATCTTGGCTCAGCAGATAATTGATGAGTGCGGCAACGTCGTTGATAGTGATGCGGCCATCACCGTTCACATCGCCGAGTTCTGGTTCTGCCGGCTCGACGGCATCACCGACGATGTTGGCAAAATTCTTCCAGTAGGGTGCAGCCTGGTAGGCAGCAAGTGATTCAGCTGGTACATGTAATGTGCCCGAATAGTCGGTGAACGAGTTTGCATCACACACGGGAGGTGTAACCGCATAGCAATAGACCTGAGAAGGCTTGAGGTACATCCCCTTCACCGAAGTGATTTTGCTGCCGATAGTTACCGTTACGGGTCTGAGAATCGAGATGGTTCCACCTCGCCATTCGCCTTCGCCAGTCAATGTAACTGAGGAAATGTGGTAACAACCCTCAAAGGCATAGTAGGCCAGTGAAGTGACCGAAGTGGGCAGGGTCACGCTCGCCAGGCCGTAGCAGTTGGCGAAGGCATGGTAGCCGACCGCGGTGACCGTGTTAGGGATGACGATGCTCTCCAGCGAGGTGCAGCCCTCGAAGGTGCTCTCCTCGATCGCGGTGAGGGAGTTGCTGAGGGTCACGTTCGTCATGCTGCTGCAATTCTGGAATGCGTTGAGGCCAATGGTGGTCACCGTGTTGGGGATGACTACGCTCGAAAGAGCGCTGCACTCGGCGAAGGTGCAGGCTCCAATAGAAGTGATAGCGTTGCCGAGGGTGATGCTCGTCAGACCAGTGCACTCATAGAACACACTGTTCTCAAGAGTGGTGACCGAGTTAGGCAAGACCACATTTGTCAATGCGCTACAATTACGGAATGCACCATTACCGATGGTGGCGACCGAAGTGCCAATGGTCAAATCGGTCAGGCTGTTGCAGCGTTCGAATGCGCTGCTGCCGAGGGTGGTGACTCCGTTGCCGATGGCAGCGCTTGTCATGCTGTTGCAGCCCGAGAAAGCGCTGCTGCCGATGGTGATGACAGCATCAGGAATAACCACACCAGTCAGGCTGCGGCAGTAGGCAAAAGCGCTGCTGCCGATGGTGGCGACTGCAGTGCCGATGGTCACATCGGTCATCGTGTTGCAACCATAGAATGCGCAATTGCCGATTGTCGTGACCGAGTTGGGGATAATCACACCCGTCAAGCCGCTGCAGGCCTCAAACGCATAGCTGCCGATGGTGGCGACCGAGTTGCCGATGGTCACGCTCCTCAGGCCTTCGCAACGCGAGAATGCCCCTTCTTGAATTGCCGTGACCGAGTTGGGAATGCTTACAGTCGTCAACGCGGTACAACGCTGGAAGGCATAGCTGCCGATGGTTGTGACACCGTTGCCGAGGGACAGGCTAGCCAAACCAGTGCAAGCATAGAATGCGCTCTTACCGATGGTAGCGACCGAGTTGGGGATAGTTACACTCGTCAGGCTCGTGCATTCCGAGAATGCGTAGTTGCCGATGGCGGTAACCGTGTTGGGAATCGTCAGATTTTTCAGGTCCGTGCATCCCGTGAACGCATAGTCGCCAATGGTGGTGACCGAAGCGGGGATTGTCAAATTAGTGACTTCGGTGCCACCCAAGTAGAGATGGTGGGCATAATAGAGAGGATTGGCTTTCTGAGAAGCAAAGCTGATTCTGCACCAGGGCGTGAGATCGATGGCAGTCACCTTGGTCAGGTTGGTGCAATCAATGAAGGCGTCCTTGCCAACGATCGAGAGGCCGCTGCCCATGGTCACGCTCGTCAGGCCGCTGCACCGTTGGAATGCACATTCCTTGATTTCGTGAACCGTGTTGGGGATGGTCACACTTGTCAGACTGGTGCAACCACTGAACGCATACCTGTCGATAGAGGTCACACCGTTGCCGATGTTCACGCTCTTCAAGCCCGAGCAAGACTGGAATGCGCTCATGCCGATGGTCGTGACCGAATTAGGGATCATCACGTCGGTCAACCCGCTGCACGAGTTGAAGGTGTAGTTGTTTATCTTAGTAATCGTGCTCGGTATCTCTATGCTCGTCAGACCGCTGCAGCCATTGAAGGCCCAAATGCCGATGGTAGTGATTGAATTGGGCATCTCGATGCTCGTCACGCCCGAACAGTTCTCAAACGTGTGTTCGCCAATAGCGGTGACCGGGTAAGTGATACCTTCGTTAGTAACAGTTCGAGGAATTACCACATCTCCTGAATACTCATTGAATTGGCCAGCATAGGAGCCTTGGAATGTCACTGTGGCTTCATTGCCGTTGATGTTGTAATAAATGCCATTGACCTCGAAGTCGTGGGCTGAAACAAGTGCTGGTAAAAGGATTGCCAGGACGGTTAGTGCGGTTTTGAACATTGTTTTCATATTTGGTATATCCTAGTTTAAAGTTTTTTCTTGTAATGATAGCAAAATGCCAATGATTATACCTAAAACAGGCGGCAAAAGTAGTGTTTTTCTTGCAAATTACCAAGGATTATGCAAAATAATCTGACTTTTCATGGATTGATTGGCAACGATTTCCCTTCCTTGACTTGAATAATTATGAAGAAATGAAGGGGGTTGAAAAAAGAGACGCAAAAATTTTGCAGCTCTACTTGGGCTGCCGCTTTGGCGTTCTTCAAGCGTATGCTAGGGGTGAGGGTTAAATGTAATTGGTTTATTCACCCGACTGGGTTTCAACACTATCGTGACCGATTGCGATGCCCGTTGGAAGCGTCGGCATCCCCCACGATATTCTTAAACTTGCTCCAAACGGGTGCTACACGATAAGCTGCTAATGAGGCTGCTGGCACATGGAGTGTCGCTGAATAGTTGATAAAACAAGAGTTATTGCATCTAGGGGGAGTGGTTGCGTAGCAATAGACGTCGTATAAAGAAGGACAATCCATGAACGCATCTTCATCGATGGTTGTGACGGAGTTTGGGATGTTGACGGTGGTTAGGCTGGTGCAGCCCCGGAACGTTTGGTAGCCGATGGTTGTGACGGAGTTAGGGATGTTGACGGCGGTTAGGCCAGTGCGGCCTTCGAACGCGCAGATGCCGATGGTTGTGACTGAGTTGGGGATGTTGATGGAGGTGAGGCCATCGCAGTTACAGTCAGCGAAGGCATATTCTGCTATTCCTTTGGTCCCTTTTCTTAGTGTAATGCTTGTTCCCTCGGGCATGTCACCTTTGTACTCATAAGCGACCAATCCTGCATAGACCAGTCCGTCAGGTTTGTTGTCGTACCAAGCAGTGCCATTGAACGCCTCGAAGCCGATGCTTGAAACGGAGTTAGGGATGTTGACGGCGGTTAGGCTGGTGCAGCCAGAGAATGCACTGCCGCCTATGGAAGTGACTGAGTTAGGGATGTTGACGGCGGTCAGGCTGGAGCAGCCATCGAATGCACTGTCGCCGATGGAAGTGACGGATTTGGGGATGGTCGTGTTCATGCAACCAGCAATTAATCTATTGGTTTTCGTTTCGATAATGGCATTGCAGTTGTTGCGAGAATCGTACTTTGGATTATCGCTAACTACTGAAATGGATGTTAGGTTAGAGCAGTCAGAGTATTTAAAACTCATTGCAGGTCAATGTGTTTTGATTAAAACGGTAGAAAAGTGATGATGCGGATT
Organism: Sodaliphilus sp.; assembly: GCA_045114065.1. GTDB lineage: Bacteria > Bacteroidota > Bacteroidia > Bacteroidales > Muribaculaceae > Sodaliphilus. The sequence goes on from JBGUJU010000161.1 coordinate 8,869, forward strand.
CTGTAAATGGAGAAAAAGATGAAGATTTAACGTTTTTAACTTTCTTAAACAGAACTTATGCGCAATCGTTCTGAGAAATTTGGCTACAATTCATCTTTAATTATCTGATGGTGTTTCAAAATGCAAAAAGTAACTCAATATTTCACGGAAATATTATTCAAATGACAAAAAATGTTCCTTTTTCAGTCAAGAAAACTTAATTTCGAGGGGAAACACATTGTTGTTTGAAAGAAAAACAGTATCTTTGCGGTCGGAAATATTTGCTATCATTCCGACCATAATTTATATTTTAATCAATGGAGAATGCAGTAGTACAACAGATTAGGAAAAGGATTACTCGCAGTAAATTTGGCGAGATATTCTTTGTTTCTTCTTTTCCTCAGTATGATGTCGAGTACGTCACCAAGTTGCTCGCCATATTTGAGAAAGAAGGATTGATTACGCGCATAGCCAAAGGTGTGTATGTCAAGCCACGCAAGACACGTTTTGGCATCCTTTACCCTTCTGCTTACGAATTAGTGAAAGAGATTGCAAAACGAGATAAAGCAAAAGTCATACCGACTGGGGCCACGGCCGCTAATCGCTTAGGATTCTCCACACAAGTACCCATGAATACTATTTTTCTGACTACTGGGTCTGGGCGAAAATTGAAATTAGGGAATCGAACTGTGACTCTGAAACATGGGGCACCTAAGAACTTTGCATTCCGAGGACACTTGATGCCAGAATTGGTACAAGCATTACGCAGCATTGGTGAGCATAACATCACTCAAGATGTTGAAACGAGGATTGGACAATTGTTCACGGAAACTCCTGAGACTGACACCATAGAATATGATTTATTGTTGGCTCCTGTATGGATGCGACAAGTTATAAAGAAAGGAATAAAGCAATGAGTAAATGGATTGATTTCTCGTTTGATGAGCGAAAGGCGATGATACAAGCTGTGGTCGAGGCACGGCAAATTGATGAAGCTGCTGCCGAGAAGGACTGGTGGGTAACGGCAGTGTTGTATGCCCTTTTTCACACCAGTGTATCAGAATACCTATTGTTCAAAGGTGGTACGAGTCTCAGTAAAGGCTGGGGCATCATCAACCGATTCAGTGAAGATATCGACTTAGCGTTGAGCCGTGACTATTTCTTGAATATCAAGCAACTATCTTGTGCAAATTGCACCAGCAATACACAAATCCATAATCTTAGAGAGAAGGGACAAGATTTCCTGTTTGGTGAATTCAAGGACGAGTTAGCTGCTAAACTTGCCGAAATGGGACTTGAAGTTACTGTTCTCACAGACAATGATAATGCCAATGAAAATGGCGAGCCAAGAAAAGTTCCACATGACAAAGACCCTTCTGTGCTTTATGTACAATACCCCTCGCTCTACGATAGCCAAGCCGCATACGCAATACCGACGGTTAAAGTAGAGATTAGTGTGTTGTCGATGTCTGAGCCTTACGAGATGAGAAGAATATCATCACTAATAGAACAAACGTTTAAGGATGAAGACGTGGATTCCGACCTTGTCCAGACAATTCAAACCGTAAGCCCTGCCAGGACTTTCTTGGAAAAAGCTTTTCTTTTATGCGAAGAGTATCAAAAGGACAAACCAAGGACACATCGAATGACTCGCCACTTCTATGATTTGGAGAAGTTGATGCAAACCCCATACGCAGAAAAGGCTCTCTGTGACGTAACTCTCTATCATGAGATTGTGGAGCATAGACGCAAGTTCTATCATGTAGGCTACGTGGATTACGACAACGAACTTCCTGCCAATATTCAGATTGTACCTAATGATGAACTGATGTCAGCGTATGAGGCTGATTATAACGAGATGCAGAAAAGTTTCATTTATGGTGATGCTCTAAATTTTAATGAATTGATTGAAAGAATCAAGTCCCTCCAAACAAAATTCAGGAATATAAAAGAAGTTTTAATTACCATCAAAAATTAAACCTATATGATTAAAAACATTGTTATACGAGACACTGCTACCTTTGATGAGAATGGTATTATTTTAAATAATCTGGCTAAGATCAATTTTATTTATGGCGGTAATGGTACTGGTAAAACAACAATCAGCAATTATCTATCTGATATGGATAATCCCGATTTCTCTGAGTGTAGCTGTGAATGGGAAGATGGTGATCATGAGCGGATAATAGTGTATAACAAAAAGTTCAGAGAGAACACTATTCTTAATGATACTATTATTCCAGGTGTTTTCACTTTAGGAGAGGAATCTGCAGAGAAATTAAAAGAGATTGCAGATCTGAAGGTGGAACTTGATAGAATTAGAAAGGAACGTGATGGAACTCTGAAGAATATAAATGATAAGAAAGATGAAATAGCTGGTCTTAATGATGAAATGAGAGATTGGCTATGGACAAACATTTACAAACGTTATCCTGAATTTCATGAAGCTTATAAGGGACACATGCAGAAGGCTACTTTTATGAGCTATATACTTGAGATCTTGGAAAATGAGCCTGGTGATGAAATTCCAACAACTGATCTAACGGAACGCTATAATCGATTATATAATTCTGCTAGTCTGCAGAGGATAGAGCCTATTGCGACTCCATGGTATGTTGATTCTTTAGCAATCATTGAAAATAACCCAATTTGGAAAGAAATAATTATAGGTAAGCAAGATGTTGCTATTGCTAATCTCGTGAACAGGTTGAGAATAAGTGACTGGGTTCATCAGGGTAAAATGATTATAGAAGGAAAAGAAGATGATGTTTGCCCTTTCTGTCAGCAACATACGATAACTGATGATTTTAAGAAACAGATAGATGATTATTTTGATCAGAATTTTGTCAACAAGACAAGTTTTATTAGCGAATTGAGTAATAACTATTTTCAACTTATAAATGCAGCTAAATTGTCATTTGAGAATTTAATACAGAGATTAGAGTCACTCTCTTGTATTGATGTTGATAAAGACGGGGTTAAAGTTAACATCTCTGCTTATTTAGAGATTCTTTCAGCTAATAAAATCCAGATGGAATCCAAAATTACGGAACCAAGCAGAATGGTCTCTTTAACTGATTCCTTGGAGATGTTGACTACATTATATAAGAAGGTTCAGGAAATCAATAATATGATTACCAGCCACAATAGCATTGTAGAAAATATAGATACCGAAAAAAGAAAACTAATTCGGGATATTTGGAACACTCTTGCAATTAAATCCAAGCCTAAGGTTGACCATATTAACGAATTGACAAGAAATGCCAATTTGGCTATAGCTGGGCTAACAAATTCTTATAATGCCAAGAATTCAGCTTTCACGGTGAAAGAAATAGAATTAAAGAGAAAGGAATCAAATATAACCAGCGTTTTGCCAACGGTGAATTCGATCAATGAGACGCTAAAACAATTTGGATTCACTAACTTCAAAATTGTTCAATCTGCTTCAAGCTCAAATCATTATCAGATTCAACGTGAGGATGGAACAATAGCTACAAACACATTGAGCGAAGGTGAAATGACATTCATTTCATTCCTTTATTATATGCATTTGATAAAGGGTAGCCATGATGGAGCATCCGTCTCTGGCAGACGTATACTTGTAATAGACGATCCAATTTCAAGTCTGGATAGTGATATTCTCTTTGTTGTAAGTAGTCTTTTGAAGGAACTTTTTAAAAAGGTTCGCAAAAAAGATAGTGATTCAGACATTCGACAGATTATCCTTCTCACGCATAATGTTTACTTTCACAAAGAGGTCTCTTTTATAGATAAAGGAGAGATAGATTCTACAAAATACTGGATATTACGTAAAAATGGAAATGTGACATACGATTGTTGTTATGATTGCAAGAATCCTATAAAAAGTTCGTATGAACTATTATGGAGCGATTTACGTGATCACAAGGATGGCTTGATGACCATTTCTATTCAGAATACTATGCGGCGTATACTGGAAACTTATTTTACTGTATTCGGCGATTTTGAGTATGTAGATCGTACTTTAAATAGAATTACCAATAAGGATGATAAGGAGATAGCCCGTTCTTTGCTCTGTTGGGCAAATGAGGGCTCACATGGTCCTGCTGATGATATTTTTATGGAACCTATTGAAACACAAGCTGACAGATATTTTGTAGTATTCAAAATGATTTTTGAACAGCTCGGACAAATAGGTCATTACAATATGATGATGAGAACAGAATATGCCACAGACTAAAAACGCATATACCCGTTATAGATTGCTTGACAGATGCTTCCGGGATACGCATCGGAGATACTTCATTGATGATCTTCTATATTTCGTCAATGACCATATCGATATACCTATTGGTGAGCGCCAATTACGTGATGACATTAGCTATATGGAGAGCATTGATGGATGGGAAATTTCTCTTGATAAGCGATATGATGGACATCGGAAATATTATAGATACAAGAATCCCAATTTCTCCATAATGAATATGCCTCTAACGCAAGGCGAAGTTGATATGTTGAAGGATGCTATTGATATGCTAAGCCGTTTTAAGGGATTACCTAAATATGAGTGGATAGAAGAGACATTATACCATTTTCAAGAAACATTTGGGCTCTCTGATGATATTTCTGGCACTATCGTGTTTGCACAAAATCCAGAGCTAAAAGGATTGCATTATTTCGACTTTTTAATCAATGCGATAGTTGAGAAGAAGGTGCTGAACGTAAATTATCATAAATTTGGTGGTGAAAATAGAACTCGTGAGATACATCCATATCAATTGAGACAATATAATAATAGGTGGTTTCTGATAGGGTATGAGCCAAGGCTAAAGGATAGATTACCATTTGTCGTAGTTCCGATTGATAGAATTGAATATGTGAAGATCGTCGATGATATCATTTTTCAGAAATACCAAGGAACTGATATAGAAGAGTATTTCAAAGATATCGTAGGTGTGTCATTGTTGCCTGATAAAAAACCAGAGAAGATAGTTCTTCGTGTTTTTCGACCAGAGGCTGATTATATTAGGACAAAACCCCTTCATCAATCACAGAAAATCAAAGAAGAAACTGACGAGTATATTGATTTCGAGCTTTTTTTAAAGCCAAATTACGAATTTGAAACGCTGTTGATTGGACATGCACATTTACTAAAAGTGCTTGAACCGGATTTATTAAGAGACAAAATAAAGAAAAGAGCCGCCCTTATCCTCAAAAACACATAAATTATTAGTCATAATCTAAACTTTTTTATAACATTGAACTAAGGCTGCAATGTTAAGGCTTACCTTTGCAGTGTTAATAATAAGAAGTATAGATTATGACGTACAATTATTCTCAAATCGTGTCGGACATCGACACACGCATTAGTAAAAGTGGAGCTAAGTATTATAGTCAGTTCTACATAGGTATAACCAATGACATTCGTCGCCGATTGTTCACAGAACATAAGGTTGATGAAAAAAATGGTTGGTGGGTATGGTATAAAGCAAGTAGTAAACAAATTGCACAAGATGTCGAAGAGCATTATCTATACAAAGGCATGCAGGGCGATACTGGTGGCGGCACTGATAACAGCGTATATGTGTATTGCTATTATATTACAAATAATACGGAAGAATAGCTATGAACTACACTGTATACGATCTTCATAATTGCCAGCGAGGGGAAAGAATACAGGTAACCTTGCAAGGAAGCGCCGCCAATGTTCGCTTGATGGATAGCTGCAACTATAACAACTATCGTAATGGCAGACGTCATCAGTATTATGGAGGTTTGGCTAAACAGTCTCCAGTCGTACTCTCTATTCCACGAAGTGGTCATTGGTATGTGACAATTGACTTAATGGGATTAAGAGGCACAGTTCGCTCTGCAATACGTAAATTGCCAAACCCTCTACCAGAAATACGAGAAGCAGCTTTGTCAACTGTTCCATCTCTTGTTCGTAACATACCTCCAAGTGGACTTGAAAGTCAGAATATGGATGTGGAATACGATGTGTTCATCTCTCATGCCTCTGAGGATAAGGATGATGTCGTACGACCATTAGCACACGCATTGCAAACAAGAGGTCTAAAAGTCTGGTATGATGAATTCGAACTGAAAATAGGTGATAGTTTAAGACGTAGGATTGATATCGGCTTAGCCAATAGTCATTTCGGAATTGTAGTTCTATCACGTGCTTTCATTCGTAAAGGCTGGACAAATTACGAGCTTGATGGAATTATAACCAAGGCTAATACTGGTGAACAAGTTATATTACCGATATGGCATGAAATCACCAAACAAGAAGTAATAGACTTTTCACCATCAATAGCAGATAAGGTTGCGCGTAGTACCTCTAGCAATACGATCAATGAAATAGCAGATGAAATAGTAGAATTAATAAATAGTAAGAAGGACTATTAACGTTTTTTTAATTATGAAAAATAATGGACGGAACATATTTTTTCTACTTGGCTATCCACCTATGCCAAACAAATAATTGAGAATCTGGTTTTACCCATTAGTAAAAAACGAACAGAGAAGGTTTTTGAATGGCATTAAAAAAAGACTATTTCAAACTGCAATTATAATTGATGTCTATGGCGTTTTGTACTTGCCTGATAATAGCACAAGCTAAGGATGGTGGCAGATTCATCCAAAATTACCCAACTAAATAATATTTATGGCGTAAAAAAGTTACTTCAACAAAACAGTCAATGCTGGCCAGGCATCAACTGTTTTACGTAATGGACGTTCAAGTAAACCCACAAAAAGCATAGCTATAAGTGCTCTGTCACTGCACGAAAAGATGAAATGAATTTTCTTTATTCATATGTGCCCCAATATAACAAGATTCATACTGGGGCTTTTTCATTCATCGATATTATGTCGCTATTGCATTCCTAATTCCTTTTTTACCTCTTTGAACACAGAATTCTTTTCTCTTGCAGTCATCATCCTTTGTATCTTTAGATTCTTAATAATAATTCAAATGGCATCATTAGCGTCCGCTAAAAATTGGCAAAATTTGCTGTAAATAATTAAAAACCAAAAGTTTTTATCTATTTTTGGACCGAACAGATTTGAACTCACAAATCAGTTGATATTGAGAGACTTGATAAAAATCAAGATTGATTTTGAGCCTTTTATAAAATCCAAAAATCGGCAAAATAGCTAATTCAACTTTTTAGTAGACAGCAATGAAATGTCATGCATTTTTGGCTCATCAATTGTATTCTATGAATTAGCAGCATGGGGATTTAATTATTGAATACGGGCGGGAACTGCGATATTTTGTACGTTTCCGCCCAAGATTTGATAGAATGATAAAGCGATGACAAAGAGGTGAATGAGATACATTCAATGATAGGTGATAGTTTTGAAGGAGAGGATTCCGATGCCAATAGCAAGATAAGGACAGTAGTGCCAACTCGCACGTTCTTGGAAAAACTGTTCCTGCTCGCCGAGGAGTTCCAAAAAGACAATCCAAGAAGTATGCGAAGGTCTCGCTATCTATATGGCTTGGAGAAACTAATGGATACTCAATATGGACGTGAAGCATTGGCAGACCGCTCACTCTATGATGCTATCGTTGAGCATCGCAGGACGTACTATGCTTTGAGGTATGTTAATTATGACCTGCATGCCCCAGCCACCATTGACTTCATGATTCCAGATCGAGCAATGGAAGCATTGAGAACTGATTATGCTGAGATGAGGCGATTCTTTATCTACGGTCAGTCACTGGAATTTGATGCGCTGATGGAGAGAATAAATGAGTTGCAGGAAAGAGTATCTGAAGAAAGACCATAAGATGCTGGTTATAACATAAATAAATTTAGGACTCTTTCTCGTTCTTATCATCACTCGTCAAGACCCAATCAAATTTCTTCACCCACCGCCAAACGGTGACGCGAGAGAGGTTGGTCATGTTTTGTATCTGTGGCTTGGATAAACCGATACGCATTAGGTAACAAACCTGCATCTGCTGCTCGGTGAAATTA
>JBGUJU010000162.1:0-46288 GCA_045114065.1 Sodaliphilus sp.
GCCTCCGCTTGGGAAAGTAGAGGCTTTGTTATATGTTTTACAACATGTTACAGCAAGAGGGCGTGCCAGAATTTTGACACACCCTCAAGCACCTGAAATAATCCCTCCTACATCAAGAGGCTGTGTCAAAATTCAATTGCTAGAATAATAGCCGCCCTGCGGGCGGGAAATTAAGCAAATTAATTATAAAATCTTAATTTAAAAATTTGTTTAATTTCCCGTGCGACAGCACGGTTATATTACCATGTTGCAATCTTGGCACAGCCTCGTGTGCAGTCAAACTTACTTTAGTGAGACAGGAAGGGTGAGGGTAGCGTCACGGCTTGATAGGCGCTGTCCATGAGCCGTGCACATTCCCGGGCAATCAAGTGACCGTCATCATAGTAGTAATGCAGGTCGGTGCCCATCTTGGCATCGTGGCTGTAGTCATGGACTCGCTGCTGCCCGAAGATTTGTTCTAGCTGGTACAGGTCATGGCTGCTGACGGGCTCCCAAGCGTAGTGTGGGGGAATGATGATCTGGTATTCAGTGCCTTGGCTGATCAGGATATTGGCGATGTCATTGAGTAAACCCTCGACGTCGGGCGTGATTTTGTCGGGGCAGGGCAAGAGCGTCATGGGCTGGCTGTAGCGTGCGAGGTGCTCGGGCGTGAAGAAGGCCTCTGGGTCGCTGTCGATGATGGAGTCACCCCAACCATAATACCCCTCGTTCAGTTCCTCGATGCGGTCGGGAATGTCGGTCGTGGCATATCCCTTGTCTAGCACTAGTCGCGTGGTAGCGGCATTCGGCCACAATGTGTAGGCCGCCAGCTCGGGATGACGGAAGGCGTTGAAGTACAGCTGATGGAATTCCCACCAGGAGACATTCGGCGCCGTTTGGGGGTGCTGGACGAACAGCACATCCTGGTCGATGGGTTGCCGCTTGAGCATCTCGTCTTCCATCACAATGAGCACATGCTTGATGGCTACACCGTTAGCCACCAGGTAGTTGAGCTTGTTGCGGATGCCGTGCAGCGTCTCGCGTGAGGCATTAAAGTGAAACGCACTCACGCCATCAGGCAAGTGGCGTACCCAGTCCTTGATGCGATAATATCCTGATAATGAAGAGCCTAAAATAAAGGAATCGTAGTGTCGGCTGGGCTCAAAATACTTGAATGCCTCGGTCGAGAAATAGCCGGTGTTGACCGTGAGCTGTACCGTGTCGGCGGTATTGCTGATGCTGCCATTGTATGGCTTGATGACGTGGAAAGGGTCACGGATGATGTAGAATGCCACCACCACCAGCACTGGCAGCAACGCCAGCAGGCTGAGCAGGACAAACCGTTTCATTCCGTGCTTGCGCATAGCTGTCGCCCCCTCGGGTTAAAAGTGATTGATGATGTCAGCGATGATGCAGGCGTCGTCGGGGGTGATGGGGTGGGCGATGGGCAGTGACACCACCTCGTCGGCAAAGCGGTCGGTGACTGGCAGCGGGTCATGAGGCAGATCACTATAGCAAGGCTGGCGATGAGGGGGCGTCGCATAGTGGATATCGGTGCCGACTCCATTGTCGGCAAGATAGGCACGGAAAGCATCGCGTTCCTCGGCACGCACGACATACTGGTGCCAGATCTGCCTGATTCCATCAAAGATGACCGGCGTCTTGATGCGTGGATTGCTGATGTGCTGGCTATAGGTCCTTGCCACGGCATTGCGGGTCTCGTTTTCCTCTTCCAGATGGCGCAACTTGACGCGCAACATGGCTGCCTGAATCTCGTCCAGGCGGCAGTTATAACCCAGATAGATGTTGTGGTAGCGGCGGTCAGAGCCATAGTTGGCAAGGGCGCGCACTGTGGTGGCTAGGTCGTCATCATTGGTTACCACGGCACCGCCGTCACCCAGTGCGCCCAGATTCTTGGTGGGGTAGAAGCTGATGCCGGCGGCATGGCCCAACCCGCCTGTGACGCATGTGCCCTGAAGGCCTGCTACGTCGCTGAGAGCGCCTATGGCTTGGGCGTTGTCCTCGATGATGAGCAGGTCGTGGGCGCGGGCTGCCGTGAGCAACGTCTCGTCCCAGCAGGGAGTGCCATACAAGTGGACAGGCATCACCGCACGGGTGCGCGGTGTGATGAGCTGCTCGAGCAGGCGGGAGTCTAGGTTCATGGTGTCCTCGCGGATGTCGCACAGCACCGGTGTCAGGCGGTTGTCGCTCACGGCGAGCACGCTGGCGATATAGGTGTTGGCAGGGACAATGACCTCGTCCCCTTCTTGCAGCCGTCCCATTTCCTTGTAGGCGCGCAGGATGAGGCGCAGGGCATCCAGGCCGTTGCTCACTGTCACGCAGTGCCGTGCCTGGCACAGTGAGGCAATCTCCTGTTCCAGCAGTTCGGTCTGGGTGCTGTGCAGGTAGCGTCCACGCTCGATTACCTCACAGGCTGCAGCCTTGAGTTCTTCCATGTAGGGTGCATTGGCGAGCGCCAGGTCCAGAAACGGGTATTGCGTCATAGGGCTGAAAGGATAATGATGATGTTTATTCTACTTTATTGTTCTCCTTTTTCAATTCCAGGAAATGGTCATAGTCCCTGACGTAGTCCTCCTCGTCATAGTGGTGTGATGCCAGCGCCAGACACACCGAGCCAGAGGAGAAATTCTGCAGGGTGCGCCAGATGCCGGGCACGACGAGTAGACCTTGGTAGGGTCGGTTCAGCGTGTAGGTGAACTGGTGGGTACCGTCGTCAACGGTCACGTCAAAGCTGCCGCTGATGGCGATGATGAACTCGTGGCACGTGTAGTGGCTGTGTCCGCCGCGTTCGGCTCCACCGGGCACATCATAGATGTAGAATGTGCGCTGGATGTCAAACGGCAGTTCCACTCCGTTGTTGACGGCCGTGAGGTTGCCATTGGCATGGTGATGCCTGTCTAGGGTGATGATACGGCAGTCATTGATCTGCGACTGGTTATGAATCCGCTTTCGCTCTATTTCTGTACTATTCAACTCTTTCATTTATCTTTTAAGGTTTTATATTCATCAAATTCTTCAATATAATCATCCGGGTCATATAGGGTGCTGGACAATACCAGCGCTACTGAATTGGTCGAGAAATTGTTAATGTGTCGCCAGGTCATTTCCGGGACATATAAGCCGATTTGGGGGCGAGAGAGGTGGAAGGTCTGTTCCTGATTGCCGTCGTTGACCACAACGTCAAAGCTGCCGCTCAACGCCACGATAAACTCCTGCTGAGTCTTGAAGGCGTGACCGTCGCGCCACATGCCGCTGGGAACGTCATAGATCCAATAGTCGCGCATCACCTCGAAGGGCACATCAATGCCGCTCTCGATAACCGAGAGGTTGCCGCGCGGATCCTTGTTCTTGGACAGCTCGATGAGATGTACTTTGTGCTTATTGTCAAATGCCATTCTGGGCCAGTCTAATGAGATATTGTCCGTAATTGTTCTTTTTCATCGGCTCGGCAAGCGCCAGCAGTTGCTCGGCGGTGATCCACCTCTTGCGGAAGGCAATCTCCTCCAGGGCTGCCACCTGCACGCCCTGCATGTTGACGATGGTGCCGATGAAGTTGGAGGCGTCGTTCATCGAGTCGCTCGTGCCGGTGTCAAGCCACGCGAAACCACGACCCAGGGTCTGCACATGGACACGGTCCATGGCGAGGAACTCCTGGTTCACAGTGGTGATCTCCAGCTCACCGCGGGCACTCGGCTTGATGTGTTTGGCAATTTCCACCACATCGTTGGGGTAGAAATATAGGCCCGTCACGGCATAATTGCTCTTGGGATGCTCGGGCTTCTCCTCCAGGCTGGTTGCCTTGCCGTGTTCGTCAAAGGCCACCACGCCGAAGCGCTCGGGATCCTTCACGCCATAGGCCCACAGGGTGCACACGTTCTCCCGCTCGGTGCGCTCCACGGCATCGAGCAGCATGCGGGTGAAGCTCTGGCCATAGAAGATGTTGTCGCCCAGTACCAGGCACACGCTATCCTTGCCGACGAACTCTTCGCCGATGATGAAGGCTTGGGCCAGGCCCTCGGGACGAGGCTGCTCGGCATATTCAAAACGCACGCCGATCTCCTCGCCGCTGCCCAGCAGTCGACGGAACATGGGCAGGTCCTGGGGCGTAGAGATAATCAGAATCTCGCGTATGCCCGCAAGCATCAGCACCGAGATGGGATAATAGACCATGGGCTTATCGTAGATGGGTATCAACTGCTTGGAGATACCCTTGGTCACTGGGTAAAGTCTTGTCCCAGAGCCGCCTGCCAATACAATTCCTTTCATTATATCTGATTTTGTTTAATGTTCGTTTTACTTTAATCTTGCGAAATTACAAACTTTTCCCCAACACACCAACATTTCCACCCGAAAAACAACAACCACCGCCATGAAAACAGGAAAACAATAAAAACAATGCTACCAGCCTGCAACATCATTATAACTAAATGCCCATCAATCTTCATAAATGGTCATCAATAATATAATGTTTATTGATAATTCATGGATATTGATGTTTTTAATAGAGTGGGGCGCGCCCCAAAGTTGCCAGAATCTATAAAAAGATGGCGCTTTTCTGTAGTTTTTTATTGTCGTTATAAAAAGAAACGCTTTAATATTTTGTAAATTATCAGTTAATGCTTAAATTCGGGCGTTGGAAATATTCCTGCCTAATTATTTTTAATAAAAATACCTAATTATAAATTCTTGTTTGGAATTATTATCAATCAACTAATCAAATTACATTATGAGACGTAAATTACTAGTTTTATTGGCTCTAGCTCTGGCTATAGTCCAAGGGTTAGCGGCAGAATCTGCAATGCTAAAGGGTGACATTGATAACAACGGATTGCTCAACATTACCGATGTCTCTGAAATCATAGATGTATTGCTTGAAGGTCGTTACGATATCTATGCTGATATCAATGATGATGGGCGAGTTTCTATTGTTGATGTTTCAGAACTTATCAACAGGATTTTTAACGGACCAGATCTTAGGCTCTGCACCTACATGCTTGTTACAACGACAAGTGGAAACACTGATGAGTATCTTCTTGATGAGGATATCAAGGTAAAGATGGTTAACTCCGTATTACTTTTAGAGGCTAATGGGCAAGTGACAGCTTATCCGCTCAGCGAATTGGAACAATTGCGCTACGAAGAGCGAGTGGTTTGTTTCGATTGCAATCCAGAGGATGACTATTTTATTGAAGCAGAAAACAGTCAAACCATTAATTCCTTGGAGCCATGAAAAAGCATAGTATATCATTCGGTTTGCTGCTGTCAATCATCTCCGTTTTGTTCCCAGTGGCATTATCTGCCCAGTGGCATAGTGATGATTATGCCATCTTGAATTGGCAGAATAACGAAGACTTCAATGCAATCCTCAACAACAGTAACATAGACTGTATCACCTATAGCAAAGTCGATTTGGACGGTCGTAGGCACCACAATGTCGTTGTTCAAGAGGTCTGGACGCCAGACAGCGTTTACCGCTTCCCTATTATTGCCTATGACGACTCAGGCCTTAGCGTCTGGCCAAAATCATTAGATTTCGGGGACTGTTATGTGGGACAAAGCAAAGAGCTGTCTTTTTCAGTCTATACTAATAATCCCTTTGGATTAACGCTGCAGAACTCACATACGAACGTCAATTTCACCATTTCTCCTTCATCAATGTCTTCCGGTTGTACTGTGAAGGTGACCTGCACGCCAACACGCCTGGGACCTTTTTGCGCATATATTACCATAAAATCCGGCCTCTGCGATGAAAATATCTATCTCGTAGGAAATGTAGTGATTCCACCACCCCCGATTATAGTCAGTCCCGCATCTCTGGATTTTGGAAATGTCACCATGGACCAAACAAAGACGATGACGTTTACTGTTAAGGGGACGGACTTGCAAAACGACCTTATGCTGTCATCTGATAACTTGTATTTCTCAGTCAGCCCGACCACAGTTACTCCTGAGAATGGAACAGTCGACGAAACGATAACAGTGACCTATAATCCTACTGCTGTCGGAAATCATTCTGGCGTCATTACGATCAGTGATGGCACCAGCAGTAAAATCGTCAGCGTGTCGGGAACTTGTCCATCTCCCTCAATCTCCGTCACGACCAGCCGTTTGGATTTCGGAAACTTTTTTCTGGGAGAAACAATAAGCAGGGAGTTCTCTGTTGTGGGAAGCAATACGGTCGATGACATTTCATTGACATTACAGGACACACCGACTTATGCCTATATCACCATTAGTCCTGCTATATTACCGCCAGGTGGAGGAACTGTGACTGTGACCTGTGTTTCAAGCAGCGAAGGAGACATCAGTGGAAGTCTTGTGGTCAGCACAACAGGAGCAGCCGACAGAGTTATCGACCTTGTGGGCGAATGTATTGAGCCCGTCATCTCGGTCAATCCGAATGAATTAGATTTCGGTGACGTGCGTGTAGGGCAAACCAAACAAATGACTTTTACCGTGATGGGAACCAATACGGTTGGTAACATTTCATTAGCGTTGCAGAATACAAGCACGCATGCTGATTTCTGGATTTTTCCTGAAACGCTCCCCGCTAGTGGCGGTACTGTTACCGTGACATGCGATGCAAACAGCGAAGGAGATATCAGTGGAAAGATAATCCTCAGTTCACCTGGCGCCTACGATGTGGCGCTAAACCTCTCGGGTGTCGCTGTGACCCCGAGCATCACAGTCTATCCGGCATCTCTGGATTTTGGAAACGTTTTTGTGGGTCAAAGCAAACAAATGACATTCACGGTCGAGGGAACCAATACTGTTGACGACATCTCATTGACGCTGCCGAGCACAAACACAAATGCCAATTTCACGATCAGTCCAGAAACTCTGCCACCCAGCGGTGGTACAGTGACTGTGACCTGCTTCCCAACTAGTGCTGGTGAAATTAATGAAACTCTGCTCGTTAGTACCAACGGAGCCGATGTCAAGACCGTAACGCTGTCTGGTACCGCCCGACTTGGTCCGCCATCGATTATGGTCAGCCCGACATCTTTGAATTTTGGAACACTCCGAAGGGGTGAAGTCAAATCCATGACGTTTACGGTAAAGGGGCGGAATTTGACAGACAATCTGTCTATAACATGTGATAACCCCGAATTTGTGGTTGACCGGGCATTTATTACTCCGGAGTTTGCGGCTAATGGGGTAACTGTGATTGTGATTTATAATGCTAACATTATCGGAGATATTTCTGGTACTATCACAATTGCTGGTAGCGGCGCACCCAGTAAGACTGTAAGATTGACCGCAATGTGTGAAGGAAGCGGAGAAGACACCTGGTGATCACACACTTAATGATTCAGAAACGTGTACCTGCGATATCCTTCGTGGGTACACGTTTTCTGATAAATGTTGCTCTGGTTTGTTTTTAGCAAAATAGCGTGTTATACACCAGTGCGCCATTCGCAATAATTTACCAAATTCGTATTTATTTCATTTATATAATGGCAGTATTTTGGGGAGAAGAAAAAATGCAGTAATTTTGTGGTTAGATTTTATAAGGATATTGAATGATTGAACGGCACATTATCATTGACAACGTAGATCCCGTGACTTTCTACGGGGTGAATAACAGCAATATACAACTCATCCGCAACCTTTTCCCTAAGCTGCGCATGGCAGCGCGGGGCAGCGTGATTACTGTCATCGGTGACGACAGCGAGACCGCCGACTTTGAGCAGAAGGTTCATGCCCTGGCGGACTACTGCGCGACCTATAACACCCTGCCCGAGGATGTCATCATCGACACCATCAAGGGAGCCCCGCCCAAACAGTTGAAGATGGACGACGTCATCGTCTATGGTGTAAACGGCAAGCCCATCAGTGGCCGCACACCCAACCAGCAGCTGCTGGTCCAGACGTTTGCCGAGAACGACTTGACCTTTGCCCTGGGTCCTGCCGGTACGGGTAAGACCTATCTGGCTGTGGCTCTGGCTGTGCGTGCGTTGAAGAACCGTGAGGCACGCAAGATCATCCTCTCACGTCCTGCCGTCGAGGCGGGCGAGAAACTGGGTTTCCTCCCCGGTGACATGAAGGACAAGATTGACCCCTACCTGCAGCCCCTGTATGACGCCCTCGAGGACATGATACCTGTTGCCAAGCTCAAGGAATACATGGAGAACGATATCATCCAGATCGCTCCGCTGGCCTTCATGCGTGGCCGCACGCTCAACGATGCCATCATCGTGCTTGATGAGGCGCAGAATACCACGACCCACCAGATCAAGATGTTCTTGACCCGCCTGGGCATGGGCTCCAAGATGATTGTCACGGGCGATACCACCCAGATCGACTTGCCGCGCAGCACGACCAGCGGACTGATTCATGCTCTGCGCGTGCTCGATGGCGTGAAGGGCATCGGCAAGGTGGAGTTTGAGAAAAAGGATATCGTGCGCCACCACCTCGTGCAGCGCATTGTCGAGGCCTACGAGCGATTCCAGGAGGAGAACAAGCTGTTTAACCCCGATCGCCGCGAGGGTCGTGACGACTATAAGCATCAAGGCGCTGAGGCATGAGCGATGACAAGGGCAAGAAGGTCGAGCAGGTGACACCCTATGGTGACCAGGCGACGGCCAAGACGGAGCAGGTCAGGCAGATGTTTGACGCTATTGCGCCGGCCTATGATTTTATGAACCGGGCGATGACGCTGGGCATCGACATCTGGTGGCGAAAGTTGGCTGTGAAAAGGTTGAAACGCATCCGTCCTGCCGCCATCCTCGATGTGGGGACAGGTACTGGCGATTTTGCGATACAGCTGAACAAGTCTCTCCACCCGCAGCACATCACGGGCATCGATCTGTCGCAGGGGATGCTCGACGAGGCGCAGCGCAAGGTCAAGGACAAAGGACTGGAGGATATGATCACCTTCGAGCGAGGTGACTGCATGGCGCTGCCGATGGCCGATGGCACGTTTGATGCCGTGACGGTGGCCTTCGGGGTGCGTAACTTTGAGCACTTGCAGCAGGGCTACAAGGAGATGGCGCGGGTGCTGCGCCCTGGCGGCATGTTGTGTGTGCTGGAGTTGTCCACGCCCATGAACGGTCTGATACGCTGGTTCTATGACCTCTACACCCTGCACATCATTCCTGCCATCGGGGCCATGAAGAGTGGCGACAAGAGCGCCTATCGCTACTTGCCGCAGAGCATTGCCGCCGTTCCTCAGGGGGACGACATGCTACAGCTGATGCGCGATGCAGGCCTGCAGAAGGCGACATTCAAGCGCCTCACCCTAGGCGTCTGCACCATCTACACAGCCGTTAAGAGTTAGGAGTTAGAAGTTAGGAGTTAGGGGTTTTTTGGTTTTTGGATGTGGTATAAGTGATACTACTTAGTAGTTTTTTCAGAGTAAGATTGTCTTGATTGATTGACTCAAATTCATCATCAGTGAGAGAGTCGGTTTCGTGTAGCAATTCAAGCCAATATTCGGTCTCATTACACTCTTTGAATGCAATATACATCTTAGCTAAAAAATCCTTTTTTGCTAATGGCAGACTGTGCTTCTACAACATTGGCACCAATGCTTGTACCACTACGTAGCAATTGTTTCGAAAGGATAAATTCTTTCTTCTCGCTACACAAATAGCGATATAACTCCACTATTCTGATAGCGAAAATTTTACTCTTATTCCTAATTGCACTGTCCATCTCAACTTCTAACTTCTAACTCCTAACTTCTAACTTCTAACTAACGACCTCGTATCCCAGGTCTTCGATGCAGTCGATGATGAGTTGGTCGGGGACGAAGCCTTCGACGAGAGCAGTGCCCTTAGCGAGATCAACAGTTACTTTTTCCACACCAGGGAGTGCGGCAAGGCCCTTTTCCACGTTAGCCTTGCAGTGGGCACACATCATGCCTTTAACTTTGAATTCTTTCATTGTAGCAGTTTTATTACGTTTGATTTGATAGGATTTCCAGTATTTGGCACCTAGCGCAACAACAATCATGCCAATCAGGGCAATGCTGCACACGGTGTTGAACCATGATACGTTCATGTGGTGTTCCATGACGTGGCAGGGTAGGGCAGCAGTGAATGTCTCGCGCAGGCCGGGCCAGTAGTCCACCAGCACACCGAAGCCAATGGCGCCGCCGATGATGGACAACAGATAAACGATGGTCGCTTTGCGCCCGAAGGCGTTGTTCACGACAAACATCGATGCCACGTTAGCGGCAGGTCCTGCCATGAGCAGCACCAGGGCACAACCGGGCGACATGCCCTTGAGCATGAGCGCTGCAGCAATGGGGATGGATCCCGTGGCGCAGACATACATCGGCACAGCCACCAGCACGATAATGAACATGTTCAGCAGCGGCCAGCGGGCATAGGTCGAGAAGAAGTAGTCGGGCAGCAGTACGGTAATGAGGGTGGCGATAATCAGGCCCAGCAGCAGCCAGCGGCCGATGCTCTGCATCATGTCGAAGAAGCCATATTTCAGCGTCTCTTTTACCTTGTTCCAGAGTCCTTTGGGCAGTTCGCTGAACTCGTAGTTGCCCTCGGTCGCGACATCGCCAAGGGCGCCTTTTCTCTCCCAATGGCCGACAGCCAGGCCACCTAACAGCGATGTCACCAGCGCTGCCACGGGGCGCAGGATGGCAAACGGGAGTCCCATCATCGAGTAGGTCGCCATGATGCTATCGACACCCGTCTGGGGCGTAGCGATAAGGAAGGATGTGGATGCCGCACGTGAGGCACCGCTGCGTCGCAGGGCCACCGCAGTGGGCAACACGCCGCACGAACACAACGGCAAGGGAATACCGAAGGCCGCTGCAGTCGCTACCGACTTCAGTCCTGTCCCCGCCAGATAGCGGCTATAAATCGTCGACGGCACAAAGGCATGTAGTACTCCTGCAATAAAGAAACCCAGCAGCAGGTAGGGAGACATGCCGTTCAGCATCGACACAAAGGCATTTACATAGTCCATCATAACTGCAGGCAAAATTACTCAAAAACGTCATACCCCGTGCGCCAAAAGTGCGAAAAAATGCCCTTTTCGGCACTTTGGAGGGAAAAACGTTGGCATTATAAAAAATAATGTCTAATTTTACCCGTTTCATAATGGCAAAAGCTATTACCTGTCATTATTAAAACGCTGATTACGCTGATTAACACGAATTATTTTTTTGAGAACTGATAGCAGTTTCATAATATGGCATATTTAATATATCCTGAAGAGTCATATAAAATAAAAGGTTGCTTGATGGAAGTTCATAAAGAACTTGGGCCCGGTTTCTTGGAGCAAGTATACCAAGAAGCTTTGGAGCATGAGTTCAAGAAAGCCGGCATACCTTACGAACGTGAAGTGCACTTGAGGATTAGATATAAAGACATTATTCTTAAAAAAGAATATATTGCTGATTTTATCTGCTATGGCAAAATAATTGTTGAGTTGAAAACTGTTTCCGATATTGCTGAGATTCATAAATGCCAAGTTCTGAATTATCTGAAAGCAACAGGTTATCAACTGGGTATTATTGGAAACTTTGCTAAAAAGAGTCTTGAAACAGCAAGAGTCGTTAACAGTAACAATTTATTATATCAATAAAATGCGTTGCGTGGACTGTTGATGGATAAATAATTAGCGATAATTCGCGTAATCCGCGTTTTTTAGAGGTTAAGATAAGAAAAGTAATATCATCAGATCATGGACATCAGACTACCCAAAAGGATGGACGGGCATCAGCCTGAAGTGCTGGTGGAGTCCAAGCAGATTACTGTCATCGGAACGAACGGTGCGGGCAAGAGCCGTTTCTGCTCGGCACTTGTTGACGAACTGGGAGACAAGGCTTACCGTATCTCGGCGCTGAAGGCGCTTTTCACGACACCACCCAGCAAGGAAGTCATGCCTGGCTCTATCGAGGACATGTTCAACCGCATGAATGCTGCTAACCCCTTGATTCAGAACAAGGCAGAGACAGAGTTTGACAAGCTGTTCTTTATCATGCTCAATGATGAGTTCCGCGAGTTGATGAACTTCAAGGCGCACAAACTCATGGACGAGCAAATGGAGTTCCCCAAGACAAAACTCGACATCACCGTCAAGAAGTGGCAAGAGGTGTTCCCCAAGAACAAGGTGCTGCGCGAGAACGGCAAACTGATGTTCACCAGCGAGGGCTATGAGGACAAATACCCGCTGATGCGCTTGAGTGACGGCGAGAAGTCGGTGCTCTACTATATCGGTGCGGTGCTCTATGCTATGCCCGATGCTGCCATCCTGGTCGATGACCCCGAGACTTTCATCCACAGCAGCATCATGCGCACTTTGTGGAACGTGTTGGAGCAGATGCGCCCTGACTGCACCTTCATCTACAATACCCATGATGTGGATTTTGCCAGTTCGCGCATCGACAACCAGTGTGTGTGGGTCAAGGCGTATGATCCCGAGGCCGAGGCGTGGGACTATGAGCTGATGACCTCGAGCCGCGACCTCGACACGGCTCTGCTCGACTTGCTGGGCAGCCGCAAACCCGTCCTGTTCATCGAGGGCGACGACAAACACAGCATCGATTCCAGGTTATATCCCCTTATCTTCCCCGAATACACCGTCAAGCCCTTGGGCAGTTGCAACAAGGTCATCGAGACTGTGCGCACCTTCGGCGACCTGCAGAATTTCCACCAGCTCGAGAGCCGCGGCATCGTGGACCGCGACCGCCGCAGCGACGAGGAGGTGGAATACCTGCGCAAGAAGAACATCCTCGTGCCCAATGTCGCCGAGGTCGAGAATATCCTTATGCTTGAAGGCGTCATCCGTGCAGTAGCCGTTTACAAACACCGTAACCCTGACATCGTTTTCCCCAAGGTGAAAAAGCGGGTCATCGCCATGTTTACCAAGGAACTCAAGCAACAGGCATTGCAACACGTGCGACACCGCGTGAAACGCGACGTGGAGAAACGTATCGACATGAAGTTCACCAGCATCAACGCTCTGGAAAACCACATGGTGGAACTCGTGAGCGAAATCAACCCGCGCGGTCTCTATGACCAGTTGTGCCGCGAGTTTCATGTCTATGAGGACAACAATGACTATGCCAGCATTCTCAAGGTCTATAATCAGAAGCTGATGCTCATCGAGAGCAATGTCGCCGTCCTGTGCGGGTACAAAAACAAGGACGACTACGTCCGTGGCGTGCTAAATATCCTCAAGGGCGGCAAGGAAAGCGCCCGCGCCATCCGCAAGGCCATCAAGGAGTGCTTCGGCCTCGAGGAAAGCGAGAAATAAGAATATGTTTAAGGTCTTTAAGGACATTTAAGACCTTAAAGACCTTCACAACTGACAACTGAAGACTGATAACTGAACTCGTGAAAGACAACAAAGAGGCAACATTGGCATTGGGAACGCAGCCTGTCGGCAAGCTGCTGTGGCAGTATGCCCTGCCGGGTGTGATAGCGATGACGGCGTCGTCGCTCTACAACATGGTGGACAGCATCTTCATCGGCCACGGCGTGGGCTCGATAGCGCTGGCGGCGTTGGGTATTTCGTTCCCCTTGATGAACATCGGTGCGGCCTTTGGTGCAGCAGTAGGCGTTGGTGGCTCCACGCTGATGTCCTTGCGATTGGGCCAGCGCCAATATAAAAAGGCCAACAACGTGCTGGGCAATATGGTCGCCCTGAACATCATCATGGGTCTGCTGGTGGGTATCGTGTCCATCATCTTCCTGGATCCCATCTTGAGGTTCTTCGGCGCCAGCGACCAGACGCTGCCTCATGCCCATGACTATATGTTCATCTTGCTGGTGGGTAATGTCGTCACCCACCTCTATTTGGGCCTGAATGCAGCCCTGCGCTCGGCGAGCAAGCCACGAGCGGCGATGATAGCGACCATTGTCACGGTGGTGCTGAACACCATTCTGGACCCCATCTTCATCTGGCCGTTGCACATGGGTATCAAGGGCGCCGCAATAGCGACCATCCTTGCCCAGGTCATCGTCCTGTGCTGGCAGTTATGGCAATTCTCACGGCAGAAGGAACTGCTTCACCTCGAGTGGCGTTTCCTCGTGCCTGCCAAGGCGATTGTCAAGGATATCGTCAGCATCGGCATCTCGCCGTTTGCCATGCAGCTCACGGGCTGTGTCGTTGCCATCTTCATGAACAACGCCCTGATGACCTATGGCGGCGACCTTGCGGTGGGTGCCTACAGCATCGCCAACCGCCTGGGCTTCATCTTCTTCATGGTCATCATGGGTATCTGTCAGGGATTTCAGCCCATCGCGGGCTATAACTATGGCGCACGCAATATGGACCGCGTCAAGCACGTTCTGCGGTTGACCATCACCGCCTCGGTCATCTCGATGACCGTCGGCTGGGTGATCGGTGAGCTGTTGCCAGGGCCATGCACGCGCCTGTTTACTGACGACGAGCAACTACTGACCATCTCCATCCGCGGCATCCGCATCAACATGCTCGTCTTCCCCGTCATCGGCTATCAGGCCGTGGTCACCAACTTCTTCCAGACCATCGGCAAGGTGCGCATCAGCATCTTCATGTCCCTCTCTCGCCAGTTGCTGTTCCTGCTGCCCATGTTGCTGCTGTTCTCCTCGCTGTGGGGTCTTGACGGCGTATGGGCATCGTTGCCCGCCAGCGACTTCGCGGCTTTCCTCGTCGCCGTCATCATCATGCAACGCTTCAAGCTCCAGCACAATTCTCAAACAACCGAGACAACATAACAGACAACAAAGGGACAACATTTATTGCATGCATTCTCACTACGGCAATAAATAAATCCGGTCAAAAGGGTTTGTATTATCTTTTTTTGTATTTTTGTAGGATAAAACTAATTCTGGAATTGAGATGCCTTATTTTTCCGTGATAGTGCCGGTGTATAACCGGCGTGACGAGGTGGAGGACCTGCTCAGCAGCCTCACCCGGCAGACCGACAAAGATTTTGAGATCATTCTGGTGGAGGACGGCTCGACTGAGCGCTGCGAGGATATCGCGCTGCGCTATGCCAGTCAGCTGGACCTGCGCTACTTCTATAAAGAGAACGAGGGGCGCTCCATCGCCCGCAACTACGGCTTGGAGCATGCCACGAGCCAGTATTTTGTCTTCTTTGACAGCGACTGCGTCATCCCGCCCGACTATTTCAGGACGTTGGGTGACGAACTGGCTCGGGAATATGTGCCGTGCTTCGGCGGCCCCGACGCTGCCAGCCCCGACTTCACCGATGTGCAGAAGGCCATCTCCTTCTCGATGACGTCGTTCCTGACCACAGGCGGAATCCGTGGCGGCAAGGTGCAGATGGAGAAATTTGTGCCGCGCTCGTTCAATATGGGCTATTCCAGGAATGTGTACGAAAAAGTCGGCGGTTTCCGTGAGATGTTCAGTGAGGACATCGACATGAGTACGCGTGTGCGTCAGGCGGGCTTCAACATCCGCTTGATACGTCCTGCTTTTGTTTATCACAAGCGCCGCACAAGCCTCAGCAAGTTCGCACGCCAGACTTACGTCTTCGGTATGTCGCGCATTACCTTGAAATTGCTTTACCCTGACAGCCTCAAGGCCGTGCATTGCCTGCCCGCCGTGTTTACCCTCGGTTGCGCCCTGTTGTTGTTGCTCTCGTTGTGGAAGTGGTGGTTCATCCTGCCCATTCTGCTCTATGCCGCGATGTTGTGGGTGGCTGCCCTCATCGAGACCCGCAGCCTGAAGATTGCCTGTCTCGCCGTGGCGACGAGTTTCACTCAGCTGTGCAGCTACGGTTGGGGCTTCATCAAGGCCTACGTGTGGAAAATTCTGCTCAAGCATGGCCGTGACATCAACGAGGAAGTGGCGATGAGGAAAGGGAAGTGAAAATCGTCTTTGGCGGTTTTCACTGATTAGTGATTAGAGATTTTTTCGCTGATTAGTGTGAGTTGATGGAAGAGAAAGACAATAGTAAGCTGGCGGGAACGCGCAACATCAAGGAGACCGTCCCCGAGGAGGACCGCCCGCGTGAGAAGGCCAAGAAGCACGGCTTCGGCAGCCTGTCCACCGCCGAACTGCTCGCCATCCTGTTGAGGGTGGGCACTCCGGGCGAGTCGGTCGTTGACCTGTGCCAGCGCATCCTGCGAGACAATAATGACAAACTCTACGAGATCGCGCGCAAGGGCATTAAGAACCTGGTGAAGAACTACCACGGCATTGGCGAGGTCAAGGCCATCGAAATCCTTGCCGCCCTGGAACTGGCACGCCGCTACCAGCAGGAAGAGTTTGATGAGCGCTACAAAATCACGAGTAGCGAGGCCGCCTACAAATACTTGAAATCACGCATGAGCGACCTTGACCACGAGGAAATCATGGTCGTGCTGCTCAACCACGCCAAGCAGGTCGAGGAGTGCGTGCGCATCAGCAGTGGAGGCACGGCAATGACCGTCGCCGACATCAAGATGATCCTGCGGCCAGCCATTGAGCGCCTCTCGTCGGGTATCATCCTGGCCCATAACCACCCCAGCGACAACCCCAATCCCAGCGTGCAGGACGACCGCCTGACCGAGCGCGTCCACCAGGCCTGCAAGGTGATGGACATCCAGTTCGTGGACCATATCATTGTATGCCGCGGCGGCCACTACTACAGCTACAACGACCACGCCCGCCTGCTGTAAAATCAAAATATTGAAGCTTGACATTATGAAGAAGTTTTGGAAATATCTTTTTCGCATTGTGGTGGGTGTTTTTGCCCTTATTGGCCTGCTGGTGACGGTTTTGTATTGTGGTCTCGTTGCCGCCGATTACAATATAAGTATTTATGAGAATCCGATCATGGCTGCCGAAGCCGAGAATGTAGAGTTGCTCAAGCAGTCGTCGTTCAAGGCCGATACCGTGCAGTTTCAATTCGCCACGGTCAGTGACTCTGCGCGTGCTCAGGAAATCATGTCGTACTTCAAACTGGATAAGCTCTATCCTGCTGATGCTACGACATGGAAAAAAGCAGTTGCCATCTCCAAATTCGTGGCATCCAATATTCCTCATGAAGATCTAGAAACCTTACCCGATCATGTCAATGCGATAGACCTGTGGAAATATACCAAGGAGGTTAATCCCGGTTTCAACTGCCGCATGCACGCTATCCTCAACTATGAGTTGATGCAGGCTGCTGGGCTAATTGCACGTTATGTGAATTGTATGCCTCAGGACAAAAATGATGTAGACTGCCACATTGTTAATGAGGTATGGCTCCCAGAACTGGGTAAGTGGGCCTTTATTGACTCGGACATGGGCGGACATTACTGTACCGACGAGGCCGGAACCCCGCTAAGTCTGCTGGAGATGCGTGAAAAATTTGCTACTGGTGAACAGGTGGTGATGTATCCTGGTTTCACGAAAGGGACAACCAAGCGTGACTACTACTATGCCTATATGACCAAAAACACCTATTGGTTCTCGTGCTGGGAAACGCTCCATTTCTTCCAGGAAGACGGTCTCAGGGAAAAGATTCAGAATCTCGAACCACAGCGTGATATCGTGATCGTTCCCGAACACTTTGAACCGTTCGATGTTGACTCGTCGGATATTGTCACGACCGACGCTGCCCGTTTCTGGACTGCTCCTAAGCAATAAATTAAATCCTAAATTAGTATTAATCAATCAATTATAACCCAATTAAATTCCAACTGTATGAAACTTTTGAAAATAATGATGTGTGCGGCAGTTGCCCTGATGACTGTCGTATCGTGCACCCCGAAGAAAGAGTCGAAGGAGGCGCCCAACTCCAAGGTGCTGGTATTGTATTACTCCCAGACATCGAACACCAAAGCCGTGGCACAGGAAATCGCCAATCGTCTCGATGCCGACATTGAGGAAGTTGCTCTTGTGGAGCCCTATGACACAGCATTCCAGGCAACAATTGACCGCTGCAAGGCCGACCGCGAGAAAGGCATCCTGCCCGAGATCAAGCCCTTGAAGTCGAATGTCGCCGATTATGACTGGATTTTCATCGGCTATCCCATCTGGTTCGGCACTTATGCGCCCCCCATTGCCTCCCTGCTGGAGAAAGTGGACTTGAGTGGCAAATGGGTGGTGCCGTTCTGCACCTTCGGCAGCGGCGGACTGGAATCAAGCATGAAGGACATGACCGAGAAACAGCCCAATGCCAAAATTCTGCCTGGTTATGGCGTGCGTGCCGCTCGCATGGATGCCATGCCCAAGGAGGTAGAGCGGTTCCTGAAACTGTATGAGTCGCTTATGACAAAGCCTGATCCTACTAATGTTGGGGCGAATAAACCGGCAGACTCACCTTTTGTGCCCGCCGACTTCCCCGAGCAGCATCCTGTCAGTGCCGACGAGGCTGCCATCTTTGACGCTGCCGTCAACGGTTATCCGATGCTTAATGCCAAGGCTAAGACCGTAGCATCTCGCACAGCCCTTGATGGCATCGAGTACGAGTTCACCGCGATGGACATGCCACGCGAGAACAAGCCCGACATGCCTCCTGCCAGCGAAATCAAAGTCTATGTCCTTGTCGAGAAGGACAAGGCTCCCGTGTTTACCAGGGTGGTGAGATAACGATAGCCACAACAGCCTGCGTCTTTTAACCACATGAGGCTGTGTCATAATTCCGTCACGGTAATATAACCGTGCTATCGCACGGGAAATTAAACAAAATAATTTTGTTTTAATTTCTCGGCAGATAGGCCGATTAAAAATCGCGAGGCGAATTATGACACAGCCCGTCTTTTGTCACAAATTATAGTGAGGAGAAAGCGTATAGGGTAAATTATAGTTTCACGGCATTGATATCCACCAAGTTGTTGACAATGGCATAGATGGTCAGTCCTGCAGGGCTGTGTATCTGGAGTTTCTGGGCGATGTTGCGGCGGTGGGTGATGACGGTGTTGACCGAGATTCCCAGGTGTGTGGCAATTTCCTTGTTGGCCATTCCTTGAACCAGTGCGACGATCACCTCTTTCTCACGGCTGGAGAGCGTCTCTTTTCCTAGTGTGCCATCCTTGAAGACCATGTTGGTAATGTTGCGGGTCACGTCGCCATGCTTGACGAGCCGTTCCAGGCGACGGATGGCAGGGACAAAGATGTGGTCCTCGACCAGGGAGTGCTGGGAAAGCCACTCCTCGTTCTCATAGATGTCGTGCAGGGCGGCAGTCAACTGGTTATTGTGCAGCCCGTCTTGAGGCAGGTACTTGATGATGAGAATCTTCAGTTCTCGCAGTTGCTGGTCGGCGGCGCCATGATGCTTGGAGAAGGTCTCCACATTGTAGTCGCTGGCGGGCTCGCCTTCCAGGAGTTTTTCCACGTAGGGGAACAGCGTCTTCTGTTCATAGTTCATGTGTCGTTTGATCTCGTGGGCATACTCGTCATAGAGTTTCATGATGAGTTGGGCAAGGGAATTGTCCCTGTTGAGCGATTCCTCTAGCTCACGTCGGATGTAGGGCAACTGGAAGTCGATGAAATAGGCATGGCTGGCTTCCAGGTAATGCAATAGGGTAGATACCGAGATGCGCTCATCGTCCTCGGCGACCCCGATGCCGTTGATGGCGAAATTGACCACCGTCAGGAACGTGTGGGTGTCCACGCCATTGCTCTCGCAGGTCTCCCTCACCGTCTTGTCACCAAATCCCAGGCTGATGCCAAAACTGCCCAGCGCCTGCAGCAGGTTATAGTTGTCGCCGATGAGCGATATCATCTTGTCGTCGGCCTCATATATCTTCTGCTCTTTCATCGTTGTCTGTGTTTTTTATGCTGAGGCAAAATTAGCCTTCCCCAACGTGCCCTGCAATCATCATTATTAGGTATTTATGACAAGAATTGCCCCCAAAAGTTAGTATTAACCTTTGGGGGCGTGCTTATGAAAAACAGTTAGATCGGGGTATTACTCTGACAGCATGGTGACCTCGATGCAGCGTCCAGCGGCGAGCAGGCGTTGTGCCATGCGTTGCACATCGCCAGGGGTCATATTTTCAACCATCTTGCAATAATCACGGTCAAAATCCACCTCGTCATCCAGTTCGTGCCAGATGATGTAGCTCCAATAGTCGTTGGTAATCGCCATCTGGGCGTACTGCTTGGTAAGGTATAATTTTACCTTCTCCATACTGGACTCTAGAGGCCCGTTATCTGCGATGTTTTGCAACTGCTGATAGATGATCGGGTTGAGTTCCTCGTAACGTGTCGGGTCGGCATTGTACGCGATCTTGAAGGTGGCATTGGGCTTGTCATCCTTGGCGAGTTCAAAGTCCACACTCACGCCATAGGTGCCGCCTTTCTCCTCGCGCACCGAGTCGGTGTAGGCGATGGAGAGGCAACGCTTCAGGAAATCCAGTTCCAGGTCGCTCTGTGCGGTGAACGGCACGTCGGCAGTGTAGTAGATGCTGACGTTGGCAAGCGGTGTCGCCATCTTCTTGGAGAACTTGTGTACCGACTTACCGCCAACAACCTGCGGGATGTTGCTGTAATCGGTCTGCTCATGTTTGCCTGTTGAGGGCAACGTCGCCAGATATTGGCAGAGCAACTGTCGCAGCACTTCCTCGTCATAGTTGCCGATGATGACCGTCTTGAAGTTGGACGCGTCGCTGAAGCGCTCCTTGTAGATGTCCAGGATACGGTCATAGCTCACGTGGTCAAGGGTCGATTGCACGACAGGCGCCATGCGCGGATGATGGCCGTAGAGGATGGCGCGGATGGAATCGTTATAATCAACCTTGGGCGAGGCATTGCGGTTGGTGAGGAACGAGCGGTTGCGGTTGATGAACTCGTTGAACGCTGTGGTATCGCGTCGTGGCGAGGTAAAATACAGGTGCGCCAGTTCGAACATGGTCTTCATGTCCTTGACCGACGAGGTGCCACCGATGCCCTGACTCTTGGAACCGATCGACGGGCTGACATGGGCAGACTTGCCGGCGAGCATCTTGCGCAATGTGAGGATGTCAAAGTCTCCTACGCCTGCTTCGCTCACAGCGCTGGAGATGAGACTGAAGTTAGGGATGTCCTCGTCGCCGTAGAGCGAGGTTCCGCCTTCGCCCCCCATTTCCAGCGAGACGACGTCGGCATTGAAATCGGTCTTGCGGGCATATACCTTCATGCCGTTGGACAGGGTGAACTCGGTGAAACCATGCTTATAAGGCTTCTCGCTGACGATCGTGCCAGGTTGAGGCAATTGGCTCATCAGGTCGTCGGCCAACTGCTGCTCGGTGTAAGGTGCATAGTTCAGGCGTTGGGTGGCAAGGATGACCTGCTCAATCTGGGCCTCGGTCGGCAAGACGACTTCCTCCTTGTCGGGGGCATACATGACAACGACTTGGTTGCTGTCGGTAATCAGTTCGCGTGTAGCAGCGTTGACCTCGTCAAGCGTCACGTCGCGGTCCAGTTTGCGGGTATTCTCCAGTTCATACTCCACCGACACCAGCGGCTCTCCCGTCAGGAAGTTGCTCACACAGGCGTTGACATAATGGGAATTGCGGTAATCATCGCGCATCTTGTAGCGGCGCTCGGCGGCATTGAGGTAGAGGCTCTTGGCACGGTCCAGCTCGCTCTGGGTGAAGCCATGCTGGCGGGCCTGCTCGGCAACGCCCACGGCAGCGATGATGCCGCCCAGGATGTTGTCCTGCTTGCAGCTGATGCTCAAGGCAAACGCTTCCTTGGTGCGGCTGATGAAAAACGTCGAAGCACGTCCCGTGGCGCTCTGGACGGGTGAGCCCGGTTGCTGGCGCAGTTCGGCGAAACGGTCATTGAGCATGGTGCTGATCAATCCGTCGATGTAATCGCTGAGCAGGTAGGCCTCGCTGTCCTTCTCGTTGTCGGGCGTCGCGTCACGTTTCTGATAGAGATGGCACAGCACGATGGGCTGCTCGGCGTCCTTCTTGATGGCGACAATCATCTTGTCGTTGTCACCCACGGGGTAATAGACACGCTCTGCCGGCTTCTTGGGCATGGGGATGGGCGAGAAAATTTTCTTGATTTTCTTCTCCATCTTGTCCACATCGATGTCACCCACGACAACGATGGCCTGCAGGTCGGGGCGATACCACTTCTGGTAATAGTCGCGCAGGTCCTGATAAGGGAAATGGTCGACGATGTCCATCGAGCCGATGGGCATGCAGTCCTCATATTTCGTCCCTTGATAGATGATGGGCAGAACATCCTCCTGCATGCGTTGTACGGCCATTCCCGCACGGCGGATGCGCCACTCCTCATGGATGACGCCGCGCTCCTTGTCAATCTCCTCGTCCTCGAGCAGCAGGTAATGGCTCCAGTCGTGAAGCACCAGCAGGCAAGAGTCGATGATGCCCTCACGGACGAGCGGTGCCGAGCCGATGTGATAGACCGTCTGGTCAATCGAGGTGTAGGCATTGAGGTTGGCACCGAATTTCACGCCGATGCTCTCGCACCAGGGCACGATGCCGGGCCGGCCGTTCTTGCCTGGGAAGTTCTTGGTGCCGTTGAAGGCCATGTGCTCCAGGAAATGTGCCAGTCCACGCTGGCGTGGTTCCTCAAGGATCGACCCTACACGCTGTGCGATGTAGAAATCGGCAAGGCCGGCTTCTTTGGCATTGTGGCGGATGTAGTAGGTCATCCCGTTCTTGAGGGTGCCCTTGCGCACGTCGGGGTCTTGAGGCAACTGTGCTGCTGCCACAAGGGACAGCAGCACGATTGCAATGATCGATAATATGTATCGTTTCATCGGCCTTACTTGTTGAGCAGCGAAGCGAGAGCCTCAGGGGTGAAGTCGTTAGTCGAGTTGTTGGTGTCGATGTATTTGCCGTTGGCGTCCTGCTTACGGATCACCGACTTGTTGAAGCGGGTCTCGTCACGGTCCACCTTGCCGCAGTAGGTCCAGCCGGCGTCAATCGAGGCGTCGAGCACGTTCCACTCGCGTACCGACTCCACGCTCAGGTTCACACCGTCGAGAATCCAATCGTTGGGCACCTTGTAGATACCGCTCTTGGTCATCTCCTTGGAGAAGTCACCGAACACAAACATATAGGTGGCATCATAGACGAAGTTCTCCAGCCAATCTTCCTTGCTGGTCTGCATCTTGGCAATGGCCATCGAGTTGAAGCCACGGCTGTGGAACTGGTAAATCGTGGCGGTATAGCAATACCACTTGTCCAGGTTGGGGGCTTCGCCATCGGGGTCGGTGAAGTTGGGGTTGGACGTCTCGTCGTAGAACTCAAAGTCGGCGTCGCTCAAGTCGATGAAGCCGGGCTGCTCGGTCTTGTGGTTGATGGCGTTGACGGCCAGCGTGAGGCTTTCTCCGGGCTCAACGGGAACGCTCTTGCCGTTGCCGGGAATCATGTAGCAAGCCTGCACCGAGAAGTCGGTAGCCATGATGTCGGGGGTGTAATCCTCCTTGGCAGTGGTCAGGAATGCCGATTCCAGCACAGCAATGCTGTCGGCGTAGAGGGTGACGTCCGAGTTGTTGGTGATGATGATGTACTGGTCACCGCTGTAGGACTTGCCTTCGGGGGTCGTGGTGCCCGTGAAGAAGATTTCGCTGATGACGAAACCGCCCTGGGCAGTGAATGTGGAGACAACCATTTTCAGGTCATGTGAGGTCTCGGAGATCACGACATTGTTAGAGGTTACCTCAAAGTCTTTCTGTCCGGCTACGCCGTTGAGGGTGAAATCAAGGTGGCCAGTGATGGCGACGTTGTAGGTGCCTTTCTTCAAGTCATTGCACATGATTTTATAGCCATTGCCGTCCTTGACAAAATTGGCACCTTCAATGGTGGTGACCTGCTTGGTCTCAACATTGGTCAGCGTGGCGTTGGCATTGCTGAGGACGGTATTCTCCAGATTGGCAGGAACCTCCAGCGTGACCATCGTGGTGGGGATGACGGGAATCGGGTCATCACCGCTGCAAGAGGTTAAACACAGGGCTGTGGTGAGCATCATAACGATGCTTTTCAAGATAAACTTCTTCATTTTTTCTTTGTTTTTAATGAGTTGATTATTAATTATTTGTTGTTAAAATGTGATTCCTATTGAACAGTGCAGTGCCGTCTGATGCTCACTGGCTGAGCACAGGGTCATACTTCCTCCTGCCTCGGCAAAGAGCCCATAGCGGGACTGCTTCATGGCATAATCGGCACGCACCTTGGCACCAAAATCGGTATAATTGGCGGTCGCGAATTGGTGCTTGTGCTGAATCAGCCAGGTGGTAGCGGCGTCCATGTTGGCAAAAGGCATAGCGAGTTTGTCGCTGGTTTTGGCATAGTAAGAGGCATGGGCGTCAACGGTGAGCAATAGTTTGCCCGTGGGGCGCAAGAAACATTGTCCCTGCACTTTGCCGTAGGCATGGCTGGCGTCCATCTGGCGTTGAGGATAGATGTATTTCTCGTTTTGCGACCTGTATCCGGCACTCAAGCCAATAGTCCAGTGATTCTTGCCGTAGAGCGCACTCAGGTAGCCGTCCAGTATATTGCTCTTGTACATCGTCAGGCAGGCGATGACCGGGAAGTAGCGGGCATCCGACGTGCCGCCGATGTGCTCGTTGCCTGTGCGCCTGGTATAGTCAATGTGTCCGAAAATGGCTAGACTGTAATTCTTTTCCTGTTTCCAGCCTATTGTCGCCCCGACGTGTTCGTTGTAAAGGTCGGTGAGCGGCATGGAGTTATATTCGGCGAGTTTGCGGTGGTAACGGTGCTCATCGAGCGTGACGTCGGCATAGGGACCGCTCTGCTTGATCGGTGAGGCGTGCAGCATGATTGCCACGCCGCCGCCGTCATAATAGAGGCTGCGTTTGTCGCCCGAGAAACGGCTGTATTCCGTGCCCAGGCCTGTCATCTGATACTCGGGAATGACGCCTTCCTCACGATAGAAAGCGACACTGTTGGTCTGCTTGTAGATATTGCCCTCAACGGTGGCACCCAGGCGATAACTCTTCACATCACAGCCAGCCCCGAGGCGTAGTGTCAAGTCGGTGACGATGCCCCTCATGCGCGGGTCATGACCCCGGTGTTCCTGTTCGGCACGGACAAGCATCTCGGCTCCCAGCAGCCATCTGTTGAGGCTTGTGGCATATCCTCCCGAGACGCTGTAACGCTCGCGTCGCGTGTCACCGCCCAGGGTATCAGCAAGGATGTAGGGCTGCAGCAGGTCATAGTCACTCGTGGAGTTCCACTTGATGTCGTGCTGCTTGCCGGTCATGTAAGAGGCTTCGCCCCACACGGTGGAATGTCCACTCAAGGGATGGAACGTGTTCACCTTGAGGTAAGGCAGGACGAAGCCGGTGCCTTTCTCGGGGACAAAGGCTTGGGACTGGTGCTGCATGTCGATGCCCAGTGCCAACTGCGAGAGTGCGGTCTGGTAGCCCGCGCCATGCAGGGTGGGGTTGCGGATCCCCTCGATGATGGTCAACCGTCCTAATGACGTGTGTTCCACCAGTGCCGAGTCGGCATTGGAGGCCATCATTCCTGTCTTGATGGTTACGAAGATGAGTATGAAAAGTATTAGGCGTTTCATGTCAGTCCAGGAATATGGTTTTTAATGTGACCTCATTGATGTCATGCTGGACGAGTTCCACATAGTCGCTCTGGCAGCGGAACTGGCGCAAACGGATGGTATTGCCTGCAGTTAGGCAGGTGGCAACGCCTTCAATGTCTATCTGATAAGCACCGCGCAACAGTTCTACCGTCACGCTGGCACCGTCAAAGTCGGCAACTGTCGTGACTTGGCGCGTGTTCACGTTGGTCAACTTCACCTGCGCCTGTACATTGGTAATGGACACGTCGCCATCCCCGGTGACCGTGATGCGTGCGGTGGTGAATATGTCGTCTTCCACTGGAGCACAGGCAGTGAACAACATGATAAGTGCAACCAGTAATAGGGTGATGATGTTCTGTTTCATAGCTTGATATTCATTTCCAGTCCGAAGTAGGGGGTCACGTGGCGGCGGATGGTCGTGCCGCGGCTGTCGTAGTCGGGGGTATAGTCCCACAGTTTGTTGCAGAACATGGCGATGTGAAGGCGGTCCTCAAAGAATTTCTTGGTCACCTTCATGTTCAGGTTCATGGCGAACGGCACACGGTTTTTCTCAAATTGTGACGACGAGTAGTCCCTGACGAGCCAGCGCAGGTACATGTCGTCGGCATCACTGTCCTGCCAATCGTGGATACTGCCGTCGGGGGCAATATATTGGACCGGGTAGTTGCTGACTTCTTTACGTTGTGAGGAAGTGAACCACAGGCATTGAGCCGAGATCGAGAAACCCAACTTGAGGCGGGGCATGTCGGTGTCGAGCGTGAAATTGGTGTTGAATGACTCCCGCACCGAACCGTCGTCGTCGGCATACAGTCCCACATATTGTATCTGGCGATTGTCAATCACCTGACTGGGGCGGTAAGAGTCTACGATGGAGTTGTTATAGGTTGTGCGGAAGTAGGCACCGTTGATGGTCAGGCGGGTCAGGATGACGGGGAAACGCTTGGTCTCCAGGGTGTATTCGATACCCTCTTTGAGGGTCATGCTGCCGTTGGTGTAATTGCCATACCCCGCCAACTCGTTGATGGTGGTGTAGGGTAGGGCGTCGAGACTGGGCTGTGCAGTCAGGCTGGCAGCGTCGATACCGCTGGCGTCATATTGCTTGTATTGATAGGTCTGGTAATAGGACTGCATGCGGAAACCCGAGGTCATCTTCTCGCGGAAGGCTGTCACTGCCAGCCTGTTGCCGCCGATGTTGATGTCAAGCGACACCTCTCGCTTGAGGTTGCGGGCAGGTTCCAGGGCGGTGTTGCGAGGATTGACGATGTAGGTCATCAGGTTGATGCGACGGTAATCGGGATTGTCGTGATAGTAGTTCAATTGGATAAAGTCGATATAGAGCAAGTCGGGGAAGAGTTGCTCCATCGTCGGCATCTTGGTATGCTGGCCGATACCCGTCGCGATGCGGATGAATGTGGGCTGACCGAACAGCGACAGCCGCGGCAACGAGTAGCCGATATTGACGCGCGGGTCCCAATAGAACTTGCCATTCATCGTGTAGGCGTGGTCCAGGTTCAGCAGTGTCGTTGCACGGATTCCTGCCGTCACTTCCAGCGAGCCGATTGGAGTGGGCCATTTGAGGCTCTCCTCGGCATAGGCGGACAGGCGATGGTTGGCGGGAATCTCTTTGAGAGAGCGCTGACGGGACGAGATCCCTGTATAGACGGGTTTCATCGGGTCAAACACCTGACCACGCCCCAGGTTCTTGTCCAGGTTCCAGTCGGCACCCAACAGTAGTGAGTTGGAGATGCCGTTGTTGGGAATCTGCACGCGGGCATTCAGTTTGGCAAAGGCATTTACGGGCTTGCCTTCCACCTCATGGTGGCCGATATATTTGAATGGTAATATATAGGCATCGTTCTCGCCCTCTTCCTTGGACAGGGGGGCGACGGTCATTCGCGACAGTTGCACCAGACGCGTGCGCTCTATCAGGTCATTTTCGAGTGATGCCGATACCGTCAACTCTGCCGATTTGAGCCAGGAATTATGCTTGCTCTTGTATTGCAAGGCGTTCAACAGGGCATAGCGGTTGTAACTTGACCGATAGGAGTCCTCGGCACTATAGGTCTGGTCAATGTCTTCCTTGTCATTGTCGAGCGACCTGGAAAAGTCAAGGTTAGAGGAAAGGGTGAGACTGTAATCCTTGTGTTCCCAACTTTTTCTCAATCGGGTGGAGACGGTTATTCGCTTGTAGTTCTCCAATCGGTTGCGTGGGTCTGCCTTGGCATCAAGATAATCGGCGCTCAGGTTCAAGGTCAGGTGGTGTTGCTCCCATTCAAAATCCTTGGCGCCATACAGCAGTTTGGAACCCATGTCGGCCTTGAGGCGGAATTTTACGTCATGTCCGCCATGGCGGCGTTCAATCTTCACCAGCCCACTGGTCAGGTCACCATATTCCACCGACGGGATACCACGCACGATCTCAACGCTCTCAATGTCATCGGTCGAGATGCCTCGCATGTCAACGCCGGCATTGGTGTTGTCGCGGCTGGTGGCCATGTCGTCCCAAGCGCCCGCAAGATACTGCATGTTGGCGCCCGTAGAGATGGGGGCACCATCAATGATAAAACTCGTTCCCAGCGAGGAGGTGGCATAGTTGCTGTTGCCTGTGGAAATCTCGCGGATGTGGATGTTGTTGGGCGTACTCAACGACGGGTCGATGCTGCGGCCACCGGGTATCAACTCCAGCAGGTCGGCAAAACTCGAGGGCTGCAGGTGCTCCATGGCGTGTTTCTCAATCTTGGACGATGTCGTCAGCCCTCGGTTTTCCTGGGCTGTCACGACCACTTCGCCCAGTTGGCTCACCTCGGCATGCAGCAGGTAGCGACCGTCGGTGGTGGGCGCGGTCATGAGGGGCTTATAGCCGATAGAGGAAATCCTCAGCCGGACATCATTATTTTTAGGTATGGCGAAGGTGCCGTCCGCCTGGGTGACGGTAAGGGCTTTGCCCTGTTTCACGTCGGTGATGGTGGCACCGATGACGGGCTCCAAGGTCTCGGCGTCAAGCACGACACCACGGACTAGAGCCTGTACATCAGCGACTTGCACAGCCATTACCAACAAGGATAGTATGATGTATCTAATCAGTTGCATTTCAGTGATTTTGGAGTATAAAATTACTCCCAATCACCGAGAAGCACAATACCTAAAAAGTGGTAAGAAAAAAGGGCGTCAAGGTCGGTTTTTTAGGGCGCAATGGCAGTCCGTTCCCTTGACCTTGAGGTTGGAAATGAAGGGTGGCTACGTTAAGGCCACATTATGAACTGTAAACGCTTTACACTTGAGGATGTTCGGCGAGGTAGCGCCACAACGGGGCAGCCATGAGCGCTTGCAGCTGGCGGTTCTCGCGCAGCATCGCCTCAATCTCGTCGCGTAATAATAAGAGCACGGCAATGTCCTCGCCTGCGTCAAGATGCTGGTCGCTGAGGCGCTCCACACCTTCGGCAAGGAAACAGTGGGTGATGTTGTCGCAGATGCTGGGATTCTGCCCCACGGTCATGATTTCGCGCCACTCGCCTCCGCCGTAGCCTGTCTCCTCGAGCAGTTCGCGCTGTGCCGCATGCAAGGGCGTCTCGCCCTGCTCAACGACTCCGGCGCACAGCTCGTCGAGGACGATGTCCATCGCATGGCGGTACTGCCGCACCATGACGAACTCGCCCTCACGGGTGATGGCGATGATGTTGACCCATTCTGGGTATTCCAGCACATAGTGCTCGGGATTGATGCGTCCGTCGGGCAGTCGTACTTTATCGACGCGTGCGGTGAGCCACGGCCGCTGAATGATGTAGCGGCTCTCGAGGGTGGTCCATTTCTTGATTTCCTTATCCATGTTTCCTTGTATCGGTTTTATTATTATAACGAGTAAAACGGATAAATGGTACAGTTTTGCGAAAATTTCTGTATCTTTGCACTTGTGGAAGTGAGAACTATCAAGAAGAAGGGACGCGAGAAAAAGGTGTGGTACGCCATCCGTGTGACCTATAACCGCGAACTCAAGGTCAAGGAGGACCTTGATGCGCGCGGCATACCTTGTTTCGTGCCCATGCAGTACCGTCGTGAGGAACGCAATGGCGTGATGGTCAAGCGCCTCGTCCCGAGCATCCACAACCTCATCTTCATCAATATCACGCCCACCGGCATGAGGGATTATAAGGAGACCACGGCCTTGCCCATCCGCTACATCATGAGCCGCGGGGAGCGCGGGACGCGCCATCCCATTACCGTGCCCGACAGTGAGATGGAGAACTTTATCAAGGTCGCTGGCACCTATGAGGAGAACTTGATCTACCTCAATCCAGAGCCGGGTGATTTCAGCCACGGTGAGCGGGTGCGCATCATCGGAGGTGATTTTGCCGGAGCCGAGGGTATCTTTGTGCGCATCAAGCAGGATCGCCGAGTACTCATTTCCATCCCCGGCGTCGTTGCTGTTGCCACGACCCACGTCCACTTGTCGATGCTCGAAAAAATCACCGACGATGACAAGAACACATTAGACAACGCATTATAATAAGGCTTTAGGTGTAAGGCTTTAGAAGGCTAACGCCAACTAAATAACTAGAAACTAGAAACTAGGGACTAGAAACTAGGGACTAGAAACTAGGGACTAGAAACTAGGGACTAGAAACTAGAAACTAAAAACTAAATAAAACTATGAACGAGAACAACCAGAAAGTCGCTCTGATTACTGGCATCACGGGCCAGGATGGCTCCTATCTGGCAGAATTCCTGCTGGAGAAGGGCTATGAGGTGCATGGCATCATCCGTCGCAGCAGCAGTTTCAACACTGGGCGCATCGAGCATCTCTACCTCGACGAGTGGGTGCGCGACATGAAGCAGCGCCGACTCATCAACCTGCACTATGGCGACATGACTGACAGCAGTTCGCTCATCAGGATTATTGAGAAAATCAAGCCTGATGAAATCTACAACCTGGCGGCTCAGAGCCACGTCAAGGTATCGTTCGACGTGCCCGAATACACTGCCGAAACCGATGCCGTGGGAACACTGCGTCTCATCGAGGCGGTGCGCATCGCGGGCCGAGAGAAGATGACCAAGATCTATCAGGCAAGCACGAGCGAACTCTACGGCAAGGTGCAGGAAGTGCCCCAGCGCGAGACAACGCCTTTCTACCCGCGTAGTCCCTATGGCTGTGCCAAGTTGTACTCGTTCTGGATTATGAAGAATTACCGCGAGAGCTACGGGATGTTCTGTGCCAACGGCATCCTGTTCAATCACGAGAGCGAGCGCAGGGGCGAGACATTTGTGACCCGCAAAATCACCTTTGCTGCGGCACGCATTGCCCATGGCTTGCAGGACAAGCTCTACTTGGGCAACCTCAATGCACTGCGCGACTGGGGCTATGCCCGCGACTATGTGGAGTGCATGTGGCTCATCTTGCAGCAGCCCGAGCCCGACGACTTTGTCATCGCCACGGGCGAGTGCCACTCGGTGAGGGAATTTTGCACATTGGCCTTCCACTATGCCGGCATCGAACTGGAGTGGCAGGGCGAAGGCATTGACGAGAAGGGTATCGACAAGTCGACGGGTAGGGTACTGGTAGAAGTGGACCCGAAGTATTTCCGCCCCGCCGAGGTCGACCAATTGCTCGGTGATCCCACCAAGGCCAAGACCCGGTTGGGATGGAATCCCCACAAGACCTCCTTCGAGGACTTGGTGCGCATCATGGTGGAGTATGACTTGCAGCACATCAAGAAAATCTACCACCTGCAATAATCAACGACTAACGACTAGTGACTTATGACTAGCGACTCAAAGATATATGTAGCAGGCCACCGCGGCTTGGTGGGCAGCGCGATTTGGAATATCCTGCAGCGCAAGGGCTATACTAATCTTGTCGGCCGCACTCATCAGGAACTCGACCTGATGGACGCTGTGGCTGTGAAACGCTTCTTTGATGAGGAGCAGCCCGAATATGTTGTGCTGGCTGCTGCCCATGTGGGCGGCATCATGGCCAACCTGAAGTACCGTGCCGACTTCATCTTCCAGAACCTCGCAATCCAGCAAAACGTCATCGGTGAGAGTTGGCGCCACGGCGTGAAGAAATTGCTGTTCCTGGGCAGTACCTGCATCTACCCGCGAGAGGCTCCGCAGCCCATCCCTGAGGATGCTCTGTTGACATCTCCTTTGGAATATACCAATGAGCCTTATGCCATCGCCAAGATAGCGGGCATGAAGATGTGCGAGAGTTTCAATCTGCAGTACGGCACCAACTTTATCGCCGTGATGCCCACCAACCTGTACGGTCCTCGCGACAATTTCAACCTTGAGACCAGTCACGTCATGCCGGCGATGATCCGTAAAATGCATCTGGCCAAGTTGCTCAACGAGGGTGACATGGCGGGAATCCGGGCAGACCTGGACCGCCGCCCCGTGGAGGGTCTCGACGGTAAGGCTGACGAGCGGCAGATTGTCGCTATGCTGGAGAAATACGGCATCATGAAGGACCGCCTGCGCCTGTGGGGCACAGGAGCCCCCATCCGCGAGTTTCTGTGGAGCGAGGATATGGCGGACGCCAGCGTCTATTGCTTGGAGCATATCGATTTCAAGGATGTGCGCGGCACGGGCGACGAGGTGCGCAACTGCCACATCAACATCGGTAGCGGCAAGGAAGTCACTATCCGGCAGTTGGCCGAACTCGTCAAGACTGTTGTGGCTTACCGCGGCACCATCGAGTGGGATGCCACCAAGCCCGACGGCACCCTGCGCAAACTCACCGATGTGAGCAAACTGCACTCCCTGGGCTGGCGTCACACGATGGAGCTCGAGGACGGTGTCCCCGCCCTCTACCGCTGGTATCTGGAGAATTGAACCGAGATTACGAATTAAACTAACAATAACCATTATGAAAGTTCTATTGATCAATGGCAGTGCCCGCCGTGAGGGCAATACGTTCATCGCCTTGTCAGAGGTTGCCCGCCAGCTCGAGAAGCATGGTGTGGAAACCGAAATCGTGCAACTGGGCAATAAACCCGTGCGTGGCTGTATCGCTTGCGGCCAGTGTATGACCCGTGGCCTGGGACGTTGCGCCTTTGACGACGATATGTGCAACCGCATCGTGGAGAAATTTGATGAGGCTGATGCGCTCGTTGTCGGCTCGCCGGTTTATTATGGTCAGCCCAACGGTGCCTTGCTGGCGGTGATGCAGCGTGCGCTATTCTCGGCCAGCGATAAGTTGCAGAACAAGCCTGCGGCCTGTGTGGCAATTTGTCGTCGTGGCGGCGCCACGGCAGCCTTCCAGACGATGAACATGATGTTCGAGATGGTCAACATGCCGTTGATTACCAGCCAGTACTGGAACATCGCCTATGGTCGTGAGCCTGGCGAGGCCACCCAGGATGCCGAGGGCATGCAGACCATGCGCGTGCTTGCCGACAACATGGCTTGGCTGCTCAAGAAGATTCATGCCGGCGATAGTCCCGATTATCCCGAGCGCGAAGAGTGGCAGCCGACACATTTCATCAGATAAGAATTAAGGACATTTAATTAATACGTACCATTATATGAAAAAGATCATAATAATTGACGGCGGACCTCGCAAGGCGATGAATACCGCCCAGATGCTGCAGCATTTTGCCGAGGGTGCCAAGTCTGTCAGTGACCAGATTGAAGTGAAAATTGTGCGCCTCTATGACCTGGACTACAAGGGCTGCATGTCATGTATGGCCTGCAAAGTGAAGGGTAGGGCGTCCAATATCTGCAAGTTCAAGGATGCTTTGACTCCCGTCCTGGAAGAGATTGCCCAGGCCGACGGTCTGGTGATGGGCTCCCCGATATATTTTGGCGACGTGACGGGCCAGATGCGCACTTGCCTTGAGCGCCTGGCATTCCCCTGGCTCTCCTATAACGACTACAGCATGACGGCGCCTAAGAGGATGCCGGTTGTGTTGATGGAGACCATGAACGGAACGCCCGAACGGAATAACAGCCAGGGCTATGGCTCGATGGAGTACTGTATTGCTACTGCGCTGGGTCAGCCTGAGCGCTTGATTGCTTACAATACCTATCAGGTCAAGGACTACAGCCGCTTTGAGTTGGCTGGCTTCTCCGAGGAAGCCAAGCGCCAGTATCGCGACGAGCATTGGGAAGAAGACCTGCAGAAGGCTTTCGATGCCGGCCGCCGTATGGCTGAGCAGATTTTGGCATAGAAAAAAGAGGGTGTTGCAAAACTGTGCAGTTCACTAAAACACTGATTGACTATGAAACGAGAACTATCGGGCGGCTGCGGTATCACTCTCTTGGCTTTTTCAGCTCTGATGATCATTGCCGGCATCGTTGCCGTGTTTAAAATGCGTGCCGAGGGCGACTGCGGCGACGGAGCCTTAGGGCTGTTGGTGTTTGTCGCCATTCTCTCGCCGTTCATCTATTGGGGATATGTGATGCTGTACAAGTTCTTGCGCCCCGGTGAGCCGGTAAGAATCACCAAGAGGATGAAACAATATGGCGGTGCAGCGTTGTTGGCGTTAGTCATCTTTGCGTTGTGGGCGGCATTGACTAGCAAGCCTGCCCCCGAGGCACCAGCCCCCATTACTGAGATTGCCCAGGAGCCCAAGGAATCTAAGGACAGCGTCGTCATCACCGAGGTGCTGGAGGGTGATCCCTATCAAGAATTGGACGAACTCATCGGCTTGGAATCGGTGAAGGAAGAGGTGCACACCATCGCCAATTTCGCCAAAATCCAGCAGCAGCGCAAAGCCCAGGGCCTGAAGGTGCCCAAGATGTCGTTCCATCTCGTGTTCACCGGCAGCCCCGGTACGGGCAAGACCACCGTGGCACGCATCGTGGCGCGTATCTACAAGGACTTGGGAATTCTCAAGAGCGGACACACCGTGGAGACCGACCGTTCGGGACTTGTTGCAGAGTATGTGGGGCAGACAGCAACCAAGACCAATGCCGTGATTGACTCGGCACTCAACGGGGTGCTGTTCATCGACGAGGCCTATGCCCTGGTGCCCCAGGATGCACGCAGCGACTACGGCCAAGAGGCCATCTCCACCCTGCTCAAGCGTATGGAGGACGACCGTGACAAGCTGGTGGTCATCATCGCAGGCTACCCCGACGAGATGAAACGCTTCATTGACTCCAATCCAGGACTGCAGTCCCGTTTCACGCGCTACATCAATTTCCCGGATTACACCGAGCAGGAATTGTTTGACATCTTCAAGTTGTATCTGAACAAGAACCAGTACACCATGACCGATGATGCCGCCCAGCTGCTCAAGGAAAACCTGGACTATGTCGTTGCCCACAAGACCAAGAACTTCGGCAACGCCCGCTATGTGCGCAACATCTTTGAACGCGCCGTCGAGCAGCAAGCCAACCGCTTGTCGGCACAACGCAGCATCAGTGATGACGAACTCTCCGTGCTGACTAAGGTAGATATCGAGAATGCCTTCAAGGCGAGGAAATAGCAGTGAGTGAACCGCCATGACCAGATACTTCATCACATTCATCACCCTGCTGATGGCATTGGTAACCTTGCCATCACAAGCCCAGGAATTGACAAAAGCCGAAATGGCTAGCATCCGCGCCGCCTATCGCGCCGCCAAAGAAAGAGTGGAACTCAACAACCATGCCCAGGAGCAGGACGTGCCCCGCAGCGATATGGAGATTGTCAGCCATTACGTCATCCCAGGGTGCGGCCCCACCCAGGAAGTCATCCACTACTACTTCACCCTCGGCGAAGACCCCGTGCTGGGAACACCCGTATACAATATCTATTTCATCACCCGCACCTACAACGTCGCGGCGCGCAAGTTCTATCAAGAGTTCCTCTTCGGCGATGAAGAATCAGGCCTCCTATTCTTTTTCCAGAGCAACGACGCCCTAGACGGCAGCACCGACGAGACCCGCTTCCAGAGCAACGACGCCCTAGATGGTAGCACCGACGAGATCCGCTATTACTACAGCAAAAACGGCATCCACAAGTCCATCAACGGCACCGCCGAATTGGACGAAATCTTCGCCTCCCGCCGAGCCGACGAACTAAAAACCGCCTTCACCCACCTCATGAACCAAGACTACTGACACCCCCTCCAGCAACATTAATATTTTTTTAGAATACCAATTACAATATCAAATGAGTTTGGCACGGTATTTGTACATCCCCTACCGAACTCATAATTTTTGGAGAATTATGAAAACCCTTTATTCATCGGTGTTTCAAGAGATCTGTACATAAAAAGTGTACAAAAAAATCACCACTATAAAGATAGGCCAAATCTGCAAGAGAATGTGGGTATTATCATACACTATGATATCTAGTTCAAATAATACCACATTCCCAATTAGTATTTGTCAATCAATTGAAGATGACATCTCACTTGATTTCATAGTCCCAATTGAAAGTAATATATTCACGCTCTCCAGAGAATAGGGAATTATAGATACAGGGAGAGCCATCGTCATTACATTCGCACGAAACATACCATCCTAACTCTATATCGCTATCTTCTGTAAGATGAAAAGAACGTTTTTGCCCGTTGTTGATAAAATGAATACGATATTTCTTGTTACAAAATGGCGCATGTCCTATTTTATTGGAAATCTCTTGGAATTCTTCAGTGTATTCAAAAACCATCCTTCCATCAAGTTCGTCGATTCTATTCCAAAAGTAATTACTTAAAGGGATATAAAGGTCTTTTCCGTCGAGTTTGACTTCGTTTAAAACAACTTTGTGGGCAGGTGGCAAGTTGTTCTCATCCAATTCATAATCCCACAGACGCGGATTGTCCTTCACTCCAGTAATTGGTTCATCAAAAAGGTGGGCGTCTTTGAAATTCCACTCAAAGTTATTTCCAGTTTCATCACTTAACTGCTCAATTCTATCAACTGCGGCATATCCGATAATGGCACCAAGGGGCATTTCGCTAGAATCAGGGAGGTTACCAAAATATATTTGATTGCAAAATTC
Organism: Sodaliphilus sp.; assembly: GCA_045114065.1. Classification (GTDB taxonomy): domain Bacteria; phylum Bacteroidota; class Bacteroidia; order Bacteroidales; family Muribaculaceae; genus Sodaliphilus. The sequence continues at coordinate 36,344 of JBGUJU010000162.1, forward strand.
TTGATACCACTCAATCGTTTCGTCTTCAATTAATCTGTCTTCAGAGATCTTCTTATTGTTAGCGAAAACCAGAATACGCAAGGGAACGACCTCGGGCTTCCAAGTAGTATTCAGGAAGTCAAGAATGCCAGTCGTTATAAGCGATGCATAAGGTTGTGGTAAAGATAATACTTTCATTGTGATTAATTGTTTATATTGGTAATGTTTGTAGCCGTTAGTCGTGTTAGAGAATCTTTTTGTTTAAAGTGCAAATTTACAAATAGTTTTTGTTTATAAGCTGATTTTGACAAAACAAACCAAAATTATTCTTCCAAGCTCAACTGTAGAAGGGGCTCTTTGACTTCAACGACAAACTGAGTCACTGGATAATAGATGATTCGAGCAGCAACTTTTTTCTTGCCCTCGGCTTCGAGTGCACGCTGGTAGCAGTCGAGCTGATCACCATGGCATCCTGCGTAATGCTCGTTGCCAGGGGCAAAGACAAGACTATAATTTCCAGGACAGGTCTTATAGTCCACAACGATGTATGCATTCTCCGTTTCCCAGATGAAATCAATATAGCCGCTGACAATGCGGCCTTCCTCGTCCAAATGGCGGAAAGGCTTCTCATGATGCCGTTTGATGGCTTTGCCGTAATGATTTTCGAGAGTGCTAATCAAGTAATTCCAAGAGTCCAAGAGGCGTTCTGGTTCAGGCATATTCTTTTCAGAAAAACCGTAACTGTTGCGCAAGGCTATAATCTGTTCAACACTGATACCATCATCACAGCAACAGAACACCTGATGGATGAAGTCTCCCATGAGCGCTTCTTCGTTTTCCTCAAAGCGCACAAGCATTCTGTTCTCCTGGTCGTTGATGGGTATTATGTTGTGTGGGGTTTTGCCAGCTTTAGACGGTGAAACATAGAGCATCTTGTCGAGTGGGGAGAATTCAGCTGCTATATCGTGGACCCGATTCATGGACAGTTCTGGCCATGGCAACAAATTGTCAGTGTCAACACGCTCAACATGGAATTCCATGCCCGCACATAACAGATCCTGATACTCACTATCATTTAGGACCTGAATCATATTTTTGATTCCAACAGAACGGAACCAACTGAGATTAATCGCGTTGTCCTTCTCTTTTGAAGCAAGAATCAGGATTTCACGCGCACGGGTCACTCCGACATACAGCAGGCGGGCTGCCTCGCCGATTTCGTGTTCATATACGGTGTCCCACAAGGGATGCTTCGGTTGCTGCAGTCTGGAAGTGACAGCCGATTTCTCTACATCAGAACGTCCATAGATGTTTCGAACCAGTGAAATGGTCATTGGTGGATTGGGGTTCTCAGGCGTGGGCAACTGATCGCGGTGATAATGGCATCCCAGCATGCTCTTTGTGGCAACCTTTGTGGCATCCGATGCATCATAGTCAAGTGACAGCATGATAACCACTTTCCACTCCAATCCTTTTGCTTTGTGATAGGTGTACAGGCGAACACCGTCTTCGTTGGCAGCACCCTCTTGTTTCTGCTCGGTAAAAAACGCAATGAATCCAGGCACAGTTGCCGGTTTGGCCAGTTTGGTGGCATAGTCCTCATATTTCCGTGCTAGGTCAATGAATACCTGAAGATTGGTTTCTTCGGCCTGGGAATTATCCCAGCTCCTCACCAGTGAATAAAGGTCAAGCTCAATGACAAGGCTTTCCACCAACGAGCTGATACTCTGATAGCCCAATAGGTTTTTGGCATGTTCTTCGTCTTCATTAGAACGAAAACTGCGAAGCTGATTCAGACGTTTTAAGATGGGAACATCTTTCAGATAGTCAGCCCAAGACACTCCTTCAGTTGACAGATGTTCTAGACGTCCTTCTATAATCTTTGTAACATGATAACCCGGTTCCGTGAGATAGGCCACTTCGGCACGAGCCAGTTGATTGGAAGGCGTATTGACCAGCGTTAAAAGGGCTTTTAACAAACGACCAGTACGTGATTCCTTGATGTCGCTGGACTCACGACATACAGGGACATTCAGGGCACGAAGCTCATCAGCCAGTTTGTCGAGATCGCCATTTGTTCGAGCCAAAACAGCAATATCCTTTGGATTTATTACCTCTTGAAGAATCAACTGTTGAATCTGGAGGGCCAATGCACTGTCATTGGTGTAAGGCCACATTCGAAGTGGATCCTTGACTTTCGTGTAGTTTCCATTATCTTTAGGCATGGTGAGCGTTACCTCATCAACTGGCATGTTGCTGAACACCTGGGAGAAGACAGCATTCGAGAAGTTAACTAATGGCTCGATTGAACGGTAAGAGTGTTTCAGAGGCTCCTTGTCCTTATCTTTGATACTATCAGCTACAGCCGCTGTCAGTTCAGTGTCCGAGCCGCGGAAACCATAGATGGCTTGCTTCTTGTCTCCCACATAGCAGGTATTGAGCAGGCTGGAAAGTTTTTGGAAGATACTCACCTGCATGGGATTAGAGTCCTGGAACTCATCCACGAACAGATGGGTATAACGTGATTCTATGTCTTGTCTGACCTCTTCCATGTCAAGCAACTGCGAGAACATCACTTCCATGTCGTTGAAGTCAATGAGGTGATGTTCGTCCTTGTATTGGCGGTATCCCTTCTGCCAACGTTCGGCAAGACAGAATATCAGTTCTGCATATTGCCTCTGGTCGTTAGCGCTTTCTTTAGTGAACAATTCCGTGCTTAGGATATAATTAGTAACTTTTTCAGTTTCAGGACCTGACAGCTTGTATTTAATTTTTTTTGATGTTATTTCCAATTTCTTATGTTTCTTGAAGTTATTAATAACATCCTCAGTAACGTCTGATACTGTGCGAAGGTTATAATAAAAATCCTTTGCTTTTTGCTGGTTTTCAGTCAGTTCGTTTTCTTTTATTCCAAAAAACTCTTCTACCTCTTGATAAAAAGCTTTAGTAAGTACTGACTGTATCGTTTCTCCCGTCTTCGGTTCCAAGCATTTGATGATGCTTTCGGTAGTTGCTAGGCTTGCTTTCAGTTGAGTCCCATTGATGCCATACCACTGCATAAAGTCGAGAACTGTACACAAGTCCTTTTTCCAAAACTCATAATTAACACCTGATCCGCCCTCATTGTAACCATATGTGATACTATAAGTCTCAGCATACTTGTAAAGGAAAGCACGTTCTCGTGAATCGACCAAACCACGAAGGGAGTGGTCACGATACATTTGCTGCTCATTCTCTTCCATAGCCGCCGCATCAGGCATGATGCCTAACAGATACCAGTATTTGGTCAGGAAGGTGTTGGCAACGGAATGAACGGTCCCGATAAGGGCATGTTCCATCTGCTGAGCTTCACGATGAAGCCCGAGCTTGGCCAACTCTTTCTTGGCTTTCTCACGCAACTCTTGGGCGGCCGCTTTGGTGAAAGTTGTCATAATCACCTGGTCTGGCTTCAGTTTATCGCCTTTGATTAACTTGGCTACATCGGTGGTAATCCTATATGTCTTGCCGGATCCTGCTCCTGCACTGATGAATTTCTTGGACAATTTATCGGTCATCATAAGCTCACTTTTTAGATGGTGAAACACTTGTAATCTGAATACTTGTTCTCTGCCTTTTTGGGAGGTCTCATGCCCTCATACTCTAACGGATATACATCTGGAACATTGGCATATTCAATTTCGCGGATAGGTTTGTTATCAGCAGTCTCTATCCTACCTTCATTGATTTCCCTGGCTCTTTCGGCATAACCTTCACACAGCTGAGCAATCAGGTCTGCCTGTTTAGCTGGGGTTATCTTTTCAAAATCCTCACCCGAGAAATCGTCCTTACTATAGAGCTTGCCTTTGGGCATCTGGAAATAAGCGGTACGCACCGCCTGCGGATGATTCTCATGTTTCATCAGCATCGCTTTGTAGATGGCCAATTGGAGTCCACGATTCTTCTCAAGGACACCTTTGAACTTGTCCTTTTTTGAAGTCCATTTCAGATCAAATACTACTTCATTGCCATCTTTGTCATGCAGTACCATATCAATATATCCCTTAACCTGTACACCGCCCTTGAGACCCAAGTCTTGCACTTCCTTTTGTTCACATCGGATGACCGTCAGGCCGTTTTCCTGAATAATGGTAGCCAGTTTGCTGACGCACACTCTGAGCTGATACCTCAGGCGCTCCATATCCAGGTGATGTTCCGGAAGCAGCAGCAGAGCACCTTTCTTGACAAGGCCTATTCGGTATGCATCGTCATAATTCTTAATAACGTAGTCTTGCAAAGGTATCCCATCTCTCTCGGCGGTGAAAAGAATCTCAACAACTTTATGGGCCATGTTGCCATAAGTCGTGTACAGTTTGATTTCGGTCTCACTCGTGTCCTTGAACCCGAGTGTATAGTTCATGAAATAGTCAAAAGGATTCTGCAAGAGTTTTTCCAATGCAGAATAACTCTCAACAGACCTCCAGTTGACAGGATGTTTCTCGGCATCAAAGCAAATCTCATCATAATCTGATTCACGATGATTGTCAACATGTTCTATAGTCTTTGAAGCCATGTCGGCATACAATGAATCCCCGTCTTCTTGCTTGGGTTCGATAGGTAATTGGAGATACAACGGATGCATCGGAAGTTTTGTCGCGCCCTGCTGCTCACAAGTGACGATGGTCAACTCTCCTGTTGTCTTGTAAATAGGTTGAGCGTTCATCAGATGCATGAAATCACTTTCATGCTGTTTATCCCAAAGGAGCAAACCCTGCTTCTTCAACTGCTCTATCTCGTAATTAGATAGAAAGTCTGTTGACAGAGCCGTCGACACATCACCATAGAAATCACACCAGATGGTCTTTTCGGCCGTTCCAATCATGTTTGAAGGACGGTTGATAGCCATCCTGCTGCCTGTTTGGGCATGGTAGAGCGTAAAGTCTCCTTCCTCGTAGAGAGATTGTGCCCATTGGTTAAGCTTGGTCAAAGACAGTTTTTCATCAACCAATGCCTCAATTTGACTTAACAAAGCATCTATCATCTCTGCAACAGTTCTTAACTGTGCTATTCTGGCATCATAAGGTTGTTCTGCTATAAATATTTCCGCCCTCTTTGAGGCATATGATTTGATTTTAGACAGAAAATCCGTCAGTGCCTTGATGTCAACGCAATCTGACTCCTCTGCCAAAGCTAATGCACTGTCAACAGTCCTCAAGTCAAAAGGTAGATACGTAATGATATTCTCCTCGCGCTGCTCTTTGGTCTTTTCTTGCGGCGTTTCATCATTTTCTGCCTTAAATTCCCTGTCAATGTATGCATTGATACAATCCTGAACCTCCTCATTGCAAAATCCGCCTTCATCTATAATCTTCTTTGCAAGTTTTCTTCGTAACATATAGTCTAGCGGACACTCTGGGAGGAATAGATACTGAAGGAGCGTATTCACGTTCAGCGGACGCTGGAATAATTGAACTGCCAACAAAAACATTTGCGTTATCTGAGGGTTCGTTTCCTGCATCTCGCTGCCACACACAGGATTGCCAGACATGTGAAGCCAGTTGTCAAGACGCTTGTTATTGGTATTTATCCACACGTCATAGTCCTCAGGCGGTTGCTGTGACAGCCAGGCTTCAGCTTTCCATAGCTGTGAGAAATGTATCTTTGTGATGGTTTTGGGTGTTTTTGTCGTGTCGTCAACACTTTCCTTGATGACAGTTCCAAGGGCTTGCAGAGAACTTAACAGCGGCTTAATGAAATCTGGTAAAAGTTCCTGTTGGCAGGGAATCTCAATGACAAGACTCTTGTATGCAAGCGGGATTCTAACCTCTCCTGATTTCATTCGTGCAATCTGGTTGGACAGCTTTAACAACAAAGTGGCCAGACCCTGATCATTGAAATAGGTGTCGATCTCCGCTAATGTGTTTAGTCTGCTACACGCTTCCAGCGTCGTTCCGCTGCTCCACCCACACAGGGCCAGGCTATCTCTCCATCGAAGCAACGTCTTGGCAACACTCATGCTGTCAATTTGGATACTTTGATGAAACAGATTGTCTTGATGATTGTTGTCATACTCCAACAATGCCTTATGGTAAGAGGTAAGCCGTTCAGGAAATGATGGTATTTGCTGATGGATACCTGCATGAAGGGCCAACTGACTGAGAAGGCCCTGAGTCTCTAACACTTGAACATCAAGAGCCACCATACTGGCTCCCATGTTAATGTAATAACTACCACTGTAGAAAGGACTATAAAATATTTTCATACGCTAAGTTTTATTATCTTTTAGCGCAAATTTACAAATAATCTTTCAACATACAAACCAATTGATTATAAAACTATTATTAGAATGGTTGTTAGGTATCATATTAACGTCTAGGTCCATGATGGTAACACCAAAACACGTTTAGATGTAACTCATTCACCTCTTCATGATAATGTCTAGTATTAGGCTTGATAATAAATAATAAAGTAGTTTTTCAAAAAATGCTACCTATAAATGACTATGGGAGGGTTGGTCAAAAAAAATGAAATACTGTAGTACAGTTGTGAACGGGAATAGGCTGGAATGTTATTTCTAGTATTTGATTTGGAAGTAGTCGAGAAACGCTTTGAAGTTGTCCAGAGCGGTATAGCGGGTGTCGAGCAGGATGCCCCGGATGTGGGGCCATTCTCGAAGGCTTCGGAAAAAACATCCTCAAGTCGTTGTGAGCCATCGCACTATCGGCAAGTAGAAATCATTTTTCTGCTACAAATATGCCCATTTTTGCCGACATCGGCAAGAAAACCAACAAAACCATCCAATTAGCCCACATGAGGCTGTAGCTGACAAGTTCATTTCTCACAAAAGCCACTATTAGTGCGGATTATTTTGTTAAATCTAGTTGATTAAAGTGAAATATTTTAAAAAATCCTTGTTCTGAAAACCGTTTTATTAATTGCCCCAAAATTGGAATAATATTCAAATAATATATACATAAGTTTTAAATAAGTTTCAAATAAGTTAGACCTAAAAACTGGCAATAAATCATTCACTAATATACTGTGTAAAAGATAGTTAAATCAATTTTGTCAGTTCAAAAAAATAGCAATACTTTTGCTGCGCATTCCGATGATCGGAACACGAGAACATTAATATTTATAATTTTTCACAGAAATGGAGAATATAATCTCAAAACATTTCGGCTTGTCCGAAAACGATGTAGAGGCTCAGGCCTTTAACGAGGAAGTAACTGCCAACGCAGCCACGAGTGTAAACAATGTACCCGCGTGCGAGGGTGAAGTAGAAGATCTGGATGAAGCTGACGGCGCTCCTGCAGATGAGGAACTGGATTCCAACTCCAATCATGGAAGCCAAGAGTAGAAACCGCTGATGAAGGAGCGTGTGGTTCACACCTTGAAGAAGAAAACCTTGGGTAAGGTTCTAGTCATCAAGTCGAATCGCAGGGTTTCCAGGCAGATCAAGGCCAAACAGAGGTCATGCCGTAAGCATGGTATGCTCGTAAGCGCCCTCTTCGCCGATGCGACTGCCGCCTTCGATGCCGGTTACATACTTGTCAACCCCATCACGGGTAAAGAGGTCAAAAGCCGTGAGGAGACCTTCGGCATGCTGGTGATTATGGAAGGCAACACGAGGTTCTGGGCTTGGCTGGAAGAGGTTAAGCGAATCAAGGAAGAGAAGCGCAAGTCCAAGGGCGAAAGCAAAACTGAGAAGCCCTTTGAGTATACGTTCACTTATCGCCACATCACCGATCCCCAGGTGTTCAAAGACCAGTATCGCCACATCAACATCGACAATGTGCCCACCAAGACCGAGGATTTCGCTCGCGACTTCCTGGACACCGAGAAGGCCAACAAGATTATCGCCGCCTACGCCGGCAAAATCGACCGTGGCCTCACCCCTAAGGCTGCTGGCATCGCTACCAAGGGCAAGGAGGTGAAGAAAGCGGATGTTCAGGCTCTCTTGGCTGGCAAGGTGCCTAGCGTCTTCAACGACGGCGTCACTGAGGACATCGAGCTTTATCAAATGATTTTCGAGGGTGTATGCGAGGGGTTCGGCATCGAGAAGGACGCACCCATCAAGAACAAGGTCCTCAAAGGCACCTTTATCTGGAACTGGACAGCCAAGAGGATGAACATAACCGATGCGGGCGACCGATTCGATCTCGCCGTTAAGGTTATCAGCATTTTCACCAGCATGTCGGCTCAAGACAGCGAGCGTATCAATAACGCCGAGAAGACCGAGACTCAAACCCGCGAGCAGGTCATCCACGGTATCCTCGACGAAATGTACAACCGTAACAAGTAATAACAAACATTATTAATCACGCCCCTCGTTGGTGGGCATCCGTCTTGACGGCGAGGGGCTTTAAAATTGAAGTAACAGAAAAAGTTTAAAGTATCCGCTTGCAGGGCAAGAAGTCATTGAAGACTATTCACTCACTGCATAGCTTAGATTCAATTCCACGGGGCAAGCTACCGGCCCTGCCCTAACGGCAGCAAGCGTTCCTTGACATCGTGGGTGTTCCGAACACAAAAATCGGCTGGGTTATGCGCGCTCCCCCTGTAGTAAGCGAGCGCACTCCATCAACGGCGTTGGTCATCACCCAACGTCACATTTAAAAAAACAATGCAAAAAATCAAAAGATTTGCATGCGCCAAGCACACCGGAGGTGTGGCTCGCGCAGGTCGGGAAGAGCCCTACCAAAGTGAGGCCGAGACAAGTAAATCAACTTGTTTAACTAAAACTGTTTTCTGTCTATGAAAGGTAAAACAAAGATTTCATGGACTGAGAGGAGCGCAAATCCTGTGACCGGGTGCCGGCACGCCGGAACCCCGGAATGTGACAAATGTTACGCCCGCCTTATGGCAAATCGCCTTCAGGGTATGGGAAACCCTCGTTACGCTAACGGCTTTAGCGTTACGTTGCATCCTGAGGTGTTAAGCGAATTGTTGGCCACAGATCCCAGCAAGCCTTTCATGTGCTTTATGCCATCGATGGGTGATCTGTTTATCGATGAGGTGCCCGAGCAGTTTATCGACCAAACTATGGACGTGGTCGAGCAGACGCCGCACATCACGTATCAGATCCTCACCAAGCGCAGCGCCCGTATGGCCAGCTACTTCAGCTCGCGCCGTTGTCCGGCGAACGCATGGTTAGGTGTTACCTGTGGCCAAAAGGACAGCCTGTTTCGACTCGATGACCTTCGCGGAATCGCAGCGCCAGTCCGTTTCGTGAGTGCTGAACCCCTTTTGGGGGACTTGGCTAACGAGGGCATGGAGCTCAGCGGCATTGACTGGGTCATAGTCGGTGGCGAGAGCGGACAAGGTGCGCGGCCCATGGAAGCATCGTGGGCGATGAACCTGAAGCAACTCGCCGACGCTAGTGGTACCACCTTCTTCTTTAAGCAGTGGGGCACCTGGGGCGTTGACGGAATTCGTCGCGGCAAGGAGGCTAACGGTCATCTCCTTGGTGGCGTTGAGTATCACGATTACCCGACGCCTCGAGTAATTTATTAAATCATTAACTGGCTTGGGCGGTACAAGCCGCCCAAGCATTAATACTAAAAATATGAAAAATATTAGTAAAAAAACTGCTGGCGAGTTTGTCAGCCCCGCATTGGGAGAATCCCGTGTACAACTGTTAATAATATTAAGAGAAAAAATTATGTGTAAAACGAGTAAAACAATTTCTGTTATCATCCGCAACCATCAATACGTGGATGGTAAGGGTTACCGTATGACAATCTTCGGTGACAGCAATATCTGTTACAACTCTTGTGATGGGCCTATGCGCCAGTCTGACGCTATTGTCTACAGGAGTTTTTCTCAAACGGCATTGCAGGACTGTATCAGCGCTGACAATCGAGAGGCGCTGGAGGATCTTCACATGTCGCTTACCGAGCAGCAGGGAACGAACTCTGCTACTGGGGAGACGTATCAGTCAACTGATGCACATGTCGGAGTGAACGCTGTAGAAACCGAGCCTAGGCC
>JBGUJU010000163.1:0-19231 GCA_045114065.1 Sodaliphilus sp.
GATGGACACACCAGCCTTGCCGACGTCACCGACCACGCGCTGGTTGTCGGCGTTGTAGCCACGGTGGGTGGGAAGGTCAAATGCTACAGACAGACCCTTCTGACCAGAGGCCAGGTTGCGGCGATAGAAAGCGTTGGACTCGGCAGCAGTCGAGAAACCAGCGTACTGACGGACGGTCCACGGACGGAACGGATACATCAGCGAGTAAGGGCCACCCAGGAAGGGAGGAATACCTGCAACAAACTCCAGGTGCTCCAGACCCTCGATGTCCTCATGCGTATAAATGGGCTTAATGTCGATCAATTCGGCATTCTTCCACACCTCGCCCTTGGGAAGGGGATTGTGCTTTACATTAAAAGCATCATTTGCAATATCTATATTCTTAAAATTCGGTCTCATAGTCGTCTCGTCATTTTAACAGTTTAGCGTTGAAAGCTTTTAATGTAGCAAGCACGTTGGTGCGAACGTTGATGAAGTGCTGGATGCCCAGGGCCTTGAATTCGTCGGTCTCGGGACCTGCGAGCACGAGCTCGGCACGGCCGTTGAGTTCCTTGACAGCCTCGGGAATCAGAGCGGCATACTCATCGTCACTGGAGCAGAGCACGACAACGTCGGCCTTCTTCTCCATAGCGGCGTCCATACCTTCCTTGACGGTCTTGAAACCGTTGTTGTCGATCAGCTCATAGCCAGCGCAAGCAAAGAAGTTGTCGCTGAACTGGGCACGAGCCAGACGCATAGCCAGGTTGCCGATGGTGAGCATGAACACCTTGGGCGTGTGGGCAGCGTGCTCGGTAGCGAGGCGAACCTCCTCGAACTGCGTTGCCAGGCGCTTGGTGTTGAGCGTCACGGCACCCTCTTTCTCCTCGTGGTTGCAGCTGCAGTGGCAGTTGCACTCCTTGCAGGCGTCAGCCTTGTCGGCAGCCTTCTCGGTGAAGTTGGGGAACTGGTTGGTACCCAGCAACTGCTCACGACGCTTAGCCACCTTGTCAAAGCGCTCATTGGCGGTAGCGTTGATAGCGTTGATGATGTCACCGCTCTCGAGAGCAGCCTTGAAGCCGCCCTTGTCCTCCACGTCGAGGAAGAGCTTCCATCCCTGCTCGGCGAGGTTCTTGGTCAGCATCTCCACATAGTAGGAACCGCCGGCGGGGTCAACGACCTTGTCGAGGTGGCTCTCTTCCTTGAGCAGGATCTGCTGGTTGCGGGCGATGCGCTCGCTGAAGTCGTCGCTCTCCTTATAGGGAGCATCAAACGGGGTGACAACAATTGAATCTACACAAGCCAGGGCAGCACTCATGGCCTCGGTCTGGCTGCGGAGCAGGTTCACGTAGCTGTCATAGATCGTCTGGTTGAAACGGCTGGTCTCGGCATTGACGTTCATCATGCACGAGTAGTCGTTGGCGGGATTGAACTGCTTCACGATGAGAGCCCACAGCTCGCGCGCAGCACGGAACTTGGCAATCTCCATGAAGTAAACAGTCGAAACGCCCATGTTGAACTTGATGCGGTTGGCCACCTCATCGGCGGAGAAACCAGCCTCGGTCAGCATGGCCATCCACTCGGCACCCCAAGCCAGGGCATAACCCAGCTCCTGGAAGATGTAGGCACCGGCGTTGTTCAATGCCAGCGAGTCAACGCTGAGCACGCGCAGGTGAGCAACAGGCTTCACGGCATTCATCAGCTCGGTGGCCATGGCAACGATGTCGCCAGGGAACGGCTCACCATGCTTGAAGGTGCGCTTGAACGGGTTGAAGGTGATACTACCCACGAAGGTGTCCTCGCAGCCGTTCTCCTTGCAAAGTTCAACGAGCTCCTTGGCATACTTGATGGCGCACTTGGGGCAGCACATGATGTTGATTTCACAGGCGGGAAGGGAGATGCCCTTGAAGAGTTCCTTCAGGTCCACATCACTATTGTGCATGTGGAAGCCGATCGAGTTGATGCCCTTGCCGAGCACCTCGAAAGCCTTGGCATTGGCAGCCTTGACATCATCAACATTGATGTTCTGGCGAACCTTCCAGTCGTTGTTGTAGCGTGTTCCGCGGACATAGGGGAACTCGCCAGGGAGTGATTTGGTCTGCTTGAGGTCAGCAATGTCCACGCTGCGATACAGCGGCTGGGCATTGAAACCTTCGTTTGTCCGCCAAACCATTTTCTTCTCAAAGTCGGCCCCTTTCAGGTCAACTTCGGCCTTGGCACGCCACTCCTCGGGAGTGACAGGCGCGAATTGGTCGAACAATTTCTTTGTTTCTGCCATAAAATAGTAAAATTATATAGTAACCTTAAAATAGTTTCTAATTTCTAGCCCTTAGTTTCACTCACTCAGCCCGTGCAAGGTGGGCTGCGCCTCAGCAATTGAAAGCAAGCTTTAGTTGCGTTCGACTTGCACCACCTTTCTAGTCCTTAGTTGTTGCCAACGCTTGAAGCTAAGAAGCTATTTCAATCGGCAAAGGTACTACTATTTCCCGAATAATGTACTAAATATTTCATTTATTCATTATTAAAAAAAGATAATATTCCGCGGTTCACGATCAACCAGAAATGGCCATCAATCATGATTTTCTATCAATTATTAAAAAAATCACCATTAGAGATTGCCGAATAAAAAGAAAAACGTACCTTTGGAGAAAATAAATAAAGATTTATAGGGCTATGATGAAAAGGATTTTGATTTTGGGATGTCTACTGACACTGATGCTGCCGATGTGGGCTGGTGGTGAACACAAGGATAACGGTCCCGTAGTGGCTGCCTATGTCACTGGTTGGAATGAAGATATGCCTCTGCCCGACTGCTCGGTGCTGACGCATATCAACTACGCCTTCGGCAACGTGAATAAGACTTTTGACGGAGTGATCATTCAACGTCCTGACCGCCTGCGCCAATTGGCAGGCCTGAAGAAAGATCACAAGATATATGTAGTACTGAGCATCGGCGGTTGGACAGCCGGCGGCTTCAGCGAGATGGCTTCAACCGACCAGCGCCGCAAGGCATTTGCCAAGGACTGCAAGCGCATCGTCAAGGATTATGGCATCGACGGTATCGATATTGACTGGGAATATCCCAGCAGTAGCGAGGCAGGTATCACGTCAACGCCCCAAGACATTGACAACTTCACCTTACTGATGAAGGAGCTGCGTAAAGCCCTCGGCAAAGATTATCTGTTGTCATGTGCCACGATTGCCGACGGACGCTTTGTAGACTTCAAGGCTATCGAGCCCTATGTTGACCTGGTGAACATCATGATGTATGACGTGGGCAACCCACCCTATCACCACGCGTCGCTCTATCGTAGCGAGATGTCGGGCCGCGTGACTGCACAGGAAGCACTGCAGGCTCACCTCGACGCTGGGATGCCGATCAATAAACTGGTGCTCGGCGTGCCGTTTTACGGCCGTTCGGTCAAGGGCTTCGGGAACGCCAACTATGGTGCTCTGGTCAAGCGCACCGATGTCACCCGCATGTGGGATGACGTCGCCAAGGTGCCCTATCTAGTCAACAGCGACGGCCAGTTTGTCTGCACCTACGAGGACGCCGAGTCGCTAGCATGGAAGTGCAAGTTCATCAAGGAGACCGGAATGCGTGGTGCGATGTACTGGGAGTACCGCTGTGATGATGAAGCAGGCACCCTGCGCCACGCTGTGTGGGACGGGGTCATGGGAGAATAGAATTTCTAAATATAATGAATTCAGAGGGGGGCTGCACAATGGATGTAGCCCTCACGCGTCCTGGGCAGGGGCATTCGGGACGAGATAGGCGCTGACCTCAAAGAGTAGATAAATGGGCAGAAAGACTATCGTCAACGTGAACGGATCGCCAGTCGGAGTGATGATAGCAGCAAGAACAAGGAGGATGACGATGGCATGACGACGATAAACCCTGAAGAATCCACGGTGCAACACGCCCAGCACCCCCAACAGCCAAGCTACTAAAGGCAACTCAAAAATGACACCCATCACAAAAATGAGCATCAAGAATGTGTCCATATAGCTGTCAAGCGAAATCTGGTTGGGTACAAATTGACTCACATGATAGTTGGCGAGGAACCGCAGCGTGACAGGAAAAACGATGAAATAACCCACTGCCACGCCAAGGAAAAACATCAAGCAACCAATGAGAAATGCGGCCTTGACACCATGCTTCTCGTTAGGATACAGGGCTGGGGCGATAAATGTCCATAGCTGGTAAAGCACAAAGGGGAACAGCAGCACCAATGCCAGCCAAAACGATGTGGACATGTGGATAAAGAACTGTGATGCCAGCTTGATGTTAATTAGCTCTACCTCAAAGCCATCGGTAGTGAACTGGGGCAGCCATGGCAATGATGAAGTGATGCGCTGAAACAAGCGATATAATGAGAAGTCGCCATGACACGGTGCTAGAATCACCGAGTCAAAGATTGAAGGCATGAGAAAGAACAACCCCACTGTCATCACCACCAGGGCGACAACAATACGGATCAACACCGCCCGCAAAGCGTCGATGTGATCCCAGAACGACATTTCCTGCAACGGCGGTTGTTCCTGTGCCATTATCAGGCAAGATTAGCGAATGGGATTGTCGGGGGTTGACCCGGGTTTGTCCTTGTCTAAATCGTCAAACGGCTTTTTAATTTCTTCCTCAACCTCGTTCATGCCTTGCTTGAAGCTCTTCACGCCCTTGCCCAGACCACGCATGAGTTCAGGAATCTTCCTGCCGCCAAAGAGGAGCAGTATAATAAGCACAATTGCTATAATCTCACCTGTTCCAAGGTTAAAAAAAGCCAGTATTCCGTTCAGTGCCATGATTCTATTTTGATTATTCGTTGATAAGTGACTGCAAATATAATCTTTTTTTTCATGTTGTTGAAAAAAATGTGTGCTATGTTGTGAAAAAGTAGTAATTTTGTCCATCGATAAACCATTAACTTTTATACTAATTTATTCTAATGAATACCATTAAGAATTTTGATGAGCTGCTTGCTCATCTTAAAGAGAACAATGTGAAAAAACGCGTGGCTGTTGTATGGGCCGCCGATGAGAAAACTCCCGCCGCTTGCGCTCAAGCACTCCAAGCAGGATTTATTGAAGCCATCTTTGTGGGCTGTGAAGAGAAGCTCAAAGCTAACGAGGCTTTGAAGCCCTTTGCTTCAAGCATGAGTTTTGTTGATGCAACCGATGCCGATGACGCTGCTGCCAAGGCTGTAGCTCTCGTGCGCGAGAACAAGGCCGACGTGCTGATGAAAGGCCTGATCAACACCGACAACTTGCTGCGTGCCGTCCTGAACAAGGAGACCGGTATCCTGCCCAAGGGCAACGTGCTGACCCATGCTGCTGTAGCAGATATCCCCAGCTACCACAAACTGCTGATTTTTACCGACGCTGCTGTTATCCCCTATCCCAACCAGGCTCAGCGCATCGAGATGGTGAAATATATGTCCAATGTAGCCCGCAACTTCGGTGTTGAGGTGCCCAAGGTGGCCCTGATCCACTGCACCGAGAAGGTCAACGGCAAGCACTTCCCCTTCACCGAGGATTATCCCGTCATCATTGACATGGCCAACAAGGGAGAGCTGGGCAAATGTATCGTTGACGGTCCCCTGGATGCCAAGTGCGCATGCAGCATGCACGCTATGGAGGCCAAAGGTCTGACCTCTCCGTTGCAGGGCGACAGCGATGTCCTCATCATGCCCGACATCGAAGCCGGTAACGTATTCTATAAAGCTATCACCCTGTTTGCCGGTGCCAGCACTGCTGGCCTGCTGCTGGGAGCCAAGTGCCCCGCTGTGGTTCCCTCGCGTGCCGACAGTGCCCAGTCCAAGTTCTACAGTCTGGCTGTAGCAACCATGGCAGCTGAGTAATATCAACTAAGAATTACACATTAACATATCTTTAAACCAATAAATTTTAATGCAATGAAAGTATTAGTCATCAATCCGGGTTCCACTTCCACTAAGATGGCAGTTGTTGAGGACGGAGAACCTCGTCTGATTAAAGTCATTCGCCACACCGCTGAAGAATTGGCTCCGTTTGCCAAGATCACCGACCAGTTTGACTTCCGTCGCAAAATGATTCTCAACGAGCTTGAAGCAGCCGGAATTCCCGTTGAATTTGATGCCATTGTCGCTCGCGGCAGCTTGACCAAGCCTCTTCCCGGCGGTATCTATGCCGTTGACGAGAACATGATTCAAGCAACTTATGCCAGCGAGCACCAGCACGCCTGCGACCTGGGTTGCGTCATTGCCCGTGAGATTGCTAAAGGCCTGGGATGCCCCTGTTATATCGCCGACCCCGTTGTGACTGACGAACTGAACGACTATGCACGCGTGTGCGGCTTGTCGATGTTCAAGCGTGAGAGCATCTGGCACGCCCTGAACCAGCGCGCTATCGCACGCCGCTTTGCCAGGGAGAACGGCAAGCTTTACGAGGACTTGAACCTCATCGTTGCCCACCTGGGTGGCGGTATCTCGGTAGCAGCCCACGATCATGGCCGCGCCGTTGATGTGAACAACGCTCTGGATGGCGAAGGTCCGTTCTCACCCGAACGCGCCGGCAGTCTGCCCGCCAAAGCGCTGGTCAACCTGTGCTTCAGCGGTGAATACACCAAGGACGAGATACTCAAGATGATTTCGGGCAAGGGTGGCGTATTCTCGCACCTGGGCACGACCGACATGATTGAGGCCGAGAAGATGATGAACAATGGCGATGAGCATGCCAAGCTCGTGATCAACGCCATGATCTATCATATTGCCAAGGCCATCGCCGAGAAGGGTGCTGTGCTGTGCGGCAAGATCGATGCCATTCTCATCACCGGCGGTATCGCATACTGGAAGTACATGACCGATGAGTTGCAGAAGCGCATCGGCTGGATGGCTCCCGTGCATATCTATCCTGGCGAGGACGAAATGTCGGCACTCGCCGAGAACGCCTTCGCTGCTCTCAAAGGTGATATCGAGGTGAAAAAGTATTGATCCCAAGCAGGATACTGACTAACAGACAATACTAATAATTAATAGCGAGAGGGCGACCATTTGTTTGGCCGCCCTCTCGTAGCTTTATATTAAAATATGATTGAGTGTCGGTAGGCTATAGGTAAAAGCCCCGGCATGCCATTACAAGGTGATGCGGAAGCCCCTAGTGCTACCTCCTGCGGTTGATGAGGGTGCTGCCTCTGTCCTGGCAGAGACACGACAGGTTTTGTCACTACTGAACCAACATCCGCCACGAACAATGCGTTTGATACCCGATGATGGGCCCTTAGGATTCTCGGCTGGTGACTCGCTGTAATATGTCGAGCTGGACCAGTCGCTGCACCACTCATATACATTACCACTCATATCATAAATGCCCAATTCATTTGGCATCTTCGTAGCTACAACGTGAGTACCATAATTAGGATTAGACTGTCCCACATCAAAAGCATTTACCGTGTACCAAGCGACATCACCGATGGTGTTGCTACCAGCATATTTATAACCAAGGCTGTAGATGCCGCCACGGGCAGCATATTCCCACTGGGCCTCGGTAGGCAGATGGAACAACTGGCCTACCATCAGACTCAGACGAGCAATAAACGTCTGGCAATCATTCCATGAGACGCTCTCGACAGGGCGTTTGGGATCATGATAGTAGCTCGGGTTATCGCCTTCCATCACAGCCTCCCATAATTCTTGAGTAACTAAGGTCTCACTGATGTAATAATCAGACAGGGTCACATCGTGAGCCGGTTTTTCTTTCTCCTCGGCATCTTTTCCTTGTTCGGGTGTAGCGCCCATTGTGAACGTACCGCCCTGAACTGCTATCATCGTGAAAGACACACCATTCACAGTGAAGGTCTTATTCTGAGGAACAGGAGGAACCGTATCGACAGGAATCGTATCAACAGGGATCGTGTCGTGCGGAATGGTGTCGTATGGAATCGTGTCTCCGGGAATGGTGTCCTCGGGCCAAACACCGCTCATCAGATAATCGATCAGGCAAGTCACATCAGTGATGCTGACATTACCATCATGATTTACATCACCTCGTTGATATTGCATGCCAGCAGTAAACGAAGCAAGCATCAACGACAACACAACTAATGCAGGAATAATCTTTCTCATATACAATCTTTTGAAGGTTTAACAGCAGTTAGGATACCGCAAAAGTACATTATTATATTTTTACTGACAAAAAAAGACAGGCAAGAAATCATGAAAAAAGACAGAAAGACTACAAAAAAGAAGAAATATAATACGAAACCATAGTACCCAGAAGCACTATTACCGAGGCTATTGACCCGCCCTGGTAAAATAACTATTCAACTACATTCAGTAAGGAGGGATTCAAATCAGCTGCAACTCATGCAGATAGGCGACGGCACCGGTAACCAGACCATAAAGAGAGAGTATCAGAATAATGGAGCCGATGATACGGTTGATGAGCCACATGGAGCGGATATTGAAATGGGTGCGTACCTTATTGACGAAGAAAGTAATGACTGCCCACCAGATCAAAGCGCCCAGCACAATCGAAGCATATCCTAAAATAATGTGATAAAACTTGTATTCAGGCAAGGGGAAACCGAAACGCGCAAACAGCGGAATGATAAGGAACATGATGAGCGGGTTGCTCAAGGTGAAGAGGAAGCCCGTGGCCATGTCACGAACACGGTCATCGCGCTGGTCAAGGTTCTCCTTAATCTGGCTGACTGGGTTGTGGATGATCATATAGGTAGCATAGATGATCAGGATAACGCTACCGATGACCTGCAAGATATTGACATGGTCGGCGATGAAGTCGGTCACCAGAGAGATACCCAGTCCCACCAGCAGGCAATAGAAAAGGTCGCTGGCAGCAGCTCCAACGCCCGTAAAAAAGCCCGATTCGCGGCCATTGTTAAGGGTGCGCTGAATACATAGGATACCGATAGGACCCATGGGTGCCGACAGGATAATACCTATTGACACACAACCGATTAATATTGATATGATAGTACCCAATATTGGAGGCTATTCAGTAAATAACCTACAAAGGTAGTAATAAGTTTTGAGTTATCGGACCTCACATGTCAGTTTTTTGTCATCTGTGTGGGACAGGCATGGGTCTAAGGCATTAGGCAAGTGATGTGTTATTGCCCTGTGTGTAAAACAACCTCGCGGTTCTCAAGGATTAATGTACCGATTATCGTGACTTGTGGGCGACGGGATAGCTCACCTGGGTTGGAACCAGGAGCACCCTCGGGAACAGCCATTCCCCGACACTCATAAAACTCCCGCCAATAGTCGGTCACCAGCCCGGTGGCATCATGAAAAGACATCGGGATAGGGGTAAAAACCAGGTTTCCGTCGGGCTTGACATAGTTCAGTTGCACCAACTCGCTGCAATAGATGGCGCTGTCTCCAGGCAAGTAAAGGTCATCGTAAGGTTTTCCAACCATCGACAGACATCGCTTGATGGATGTGGAATAATCTACATCAACACTCACTCTGCCCAGGATTACATGATGATTGTCGGTCAGGAATGAATCAAGTGGCGTGAGGCAGACCTCGGGCTTTATTGCCTCAATGACATAGAAAATGCCCTCATCGCCACCGATGCGATGAACGACAGCCACATGATCAATGGGCAAGCTCCCCACCCCACTAGTTACAGCCGTGATGGCATTGGCCGAGTCAGTACAACAGAACAGCAGATCACCCTCGAGCAACTGTTGTCCCGCTGTCGGCAAGAAGCAACTCAGAGCCAGAAACAAGGTCAATATGCAACTAATACCACGTGATGCCATTGCTCAAGCTGGAATGCTTGTCATATTTCACATCCTGGAGGATGGACGACTTGACAGCGATGTGGAAGTTATAGCTCTTGTAGGGACCTACAGGGACAAAGCTGGCGCTCATCTCGAAGCAATGCATCTGTCGCGAGATGGAGCAATTCATATAGGCAATCTTGTGGGTGTCGAAATTATAACTTGCCGATGCCGTTATCGACCAGTTCTTGGTGGGACGGATGCTGGCGTTCATGCTCAGGTTTTGGGTCCACTTGCCATTGTATTCCAGCTTTTTATAATTAAATGAGCCGTAACCGTAGGACAACGAGTAATTGAGCGTCAGGCTCCAAGGGCAGTCCCACTTGGCATAGCCATCGATGAGTTCCAGATCGGTAGTCTGTCCGGTGCCCTGCTGCTGTTCTTCCTCGTTGTTGCCATTCTTATCGCGATCAAGGGAATTTTGTGGCGGCTTCTTCTCATCGGTCTTCTTGCTGTCCTTCTTGCGACGGAAGGTGTCGTTGTTGAACGTGTAGGAGAATGATGTGCCAGTACTGGACAGACGTCCCCAACCACCACCGTTGAACAGGCGCAACTTGTTGATCCTGACGGGTGCGCCATTGGCGTTGAGGGCATACTTATAGACATCCCAAGTGGCACTCAAGTTGAGGTTGAATCCCTTGACCAGACGTAGCATGATGCTGGTGTTGAGGTTACTCCACTTCATCGAGTCGGCAGCGAGGTTGCAGGACTGTGACAGGGTGAAATTCTCGATGAGTGAGATTTTCTTGAATCCCGTGCTGTCGTTCTCGCTCTTGATCTTGGCTTCTAGGTTATTGGCGATGTTGAACGTGATTGTTCCCGACTTGCCGTTAGGAGCGCTACCATACAAACCATGCTGGAAATAGCTGTAACGTACCGGCTCTATCCTGCCGTCGTTATAAACACGCTCATAGTTGCCGTAGTAACCCCAGAAGGGGGAAGCAAAGTCGGGCGACGCCGAGAACGAGATCGTGGGTGTCATCACATGACGCACCATCTGCAGTTTTTCACTCAGCTTGCCCAGAAACTTCAGTGGTTTGAAGAAACCATACACCTTTGTACTCAACGACACACCGAAGTTGAAGTCAAAGATATTGTAGAAGCCATAGGTCGTGTCCCTAACCACAGCACTGGCATTGGGGTCCCATTGTTGCCTTATCTTGCTGGTGTACATGCGGTCGTTCATCGTGATATTGGGCGTAATGTTAAAATACTTCATCACGTTGAATGTTGCTTGGACGGGCACCGAGTGGCTCATGCCATTGCGCCAGTCCTTGACCAGGTTCTTGTGCAGAAAATCGTTCTGCTTGGCGGTCAACGAATTTTGGAAACGGCCCGAATAGCTGATCTTGATCTTCTCATACCACCGCTCGTCGCCCACAGCACGCTTGCGCTTGAACGGCGCCGTCTGACTCATGTTGATGGTAATGTTAGGGAATGATACCGTGAGGGTCGAGTCGGCAGTGCGCTGTGATATATTGGCATTGGTTGAGATAGTCCACTTGCTGTTGGGAATCTTATAGGTCAGGTTGACGGTACTGCTCTTGGTGTTTTCGGTAAAAGCATTGGTGTAGTAGGTGTTCAAGCTATTGCGGGTATAACCTGTAGTAGCAAAGTTCACGCTGGCCGAGAAGGTCAAGAAGGGGTTGGCCTTCTGGTTTTGGCTATGACTCCATATCACCTGGAAATTGTGCATCTTGTTGTAGTCGGGGTCACCCTTCTGACCAGTGACGGTGGTCAGGTAGTTGACGCTGAATGATCCAGAGAACTTGTAGCGCTTGGCATAGGAAGATTGTGCCGACAAGCCCCAAGAGCCGCGTGTGTAGATTTCACCGGTCAGCGCCAGGTCGGCATGTTCGCCCAATGCCAGATAATAGCCACCATTGCGCAGGTAGAAACCACGGTTGTAGTCCTCGCCGAAGGTGGGCACCAGGATACCACTCTGATACTTCTCGCTGAAGGGGAAGTAGCCGAAGGGCACTGCAATGGGCAGCGGCAGGTCTTCAAGTACCATGAAGGCGGGTCCCGTCACTACATTCTTTTTGGGTTTGACTTTGGCCTTGGTGAGTTGGAAGTAGAAGTGGGGATGCTCGTGGTCGTCGCAGGTGGTGTAGCGTCCGTCCTTGATGTAGTAATAGTCATCCTCGGTCTTCTTGGTGATGCCGCCAGTCAGGTAGCCTTCGCCCTGCTCGGTGACGATGTCGGTGATATAGCCACGCTTGGTCTTGAAGTTATACTTCATCACTCGTGACTGGTATTCACCGCTATTGTCCTTGAACACAGGGGAGCCCTTCAACTCGCCGATGCTGTCCAGTACGCCAATAGCCTGCACCTGGCTGCTATCCATATCCATGCTGATCTGTGACGCACTCATGTCAATGTCACCGTACAGGATCTTGCTGCCGCCATACATCACAGCATGGTTGCGTCCATAGAGGATGATACTGTCCTTGGCATTGAACTCCACGACATGGTCGAGGTCGACCATCTGCTTGACAAAGCGGCTTGTATCATTCACAAATAACCTCTCACGGTGCCTGGACGTTGAGTCTTGTTTTATTGCAGAGTCGGAATCGGTCTTGACAATAGAGTCAACCGCCTGAGTCAGGTCGATGGTATTTCCCGTCAAGACCTGCCCACGCAGAACAGTAGGTAACAGCGCTAGTGCCGCTACCAGAATGAATATGATATGGAGACCTCTTGTAGTCAATGTCTCTTACTTTGCCAATAAACATGCAAAGATAGTGCAAATCGTCATCACCACAAGCAAGTTTTTGTTTTATTATCTTTTTTTAGCAGGACAAAGATTGTAACTGACAACTTTTGTGTATATTTGCAGATTGTAACAACTAATAACTACAATATCATGTACAACGTCAAGTCTAACCATGCCGATGAATTCATCGACGATAGCGAGATACTGGAAACGCTAGCCTACGCTGAGAAGAACAAGAGCAACCGTGCTCTGATCGAAGAGATTATCAATAAAGCTGCCTTGTGTAAGGGTTTGACCCACCGCGAAGCTGCCGTCCTGCTGGACTGCGACCAGCCCGACCTGATTGAGCGCTACGAGCAACTGGCCAAGGATGTGAAGCGCCGCTTCTACGGCAACCGCATCGTGATGTTCGCCCCGCTTTATCTGTCCAACTATTGCATCAACGGATGTGTCTATTGTCCCTACCATGCCAAGAACAAGACCATCCCTCGCAAGAAACTGTCACAGGACGAGATCCGTGCCGAGGTTGAGGCCCTGGTCAAGATGGGTCACAAGCGCATTGCCCTCGAGGCCGGCGAGCATCCCGTAATGAATCCGTTGGAGTATATCCTGGAGTCGATCCACACTATTTATAATACTAAGGTGGGCAACGGCGAGATCCGTCGCTTGAACGTGAACATCGCTGCTACCGAGGTCGAGGCCTATGAGAAATTGAAGGCCGCCGGCATCGGCACCTATATCCTGTTCCAGGAGACCTATAACCGCAAGAACTACGAGGCACTGCATCCCACTGGACCCAAGAGCAACTACTGCTACCACACCGAGGCCATGGACCGTGCCCAACTGGGCGGCTGTGACGACGTGGGTATCGGCGTACTCTATGGTTTGACGACCTACCGCTATGACTTCGTCGGCCTGCTGATGCATGCCGAGCACCTGGAGGCCCGCTTCGGTGTCGGTCCCCACACCATCAGTGTGCCGCGCATCTGCCCCGCCGAGGACATCAGCCTCGATGAATTCCCCGATGTGCTGCCCGACGACATCTTCTGCCGCATCATCGCTGTCATCCGCCTTGCCGTGCCCTATACCGGCATGATTATCTCGACCCGTGAGAGCCAGAGCGTGCGTGCCAAAGTGCTTGACCTGGGTGTATCTCAGATCAGCGGTGGCAGCCGCACCAGCGTTGGTGGTTACACGACAGTCGAGCGCCATGACGAGACGGCGCAGTTTGACGTGAGCGACACGCGCACCCTCGACGAGGTCATCAACTGGTTACTGTCTATCGGCTACCTGCCCAGTTTCTGCACCGCTTGCTACCGCTCGGGCCGCACGGGTGACCGCTTCATGGAACTGTGCAAGGCCGGCAAGATCGGTGACATCTGCACACCCAACGCCCTGATGACTCTCAAGGAATACCTCATGGACTTTGCCAGCGAGGACACCGTTGCTAAGGGCAATGCCCTCATCGAGCAGGAGTTGGCCAAGATATCCAATCAACGCGTGCGCGAAATCGCCAGCCGCCATATCGATGAAATTGCCGCTGGCCAGCGCGACTTCTACTTCTAAACAAACATAGAGAAAACAATAAGTACATAAATACAAGTTCAGCTATTCAGAAAATTGTGTTTATTGTACTTATTGTTTTCATTATATCATAGTGACGTTATTATGGTAGATCACAGTTTTAACAGGACTCCGCAGAGTGAGCGGTTGCACATTGTACTGTTTGGCAGGCGCAATGCGGGCAAGTCGTCGCTCATCAATGCGCTGACCGGGCAACAAACGGCTCTGGTGAGCGACGTGCCAGGCACGACAACCGACCCAGTTTCAAAATCAATGGAAATCTTGCCGCTGGGTCCCTGCGTGCTCATCGATACGGCAGGCTTTGACGACAGTGGCAAGGTGGGTGACCTGCGCGCCGAGCGCACCCGCGAGGTTATCAAGCAGGCCGACATCGCCATCCTCGTCACCGATGGTCAATCGCTTGACGATGAGTCGGCCTGGGCAGCCATGCTCAAACAGGCTGATGTTCCCTATCTGGCGGTACTTAACAAGATTGACCTGATGCCAGAAGTGCCTACTACCCTACTCGCTGATATGGCCAAACGATTGGGCTGCGACGTCATCCCGGTGAGCGCCCTGCAAGGAACAGGGTTGGACCTGCTGCGACAGACGCTGGCTGGACTGAGGCCTGAAGAAGAGAAGCAGTCACTCACGGGTAATCTAGCCCAAACGGGCGACACAGTGCTGCTGGTCATGCCCCAAGATCCACAGGCCCCCAAGGGTCGCCTTATCCTACCACAGGTGCAGACCCTGCGGGACTTGATGGACAAACGGTGCATCGCCATCTGCTGCACGACCGAGGATATCGACCGGACACTCGCCTCATTACGGGAACCGCCACACCTCATCATCACCGACTCCCAGGTGTTTGACATCGTGGAGAAGAAAAAGCCAGCCGAAAGCCTGCTCACTTCATTCTCGGTGCTCATGGCGGCTCACAAGGGTGACATCCGTTTCTTTACCAGGAGCGCTATGGCTATTGACCGTCTGACCGAACAGTCACGCGTCCTCATTGCTGAGGCGTGCACTCACGCCCCGCTCACCGAGGACATCGGCCGTGAAAAGATTCCCCGCATGCTGCGCCAGCGCGTGGGACAAGGACTGACCGTGGACATTGTGGCTGGCAAAGACTTTCCAAAAGACCTGACGAGCTATGACCTGGTCATCCATTGTGGAGCATGTATGTTCAACCGCAAGTTCATGCTTTCGCGCATCGAACAGTGCCGCCGCCAGGGCACCCCGATGACTAACTACGGCATCGCCATTGCACATCTAAAAGGAATACTGGGCAAGGTGTCCCTGCCTTGAACAATGGTTGCTAGCCAGAGGCTCGCACTACGGGACACGACGAAAGGCAAAAGACAATACTTGACGGGGCGCTGGCAAAAGAGCTAGCGCCTCTCATTATAAATCAAATTCAATTCTTATTGTTTAACCCAGGGGTTAGAGGATAGTTTTGTCGCGGTACTTGGTGTGGAGAAGGTCGTGGGCGGCGCCCTTCAAGGGTTCGCCCAGGAATTCATGATACAGGCGCTGGATGACAGGATTGTCGTGGCTCTTGCGTTGGCGCTTACCGATATCCTCGCTGTAGATGGCACGTTGACGGGCCTTGATAACCTCGATGTCGCCGTGGTGATAGGGCTGACCTGTTCCACCGATGCAGCCACCGGGGCATGCCATCACCTCGATGACATGATAGTCCATCTCGCCAGCACGCAGGCTGTCCATCACGATGCGGGCATTGCGCAACGTGTTCACGACGCACACTTTCAACTCAAAGCCGTTGAGGTCAATAACCGCCTCACGGATGCCTTCCAGACCTCGCACTTGCTCGAACTCCAGCTGCGGCAGCTCGTTGCCTGTAAATTCTTCATACACGGTCCTCAATACCGCTTCCATCACACCACCCGTTGTTCCGAAGATGGCTCCTGCGCCCGAGGAGTCGCCCAACGGCGAGTCGAACTCGGTGTCACGCAGGCGATCAAAGTTGATGTTCATGCGGCGTATGAGTTCTGCCAGTTCTATCGTCGTGATGGAGTAATCCACATCAGGATTGCCGTCGGTCATAAACTCGTCACGGGCACACTCATATTTCTTGGAAATGCATGGCATGACCGACACGACGACCAGTTTGTCACGGGGTATGCCCATGCGTTGTGCCCAATAGGTCTTGAGCACGGCACCCAGCATCTGGGCAGGAGATTTGCAGGTCGAGGGATACTCGCGAAGGTCGGAATACTCGTTCTCAAAGAAGTTCACCCATGCCGGGCAACACGAGGTCGTGATGGGAATCTTCACGTTGCGGTCACCAGCAATGAACTTCCTCAGACGGTCCACAATCTCGGCTGCCTCCTCCATGATGGTAATGTCGGCGCCAAAGTCGGTGTCGAACACATAATCGACACCCACCTTGCGCAGGGCGGTGACCATCTTGCCCGTCACAATGGTGCCGGGAGGCATACCGAACTCCTCGCCAAGCGCATAACGCACAGCAGGAGCGGTCTGAGCGACGACAATCTTATCGGGGTCGGCGACATCGACCAGCAGGTCCTCGACATAATTGCGCTCGTTCAAGGCTCCTACCGGGCCATGAATAGCATCGAAGCGACACTTGGTCATACAGTTGCCACAACAAGTGCACTTGTAGGGATTGATGATGTGAGGGTGGCGAATGTCGCCCACGATGGCACTGCTGGAGCAGTTGCGCTTGCAGGCACTACAGCCCTTGCACTTCGTGGGGTCAATCTTGTAGGACAGCACCGAGAAGAATTTCTTGCCGCCGATCTCATAGATGTAATCGTCGAGCATCGCGTCGAGCGACACATGCAGCGGAGCATTCCAGTGCTTGACATCGTCGAGCAACTGGTGGGCGGTGCTCTCGATATAGAGCAGGCGGTCTACCGGCTTGCCATCAATGATGTGGGATTGAATGATTTCCTCAACATCCTCGGGATGTACCTGGACATAGGTCGTGTTGTCGGGCATGATCCTGACGATGGGTCCCTTGGCACAGAAACCAAAACATCCTGTTGCAACCACATCGACACGGCTACCCAAGCCATGGTCGGCTATCTCGTGGATGAACCTGTCAATGATCTGGAGGCTGCCCATGCCATAGCATGAAGTTCCGCTACAACACAGGACCTGGATATGGTCGTTGGCCATCAAACCACAAAGGGGCTTGTCGGCAGGGGAAGACGGCGCTCCACCAGCCTGTATCATATTATCATTGTGTTGCTCATTCATTGGGTGCCAGATATAGAAATGATGTGGTATTCAACAGTTTAGCAATGTGTACTATCAAATCCAGTTGCAAAGATACTGATTTATGGCAAATTTATCAATATCTATCATACATAAAAAAACAAAAAAAGACAGGATGCCATTCACTAGGGAAGGCATCCTGCCGTTTTTCAATCAGTGATGATTAACGTTGATCAGTCTTGAGCAGCGATGTCATCAAGGATCTTGCGAACGTCCTTGACCTCGAGACGGCCATAAACGTGCTCACCAATCATGACAACGGGAGCAAGACCGCAAGCGCCCACGCAGCGCAGGCAGTCGAGCGAGAACTTGCCATCGGGAGTGGTCTCGCCCACCTCAATGTTGAGGATGCGCTTGATCTCTTCCAGCAGACGCTCTGAACCGCGCACGTAGCAAGCGGTACCCAGACATACTGAAATCGGGTGCTTGCCCTTGGGGGTCATGGTGAAGAACGAGTAGAACGTCACTACGCCATAGACCTTGGAAGCGGGCACGCCCAGCTTGCGGGCGATGATGCGCTGCATCTCCTCGGGGAGATAGCCGTGCAGAGCCTGGCACTCGTGCAGCACGTTGATCAGTTCACCGGGCTTGTTGCCGTGCTTGTCGCAGATTTCCTCAACCTGTTGAACAACGGTACACGCCAGCTTGATTTCTTCTTTCTTCTTCATATCGTTAGTGTTGTTTTAGTCGATTAATGAATGGACTTATCGAAATAATGCGTGTGAAGCAGGTGGTGAGACTTCTCGCCACAGGGCTCGCCCAGGAATTCCTTGTAGAGTTTCTGGATGTCGGGGTTCTCGTGGCTCTTGCGCAGGGCCTTACCCTCGTCCTCGCGGTAAACGGCAGCAGCACGGGCCTTGAGGATCTCGATGTTACCATGGTGGTAGGGCTGACCTGCACCACCGATGCAACCACCGGGACATGCCATTACCTCAACCACATGGTAGTTGAGCTTGCCGGCACGCAGGGCGTCCATCACCTTGCGGGCATTGCTCAGGGTGTGAGCCACGCAGACCTTCAGCTCAAAGCCGTTCAGGTCGATGGTAGCCTCCTTGATGCCCTCGAAGCCGCGCACCTCGTTGAACTCGAGGTGAGGCAGGGTCTTGCCAGTGTGTACCTCATAGACGGTACGCAATGCAGCCTCCATCACACCGCCAGTGATGCCGAAGATGACACCAGCACCGGTCGATTCGCCGAGGGGCGAGTCAAAGTCGCTCTCAGGCAGGTTGACGAAGTCAATGTTAGCGCGCTTGATCAGGCGACCGAGCTCACGGGTCGAGATGCTGTAATCCACGTCGGGATTGCCATCCACCTTGAACTCTTCACGGCCAGCCTCATACTTCTTGGCCAAGCAGGGCATGATAGAAACAACCACGAGTTTCTCGCGGGGGATACCCATCTTCTCGGCCCAGTAGGTCTTGGCAACAGCACCGAACATCTGAGCGGGCGACTTGGCAGTCGAGGGATACTCGAGCAGGTCGGGATACTCGTGCTCATAGAAGTTCACCCAAGCGGGGCAGCACGAAGTCATAATCGGCAACTTCACATCCTTATCGCCAGCAAGGAACTTGTTGAGGCGTTGCAGGATCTCGGTGCCCTCCTCCATGATGGTGAGGTCGGCAGCGAAGTCGGTGTCAAATGCATAGTCAAAGCCCAGGTCGCGCAATGCGGTAGCCATCTTGCCCGTCACGATAGTACCGGGCTTCATGCCGAATTCCTCGCCCAGTGCGAAGCGCACGGCGGGAGCAGGCTGAGCCACAACCACCTTGTCGGGGTTGGTCAGGTCGTCCATGAGCTGGTTGGTGTAGTCATGCTCGGTGAGGGCGCCAGTGGGACAAACGGCAACACACTGACCGCAATAGGTACAGTTGGTGTCGGTGAACATCTTGTCGAAGGTGGGAGCGATGGTGGTGTTGAAACCACGACGG
>JBGUJU010000164.1:0-25850 GCA_045114065.1 Sodaliphilus sp.
TTCCTCGATGATTACAGACAGCGTGGGCAACGTGACTCAGCAGATGGAGTACCTGCCCTACGGCGAGGTGTTCCTGGAGAAGCGCAACGAAGACGTGGGTGCCGACTACTTCACGCCGTACAGGTTCAACGGCAAGGAGCTGGACGAGGAGACGGGTCTATACTACTACGGAGCAAGATACATGAACCCAAAACTATCTATCTGGTACGGGACAGATCCATTTGTGTTAACCGATGAGTTTTTTAGCTCGGATGCTTCATTAAATGTTAATGGAGGAATATTTAATCCACTTAATTTAAATGCTTATTCTTTTTGCTGGCAAAATCCAGTTCAGTGCATAGACAATGATGGAGAAGCAGTAACGCCAGAAACTGCTTGGGATATTATTAATGTTGTACTTGGTGCTTCAAGTTTTTGGGGCAATGCCTGTAGTGGAAATATTTTAGGCGCAACAGTTGATGCTATTGGGGTAATTTATGATACCGCTGCCGCTGCTACCCCTGTTCTTCCTGCTGGCGTTAGCACATCAATAGGGGCATATCGGTTTATTAAAGCCGCAGACAGATTGATAGAAACTTTTGCCAGCATAAAAGAACTGAAAACGATACAGAAAAGCCCGAAATTGACAAGTCTTCTATCCAAAGCAAATAATTCAGTTAAAAGTCATTTGAAATTAGACGATATAGCCGGCGCAATTCAAGATATATTGGGTATCCCCATTAAAAATAAAGATAGGGTTTATTCACATATCACTGAAGTTAAAGACGGTCTAGCGTCATTGAAGAATTTGAGAGTCGAACTGGGCAAAACACTTCAGAATGGGAATCTGGATCCAAAAGAGGCAAAAAAAATTAGTAATACAATTAAGAATATAGAAGAACATGAACGTAGAATAAATAAAATAATAGATAAGGCTTATGAAATTAAAGAATAAGTATAAGATTGATGAGTTATTCAATAAGGCGAAATGGGAGTATAAACTACAAAGAGAAGAGAGATTATTCCTTGAAACTCTGTTGAATCAATTGAACGTATGTACATGGCAAAAAGATGCTCAAGAGAACTATTATCTAGCAATTCTATCGTTAGGACTTTCCTCAGTGCCCCAAGAAAGAACTATAAAGTTAGTCGAAAAATTTCTAGATAAGAGTAAGTTTTGCGACACAATAACAGCAGCATCTCTTAAAGTTTTGTGTTATCCATCCTATTGGGATTTATCAGAACGCTATTGTGATGTAATATGTGCTTATCTCAATTCTGATGATGAAATGTATATTGATTCTCATCAAACATCTATCCAGTGTCTTGGTTTTTATGGAAATAAAACAAAAGACAAAAAGGCCATTCGAATGATTCTAAATAAATATGAGGATTTGGTCAATAAGGGAATTGATGAGTGTGATGAAATTGAATATGAGTGTTATTATAATGCATTATTAAGTGTTGTGTGGGGAAGTGATTATATAATTAAAAAAAATAAACTATTTAGCAGAACACACAAGGATAATGAAATAATAAAAGAAATACAGGATATATTATATGGTAATGGGGTATAATAAGTGTATGTTATCGATATTGTTTGTGACGTTATTTCTTCTTGTCACGGTAATGATAAAAAATTATACGATAATGGGCAGTTACAATGTTTTTGGTATTTTTGTCGTGTGCTGTCGGCTAACCAAATCTCTAAATGTGTAGGCAGTGAGGACTCTGGTTGTGACTCAATTTTTTTTAGGTCTGAGAATCGAATTTTTTATGCTTGACCCTATATAGTAATATCAGTATAGAATGTGAATTATCTATGATGTAGGTATGAAACAGTTCATTGTTATCGACCAATTATGCTTGAATGAACATGGCAGGCTGGTGTGTAAGAATCCATCAGGACGTCATTATCAGAGAGCGCACTTCAAGCAAGGTGAGCTTGACGGAGTGTCTTGTGCTTATTCAATAGCGATTACATTCAATATCCTTAACGTATTAAACGCAGAAGACACATCTTGGAATCGCAACGAACATGAGAAAGCAACAGCAGGTTGGAGACTGATAAGATCACTCAACAGCCCCAGCCTTTATCTCAAAGGAATCAGTTCAAATGATATAATCAAAATAGTGAAACAGGAATATTCTGAATTCGTCACGATTGATCACACGGGGAAAAGAGCAGGAATACTATTAAAGGTGAAAGAGTGTCTCGACAACAACCTTCCTGTTATCCTACAGATCAGCTTTGACCAATATGAAACCCAGTGGATTGTAGTGGTCGGATATGCCAAAGATAAAGATGACAAAGTATCATACTTTCTAACACTTGACTCCAGGAAAGATCTCCGAATAGGTTGTTTCTGGAATGGAATACTTAATCATGACAGGTGTATAACG
The DNA here is from genome assembly GCA_045114065.1 of Sodaliphilus sp. GTDB lineage: Bacteria > Bacteroidota > Bacteroidia > Bacteroidales > Muribaculaceae > Sodaliphilus. The sequence goes on from JBGUJU010000164.1 coordinate 2,383, forward strand.
CTTAAATATGGATTTCAGTACATAACAGATGTAGTAGAAATGGTTGGCCTAGATGACGCGATTATCCTAAAGAAAAGATAATCCAGTTCCTGTTTATTAAAATGGCTTATTATGTATTTGCTGTAGGCATTATTTGATGCCCTAGATCTGTGTATATTTAGGATGGTGGTAAAGCATCATTCTACTGAATGTCGGAAAAGAAGAAACAGGATAAAACATGATGGACACTGCGCCATGTTTTTTTAACCGTGTTCTTTGTTGAAACCATAAAATGAAAAAACTGGTTTCTCCTGAGCCAGCCTGATTTATCCTTCTGAGCGCGTATGGCATTATCATCGCTTGCGGTACAAGCTGCCATCTTTACTTGATGGATAGATGAAATCTCCTCTCCTTTTTTAGTGGAGAGAACAGCATGATATTTGCATCAAAACTGCAGTTTTTGTCTATTGCAAATTGTAACCATAGAGCGTTAATCATGCGGTGTGCAGAATCAACAAATTAACCAAAATGTATGTTAGTTTATTATAAATCAGAGTTTTGAAAAATCGAAAAATTAACCTTCGGATTTTTGGCATTTTTCAAAAATTTGGACAATTTGTGTAGTGTTTCACGCTTGCCCACTCTTTTTTTGTCAAACTGGGCAAATTTAGCATTTGAATCAAAATAACAAGTGATTTAGGCTCTTCAAAAATGGGTTACAAGAAGGAAAAATGTAACACCAATGTAACGTCCAAATTTATCAGGTCATATTTTCAACATCTAAACTGCTGGAAATTCGTGACATAAATAATCTGTAAAGTCATCATCGAAATTTAATTTGTAATCCATATGGAACACTGCTGTCAAGGGGCCGCTTCTATTGAGGTCGAAGTTCAACGCATGTTTTTGGTCAAAAAAAGACAAGTCATGTAACACTATGCTGAGTTCGTTGCCAATGGCATATTATTATACATTAACAAACAGTAATACATATTTATGTTTGTAATATCTTGATATATAAGAATCTGCAAAAATCGCAGTACACATTTCATCAAAAATCGTTATACACGGCTTTCAATTTTTGTGTTGGTTTTCACCCTCAGAACATCATGTGACTGTGCAGAGGTCACAAACTGGGTGAATATATCCACATTTTTTGTTGCTGAATTTCATCAAATTTTTCACGTTAAAAAATGTTGCTGCATAACGAAAAAATGGCAATGTGTAAAATCGCCTTTGCAACCCATTGATAATCAATGCCCAAAATCACAAATGTGTAAAACCGTATAATTCTTGCATTATTTCGTGCATTTTACAGATGCCCATTTTTGCTCGAAAAAAACCGTGCATTCATCCACTTTATTGGGTGATGCACGGACATGTTTAAACATGGCAGAATTGCAGTTGCAATTCATTCTTCATACTATATTGAATCATTATCGTTGCGGTAGCCCATAACAAACCAGACCATCCAAATGGTCAGTTTATATATGGTGATAGGTTGAAAAATCTTTGGGAAAATGTCAGGCTCATGTCAGAGGACGAATCATTCGAGCCTTTTGACGATGCAAATTTACTACTTTTTACAATAATCAGCCTCACCCCCAGTTTAATTAATGTAATTTAACAATTGGTAAATCATACATACTGATTGTTTCATCAGACATTGGCGACGTTCATCTTTTATTGAAATACAGCACTCCGTTTCACAACGAAGTGCTGATTTTATTAAAATATAGTATGAATAAAGTAGATTTAAGGTAACTACAAAGTTAGTCATTTTTTTTGATACAGGACACGTTTCATCCTAAAAGTTTGAAGTTCATGGAATCATACCAGAAAACGCTAAGTTTTTGCGCTATGAATCAAGCTGCTCTCTCCTTCAAATATTGGTAACAACGGGTTGTCTGGCCACAGTTGAGTTGGCCACTAACACAACCATGACAAGAATCCCGACGGAATGACCTGCTTCAGCAGCCGAGCATGTGCGCTGCGATCATCCTTGGCAGCTGAAGCAGGTCATTCCTCGTTTATCCTTTACGAAGAATGTGTGCATGTTCAATCCTGCCACACTTCACAGATGGAGCACTCTAACTTCGGGTCTCTGATGCGCACGGGCTGAATGAAGCCGTCCGACATTGACGGCAGGACGTTTTTTGTGGAGAAGCAATTAGCACAAGACCGCCGTTGCCCAGTCGATGGGTCTGCCCTCCCGCTTCATCTTCTCAAGAAGAGCTTTTATCTGTTCTCTCTTCTGTTTAGAATAAAGGCTCAGTTCTGGCTCGATTGTCGGTTCATCCATTGCTAAAAGAGTTGTGGGCAGTTGGTTAGGCTGCCCGTGACCTTATTTACTTGGTCTGAAAACAGACCTTCCCTTTTCTTCTCAGCTGGAGCATAAGGTGGCATTCCTTGTTGAGATCGGCTAACCGCTGTAGCTTCGCTCTAGTGTCCTCTGTGTTCTCCATCAGTGAGGCATAGATGAGGTTTCCCACCAGTATGCCCTCTTTTACATCAAAGGCTCTAAAGCCCTTGCAGCCATCAAACTTCGCATAGACGATATACCATTCCATGATGCTTTTTGTGCCATTAGTCCACAAACTCAAACTCGTCTCTATGGCATGTTATCATTGCTCCGCTACCGATAACGATGCAGTCGTACTGATAGCCGTGGTAGCCACCCATGACGCTCTCCTCATCCACTTGAATGTCCCAGTAACCACGATAGGGAACTAAAAGCCTTGCGTATCTCATAACCTTGACTTTTTAAGTGTCCAACATCAGAACGGCAAGTCTTTCTCGTCAGGCTCCGGGGCATCCATTGGCGGCTTCGGCGTATTCTTTGCCTTTGCGCCTTTCTTGGCAGCCTGTTTCGGGTTGCCCTCCTGCTCGTCTCTCTTCCCTGCGTTCACGAATGCGATGCTGTCCGCATTGATGGAGACTTGGATGTGGCTCTCGCCCTGTCTGTCCGTCCATAGTGAGTTCGATAATGTCCCCTCCACGAGGATAAGCCTGCCTTTGGTGAGGTATTCAGCCAAACGGATGTGGTTTTCTCTGCTGCTGCGTACCCTAACCCATGTCGTGATGTTCTGTCCTTTGGAATAGTCATCGACAGCCATGTCAACTGCGATGAAAGTCCCGTGTGCGCCTGTGATGGTCTGGCAGTCTTTGCCGATGCGACCGATAGTGTGAGTGTAAATCATAACTTTTGAATTTAGATGGTTGATAAAAAAGAAATTGCTCTAATTATTCTTTTCCCTTTATTCGGGATTACTCCCAAAGGGAGGAAGAAGAAGGCTCACTTGGCCTTCTTCTTCGAGGTCTTGCCCTCCTTCTTCGGAGTTTCCTCCTTGTCAGGAGTCTCATAGAATCTGGTGGCTACGAGCACCACTCTGTTGTGCTTGACGCCATCCTGGCCGATCCACTCTTCAGGCTTGAAGTAGCCTTCCACGGTGAGCATCGCTCCCTTGGTGAGCTTGTCGAATGAAGCGGCGTTCTCGTTCTTGCGCCACGCTTCCACGTTGATGAAAGCTGATACGCGGCTGTTTTCCTCGCCGTTCTTCTCGTTGCGGGCGATAGCCAAAGAAAAACGTGCTACTGAAGCGGTTGTAAACTGACGGATTTCTGCATCCTTACCTACAAAACCTGTTACTGCGAAACTGTTCTCGATCTTTTTCATTGTTCTGAATTTTTAGAAGTGAAACATTTATTTTTTACGTTGCTATAAGAGTTGGCAAGGGGAGTATGACATGCAAGAAATTACCGGATTTTTTCACCCTTGGGCCACGAAAAGTTTTTACGGGGTTGCAAGGCAGACGGCAAAAAGTTTTTGAAAAAATTCAGGGAATAAGGCACTGGTACTTGCAGAATACGGCTTGCACTAACTTCGCGACGGAAAAAATAAGTGGTGACTTCGCCCGGAAAAGACAGACATGAAGGAGTCGGAAAAAGAACAATTCAGTGACAGACACAAAGAGGAGGATGCATGGTAGCCCAACGCTTCATGCAGCATGTCATGTCTATCGATTGCGGAAAGAAAAGTGAGGTGACAGCATATCATTCTGCTGTCAGAAAGAAGTTCGGGTACGATGAATGCACCCCGAAAAGCCAAGGTCATCTGGTTGTGAAGAGATCAGCCTGAAGTTCGGATATTAGAGGACGGAGAAGATGATATCGCACTGCCTTGTGTGGTCAATAGTGAATCGGGGTCTTGGACTCAGACAAAGTGGAGTTGGAGGAGGAAAGACAGAGAGAAGGCTACTGAGCCGATTATCCATAGGTGCAAGAAGTGAAAATGGTACGCTGTCTCCAACGTACCATATATTAGATCAACGAAATTTTTTTCGTTTGTTTCGCAAGAGAGAATTTGTTGTTTTGCGAAAAATCGCCCAAATGAGTCTCAATCATCATTCGTTGTGTTTTGCTCTAAATATTGAGCAAAACCGATGGCGGCGTAGTTCGCAAAAATCAGAGATTTTTCTATGATTTTTGGGAGAGACCATTTTTCAGGAGGTCAATCATTTCGTCTTTGGTTTTGATGGTCACCTCCATGGCCTCAATTGTCTTTTTCAGACTTGCCACCTCTCTCCTTAGTGCATCGTTTTCAGCAATGAGATTCCCGCTAAGAGTGATATTTCCGACATTGTTGTTGCTCCCGTAGATATTGTTAGCGGAGAACGAACTGTTGGCTCGGAAGTAATCTAGCGGCATGTGGAAGAAGTCAGCGAGGGTTTCCAGCTTCGAAAGGCTGATGTCTTTCGTACGCTTGAAATAGTTCATGGTCTGCTTGCTGTTCTTGAACAGCAATGTAATCAGTTCTTGTTGCCTTTCTTTAGGGAGGCCAGCGTAGAGCGTATCTACAAGTTCAGTATTCAACATAAATGGTACTTGTTACTTTATTGTTACTATATTAGTGCATGAAAGTTAAATAATCTTTATTTTGCTCATTATTTTGAGCAAATTCGGCCCTGTATCAAAATTTTGAGATAAATTTGCGTGCAAAATTACGTATTTTCTTTATTCTGACAAAGATAAATCAATATTTTTTACATAAAATATTAAGCAGATGACACAAAAAGATGTAGCAGCCTTCTATGGCTCATTATCCAGAGGCGACAAAGGACGTTTTACGGCTTTCGTCAGTTTACGTCTTGGTGGCTCCCCGCATTCATGGCAGCACCGGCTGCTGTGCGTGGCACGTGACAAGGCCATTCGTCCATTGTCACCAGTCATAGTCAGAGAACTCTGTGCCATCATCAAGAGCAACTGCTGGCGTGTCGGCCTTGAGAGTGAATAACGGTTCCATGCGCGATAAAACCATTTCATTCACATGATTAAGGAGAAATACATTGATGCCATCAAGTCGCGGGTTGACATCTGTCAGCTCGTCATTGATTTGTGTCCGGGAACAAAGCTCCTTAACGCAGGACAAAACCGCAAGAGATGCTGCTGTGTCTTCCATTCAGAAAAGACGCCCTCCCTGATGCTCGACACCAACCTGAATATGTACAAATGTTTTGGCTGCGGAAAAGGAGGCGATGTCATCAGTTTCGTGGAAGAGCATCAAGGCCTGGGTTTTGTTGAGGCATTGAAGTTTCTCCTCAAGCAATACTGCCACGATGTCGATGCCAGAGACCTGGAGGCCAAGCAGACGCCGGAAGAGGAGGCATTGCAGCATCGGTGTGAGACCATGTTCATCTACAACCAGTATGCTTACCAGTTCTTCCGTGAGCAGTATGAGGCGGACAATGAGGAGGCATTGCACTGTCGTCGTTATGCTGAATATTCCGAAAAATCACAGCAAGGCCGATGGAGCGTCGAGTATTGCAGGACAATCGGTCTCGGGTACAGCCCAAAACACGGCAACCGATTCCTGGCTTATGCCAAGAAGCAGGGACTGAGGACGGACATCCTTTTACAGTTGGGATTGATCGGCGAGAATGAAGACCGGAAAGGTCAATACTATGATTTTTACAGAGGGAGGCTGATGATACCCCAGCGTGACCGGTTCGGTCGTATCGTCACTTTCACTGCCCGCTCCCTTGACCCACAGGCAAGCAGCAAATACCTCAATGGACGCGACAGCCTGATATACAAGAAAAACACCAGTCTTTTCGGCATCGATGTGGCGATGAGGGCAGCCCGTCAGTCTGGCAAGGTCTATCTTGTCGAAGGTGCGCCCGATGTGATGCGCCTCCAGTCATTGGGCATTCCCAATGTCGTCGCGACGCTGGGCGGTTCCTGGACGAAGGAGCAGTTGAATGTCTTCAGCCATTTCGGCTGCACCCTGTGTTTCATTCCGGATGCTGACATCCCCAAGGACGGAGAACGCTTCGGAAAAGGCGAACAATTCGTTTTCCAGAATGGCCGTCTCGCCACCGAGATGGGCTTCCAGGTGTCCGTCCGGGAAATACCCGCCGAGGACGGTGTCAAGCAGGATGCCGACTCCTATATCACCAGCATGGAGCGTTGGGACTCACTGTCCGAAAGGGACTTCATCCTTTGGTATGCCGATAAACACTATGAGGCTGACAGCACGAATGACGACCAGCTGCGTGTCATCTGTGAGGTCTGCGACCTGCTGGTGCATGTGCAGAACGATGTCATGCAAGCCTCTTTGCTCGGCGACCTGAAAGGCAAGTTCAAAAAAGCCGCCGTCTGGCGTACAGCCCTTGCGGATGCTGCCCGGCGATTGCAGGAGCAGAAGCGACGGAAAGCCATGGAGAAAGCGGACGAGCTGGAGGGCTACCGTTTCTATCGGCGTGGCCGCCATTACTATGACATCGACCAGCAAGGCAGAGAACGCGAATGGACAAACTTCATTCTTCGGCCGTTGTTCCTGATTGCCGATGACAAGAACCCCACCCGTATTTTCGAGTTGGAGAACGAGAACGGCATCCGCAAGACCATCGAACTGCGTCAGATGGATGTCACCAAGCTGGACCGCTTCAAAGACCAGATAGAGGGAAAAGGCAACTTCCGCTTCTTTGAGAAACAGGAGAAATACGAACAGCTGAAAGCTTATATGTACGAAAAGACCGAAGAAGCCCAGCGTGTGCCCCAGATGGGCTGGAACAACATCGGCGACAAGGGCTTCTACGCCTTTTGCAACGGCATCGTCTATGAAGGTCGTTGGAGACCCGTTGATGACTATGGCATCATCCGCCTTGACAGTGAGAATTTCTATCTTCCCGCCATGTCGAAGATCCATCTGCGCAACCGCACAGGTTTCACCAACGAGCGGCGATTCATGCATGATCCCAAGCAGATGGTCAGCCTCCAGGAGTATTTCCGGCTGATGATTGACCTTTATGGCGACAATGGTGTCGTCGCTCTGTGTTTCTATATGGCTACCCTGTTCCGGGACATCATCGTTGACAGCACAAGGTCATTTCCTTTACTGAATATCTATGGCAAGAAAGGCACGGGTAAGACCGAGTTTGCCCTTTTCATTGTCAATCTCTTCCAGCGTTCTCCCGAAGTCAGTAATCTGGAAAGCACCACCTACTATGCCATGGGTGACAAGTGTGCCGAGGTCAGTAACATGGTCGTTCATTTCGATGAGTACAAGAACACGTTGAGTCATAAGCATATCGACTTCCTGAAAGGCATCTATGACAATGCTGGTCGCAGTAAGCGCAGTGCTGACGGAGAGCGTAGGGAGAGCACCAAGGTCGATTGCGGCGTGATCCTCACCGGTCAGGAAATGCCCACCGCCGATGTCGCCCTGTTCTCCCGTGTCCTCTTCTTGGAGAGCCAGCGAAGCGAGCGTACCAGGGAAGAGACAGACAAGTACCATCAGCTGCTTAAACTGAGGAACATGTGCCCCACGAACATCACCGTGGAGCTTGTGCGCTACCGCAAGAACTTCGAGGCCCGATGGGCAGGAGCCTGGGAACGTGCGCTCTCAGAGATCAAGAGCAGGGTCGATTACAACGTCATTGGCGAGCGCTTCATCAACAACTGGGCCATGGTGCTGGCGACGTATTACAGTCTGGAGCCGGAACTGTCAGCCATCAAGGATTTCCCCTTTGATGCCAGACGTGTCTATGCCATCTGTGAGCAGGGGCTGAACTATCAGCATTCCCTCTGCAGCAGCACGGATGAGATCGCCACTTTCTGGTCGATGTTCTCCAAGTCCCGACAGTTGGGCGACATCAAGGAAGGCCAAGATTATAAGATCAGTTTTGTGTACAGCCTCAAGGTCAGCCAACGAAGAGCTCCTGCTAAAACCTATGACTTCAACAACGGCACGTATGTGCTGTTCGTCCGTGAGAAGATCTGTCTGGCGAAAGCCAATATACAGGCCAAGCGGGAGGGCAAGACCATGATTCCTGACGACTCTCTTCTCAGCTACCTCATCTCCACGCCGGAATACTATGGAAAAACCCATTCCGCCCTGAAGTTCTATGTCTATGATGAGACAGGAATTCCTATGAGACGCACCAATGAGCGTGGCGACCAGGAACTGTTCTATAACCAGGAGCGCGTCCTCGCCTTCGATTATGACAGTGTCTGCACCAATTACGATATCGACCTTCGCACCATGAAGGAAAGTGTGGGCAACCGAATATCCGACAACAGTATCACTCCAAAATATCCCGACAATGAGCCAGAGCAATAGTTTCCCTTTGTATTTCACCTTGGAGCATGTCGATAACGGCTATATTCTGACCGCCAAGGAAGAGACCGGCAGCCTGACGCAGGAAGCAGCGTTCCGCAAGGAGGTCGTTACCGAAGATAAGATATATGTCCGTATCGGGCAACTGTTCCACCCTGATGCCCTGAACAAGGAGTTTCCCGTTGTGTTCCGTATTGAGGCGGCAGGGCTTAACACCTATAAGACGGATGATGAGGTGCCCACTGACAACCTGATGGAAGCCAAAGTTGCCTATGCTCATTTCGTCCCCAAGAATATCAGCAATGATACTGTTGTCGCCCTTGTCATCGAAGACACCCAGACGGTGGAGGTGTATGGTCTCGATGCGGAGAATATCGCCAAACGCAATAATATCAAGGTCATCCGTTCAGGAGGCATCCCCTTGCTCAGGTTCCCCAGTTCCAAGGACGGCCAGAAACACCTCGCTTCCATGTGTGCCAAAATAAGTATCCATAATGTGACCCACAGGGAGGTCCTTCAGTGGTATGCGGAACACATGATCGAGACAGAAACCGCATCATCAACAAAACCATTGAACAACCAGCAATAGAAGATGAATACAAGAATTATCGCTGTCGCCAACCATAAGGGGGGTGTGGGCAAGACCACCACTGTTGCCAGCTTGGGCAGCATCCTGTCCAAGAAAGGCTATAAGGTCATGCTCATTGACCTTGACGCGCAGGCCAATCTCACCCACTCGCTCACCACCCTAACGGATGGTACCACCATTTATGATGCCATAACAGGCAGGGCAGATGGCTTGCCTGTGATTGCCATTACAGACAATCTCCACCTTGTGCCGGCATCCCTGACCCTTGCGATGGCAGATGTGGAACTCTCCACCGCCATTGCCCGAGAACGCATCTTGTCGGACGCACTTAACAATTCAGGTATCGCAGGCACCTACGACTTCATTTTCTTCGATTGTCCTCCCTCTCTAGGCCTGATGACCCTGAACGCATTCACGGCAGCTACCGACATCATAATTCCTGTCGTCTCAGAGGTGCTGCCATTCAAAGGGCTGACTATGATCAACGATTTCATCAAGATGGTGCATGCACGGTTGAACCCTGCCGCACACATCACGGGCATCCTGATTACCCGATGGGAGTCCAGCAAACTCTCCAAAGGCATCGAGGCAAATCTCCGTCAGGCTTTGGGCGATGTCGTGTTTAAGACCAAAATACGCAAGAACATCCGCTTGGCGGAAGCCCCGTTGGAGAATGCCGACATTGTGGACTATGACCCGAGATGCAATGGTGCGAAAGACTATCAGGCATTCGCAGACGAGTTTTTAAGCCACATAGAATCCACCTGAAAACAGACAAGACATGAACAACAATAATTTGGATGCCTTGTTTACCGGCTTGACAGGAGGCAATATAGAAGAGAGCGTCAGGAAACAACCAACGGCCTCTCTGCCTTCAGTGGATGAGAGAAAAGGGAAACAGACCACCTCATCCACAAAACAGCCAGAGGAACGCTTCTGTACCATCGTGTCCTCCGCCCTTTTGCGCAAGATACGAATCATTGCCAATCGTGAAGGTTTGCAGATAAAGGATGTGGTCAATGCCGCCTTCGAAAAAGCCGTCAAGAGCTACGAGTGTAAGTATGGTACTGTGGATGGAGAGGTCAAACGTAGTGCCAAAGATCTCTTTTGAATCGTGACACGTCTTGCTCAACAATCTGTTTGGACACATAAAGACGATACCTTGGGGATCTGCAACCCATAGCGAAAGCCATGGTTTGCATTTGCAGGGATAACGGATGGACAGGGCAGATCCGCTGATTGCTTTTTGTCAATCAGCATGCCAGTCATCACACTTTTGTGGATAGTTGGTTCTACCCTAATGCATGGATAGAACCAATTTATTATTGTGCCCCAAAATATAGCGGTATTTCATTCATATCTTACGTTTATGGTGACCGGCAGAAATAATTTTGCACTGGCAATGTTGCTGTTAAACGATTAAATCCATACGCGACCGTAATGAGTGCATTTGTATTATTCGTCATCGTTTTGACCTTTGGCTACATACTCTATTATGCAGCCATGTTGACCATAGATTTGAACGCCAAGCCCAAGTCAGAAGCGTCCCCCGAAGAAACGACAATTCCTGCCGACGGCTTAACCGACGGAGAGGAGGAGTACGCTCCCCGTAATGTCGTGGAGAATACAGCCACTGGCGGTTTCGGTTTTGAAGACCCGGCACCGGCCAAGCAGGAAGAGCCGGTTGACATCATGGAAGCCCATGAGACCGAGGCTGTCATTCAAGAGGCCGCAGATGAGGTGCAGTCAGTCGATGATGCCATTCAGAGAGAGGAGACATATTCTGAGGAAGTGCTTCCAGAAACAACATCCAATTCTGGGGAGGCTGATGAGGAGGTTGCTGTACAAGAAACCATAAAAGAGGCCGAAGAAACCGCGTCTGGAACTGACACCATTACGAAAGAAAGAATGGAAGATATCACATCCTCTCAGCCCGAGGATGAACCTTTCGATGAGAACAAAGCCTTTGACAAGACCTTATTCACACCGACATACGGCATCAAGACGATTGTCGCTCCTTCCGTTTCGGCGCAGACTGCCTCCCGTGCTTCAGAAATCAATGCCGCCCTTGCAACCATAGCCACCAAACCCAATGGAATGGATGCATACACTTTAAGTCAGTTCATGCGTAAGGGAGAGGGTGACAAATTAGGTTTGGATCTGACCGATGAAGTGCAGAAGTATTGATACCGTGGCGTGGAGGTCTCTTTGTTCCCTTTTGTCGTTTGCCGCTTGCCTGGAGCTTTCAGCCAAGAGCGGAGCGGTAGATTACTCATGGGGAGCGGACGGGTTGGCTGAGGCGACCACCTATGTCGGTACGATGATGATATACACCATCGACATCCTCTATGCGGTCGCTGCCATCGTCGTCATTGTCTCAGCCTTGCAGATATACATCAAGATCAACAACCAGGAGGGAGACATCACCAAGAGCATCATGTATCTTGTGGGCGGCATCCTGTTCATGATTGGAGCGATGATCATCGCCCCGGCCTTCTTCGGCTACCAGAACATGAATTTCATATTTTGAATATTGTATTCGCGAACAACAATAGGAGTTAATTCACTGATTGTAAAACCAAAAAATGTAAAAAACAGAAATGAGCAAAATCTTCAAGAATGCCATCACTTCTGCGGTCAAGCGAGTCGAGGGAATGTGTATGCGAGCAAAAGCAGCCGTGTTGATGGTCTGTGTCGCTCTCCTGAAGCCCGCTGGCATCTTTGCGCAGTCGCTGGCTAACACCGGCTATGAAGCAGGAACCAATGCCATGGAGGAGGTGGCAACGCAGATTGCAGCTTACGTCCCCTATGTGGTGAACCTCTGTTATGCCCTTGCTGGCGTAGTGGCCGTTGTGGGTGCCATCAGCGTTTACATCGCCATGAATAACTGGGTTGTTTTAGACTACCAAAAATGCACTGAAATGTACTGATATAGAGCGATTCGCGAAAACTTAAACTTTCTAAACGAAATCGCGATTATTCGGGATAAACGGGAACAATTTGGGAACCTTTCACTAACTTTGGGAACCTCAAAACCCCAAATTTGGGAACCCCAAACAGATTTTGGGAACCCCAAAACAGGGTCAACGGACACCAATTAGTAACCCAAAATACCCGAAACAATGAAAGTAAGCGTCACACTAAGACGAAGCCGGAGCAAAAACGAGGATATTGCTTTCCTCTACTTCCGACTGAGAGACAAGGAAACGGACATTAAAGCCGCCAGTTCAATCACCATCAATCCCGAATACTGGGATGCGTCAGTGCCAGGCTATGCCGCCAACACCCCGAAAAAGGTTGTCCCGATAGAACGGCAGCAACAGACAAACGAGTTAATACAGAAGATTCTGAATATGATAAAGACAAAATACAAGAAAGGTATGGATGCCAAATGGCTTGCAGCCGCATTGGAGGATTGCACCCTGAAAATGGCAGAGACCAAGTCCGATGATAAAGCCGCCCTTCCTGCTGATGAGTATAACGACAGCGAGGAACCGGGGCTGATAGACTACTTCAAGATGTATCTGGAGCAGTCGGAGTTCAACGACTGGCATCGCCAGGCACAGACCTCTGTCCTTCATCGACTCCAGCGTTATGAGAAGTGGCTGGGGTACAACAACGGCAATTCCGACTTCCGCCTCTCCCTTGAACTTTTCGACAAGGAACAGGTGGAGGACTATGCCGACTACATGGAACATGAGCATGAGTACCGTGACGCCAACCGCAAGTTCTTCGACCAGTTCAACATCAAGAATGAGAAGTGGATTCGCCCCATCTCCCGAAATGGCATTATCAGCGGCATCAAGCGACTCAACATGTTCCTTAACTGGGCTGTGAAGGAAGGCTATCTGACAGACACCTCCTTCCGCAATGTATCACTCGACCAGCAGCTCTTCGGCACACCTTATTATCTTACCATTGAGGAGCGTGACGAGGTGATGAACTTCGACCTAAGCCAGTACCCACGTCTGGAGCGTCACCGTGACAAGTTCATCTTCCAGTGCCTTGTGGGATGTCGCAGCAACGACCTTGAATACTTCACATGGCAGCACATCAATGGTGACTTCCTGGAATATATCCCGCACAAGAACCTGCTGGCTGGCCGCACGGAACTTGTGCGCGTTCCCCTTTGTGACAAGGCAAAGGCTATCTTGGAGGAACTTGACCCCGAATGTGAATACCTCTTCCGCTGGTTCTCACATGACCTATACCGACAAGACATCAAGCGAATCCTCAAAATGGCAGGAATCGACCGAATCGTGATGACCCTCAATCCGCTGACACGTCAGGCAGAGCAGCGTCCGCTCTATGAAGTGGCTGCCTCACATCTGGCCAGACGCACCTTCATCGGCAACCTCTACAAGCAGGTCAAAGACCCTGCGCTGATAGCGTCTCTTACGGGACACACAGAGAACAGCGTTTCCTTCACTCGCTACCGTGCCATCGATGATGACACCAAGCGAGACATCCTGAAGATGATTGAATAATACCATATTACCCAATAATATAAGAATATCATTAGACATGAAGATTTCCGCTTTTATCCGCGCCAAGTCCGCCAAAAACAATGTGACCGACAAGGCAACCATATATTTCCGCGTCCGTGATGATCGTACAAGGACGGACATCAAGGCCGCAAGTGAGCTGACCATCAACCCCAACCACTGGAGCAGCGAGCGTCAGGGCTACCGCCTCCGTGTGGCTCTGGTGTCCAATGAGGAACAGCTTCGCCTGAACCGCTCCGTGATGGAGATAACCAGCCTTATCTCCAAGGAGTTTTACATCGGTGCCACCAACAAGTGGCTGCAACAACTCATATTTGCCTACCACCATCCCAATGCCTTCAAGGTACAGAACGGCGAGATTGTAGAGACTGGCCTTGCTGTATGGGGCAGGAAATTCATTGAAGAGAAGAAGTCCGACAAACATCAGGCTTCCAACTACCGTGGTGTCATAGACAAGATGGAACGCTTCGAGAAATACCAGCGCAGCGTCCGCAAGATGAAGGACTACTCCTTTGCCATCGGCTCCATCACCGCCGAGGACATTGCCGCCTTCAAGAAATTCGTGGAGCTGGAACACACCTTTGTGGACAAGTACCCCTCCATCTATGGAAAGCTCGACAACCGCACCAAGGGCAGGATAAGGACACCCAGAGGGGGCAACACCGTGAACAACATCCTTACCATGGTACGCACCATCGTACACTGGGCTTTTCTCAACGGCGCACAGGGCGACAACCCCTTTGACAGGTTCGACATGCCAGGGACACTCTACGGAACGCCATACTACCTGACCATCGCCGAGCGTGATCAGGTATTGGCATACGATTTCAGCGATAACCCCATGCTGGAGGGCTACCGTGACATGTTTATCTTCCAGTGCATGGTGGGATGCCGTTACGGTGACCTTGTGAGCTTCACCACCGACAATATCATTGACGGTGTGCTGGAGTACATTCCGCAGAAGACCCGCAACAAGGTCGGTGCAAGCGTACGTGTGCCGCTTGGGGCAAAGGCGATGTCCATCATTGAACGCTTGAACCGCAATAAGGGCGAGGTGCTGTTTCCCCAGCACATCAATTTTAAGTACAATGATGCCATCCGTGAGATACTGACCAAGGCAGGTGTCAACCGCATCGTCACGGTCATTGACACGCTTACCCATCAGGAGGTGAAACGACCCATCAATGAGATAGCGTCCAGCCACATGGCTCGCCGCACGTTCATTGGCAACCTATACAAACAGGTCAAAGACCCGAATCTGATTGCTTCGATGTCCGGCCATGTGGCAGGCTCCAAGGCTTTTGCCCGGTATCGTGCCATCGACGATGACATGAAGAAGGAACTTATTGACCTGATTGACTGACTATACATCCTATACACTTATACACCTATACATCCCATACACTTATACAAAGTATACACATATACATATTATACACATATACATATTATACACCATTTAACTGTAAAACATCATGGATATTTCAACACTTATGGAAATTGGCGGTGGCAACCTCAAACTGGAGGTCACTGCCGCCGACCTTACCAAATTCGCAAAGGATGTCGTTGACATGACCCTTGCGGCAAGGAGCAAGGAACTGACCAAGACAGGTGCGAACGCCATCAATGGCGAGACCTACCTCTCTTCTGGTCAGGTATGTGAAAAACTGGGCATAGCCAAATCCACCCTCTGGCTTTGGCAGAAACGTGGCATCATTGCCCCGAAGAAAGTGGGCAGTCACAACCGCTATGCCCTGTCGGATATAGTACGGCTGTTGAACAACGGCCAGCTGGGTAACGTCCCCGTTGATTACCCATCTGGAAACTCTGGCAGCAACGCTGATGACACTGACAAGGAGGACGAGGTATGATACAGGATTTGAAACAACAGAAAGGCCGTCCCCTTGACAGAGCCTACCTTATTGACGCTTTCGAGCTTTGCCTTATCTGCGCACGTGTTTATGCCAGATACCGCTGGCGGTATGCTGATTATCTCACCCTGCGAATCGTCATGGACAAGTACATGACTGTCTCTGACTACCTTCATAGGGATGACGAAGACAAATCACCTGAGACCGTACTTGCCAGACGGTGGGAACTTGTTGGAGAGTTGGTTGACAAATGTATGCCAGATTTGACTAACAAACAAGTGGCACGTCTTGGTGCTAAGCTCATGGAGATTGCAGAGAAGGACACTCCAGAAAAACTGGAGGCTGATATACAGCGTTGGCTACATGGAAGCAACTAATGGTCTGGCAAGCAGCCCTCAGTCAAGAGGCGTAACAGTCTGCCGATGTCACAGCCACAGCATACCCTTATCGCTTTTTCTCTTGACTGAAACAGCTCCACCTATCGGCACATGCCTACGGCAAGAGCCAACAGGTGAAGCAAGACGAACAAAAGGGAAAAGGAAGTCAGCAGACTACCGCTTACCACCTTTCTCTTTTGACAGTCGGTTTGTCACCGACAAGGAATCTTCCTGGACTATGCCGACAGCCAGCGACTTTACAGCCGTGAAGCCCCAGTCAGTCGTGGTCGAATTACGACCAGTTATAGCAAGAGTTGCCCATGTCACACAAATGCGCTCCGCAGCATCCGTGCCGACAAGTGCCTCTTGCCACTACTCGCAGGCTCGCACTGGTTTTCCTAACCCCTTATAGTTTACAACCGAAATGACAGATACCAACCCTAAAGAGAACCGCACCCGACGCATTCAGGTACGGCTGACAGAAGCAGAATACAAGACCGCCGACGGCATAGCCGAGAAGTGCGGACTGACCATGAGCCGCTATGTCCGAAAGGTCATCACCGGCCACCATCCCAAGGCACGGATGACCCAGCGAGAGGCAGATGCCATCGCCGCCCTCAACGATGCCAGGGGCGAACTGGTGCATGTGAAGAATGCACTCAAAACCCGAAACCAGGAAGAGCGCAGGAGGCTCTTCCGCAGTGATGACTTTATGCGCTACTGGCTCCAGAAAGTGGACACCCTCATGGAGCGGTGGAACAACATCATTGAAAGCCTGTCCAGATAAATGCCACTTTGCCTATGATAGCACAAGTACACACCATTTCACACGGAGCCGCCATGACAACATACGCCATGGACAAGCTCGATGCCGAGACCGTGAAGCTGAATTTCCTGCCGGAAGACCTGTCACCCTCTGCCATCTGGGGACGGATGATGTTGCATATCCGAGAGACGGAAAGGCAGCGCAAGGGCAACAACGAGTTCAAGAAGTTTGCCATCCGCATAGAGCTGTCCCCTTCCAAGGAAGAGACAGAGGGCTGGACGATGGCCGACTGGCAGCAACTCGTCGATGAGTTCATCAACGAGTTTGATTCTCTCGACATGACCCCTTACCATGGCAGACCGAAGGACGCACATACCAACCTGGCGCATAGCCAATATGTGGCATCGCTCCACGTCGATAGTGAATCCGGCATTCCACATCTGCATATCGTGGTGAACCGAGTGGATATGGACGGTCATGTGAACAACGACCACAAGATTCGTGAGCGTGGCTGGATGGCCGCTGACATCATCAACCAACGCCGCAGATGGAAACTGCCAAAGGATATACGCGACCGCCACAGACACCAGATAAACGATGCTTGTAAAGCAGCGCTCCGTGAGCTTGACAAGTTCACTTGGGAGGGCTACTGTGACAAGATGAAGTCTAAGGGCTATTCCGTCATGCTCCGCCATGACAAGCAGGGAAAACTCGTGGGCTACACCGTCTGGATGGGCAACAGCCACTTCAAGGCTTCGGAACTGGGCGTAGCCCGTAACCTCACTGTGACGAAGATAGAGCATACCTGGCAGAAACTCCATCAGCATGATGGACAGCGCATAGGGGCTCCTTCTGGCACAGGGCTGAAACCTGACAGCCAGTTGTCCCGACCTGTCAGTGCCACACCTGATGCCACTAAGCCGAAGTCCGTAGTGGAGCGTTATATGGAGCGGAAGGCAGAGCAACAGCGGACAGCCGAACCGCCCCGATATATCAAAGACATACCTTATAAGGACGAGAACTGTCACATTGATATTCCACAGGCCATTCACGACCTGATAGACCGTGAGGTGTCCGTGCATCCAGACAACGAGACTGCCACACATGAGGATGTCGTGAAGGTCGCCATGCTCCTGTTTGCTGGCTATATCGACGCAGCAACCTCCATGAGCGAGAGCAGCGGCGGAGGTGGCAGCGCACCAGACAGCGGCTGGGGACGTGACAAGGACGATGACGAGGAATGGGCACGCCGATGTGCACAGATGGCCACACGAATGAGTACACCAAAACCGAAATACGGATATAAACGAGGACGTTAATATGGGACTGAGACAGAAACCAATACAAGAATACCGCCCAACGGAAGAATCGAAGGCGGCACCAACCGCCAATGCTGGCGAGAACGCAGGACTGGAGGATGTCCTGCAAGTGGCAGAAGCCGAGAATGTGATTCAGGAGAAGCTGGGCTTGTTGCGCAAGGAGATCCAGGAAATGGAACTCTCGCGCACCTCATTGAACGAGGCGACCAAGGCACAGGATTCTGCCAAGGATGACCTTAGTGAAACCATGAAGGCTTTCTATGCGGCCAAGGATTCTGCTGACAATATCGTCACTGGTATTGTGGCGCAGATTGTCCGTGTAGAGAACATGCACCTCACCGCCCATCTGGACGAGGGCAGCGTTACTCAGGTTCAGGAGACCAACCGCAAGGCAATAGAACAAGAGAGTGATGTCCTTGCCCAACATATGAAAAAGCTGAAAGCCATGTTCAACGACCAATCAGAAGAATTGGCGGATATTGTTCGCAGGGGCGAAGGTGTCTGGATGTCACTACGTGTGTTTTACATCATCGCACCGATAGCCCTGTTTTCCATATTCGCTTGGGTGATATACATATCCTTCTGGGTGTACTTCCACTGGATAGCGTAATAAATGGGAATATATCAATAATGCGATGACCGCTAAATCAGAATATAATAATCTGACAGCCTACCATAGTCGTTCCATTCGCCATACATACGTCCTGCTTTGGTTTCAGTAATCAAATGAGACAAGGTTTGCTCGTACATGGGATTATCACGTTTTTTGTAAAAGGCCACATTATAGGCTCTGATACGTTGGTAGAGAGGAGGAAACGACTTGTACTTTGTCCATGCACGAGCCGATTTCAAAGCCGCCTCAACGTCTTTGTCTATCTTGAAGCTGCGTACGCCCATAGGTGGCAGTACCTTTCTCCCTGCGTCGGTCATCAGCCCTAACCGATCCAGTCGCCTCACTCGCTCCTTATTCAACTCTGTCCAAGGGCTGTTCCGTTTTCTCGGAGTAAAGCATTGCATCCTCTTACCGTCAATCAGTTTATGCCGACTGTCAATCCATCCGAAGCAGAGTGCCTCCTCCACGGCATCAAGATACCAGAAATGCTTGTCATCTACAGGTCGTCCCCGTTTCACGCTGACCCAGCATTCTCTTTCGCTGGCGTGGTGGGCTTCAAGCCATGCACGGAACTCACTTCTGTTGGCTACAATGAGGATGTTATGCTCTTCCATAAATTCCGATTTATCTGTCTGCAAAGGTACTCATTTTTGTTGAAATCATACAGAAGCATATAGGGTATCTCCACTTCCACATGAAAAAACATCGCAATTTGTACCCAGAATAAGAGCAAGTTCAAAAAAAAGGATAAGACGATAATCCCACTCTTTATTATTTTTTGGGGGGAGGTAAGCTTTGGAAATGGCGGGTAAGATAAACCTGCACAACGTAGAGCAGACATAGTGCAATGCCCACTTTATAGGGTCCTGTCAGGTCTGCGCTGCCAAACAGGATATGGGAGGCTGGTGTCACGATGATGGGCGACACGAACTGACCGAGATAAAGGGCAGCAGACAGCAGGGGCATGACCGTCGTGGCTGAGTTCTTGCCGCCTTTGATGCTTGCGATGGTGTTCAGATAAGGCACGCCTATACCATTGGCGACACCTATGCAGGCTGAGCCGAGAACCACCATCAGAACATCGGGCACCAGATAGGCCGCATAGCCTAACAAGAAGAATATGGGTGCGAAATACTTGACGCTCTGGCGAAAACGGTTCATCACACCGCCAAACACCATGCCGACAAAGAAAGCCACGACATCAAGGCCTACCATGATGAGCGTAATCAGTTCCGTCCGCAGTCCTAACTGGCGGGTAGCCACAACGGCGAAGTTGGTGGGAAAGATGAAGAATATCATCATCAACATCAGCATGCCTACGACTGACGGATGAAACTTCAGTAGTTGACGCGGCTGAAAAGGGACACCACGCTTGTTAGCTGAGCCTAATTGTTCATCGGGCAACCATAGCCACACCATCACCAGGGCTATCAGTCCGAGCAGATAGACCAGGAAGGCGTAGTTCCACTCGATGGTGGCCAACAGCCCTGCCAGCAGCGTGGCCACCACCCCGCCCATCTGGTTCATGGCGGCAGAGAGTCCCATCAGCCGCGCCTGCTCTTCGGGTGGGAAATAGTAGGCCAGCAGTCCTGTGGAGAGCGGCATGATAAGACCGACGCTGATGCCCAGGATGGCACGTAGGAGCAACAGCACGCAGATGTCATCCACAAAGAAGCATCCTGCACCAGCCACAACGTAGAGCAGCAAGCCCGTGGTGGCAATAGCCCGTGTCCTGAGAATGCGACTCAGCGGCAGGAAGAACAGGTTGGTGACGATGATCAGCAGGGCTGGCATGCTGACGACGAACTGCACCAGCATGGCGGATGCATCACTGAAATGAGCCTTGATAATGCCCAATGCGGGGGCGATGGCGGCTCCAGCCATCACGGTGAGCAGCGACATCGATAGGATGGTAGCCGTCACCTTCTTAGATACACGTTTCTTTTCCATAAATGTTCGTGGAGGTTTAAGCTCTACCAAGCTATAGAGTCGTTTTCTGAAATCGGCCGCAAAATTAGCAAAAATAGTTTAAATAGAGGCCTGCGTGCATCTTAAAAAATAAAAAAAATGAGTCTCTATAGCATTCGTAAAATCGACTTTTTTCGTTATTTTTGCAATGAAAAAGTTCATTTTACGAAAGACAAGTAACACTAAAAACAAGAGATTTATGTCAAAGACAGTAGAACTGCAAATCGAGAAGAGCCGTAATCTGGTGGAGGGTCTGCGCAAGCACCTCAGTGGCATCGGCGGCGGAGTGACTAATGATGAAATCGGGCAGATGGAGCAATCGCTGAAGGAACTGGAGTCGGCCAATGCCGAAGTGGACCGCCTGCGCGAGGAACTCACCCCGAAGGTGAAGCAAATGAACGAGGTACTGGCCCGTGTCAAGGCGGCTTACGCTGACAAGAAAAAGACGCTAAAGGGCTACTATCCTCAAGAGCGTTGGGCCGACTACGGCATCCCCGACAAGCGATAATCCGTTCTCGCAACATAAAAGGAGCAGTACCCGACTGGCGGATGCTGCTCCTTTAGCTTATGCGGTTAATCAACGTCTGTTATGAGACCTCAATGGCCTTGGTGACTTTCTCCTTCGGTTCGGTCTTCGGCATCGTGATGGTCAGGATGCCGTCCTCAACCTTGGCAGAAATCTGGTCTTTCACCACATCGTCTGGCAGCACGTAGTTCTGCTCGTAGTTTGAGTAGCTGAACTCACGGCGCAGATAGTGATGGTGCTTGTCCTCATGCTTGTGTTCCTGTTTGTCCTCAATGGCGATGGTGAGGTTGCCCTCGTCGTTGATGCCTACGCGGCAATATTCCTTCTTAATGCCAGGGGCTGCAAGCTCCATCGTGTAGGCTTTCTCACTCTCCTTGACATTGACTGCGGGTGCTGTACTGTTGGCACGAGGCATGAAATCAGTGTTAAAGAAATCATCAAACATTGTTGGGAACCAACCATTGCTTTTCATTAATCCGTTCAACATAATTCTTACCTCCTAATTATACTTTTAATTTAACGTATGTTCTTGATCGCCTCTGCTTGTTTGCTTCGGCTTTCACTAACTGAAAAGCAAAGTACATGCCTACAGGAAAAAGCGCTCGTTACCTTGTCAAGATGGCAAGGATTTTAAACTCGCTTAAACGATACTGACAATCCCTTAAACTCAATTAAACATGACTGACATTTCTTTAAACTCCCTTAAACATTGGCCAGAAATTCTGTCAGTCTTCAAGTCCAAATCAGTAATAATTGATAAAACAGCGATTATTTTAGCCATTTATTCAGCTATTATATGTGATTTTTTGTAACTTTGCCCCCCAAAAAGATATAATAATGGAAACATTCTTTCAAGCTCTTGCCGCAATCAGCGGTCCAGTAGCAGGCATTTTAGCCTACATGCTCATAGAAGGTAAGCGCAAAGCGAAAACGAGAGCAAAAGCCGATAACGAACCAGAGACAATGCTTGATGACATAAGCTACATTCAAGAGATAAAACACCTGCATGGAAATGCAGGAAATGTGGTATGGCAACAATATGATATTCTGTTAGCTGCACAGCACTATGACTGGTGGACTATGGTAGATTGGGCTGCCTACATGGAGTCGGCCGACATTAACATGATAGAAAGCGTCGTAGTTGCAGATTTAGCTGAAGCTATAGGAACAGAGCTTGTCCATGTGTACAACCAGGACAAAGTGGGACTGAAAAACTTTGAGAAGTTGAAAGAAGAACAGGCAAGACTAAGTATATACGGTCATAGTCACACATTGAACAGTTCTGTGCAAATCGTGTGGTTCAACCAAACGAGAGTGTTAAGAGTCATCACGCTTATTGATGACGAAGTACTTATTAAGAAATATGTGGAGACTGTCATCAGAAGAACATTTGGCACCAAAGATGCCATGAAATTGGCTAAACCCATACCCAAAGAATGACACTCCGCGAACTCATAAACTCAGTTGATGCAGAGCACTATAGCGACTCTCCGCTATTTCTGCAGCTCGCCACGGCCAAGCCCGAATATGGCGCGAGCCGACATATTCAGGTGGTCGAAGCCTTAAGCTAATCATTTTTTCTGGAATCTTTCACCAACGAAGCCTTGTCCAACCTCGCCTGCAATGAGGTCAAAATGCTGAAATACCGGTGGTGTTGGAGACAAATCATAATAGTCCATCTCTGCTATTGGCAGACAAAAGTATTCCATCTGGTCAAAGCTCGTATAGAGACGAGGCAGCACGGGATTATGGTCGTATATCCATCGCTTTACGTCATCCTCAACGTTAAAGTTCACCATCCCTGAACATCTGACGGATATATTATCTGCATAGGCCAGTATCTCAACATTGGGATTCTGACGATTCTCTATTGCAGTCTTCACCATTTCACGCACAATAGGCCAAAGCTCATCCGTGAGGGCATCATCGTCTTCGGGGGTGAGGTTGGTCTTACCGCTTCGAATCAAGCCCATTTTCAAATGATCTATAGACAGATATGGATACTTGTACTTTTCAAGCATCCGCTGTGCAAGAAGCGTCTTACCCGTATGTGAAGCACCTGTTATCAGTATAACCATATATGTAAAACTATTCTTTAACCTTTCTGATCAATGATAAATCACCACTTGACAAGGCTTTGAAATTGCGTTCTATCTTCTCAATGTCCCAATCCCACCATTTCAGTTGCAGCAGAAAGGCGATGAATTCGTCGTCAAAACGCATCCTGACCACTCGGCAGGGATTACCCACAGCAACAGCGTATGGAGGAATGTCTGAGGCAACAACAGAGTTGGCTCCGATAATTGCTCCGTCACCTATGTGAACGCCTGGCATGATG
>JBGUJU010000165.1:0-3500 GCA_045114065.1 Sodaliphilus sp.
TATCAGCTGATAGCTATATAATTACTTCATCACTTTCTTGGTGCTGGTGGTGCCGTCGGTGTAGGTGGTCACGACGATGGTCAGGCCGTTAGCCTCGGTCATTTCCTGACCAGCCAGGTTGTAGTAGCGTACACCGGCAACTTGCTTGCCGTCAGCAACCTCGTTGATGCCTGTCGTTCCGGGAGTCTTAAACTCAACAGATGCCAAGGGACCCCATTCGCCATTGGCGTTCTTGCCGATCGAGAAGGCGATGTACCAGGTGTCGGGCTTGGCATTCCATTGTGCCTCGTCAATACCATACTGATCCCAGTAGGGGTCATAAGGATTGTCTTGCTTGAGGTAGTTGATCAGGTTCTCCTCGCCCCAATCTTCGGACTCATAGGCCGTTTTCTCAATGATGATGTCACGGTGAAGTGCTACATTCTCGTTGGGGGTATAGGTTACCCACTGGTAGTAGCCATAGATCTCATCGCCGCCAAACTCACCAATCTCGATGGTCATCACGGCCTCGCCGGCGCCTCCCATGTTGGCTGTTGTCACGGGGATGATGATCATGTCGGCATCCTCTCCGTTGTCATCCCAGCACTGCACGTAAATTTCATAGTCCTTGCCCGGTGACTGGTTGGTCCAGGTGTACTGGTAGGCCTCGGTCTGGGTGATTCCCCAACCCCTGACCATGTCGCCCATGGTCTGGAAGCCCATCCACGGACCGAACATGGCAAACTGCTGCTCGGCAGTACCTGCTTCAAACAGACAGAAGGCGTACCCTGCCACAGCATCGTTGGGCGTGAACGTGATGGTGATAAAATCGGTACCCACCTCATCGACGGTATAATCGACCGAGGGCGTCTGGGCATTCATGCACAAGCTCGCAAACAGAGTCGCAAGTGTAAAAACTAGTTGTTTCATCTTGTTAGGTAATTAATAATTGGTTAAACAAACAAAAAAATATATACTCTCCTGTGTGTCAGGAGTATGCGTTTTGTTCAGCGTGAGTGGTCTCGATGCTTTGAGACCTATTGCAAAGTTACTATGATTGATTGAAATAAAAAACAAAAAACGTGTATTTTTTAAAAATTATTATGTCGGGCTATCGTTGCCTTAGGAAATGTTTTTTTCTTCAAAATTCAAATAGTGTTAAAAAATACCCGAATTCGGGAGTCAAAGTGCTGTCATTATTGCAGTTATCTATTACATAGATAAAATGTTGATAAAAAGTGGCGTTGAAAGGTCTGAAATTGGGGATTTTTTTCTATATTTGCAGCCAATTATGACATAAACCAAATTATTCCAAAACATAAACATTATGAACAAACAAATCACATTGGAACAAGCCGTTGAAAAAGTACAGGACGGCATGACTATTATGTTTGGCGGTTTCTTGGGTAATGGCAGTGCCACCCAGATCATCGACGCCATTGTAGAAAAGGGTGTTAAGGACCTCACTATCATTGCCAATGACACCGCCTATGACGAGGTGGCTCACGGCAAGTTGGTCAGCAATCACCAGGTTAAGAAGGCTATCGTATCTCACACGGGTACCAACAAGCAGACCGCACTCCAGAAGAATGAGGGCACCCTCATCGTCGAGTACGTTCCCCAGGGCACTCTGGCCGAGCGCATCCGTGCAGCAGGTGCTGGCTTGGGTGGCGTGTTGACTCCCACTGGTCTGGGCACCATCATGGCCGATGGCAAGGATATCGTTACTGTTGATGGTAAGGACTACTTGCTGGAGAAACCCCTGCGTGCCGACATCGCTTTCCTGCGCGCCAACATCGTTGACGAGTTTGGTAACATGGTATTCCTGGGCACCACCAACAACTTCAACCCGCTGATGGCGACCGCTGCCGACTATGTAGTCGTTGAGGCCGAGAAGCTGGTTCCCGTGGGTGAGATTGCTCCCGAGCACGTTCACGCTTCAGGTATCTATGTTGATGGCATCTATGTAGAGAAATAAATAGTTTTAAGTTGTAAGTTTTTAGTTTTAAGCATTATTACCTATCACATGAGTGATTCCAGGCAATGCAATTATTACTTACGACTTACAACTGAAAACTTAAAACCCTAAAAAAAATCATGGAATACAAGACAATGATCAGACTGCGCATGAGCGCAAAGGACGCCCACTACGGCGGTAACTTGGTTGACGGAGCACACATGGTACACCTCTTCGGTGACGTGGCTACCGAGCTGTTGATTATGCGTGACGGCGATGAGGGACTCTTCTGCGCCTATGACAATATCGAATTCCTGGCACCTGTGTATGCTGGTGACTTCATCGAGGCCGAGGGTTGGATTGACCGCGAGGGTAACACCTCACGCCACATGGTGTTCGAGGCCCGCAAGGTTGCCCAGGCCCGTCCCGACATCTCGGACTCGGCTGCCGACATCCTTGACGAGCCCATCGTCGTTTGCCGTGCATCAGGCACCTGTGTAACTCCTAAAAAATGCCAGCGCAAATAAATAACGGTTCCCTGTGCCACGACATCGTCGTGACCAAAAAACAAGGACAAAACTGACAACAGAAAAATGGATAAACTGATTATCACTGCCGCTATCTGTGGCGCCGAGGTCACCAAGGAGCAGAATCCCAATGTGCCCTATACCGTAGAAGAAATCGTACGCGAGGCCAAGTCGGCTGTTGATGCCGGCGCAGCTATCGTCCACCTGCACGTGCGCTGGGACGACGGTACGCCCACCCAGGACCGTGCCCGCTTCCAGGAATGTGAAGAGGCTATCCTCAAGGTGTGCCCCAACGTCATCTTGATTCCCTCGACCGGCGGAGCCGTGGGTATGACCCCCGACGAGCGCCTGCAGTCGACCGACACGACCCCGCTGCCCGAGATGGCAACGCTCGACAGCGGTACCTGCAACTTCGGCGACGAGATCTTTGACAACACGATGCCCACGATGCGTGCCTTCGGCAAGCGCATGATTGAGCGCGGCATCAAGCCCGAGTATGAGTGCTTCGAGATGGGTCACCTCGACACCATCCTGACCATGGCCCGCAAGGGTGAGGTTCCCGGCAACCCCATGCAGTTCAACTTCGTGCTGGGCGTTCCCGGCTGTACTCCCGCCACCGTAGCCAACCTGTGCTGGCTCGTGAACGGCATCCCCGCCGGTTCAACTTGGACCGTGACGGGTGTCGGTCGCCACGCCTTCCCGATGGCCGCTGCCGCTATCGCCATGGGCGGTAATGTGCGTGTGGGCTTTGAGGACAACCTCTACCTCTCTAAGGGCGTGCTTGCCAAGAGCAATGGCGAGCTCGTTGAGAAGGTGGTTCGCATCGCCAAGGAACTGGGTCGTCCCATCGCTACCAGCGACGAGGCCCGTGAAATCCTCGGCCTTCCCAAGCGCAACTAACCCTCTACGACCTTAAGGACCGTAAAGACCTTAACGACTTTAACACAAACAAATCAATAATCGTTTAACACTTTAAACCAAATTAAAACAATGCAGAAACACGGAAACAGATTCGGTACGCACCGAGTAATCGAGCC
>JBGUJU010000166.1:0-18740 GCA_045114065.1 Sodaliphilus sp.
AGGATTTGACTCCCACGATGGACAGTTGCAGCCTATTGCCGTTAACGTCCTGATAGATGGTGGGAACGTTGATGCAAAAGGCCATTCTCTCGTAGTACTGGGTCATTTCGTGAGGCAGCAGTTCCGAGCTCTTCTTGTTGATGGCTTCGGGAATTCGGCCTCTGATGATATGACTTACTCTGATTTGGGGCTCGTCGATCTGCTCTGACCTGTAAAAGTCTCTGAGCGCTTGATAGGTTGCCCCGATGAATTGTGTCATAGATATTGCGACCTCATTATCTTTTGCAAAGGTCGGTATCACACAGTCGTTCTGAAGGCTCTCCAAAGTGATGGGTATGGAGTTAGCCTCAATGAAAGGGGAGCGGGTATCTTCGGTAATGATTTCAGCGTCGATAATGGTCTCCCCGATGTTTGTTGTTTGCTCCGTCTCGACTACCATTGGGAGGTAGGATGGCGGAATGATTGTTGTTTGTTCCATTTGTTCTGTTGTTAGTTAAATGGTTAATTACTTTGGTGGTGCTCTCATTTTTTCGAGAATCTTCACCAGTTTTTTTGAGTTCTTGAGTAATGTCGCGATTGTCTCGCATACGATTACAATACCGTCTATGGCATCTCTGGTTTTTGATTTCTTTGCAGCTACACCCGTGACGGTTCATCTTGTTCTTTCTTCTCTTCTTCTTTCTCGTTCTTCTTGTCACGACCCCAATTGTGGATCTTTTCTGCGATATCGACCACAGAACTCAATGCGAATAAGGCCATGACGAGTTTTGGTAAATTGTTCATTGTCTTCTCTCTGTTTTGTTTGTAAATGTTAGTTTAAATTGTTAATAAAAATGTCGTCTAATTCTCTTACATATAAGGGTTTAATGTAAGAATGAGAAGAGGGAGAAAATGGGAAGAAACGAGGCGAAAATTGAGCTTTTGGGGTAGAAAAGGTGGAGACTTGAGCTTGATTAAAAATATTGCTGTTGGTGAGGTTGCAGTTAAATATTGTTAAATCAAATATAATCAGTTTATTTTCAATAGATAACAGGGCTAGTTCTAGGACTGAAAGGTGGCATTTCTGGTTCATTTTGGCCGTTTTCGTTTTTTTCTTAACATTCGTTTATCGTATTACTATATATAAGCGCGACTCAAAAACGCTTAATACAGTCAACTTTATTAATCAAAAATTCTCAAAACATGAACGAAGTAATCATCAACAATCAAGCGGAAATGCGACGAGTGGAAATGGCGGCAAGGGTGGAAAAGCACATTGAATGGCAAGCATGGATGACCATCTCACGAAAACGCCCCCTGACGGCTACCCACCTGGAAAAGTACGAGCAGCAGCTCATCTGGGACGAAGTCTCCCAAAACAACCAAATCGAATGGACCACCGAGATGGCCCTGCAATGGAAAGAATAACTGAACTGGAACCTATTCTCAAGATTCGCCCACGGCCAGGCGTTCACGGCCGAAGGAATCGAAACCCTCGCCAACCTGTGGGACTGGAAAGCGCTCACGACGAACCCCAACGTGAGAATGACTAACGAACTTGTCCGCAAGTTCATGCCCAAGTGGGACTGGAGCGCAATGGCGTGGCGCTCATGGGAAGACTACGACGCCCGCGAGTTCTACTCCCAATTCTTCGAGCGAGTCCCCCGCAGCGGATTCAGCGGATCAAAACTGGAATTCGCCCTGCACCAGCAAGAAGTGGAACGCCTGTGGCAAAAGATGAACGAGCAATGAAACAGCGGATTCTCAAGAACCTGACAACGACTGAACGCCTGACCCTGCTGGAGCAGATATTCGCTCCCGGGGCGGGTGCCCGTCTTGAACAATCCTCATGCCGGTTAAGCGACATGGAATGGATGTTTGACTTCAACGCGGTGAACCTGGTCGAGTGCAAATACACATACGACAATGCTAATGATCTCTTTGGTGAATTGAGAAACATGTTGATGCCTATCCAGGGAGTACACCCCAACTACGGGCTGCTGTGTTTCATCCATATCATCATGTCAGACGGTAATAGTGACAACGAGGCATTCATTAAGGGTGTTCAACGATTTATTGACGACTGCCGTTCATTGGATATGGTTTTTGATTATTTCTTCAGCACGAGTACAGCCCAAACCGACATCACCCTGCGAGCTGTCTTTGTCGACAACATGAATCTCGACAAGATGGCAGACTATGCGACTAAGGACTGTAGGATATAACAACAATTATTTGTAACTTTGCAGAATAGAAAAAATTTTTATCAATTGACAACTATGGACATCATAATACACCGAGGACTAGAACAGATAGGTGGCTGTATCAACGAAATTTCAACCGCCACGTCACGTATCTTCATTGACATGGGGCAGAACTTGCCCGGTGTTAGTGAACCAACTACACCCGACCAGGACAAAGCCATGGTTGAGACCATCTTTGCCCAGAACCGAAAGGAGCATCAGGCTGTATTCTATACCCACACTCATGAGGATCACATCGGATTGTTCAGTCTTGTTCCAGAGGACGTGCCGCAGTTTATTGGTGAAGGAGCCAAAGAGATCATGATTGCGAAATACGAATCAATCATTGAGGCAATCAAATTGGTAAATAAGGTCAACAGGTTTAAGCTCAAGAATGACGATAAGCCCGAACAAAAATCTTCAGAGGAACGGGCCGATTCTGTAGCTCCAAATCATAATGCCATGCTACAGCGTTTAAAAAGCTTCAAGACATGGGAACGCTCCAAACCTCACACTGCTCCACGCTCTATCGAGGTGGGCGACATACGTGTCACACCGTTCTTCTGTAGCCATTCGGCCTACGACTGCTACATGCTGCTGATAGAGGCTGACGGAAAACGGATATGGCATACCGGCGACTTTCGTGAACACGGCTACCTGGGCAAGGGCCTGATGCCGACCATCAAGCACTATGCCACCGATATCGATGTCCTGATTACCGAGGGAACCATGCTTGGTAGGACCGATCAATGCATCCATGAGCGTGAAGTTTCCCGCAGGATGGCATTGGCGATGGAGGCATTCAAGTATGTGGTGGTGCTGGCATCGTCCACCGACATTGAGCGCCTGGCATCCATCAAGCAGGCAGCAAAGGCAGCCAACAAGGACTTCTACATCAGCAATAAATTCATGAGAAAGACAATGTCCATCTTCACGCGTCGAGAAGCCAGCGTCTCCAAGGGACTGTTTGATTTCCACCCCAAAATCATGAGGTCCACCGATGGCTGCGCCACGATGCGAAAGCGCGGCTTTGTCTTTATCGCCACTGCAGCACAACTGGGGCCTGTCCAATACCTTTGCAAGGGATTAAATCCCACTGAAGTTCTGCTTATCTATTCAGCCTGGGACGGCTATTACAAAGACCCCGAGCAAGTAAAAGCGAATCCCCGCTATAAGTACTTCCACGATGCATTCGACAACGTGGTGGACATACACACCAGTGGACATGCCAACCGTGAAACTCTGGCTAATGTCATCACCACTATCAACCCTAAGGAGTCCATCATCGGTATCCACAAAGACCCCGACACAAGTCTCAAGTCTTTAGACATTAGCGATGAACTGAAGGAGAAAGTGAAAGAATGAACGAAGTCTTGAATTATAGAGTATTAAAGTATATTTTTGCAGAGTATTATTAACCCATACAACTATAGAATTATGAAGATCATTATTCAAAAGACAGTTAGAATTACTGATGAAACCGAATGGTTTAGAGTCGCTCCTCCTAAAGGGAAAGAAAAGCAATGGAAAGACGGATATAGTGCTAAAGAATTTGCGAAGTTCGTGTCATCTGGTAACGATTTCAATGAATTTGTACAATCAGTTCTAAATCAGATTTCTATAAAAACTCGAGGGGATTTTGTTGGTGAGCCAGAGGCAGAAACCAAACTGCCCCAAAAGGGAGAAGGAAGAAATCATGACTTGCTTTTGTATAATAAAGATATAGTTATTGGCATCGAAGCTAAAGTAAACGAACCCTTTGGTGATCATAGTGTGCATGAAGAGTATTTCAATCCCAAAACGACTGATAACAAGAAGAAACGAATTGAAAAGTTGCTGGAAATGATTGTTCCACAAAAAGACGTTGAAGATGCAGAGATCAAGAATTTGCAATACCAATTATTCATCGCTACGGCAGGAACGCTTTTAGAGGCTTACGATAAAGGCAAAAGCAATTGTATTTTTCTAGTATTGTCATTCTATGACAAAGCGACAGGAGCTAATTCTGATAACAAAGAAGCGTTCAATAAGTTTGTAAAGGCCGTATGTAGAGATGGTCAGCACAGTGAAAGATTTACTATCAAGAGAGACGGAGACACCGAAGGCAAAACAATCACATGCTGGTTTATTGAGAAAGATATTGCATTCACGCCGCAGACATTTGATATTGAGTAAATATGATAGAGAAACCTGGCGATGATGAGTCTCAAATAATTGTCAGATGGATGGCCGATGCTGCTACTCTCGTTAAGGAGGATACTGGTGTTAATGCTATTATTCTGGTAAATCACGGGTATCCAGAACAAGATCCTGTAGTAATTGCCCGGTTTGATAATATTGAAGTTTTCGTGTCAATATCTGATAAACCTGAGATAATAGATAAGCCCCAGGTTGATGTTTCGATGAGTGATGTAATGGATTGGGTTAAACTGAATAAGGAACTGCTATTGGAATACTGGAATGATGATTTTTATCCAACTTCTAAGATGATCAATAATATCAGGAACAACATTACCATTCCTCCCGTTTGTTAAAAGTCAAGTTTTATGGAAGAGTTAAACAAAAGTAGCATATTAGGCGCAATTAATTAGACAAACTTTTAAATTTGATATTTGATTTCTTTAGTGGTATATAAACTTTTTTGATAACTTTGCCATTGAAAAGTAAAGAAGAAAAGATATTGGCTTAAAATCTAGCCAAAAAAGCTTTTCAATGTCTAACAATATAATTCTAAAACATGAAACTTATAAGGACAACACTTGATAGCCTAATCAAGAAAAAGTACAAATTCTTTATACCTGACTATCAAAGAGGGTATAAATGGACAAGAGTGGAGGTTCTTAAACTCCTCAATGACATTTGGGACTTTAAACTTGCTCATAATACGAATAACGATAATGACTTTTATTGCCTTCAACCTGTTGTAGTAAAACCAAAGGATGGACTGTATTATGTTATTGATGGACAACAGCGTCTTACAACATTGTTAATCATTCAGCAGGCTATAAATGATTACACAGTTCTAAAGAGTCAGGCTAATGTATTAAAGAATCATCCTGAATTGATATCAGAACTGATGCCTATATTATCACCCAAAGAAACTTACTCTATTGAATATCAAACAAGAAATAAAAGCGAAATATGGTTAAGCAATAGGAATAACCAAGAAGAGATGCAGAAGAATAGCGATTATTATCATATTTTTTGTGCATATCGTGCTGTTCTTGATTTTTTGAAATGGATAGACTCGGACACCCCTGATGATTACAAGCTTGACGGGCTCTTATGTCCCCCAAAAAGTAAAAGGAAAAATGCGGTAACTGAATTTGAGACTTGCATCTGTACAAAGTGTAATGTTATTTGGTATGAGTTGAACGTTACTAATGAAAATGATCATGAGATATTCGACCGTCTCAATACAGGGAAAATACCTCTTACAAATGCAGAGCTTATTAAGGCCATGTTTTTACAAGAGAGTAACTTTCCCACCCCGTCTAAAGATGAGAAGATGAAGAGCGAAGACTATCGGACAAATATTGCAAGACAGTGGGACGACATTGAAAGAAAACTCCAAGATCCATTCTTCTGGAATTTCATCTATGATGTCAACCATGTTGGAATGACTTACGACACACGTATAGAATACTTATTTGATTTATTAGCCAATAAAGAAAAATTAAATAGTGATAGATTTTACTTCACGTTTGACTATTACGATGCTCTTTTCCGAGCGTATAAAGAAAAAGATGAAGATGCCATTGATTTCGTCAACAATGAATGGAAACGAGTGCGTACTCTTATTCAGACAATGCAGGACTGGTATGAAAACAAAACGTATTACCACTATATTGGCTTCCTTATATCTCAGGGACACTCTGTAAATGAGCTTAAAAACATTCAGTTCCCAAAAGATGATAAAGGTGCCCCCCTTCAAGTACCGAAGAAGACAGAATTCATTAATAGCTTAGAAGATCTCATTCGAGAGCAGACTTCCAAATACAATCATTCAGATTTAATGAAGAGCAAAAAGGGATTAACACCCATATTGCTACTTTTCAATGTGCTTAGTGTGCTTGATAATTCTGAGGATTCAGACCGTTTCCCATTCCACTATTACAAAAACATCACATGGAATGAAGAACACGTTGCACCAGCTACACCTTTTGAGCCAAACAGGAAAGATCGGTGTTTCCAGTTCGCGGCACAAATGCTTGAGTACTATTCAGACATCAGTTATTTCGAAGTGTTAGAAGGTCTTACAAAGAAGAACAATAAAAAAACCAAAAAAGAACGCAAGAAAAAAGAAAAACTTGTAAATGAGGCAGTTGCCACCGTAATCCCTAAATATGAAGAATACTTATCGCAAACTGAGGGTTCTGAGATCTGCAAAAATCTTTTAGAGATTTTCAAAGCAAGAGGAGTCGATCAGGAAGAACGGGCAAGCGTAGTTTACAAGGATATTGCTGAATCACTTGGAATTCAAGAATCTACGCTAAATGAAGAAGATGATAGAAGAGACTATATTTGGAATCAAGTTTTGCTTGATGAAGGGACCAACAAGAGTTACGGCAATGCAATATTCCCGTATAAACGCATGCGTGTAATCAAAAATACCACAAGAGGAGTGTTTGTTCCTATTTGCACATACAATGTGTTTGTTAAAGCATATAGTCATAGAATGACTAACATGCTTGAGTGGGACGAGAATGATGCCATGAGATATTTGGCTGAGATTTTCAGAACTCTTAATAAAAATGGGCGCAACTTTCTAAGTGACACTTTGATTTCTAGTGATAATAATACACCAGACTATATAGATATTGACGAACTTAAAAAACTGATTGGCTATGAGCGATAATATCAAACAAGAAATAGATGAACAGCAAGGTGGGAAGAGTAGTCTTTGGCATCTCGTTTCGACGAACGCTATCGTAATTCCTATAATTCAGCGTGATTATGCTCAAGGCAGAGCAAATGATGATGTCCGTCAGATTCGAGAATCATTCATAAAAAAAATATTTAAAGTATTGGGCAATGACAGCAGTAAACTTGAGTTGGATTTTATTTACGGTTCATTAGAACGCCCAAAGGATATTGCACTTAAGAAAGTTGACTATGAGAACTTTGTCCCACTTGATGGTCAGCAACGCCTTACAACATTGTTCTTACTTCATTGGTTCCTTGCATTATGGAACGAGAGTGATTTTGAGAAGATGCGAAACCATTTCAAAGACCGGTTTTCATACGTAACTAGATTAAGTTCAAGCGAGTTTTGTTCTGAACTACTTGAACGTGTTTACCCACAAGATATTGTTACTGGTCTTATTGAACAAAAGAAGAATCAAATTAGCGGATTGCTCAAGAACGAAGGATGGTTCCATAGCCAGTGGGAGGATGACCCAACCATTAGTGGCATGCTAACCATGCTTGATTCTATGTTGTCCTTATTTAATGATGCTGTTTCACATGAAGATTGGGCATCGCGAGCCAGTTCATTCTTCAACCGACTGGCATGTGAAAATATTGATGATACTGCGATAACATTCAATTTACTGTATTTGAACAGAGGTGACTTTCACCTTTCTGACGAATTATATATAAAGATGAATTCACGAGGCAAACCCCTCAGTGACTTTGAAACCTTTAAAGCGCGATTTGAATCATTCTTAGCTAAATTTGCAAATGAAAAAAGAGATTTTTCTGGAAAAATTGACGGGATATGGGCACATCTTTTTTGGGAGTTACGTAATAATAAATGGCCCAAATCAGAATATAAAAAAGAAGGGCAGACAGTTTATTACAGAGACAATACAGATGGCATGATGATGAATGTCATCAAAGTAGCACTAGCTAATAAGTATGCCATACTGGCAGATAACAATGACAATGGTTTGGACGAATTGTTTGAAAGTCAGGTTGCCAAGAAAGATAATCCCAATCTACACCTTACCTTCTATCGTTATACGGAACTTGGTGTCTTTACTGAGATAAGCGATGATGAGATAAGTGACGAACAAGAAGAACTCATTAACCGGAATAATAAAGCAGTCTGTGAGAGTGTTTATAATGCATTTAGTTTCTTATATGATTTAAAGGGATCATTCTCAGGAAAATATCTAATAGATCCTGAGTTCATGAAAGTAGATGAAGACCTGAACAACATACTGTTCTACGGCATTGACGGAAAAGACAGCGTTATACCAAGCATATCTTATCAAACCAGGCTGATGTTTTGGGCTTTATCTGAGTATTGCATAAAGTATAAAAAGGCTATCCTGAATTGTAAAGATAATAAATGCACTGCTCTTAACCGATGGATGAGGTTTATCAGGAATATGGTAGAGTCAGCGGAATACAATACTGTATATGACATGCAAAATGCACTCAAGTTCCTTGATTCTATACTCTCATCGTTGAACGGTAATGGTGATATCATCAAATACTTGTCACAGATTTCAAAAATTCCAGAATGTACACCCTTCCCTCCGTCTCAGATAAAGGAAGAGGTTTTAAAGGCACAATTAATCTCCTGTGATGCTGCTTTATGGGAAGATTCAATCATTGGAGCGGATAATGTAGAATCATGGCCTGGTCGTTCTGGTTATTTATTGTACTTTTCAGGTTTATCAGAAAAATCATATGAAGTCATACAGCAATGGGATACAACTACCCATGACCGTTATAGAAAACTGTATGATTCATATAAGCAAAAGATGGATGTGTTACTTTCTTACCTTATCGACACAGACTTTAAGAAAGAATGCTTGTTTGAAAGAGCCTTGTTGTCAAAAGGGAACTATTTAAGAAGAGAAGATAATAAGAGTATCATCTATTCCATGATGGATCAGTCTGTGACGTCTCGTTCATATAGCTTTAGGCAAATGATACAGTATAATGGTTTAGATTCCAACAATGATAATTCTGTCTATAAAGAAGGAGTAGAGTGTCTGAAAAGGATACTTGATGATAGTTTATATGATGACACTAGCAAGGAAACTATAGAAAAGTCACTCCGAAAAATAATTAAGAAATCACTTAATAGTATTAATGATTGGCGTAGACCATTGCTTAATAATAAAAGGATATGGCATGAAGCCTGGGACAGATTCATGTGGATTGACAATGATGACACTGCATGGGTTGTCAGAAGGAAAGGAGGTAGCACTAATCAGTATGAGACTTGGTCTTATCATCTCTATCTACTCTTGCAATTAAAAGGACTCAGATATGGTTATTATCCTCATAGCTATCCACGACATACTGTCTTAAGTTTCAAGATTGGCAAACAAATGTTTCAACTTAAAATAAGCCATATTTCTTCTGGAGAATGGCAATTCGATATGATTGCCATTGATGAAAACTATCAGCCTATAACATTGGATTCAGATATGAGAAAAATCATTTTCGAATTGATGCCGAACAATTCAAGAACATTCATCAAGAAGAGTATTTACGATACAATCGTTTGGGCTGATACCATGCAGTATTGTATTGAACAGAATGGTGAGTTGTTATAAATGCTTTGTTTTTAGTTGTGCCATAAAAAAGGTACTCAACAAGTAATATAACCTGAACTATATTGCGTTTTTTCGCTCTTCATGGAGGCTGTATGCATCTTGATTGTCTTTTTCATTCACCAATTATAACATATCATTGCGTAATCAAAAAGTATATCAGGCGAAAAAGAAAATACCAACCCCTACTTTATCATGGGGTTGGTATTAACGTCATTTGTGGGACTTAAACTTCATCCGATCACAACCGAAAGGATTGTGAGTGTAGGCCCATTCAGCTGCATGTGGTATCTCTGTTGTACCGCTGCTCCATGTCGGAAAGAGTGAAACAGCAAACTCGATGGCCTTAATCATTAGGCTGCAGTTTATGAGCTATAAGTCCAAAAAAATCGAGTTATAGCTCAACTTATGCATTCAAACCTGCCGCATAATGCCAAAAATATCCATTTGCGGCAGAAAATAAGACTATAATAAGTCCAACCCGCACATATTATTGTGTTAGTTGGACCACTTTCATCTGTTTTTGTCTGGGGACAATCAGATATAAAAAAGTCGTTAAATAGCTTATATCCATTCTGTATCACATTTCTCGAGAACCCATTCAGTTTCTCGGTCGCCCTCAAAACTTCATTGGAACCTCTTCGAAAGATTTTTCCTTGATGTCCACTTGGCCTTCACGTGTGCCCCGGCCAGTGTCCATTTAACCAGGAAAAATGCTTACGCCGTTGTGGAAACAGAAGATAGGAACGGCTCGCTAACGCTCACCCAAACCGCCTTTCTCCCCCCCCTGATAAATATATTTGGCAAATTGCAGCTGTTGGCATTATTGGTCTTTATCAATTGGCGGGGGAATGATAATGTTGTACTCTGTGTTTTTTCAAGAGAGAGAGGCAGTTTGGGTGAGCCGAAGGCGAACCGTTCTTTTCTATTCATCTATTATTAAACCAGTTATCACACCCATACTCGACCTGTTATTCTTAGAAAATTCAAATACCTCTATAAGAACCGTTATTTCTATAAAAATATTATTCCATTATCGATAGAGTATTGGACCTGTTTTTTTTTAGAAAATTCAGATATCTCTATAAGAATAGGGTTTTGTCAGAAAAAAATTACACTATAGAGTATCAATTCCTCCGCTTTACGATAATGACCACTTTTTTATAAGAAAAACCAAATACTCTATAAGAATAGGGATTATTACAGAAAAAATAGGTATGGTAGGTTACCGAATTCCTCCGAAATCCAAGAATACCAGTTTTTTGATCGGAACAAAAAAATAGAGACCAACCCGTGATAGAGTTGATCTGTTTGTTGGATTAATGTCCCAACTTATACTCGTTATAGGACCTGTAGTTACTCCGTTCACTACCAAAGAGCTGTTTGTTCATCTCGTAAGCATTATAAACCGCACGTCCCACTTTATCCTTATCGAAGCCGGTGGGAAGGAACTTGGATTCGAGGTAATCAAGCGCTTTTTCCATCTCGATGCCAGCCTTACACAACCCACAAGCCTGGGCAAATACACTTTTTGTCCTATGTCCATCCTGATAGTTATTTGGGAACTTACTCCATTTGATATCAAGAATGTTGATTATCTGGTCATCAGTCAAAGTGCATCTCATCCGATTCATTTCTGCAATAAAAGTATCCACAGTCCAGTAAGGTCTATCTGACTGAGTAGTATTGTTGTTGCTTGATGAACTGTTATTCTGCAGTTGCTTAGGTTTATCGAACTCCAGCTTGTGCTCGTAATGCCATGATGTAGCATTAGGATTATAGTAGATGCCGGGGTCATAACTGATATAGCAAGGATGGCTAAGATCCTCACAACGGCTGTCAGGTTGAATCCCAAACGCATCAGTGAAGAGTTGCTCAACCTGGCGGTAACAATTGCCGTAATCATCAATGCTGTAGTTATCGGTTTTGATAATCACTTTCAATCCGTCACCGCTGGGACTTGTGAAGAATGCCAACACATACGGCCATCCAGAAATAACCTGTTTGATGCCCACCAAATCCTGTCCTGACTGGTGATCGATATCTATGCACACAAGGGGCGACAGTGAAACGCATCCGTTGTTGTTCTTGCGTGAAAAGATACCCTGCCAGGTGATGACGAACAAGTGCTTTTTGAGTTCGTCACGCTGCTCTTTAGTCACCGCGTTCCTGATAGCGTTAATCTTTGCGGCAACACCATAATCACCTGTCCTGATAATGTCAAGAATAGTTTTGACATCACAATTCTTCGTTAAATTCTCGTTGTCAGTGTCCCAAATATTATTGAACACACTGACCATCAATTGATTGTTACCAGATAATTTAGCCATATCTAAAAATTATTATATAAGTTTATATCCGTTTTGTTTCTTTCCGTTTTCGTCTGTATAGCGGGCCGGGATAACATCAGGCACATACTTGGTAATCTCTGTCGCTTTGGCCTTAGCGTTCATTCCAAGCCGGTCATACTCATCCTGTATCATCTTTTTGACTGCGGCATTGGAATACACCACGTCAGGCTCAAGCTGAATGTTGATCATGCTTGCTCTGCGTACATTTTCCAGTTCCCGTTTCAGGTTGGCCTCAATATATGCACAAGCTTTAATCCTATCGGGACCAAGCTCATGATAGTATTCCTTGTACTTATACTCGATGAAACTGCATTCTTCAATGAGTTCTTCTAAGCATGGATAGTTGACGATAGCGCATACCAGAAGCTCCATCCTTCGTTCGAAATTGCTGTCTTTATTGAACTCTGAAACAAATTGATTGAACAAGGTCTCTACCTCGGCATTCTTGTTTATAGGCACAAAGCCGTTATCTTTCATGAAGCTAAGCATCTGATACGTGCTCTGGTACTGGTTGGCTTTGATTTCTGCTGCTCTGACATCTGCTACATAAGCCAGTTCATTACATACTGCTGACCATGTGCCGTCGGGATTATCAATCGCATCGACATAGTTTTTGCGGTATTGGTCTTTCTCTTGTGATTGCAGGATGCGGTCCCTATGGCCAGGATGGGTTACATTCGCCAATTCCTTTACCTGCTGATAGGAATCTGCACGTTTTGCCTCGTAGTACTTCAAAGCCTTGATCAGGTTCATGTTTCCCTCAATATCGCTGTTCTTCTGCTTGTAGTAGTAGAATATCTCGTTCCTGAAAGGGTTCTGCTTGGTTCTACAGCGCCCTGCAATCTGCGGCAAGTCGATGGAAATGTCCAGGCTTAGGCTATCGCAATTACAGTCGGCGAACACATACGATGACGAGCAATCAGAATAGAAATCTGTGCCCTCAAACGAACACTTGGTGACAAACGTGAACGGTTTGTTTAACGTTACGTATTCCGTTTCGTTGGGTACTGTTCCGATAGAGAATCCTATTCTCTTAAGGCAACCCCAGTTACCTGATGTATCAGCACATATAACCAAAGTTTCAGACGGTTTCAATTCGTTTTTCTGGATGAACGTGACGATATCCTTCACGCTGTTGAGAAAGAACACCGCCTCAGTAGAATCCACACGTTGGCCGCCAATATTCTTAGTTTGGAAACAACCGCACTTCCGATAGTCCTTGATAATCTGACTTATTGCTGTGACAGGACTCCTCATCTTCGAATAGTACACGTTAACAGTCTCAACCCTGCTCGGGTCCCATTGCAGCGTCACATAAGGCAGGTTCTGAAACTGACCAAGGACACTTAGGTACTTGTCCTTTAACGGTGTGGCACTGATATAGACAATCCTGTTCGGCAATGTTTCCAACTGGTGCAATAGGTTAACCTCGACCGATCCCTTGAACTTGACATCGGTGAAGATGCAGGTGAACTCGTCCACAACGATCGTGAATCTGTCCATCAGACTCCAATTCGTCAAAGCGTCAACCACATAGGGCAGCGAGTCATAAGTCACCATGATCTTTGGCACTAACGACTGGTCCCCGAAAGGAGTTTGCTCACAATAGTTCAGATAATTGCCCATCGCTGTAATAGTCTCGCTTACATTACCTCCGCTACTCCTGTCAAAATAGAACAGTTTTCCCGCCGTACGACCACCTTTGAGCTTGCTGGTGATTAATGCTTTTCTCGGACTCACCAGGATTACTGGTAGGTCGTTTGTTAGGTAGTAATCCGTACAACCACATCCGCATATCGACTTGTTCAAAATAATATGTCCCTGTGGCATAATGCTGTCAAAATCTGTCCAATTCGACAGATACTGGTACTCTTTAGGTACCACAATGTCAAAATTTAACATAATAAAAATTAAAATCTTGAAATCTATATTATTAATACTCTTGAAAAGCCATTTTTTACTTTTCATATATGTGTAAGATTTTGAGGGGATTTGATTTCTAAAATTTTCATTACAGCATGTTTTTGGGGGTATGATCAGCGATTTTCTTAGCGACAACGACATGTAAAAAAAACAATAGGGGTCGGTTTAACCCTTTTTACCCCTATGCCTGTTTTTGTTTTTTATTGTCGCGTTTAGATGTATCTGCCTGAAAAACAACAAAAAAAGAAGGCGACATCCCTTACCCAAGTGTCGCCCTCATAGCATGACATGACCTAACCGAATTGTCGCAATAAAATGTTGGACCAAAAGGCAAATATCCTCTAGGGGCTATCACAAATTATAAGATCATCTGCTTGAAATCTCATCATATTTCTCATACGGCAGGTTAGTGATGAACTCGATATCAAAGTCCCATTCATCATAATCATCGTCTTGCCATATGAAGTCTTTTGAACTAACTATATGATACTCTTCGCCAAAACATTTTAATACGTTTCTTAGCAGGATTTCTTCAATATTTGCAGTGTCACCGTTGCAGATGATTGCAAGGAACCCATCTTCATTGGACCATACATTTCCTATTTTCCTAATGTCTTCTTTCTCTACTTGAATGTTCATAATTCTTTATTATGTTTTCTGCTGATGATCCTCAACGTGATGCCCCTCGACGCCAGATATTTTACAAAGCGCTTATACTGTTGCTTACGCTGTCGTTTCCTTGGACATAGCACAAATAGATCAATCAGCTTTATTGTCAGCTCATAATCGCTACCGCAGTCATAAGCCGTCTTGAAACCCTCGTCATGTTGCTTGAGGGATTCTATGTTGAGGGCGAAATAGCGTTCCTCAATCTCGTCATTGTGGCTGTATTTCATTTCGTTTTCCTCGATTTGATAGTTAAAGTCACACCTCTATTGGCCAGTTCCTTGACCAAGCCGTTATAGGCAGTAATTCGCCTTCTTGCCCTTGGGACCAATGCCAACATATCTTGTAATTGAACCGTGAGGTGTTGTCCTTCAATAAGAGGCCCGTATTCAGCCTCCAGTCTCTTGATTTCATCGGCATATGGATCACCCGGTTGTTGCTCATCGTCCATATAATCCGGTGCCGCATCTAACTCATTTTTCTCCTCAGCCTCAAGACACAATCTGCGGAAATCTGTCATCGGCTGTTGCGCTGTCTTTGGCATTACAGAAAACAGCGCTTGCAATAACTGAATCATACTATCTTTTCATTGTCCTCCTTTATTTCTACTAAATTCATGATATAACACTCCATATGTTTTTTTGCATTTGTCTAGTAGGCTTACAAAAAAGACATCCTTCATATATTCCTTACTTCCATTCCATGAGCAGAATCGTTCCACTCTTTCATCCTGCGTCATTTTATCAAAGTCTTCGTGAGCAGCCTTAAAATCCGCAACCATTTTCTGTATCTGGTCGATTATGCTGTCAAACGAATACATGATGGACAGTTCACTTTATAATTCCAGTATCTTTGAATGAATGTCACCCACGTCTTTTTCATCAATATAACAGGGCCTACTTGTGTAGGTGCATCCGTTGATGGTAGACACTAATAAAAAGTTGAAATCCAGTGGATTGACATCGGTTAGACAATCCTTCTTCCCTAGATATAAATCCAACTCATCTTTTGATATCAAGCCAGCTTCATATTGTAGTATGAAATGGCACATATTATTTGCGACATTCATCAAGAAAGCATCTTCACCAAGCGACCATAGCATGCCAGGTTCGTCTTTATGGCTACGAATATCATTAATGACGTCCTCTTCATTGTCAAAAACATGAATCAATCTAATTTTTTCTTTTTCTTTCTCCATAATATCTGATTTTGAATAAATTATATATGTCAATACTACTAATAAGGAGACAATGCCATTCAATCTCCTTTTTCATCAT
The DNA here is from genome assembly GCA_045114065.1 of Sodaliphilus sp. Taxonomy (GTDB): domain Bacteria; phylum Bacteroidota; class Bacteroidia; order Bacteroidales; family Muribaculaceae; genus Sodaliphilus. Next base: position 15,954 of record JBGUJU010000166.1, read on the forward strand.
TACATAAGGCTATACCCAGTCAATTTCGGCGTTTTTCACGTTTCAATACATGAATCACCCCCTCCTTTTTCTTATTTCACACAGAAAGGAGTTCGAGGACGAGGTCTGCGCTTTTGGAGAGTTGTGCTGTGTTTTTAGATTTTTTAGGGTATAAAGAAATGTGATTTTATTTATCTGTAATTACTGTAGCATTATTGCCTTTTACTGCAATTATATTATTTAAAATCAATGGACGATGTTCCTTAACGCCAAAGTTGTTTTCGTGCTCTCTCATCATCAGCTCGTTTCTGACAACTAACGATGTGACGTTGAATGTTAGCTCTGATTGCAAAGATCTTCGGATTTGTAATATCGTCAAGGCATGATAGCAATCCCGACCATCTTGTAGCCTCTACATCACCAAATGTTGCTTCCTCACCATAAAAACTAAATCCAGAGTGAGAATCTAACCAATCAATTTGGAAAAAATCATCTGGTGTATCGATAAAGTCTATGTATTCTTTGATAAATTTGATATATAAATCTTCAAAGAGACCTCTTGTTATTTGTGCTATTTGCTCTACATATTGCTCATTTCTAAGAGCTTGTTTGAACTGATTCTCTAAAAATACTTTAGCTTTATTCAATTCAACTTCAGATTTAATATTTTGGAAAATAGCAATCTCCCATTTGTACTTTCCGAAAACACGATATCTTTTCTCTAAACGGAGATATGTCAGGATCTCTTCTACAAATGGCTCGATTCCTTCAACTTTCCAAATCTGTGATAGATTTGGTTCAGGTTCATTATTGTCATTAGCGACTGATTTAATATAGTCAAATAGGAAATGAGGATCATAACTTAGAATACAGAGTAGTCCTTTCAGCTCATAATCATAGTATTTATTGAGCTTTACTTGTTGAAGATATGTCGCTTGTATTAAATCTTTAGATATAGAAGTGTCTTTAGATAAAAACTCAAAATCATAATCATCTATAGTAATTCTTTTCCCTTTGTCGTTTAATGATAGTATTTGAGTTAAAATGCTTTCAATGATAAATGCATCAAGTTCTTTCAATTTCTCAAGATTTGAAATGCCAATAGAGGTTCCTTCTTGACATCCATTAATAGCACTTAACAGTATAATCAAGTCATCTTTTACAAGATATGTAATAGGTACGTATTCAAAGTATTTTAAAATCGTTCTTGACTTCATATTATAATCTGCAGATTTAATAATAGTCAAAATCATTTTTGCTTTTGTAGCAGAGGTTAGATGATTGGCAAACAGAGCACTCGGAAGAAAATCTTGGAAATCGTACTGGATTATTCTTCTAAGGAAATAGCATCCCAAATCAAAATTGCTCTCAAATGCCAAATTCACAATGTGATTTAAGGAATTGATAATACTATGTTTATCTTTTATGCTTTTATTGTTGATTAATAAGGCATATTTCATTAAAAATAGATTATAGCTTTTCCTCGTTTTAAACACAAAATTCGTCTTAAGTTCTAATTGCTTGTATTTAGAGTACAAATCATGCCTTCTAAACTCGAATTGATCTTTATCTCTCAAACGATCCCATGTCAGAAGCACATAGAACTTATATTCACCGCATTTATATTTCTTGTAATAGAAATTATAATCCCTATTTGACATTCCATTTCTCTTTGCCCATTGTATATACTGCTGAACACACAGACAGTCTTCGAAGGAATTACTGTTCATATACTTATTAATAATTCCAAGAATGTACTGATTATCATATTTCGAAAGCTCATTATTACGTCCACAGGAAGATGAGATGTGGTTGTTAAGCAGCCAAGAAAACATTTCATGAGAGTATTGGTTTTCAATTGTTGCCCAGACTCGTCCTCTGATTATGAGTACAGACTCTAATGCAGGAACCGGATATTGATATAAGCTAAAAGTGTTTCTGTTTACAGAAGGACCGGAATAATTTGTACTATAAGCTAAAAGAAGCTTCGCGATATGCCATATAATTTGTTGACATAGAGTATCTCCACATGAAATTTGGTCAGTTACATAATTTAGTAATACTGACTGTCGGTAATATGAATTATCATTGTCATAATGACGATACATGAAGAAATCGTTAACGAAACGAAGTAACTCCGAAGCAGAAGATGGCTTCCTCCGCACATATTCAAATGCCAGTTCAATAGCACTTCTTAACTCATTTCCTACAAATAAGAAAAGGTTACTTGACAATTCAAGAATATCACCATCGTTATTAAGGTCGAAATGACATTCATTATTCTCAAAATAAAAAACTTGTGATGAACTCGATGGCATAGAATAAACAGCTTCACTAATATATGCAAGTGTTTCGTTTAACAAATATGGCCAGAAATCAGATAGAAGCAAGTACTTTGTTTTAGTATCTTTAATTGAGTTGTAGAAGAGTAATAAGTCAGGAGAAACGGCTTTTTCTACAGCATCTGGACCAAAAGTATTATTTACTGGGATAATACAATCTCTAAACCTCTGATAATACTTAGCATAGAACTCCTCAAACAAGATACCGATAGACAATACTTTTTCTTTTATGAATGCCAAATAGAACAAGTACATACATAAGTTCTGTTCACTAATCTTTGCATATGTGTCTTGAGGCAAATCAACAATCTCATGTCTGTTCAAAACATCAATACATTCCGTGAATTCTGAATTATTAATACCAAATATATTTATAATTCCTAAAATCCGCAACTATCATCCAATACACGATTAAGGGTAGATTTATGAGTCGTTAGTAGCAGCTTTCAGTAAAAAGCAACAGCAC
>JBGUJU010000167.1:0-4501 GCA_045114065.1 Sodaliphilus sp.
CGCGACTTGCAACGACTGCCATGTGCCGCACTCCAGCCTGGCGGCCAAATACGGCTTCAAGGCGATGGACGGTCTCAAGCATACGGCTTATTTCGTGACCCACAGCGAGCGTCAGGCCATCATGGCCGAGGATGCCAGTGCCGAGGTCATCATGGACAACTGCATCCGCTGCCACACCCAACTCAACCAGGAATTAGTCAAAACGGGCCGTATCGGCTATATGATGGCCAAACGCGGTGAGGGTGTGGAGTGCTGGCATTGTCACCGCAACGTGCCGCACGGTGGCATGAACTCGCTGATGTCAACCCCGGGAGCCGAGGGTGTGACTCCGCTGCCGCCCAGCCCTGTTCCCGAATGGCTGGGAGGTGCCCTCTCAAAGAAATGATTGATAATCGACTATAACAAAAACGACAATATTATGGCAAAGCAATTAAAGAAATGGCAAGGTTGGGCGCTCTTTGGCGGCTCAATGATCGCAGTGTTCCTGCTGGGACTGCTCGTTTCCTCGCTCATGGAGCGCCGTGCCGAAGTCGCTAGTGTGTTCAACAACAAGCGCACCGAGTTCACCGACTCCATCATTGCCCAGAACGAGAAGTTCAAGGCCGACTATCCCCGTGAGTACGAGACCTGGTCGATGACCGAGGACACCACGTTCGTTTCCAAGTATAATTCCTCGCAGGAGGTTGACGTGCTTGAGCAGCGTCCCGAGATGGTCGTCCTGTGGGCGGGGTACGCGTTCTCACGCCACTACAACACGCCGCGCGGCCACAAGCATGCGCTGGAGGACATGCGCAAGATTTTGCGCACGGGCAACCCCGGCATCTCCATCGGAGCCGACTCGATAGCCGCTGACATGCAGCCGGCTACCTGTTGGACGTGCAAAGGCCCTGATGTGCCCCGCATGATGCGCGAACTCAGTGAAACAAAGTCGGTGTTCGATCCTGCAAACTTCTATGCCAAGAAATGGAGCGAGTTGGGTGCCGAAGAGGTCAATCCCATCGGCTGCAGCGACTGCCACGACGCTCGCACGATGGACCTGCGTCCTGCACGCCCGGCTATCTATGAGGCATTTGCCAATTCAGGCAAGAATTTGAGGAACGCCACCCATCAGGAGATGCGCTCACTGGTCTGCGCGCAGTGCCATGTCGAGTACTACTTCATCAAGCCCGATGATCCAAATAATCCCGGCAAGGCCAACTATCTTGTATTCCCTCAGCACTATGGCTTGACCTGTGAGGACGCAGAACACTACTATGATTCTATCGGTTTCTACGACTATATCCATCCGCTGTCCAAGACCAAGATCCTGAAGGCTCAGCACCCCGGTTGGGAGATGTCACAGCAGGGCATTCATGCCCAGCGCGGTGTCTCCTGTGCCGACTGCCACATGCCCTATAAGCAGGATGGTGGCGTGAAATTCTCGGACCACCAGATCATGTCGCCGCTGGCAAAGATCGACCGCACATGCCAGGTATGTCACCGCCAGGATGCAGAGGTGCTGCGCCAGAACGTATATGACCGTCAGGAAAAGTGCAACGAGGTGCGCGACCGTGCCGAGCAGGAACTGGCCCGTGCCCACTTCGAGACAAAGTTCATCATCGACAAGGGTGCCACCGACGCCGAGTTGGCTCCTATCCAAGCCCTGTTGCGCAAGAGCCAGTGGCGTTGGGACTATGCCATCGCATCACATGGGGCCACGTTCCATGCCCCCCAGGAGGTGATCCGCCTGCTTTCACACTCTGTGGATTATGCCCAGCAGGCCCGTCTGCTCATCGCACGTGTGGCTGCCAAGCATGGGCACATGGGTGAGATTCCCGTGCCTGACTACAGCACCAAGGCTAAGGCTCAGGCTGCCATAGGTCTTGACATGAATATGCTGAACCAGAACAAACGGCGCTTCCTGGACGAGATTGTTCCCAAGTGGATCATGGATGCCAAAAAGAACGGCAAACTCATTGAAATCTGATGTGGATTAAACCGTGGACTCTTAAAGAAGGCTGCCTCATTGGCGCCGGATTAATCATCGCAGGACTGATGCTCGAGCTGAGCGTCGGTCCTGTTGTGTGGGATGCCTTCTCGTGGCCAGTCAACGGCATCGTGCTCGTCGGCTTCCTGGTGATGATTGCCATCATGCACCTGTTGCGTCGCCAGGTCTATGCATTCTCATTCCTGAGCACCTATGCCGCAGCGATACCGGCCATTGCCTTTGCATTGATTCTGACACTGGTCATGGGCCTCACGCGGCAGACAGTGAACGGTACATGGATAAACGACATGCTGTCATTCTGGCCCTTTGTGCTCATCTATGTCTATATTGCCGTTATCATTGGCCTTGCGGTGTTGAAACGCCTTGGTCACTTTCAGTGGAAGCGTGATATACCGTTCCTGCTCAATCATCTGGGACTGTTCCTGGCCTTGACTTGTGCGACGCTGGGCAACGCCGATATGCAGCGCCTGAAGATGATTACGGCCGTCGGTGAACCTGAGTGGCGCGTCATGGACGAGAACCAGCAGGTCAAGGAATTGGACTTGGCTATTGAGCTTCAACAGTTCATCATGGAGCAATATGACGACGGCAGCCCCAAACGCTTTGCCAGCGAAGTGAACATCATGACCAAATCGGGCAAGAACATCCACACCACCATCGACGTCAACAAGCCTGTCGAGGTCGAGGGGTGGAAGATCTATCAGTATGGCTACGACACTGCTGCCGGCCCTCAGAGCCAGATCAGCATCTTTGAGCTCGTGCGCGACCCGTGGTTACCGCTCGTTTATATCGGCATAGGGCTGATGCTTGCAGGAGCGTTGTGTATGTTTGTGTTATCTCAAAATCAGTGCAAACCGAACGCAAACGGGCAAGCTCGATATGCTGAGGTTTCGCCTGATACATCTAAAAAACGCGTGACGCCATGATTTGGGATTATTTCATCTACTTTGCCATTATGGCCATCATGCTGTGGGCCGTAGGCGCGTTCCTGGCATGGAAAGAAAAAACGGCTGGCGTCTATGCTTCAACATTGACGGGCTTGGCCGTGTTTTTCACGTTTATCGTCATCATGTGGGTGACGCTCGAGCGCCCGCCGTTGCGCACGATGGGCGAGACACGCCTGTGGTACTCATTTTTCCTGCCGTTGGCCGGTATTCTCGTTTATAGCCGCTGGAAATACAAGTGGATCCTGTCGTTCTCTACGATGTTGGCAGCCGTGTTTATCTGTATCAACATCTTCAAGCCCGAGATTCATTCCAAGGCCTTGATGCCTGCCTTGCAGAGTCCCTGGTTCGCTCCGCACGTCATCGTCTATATGTTCGCCTATGCCTTGTTGGGTGCAGCGACACTCATGGCGCTTTACCAACTGTTTTTCAAGAAAGGGCGTCCGTTGGAGCGCAAGGAGATGGACATTACCGACAACCTGGTGAATGTCGGTCTTGCGTTCTTGACCTTTGGCATGCTTTTCGGCGCGTTGTGGGCTAAAGAAGCATGGGGCCACTATTGGTCATGGGATCCCAAGGAGACTTGGGCGGCCATTACCTGGCTTGCTTATTTGGGCTATATCCATTATCGCATCTATCGTCCCAAGTCCATCAAGCCAGCCCTGTGGGTGCTGCTCATCGCTTTCATCCTGTTGCAGGTTTGCTGGTGGGGCATCAACTACCTGCCGTCAGCTCAAGGCTCCAGCGTACATACCTATACCTCCTGACATAACCCATAATGACCAGAATAGAACGAGAGAAGCAGACCGTCCGCAAGATGATTGAGCTTTATTGTAGCCATCGGCTGAAGGCGGACACGATACCTGAGGCATACCAGCATCTGGCTGACTTTGCGTGCCGCCGTCTCGACTATTGCCGCTATGGGGAGAGCAAGAGCGCCTGCAAGGATTGTCCCACCCACTGCTATCCCCCTACCGAACGTGAACAGATTCGTGAAGTCATGCGGTGGACTGGTCCCAGAATGATTCTCTATTCACCAATCGCCGCCATTCGGCATTTGTTCAACAAGTAATGATAAGATGAGAAGATCTGACAGAGAGAGGGATGCCGCTTTCGCCTTGGAGGTATTGGACAAGGCCCCATTCGTGACGGTCAGCATGACCAGGGAAGACGGAAGACCATACGGTTTACCATTGTCGTTGGCGCGTACCGGTGACAAGACGTTCTACTTTCACTGTGCCCTGGAGGGAGAGAAACTGGACTGCATCGCCCATAACCCGGTTGTGTCCCTCTCTGCGGTGACCCGTTGCTCACCGACCTTCGACTCCAAAGTCGGGAACTTCACCTTGCAGTACAGGTCTGCTACTGCCGTCGGCGTGGCAGAACTTGTGTCTGAACGTGAAGAGAAGATATCGGCACTAAGAGTCATTTGCCAGCGTTTCCTGCCTCATCACATGGATGCTTTTGATGATGCAATAGCTCGCAGCCTCGAACGGACAGCCGTGGTTCGTATCACATTGACCGAACCACCCGTCGGTAAGTGCAAGCAACTGACGGAGCAGTAAGAACC
>JBGUJU010000168.1:0-5396 GCA_045114065.1 Sodaliphilus sp.
GTGCTGAAAACGCTTCTTTAGCTCAGTTGGTTAGAGCATCTGACTGTTAATCAGGGGGTCCTTGGTTCAAGTCCAAGAAGAAGCGCACATAATAGATAGTTATTTAAGAGAGGATTGCTTCTTTAGCTCAGTTGGTTAGAGCATCTGACTGTTAATCAGGGGGTCCTTGGTTCAAGTCCAAGAAGAAGCGCCAAACGGGAGACTGCGTGAGCCGTCTCCCGTTTAGTTTTATCCCAGGGTGGATCGTTGCAATAGGCACTATAGACAATAATTTGGCGGGGGATGCCGGTATGTGGGGAATTATGACTATATTTGCGACACTAAAAGACCAAGTGACACATCATTATGAGACGATTTTTCTTTGTTTTAACAGTAGTGCTGGTGGGGGTGATGACCCTCATTGCCGGGGTGCGCGAGGATTTCAAGGCCAACCCCAAGCTGAGCGCCAACAACTATCAGGCTTATCCCACCAGCGGTTTCCCCGCTATCACAGCGGCCCCCGAGGGCTATGAGCCGTTCTTCATCAACCATTATGGCCGCCACGGCAGCCGCTGGCTCATCAACGAGAAGAAATACAGCCGTCCACTCAACCTGCTGGAGAAAGGCCATCAAGATGGCAAACTCACTAATCGAGGTGAGGAAGTGCTGCAAATCCTGCGCGAGGTGTATGAGGGCAGCAAGGGCCGCCTGGGTGAGCTCAGTGATCTGGGCCACGAGCAGCACCAGGGCATCGCACGCCGCATGTACCAGAATTTCCCGCAGGTGTTCCAGGACGGTGCCGACGTCGTAGCGCGCTCGACGGTGGTTATCCGCTGCATCCTGTCGATGCAGAACGAGGTCGACGTGCTCGCCTCGCTCAATCCGCGCCTGCACATCACCACCGACGCCAGCGAAGCAACGATGTATTATATGAACTACAGAGACAGCGTGGCAAGGCAGCTGCGTGCTACTATGTCCCCGACGATGAGACAAATCCGTGAGAAATGGCTCAAACCTCAAGGCATGTTGAAGAAACTGTTTGCCGACCAGCGCTGGGTGAAGACCAACGTCACCGACGAGGAGGCGCGTACGATACTGCTCGACCTGTTTGAGGTAACGGGTAACATGCAGAGCCACCGCCTGTTCCAGGATGTGAACCTGTATGACCTGTTCAGCGACGATGTCATCTACAACACGTGGCGCTACAACAATGCCTACTGGTATATCAACTCTGGCGAAACGCCATTGACGCAGTGCCGTGTGGACTATATGGAAGCTAACCTGCTGCGCAACTTCATCCAGGATGCCGACCGCGCCATCACGGGTGATGATCCCACGCCTGGCGCATCGCTGCGCTTCGGCCACGAGAGCGTCGTGCTACCCTTCTGCTGCCTGATGGGCCTGAACGGTGCCGATTATCACACGACCGACCTGGAGACCCTGGACCAGCACTGGCAGACCTACAAGATCTTCCCGATGGCTGCCAACATCCAGTTTGTGTACTTCCGCAAACACGGTAGCGACGACATCTTAATGCTGCCGTTGCTCAACGAGCGCGAGGCGACCCTGCCCGTCCAGACCGATGTTGCCCCCTATTACCACTGGAGCGACGTGCGTGACTACTTCATCGATAAACTTTCCCGTCAACCGATAGTAAGGCTTTAGGTTTTAGACCTTAGACTTCAGACCTTAGACGTTAGACGTTAGATGTTAGACTTTAGATGCTAGACTGAAAAGAAAATGAGACAGTTCACATTAATTATCATAGCGGTTATCGCGTGCATGACGCTGAACGCCGCAACACCTCGCAAGCAGATTATCGGCAACTTTGACCGTTCTGCCAGCAACCATTATGCTTACCCCTTCGGCACGGATGCCGATATTCCGCAACTCACCCCTGCTCCGGCGGGCTATGAGCCGTTCTTCATCGACCACTATGGTCGCCACGGTAGCCGCTGGCTGACCAACGGCAAGACCTATGAGCGTCCTCTCAAGGAACTGACCAAAGCCAAGGAGGCAGGTATGCTCAACCTGCAGGGAGATCTGCTGTTGCGCCAGCTGTCGCTGGTCAACGAGACGTCCAAGCAGCGCGTCGGCGACCTGAGTGACGAGGGTGCCGAGCAGCACCAGGCGATTGCCGAGCGCATGTTCCGCAACTTCCCCGAGGTGTTCCAGGGCAATGCCCATGTCGACGCCAAATCGACCGTCATCATCCGCTGCATCCTGTCGATGCAGAACGAGACGATGCGCCTGCGCACGCTCAATCCCGAGCTGCGCATCAACACCGACGCCAGCTACCACGACATGTACTATATGGGCTGGGGCTACGGCGAGGACACGCTGGCCAACGACCTGCGCAAGAGCGTTGACCCGATTTCCAACGGGATGTATGACCAGTACCTGCATCCCGAGCGCTTTATCGCCCAGCTGGTAAACGATACCGCCTGGGCTGCTGCCAACCTGAACGGCCGCCAATTGATGCGCGACGTGTTTGACATCGCCGGTTCGCTGCAGGGTCATCACTGGTTCCAGGACATGAGCCTGTACCATTACTTCAACAACAGCGAGATTTTTGAGCTGTGGCGCCTGAAGAACATCTACTGGTACATCCACTGGGCCAATGCGCCCCAGAACGGCAACCGCATGCCCTTTATCGAGCGTGCCCTGTTACGCAACATGATTGCTACAGCCGATGACGCTATCACCACAGGCGAACACGGAGCTAGCCTGCGCTTCGGTCACGAGACCTGCGTGCTGCCACTGGCGTGCCTGCTGGAGATTGACAACGTGAACTACAGCTGCGACGACCTTAGCACCCTGCACGAACACTGGCAGGACTACAACATCATCCCCAAGGCCTGCAACATCCAGATGATTTTCTATCGTCCCGTGGGCACCGTGGGAAACAGCTTGAACAACATCCTTGTCAAGGTGCTGTTCAACGAGCACGAGGCGACACTTCCCGTTGAGCCCGTCACTGGTCCCTACTACCGCTGGAGCGACCTCAAGAACTACTACGAGCAGAAACTCGCCACCGTCATCGACTGGAACGTACAGTAAGCAACTGTTTTTATGAGAGTTGTCATCATCAACCGCAGTGACGCATTAGGCGGGGCAGCCATTGCCTCGATGCGCTTGTGCCATGCCTTGCGCAACGCGGGTGCCGACGCCCGCATGCTGGTGATGGATCGCCGCACCGGTGATGACAACGTGCAGGCCGTGGGAGGAGCGGTGAGCAACCGATATCACTTCCTTGCCGAACGTTTGGGCATTTTTTTGCGCAACGGCATGAAGCGCGACACCTTGTTCAGCATCGACACTGCTACCCATGGTGTGGATCTTTCTCGCCATCCCTGGGTGGTGGAAAGTGATGTCATCGTGCTGGGGTGGGTCAATCAGGCGATGCTGTCGCTCGATGGCGTGGCACGGCTGGCTGCCCTGGGAAAACCCCTCGTGTGGGTGATGCACGACATGTGGAACAGCACGGGTGTCTGTCACCATGCCAAGGAATGTCAAGGACTATATGCACAATGTGGGCAATGCCCCTTGTTGCCCGATGGTAGTAGCCTGGCACGCCGCACATGGCTGCGTAAACAAGAACTCTATAAGAGTTGCGACATTCACTTTGTGGCTGTGAGCACTTGGCTCAAGCGGATGTGCCAAGCCAGCAACCTGATGCACAGCAGTGACATCTCGGTGATTCCCAATGCCATAGATGTGACGCAATTCAATCCTGGTTTTCTTGATGACAATCCATGGAGCGTGGAGCAAGGCAGACAAGTCGTGGTCATGGGAGCAGCGCGCCTTGATGACCCTATCAAGGGCTTTGACAGGTTAACGGCAGCCATGCACTGGTTGACCAAGAACCGCCCAGATGCTGCCAATCGCATCCATCTAGTGCTGTATGGCGCGCTGCGTGATTCCTCGGTGCTGAATGATATACCTGTGCCGTTCACCCACTTGGGCTATGTGACCGATATTCAGCGCATCTACAGGCATACCCATATTGTCCTCTCGTCTTCTACTCGCGAGACCTTGCCGACGACCCTTGTCGAGGGCATGGCGTGCGGCTGTACGGCGGTGACCACTGGCGAGGGCGGACAAGCAGATATCGTCAGCCATCTCAAGAATGGTTTCGTTACGTCTTCTCTTGACCCTGAAGAATTAGCCAAGGGAATCGAGTGGGCACTGGATAACAACCGCGACCGCCAAGCACAACACCGCTGGATTGCAGACAAGTTTGACATGGCTACTGTCGCCCGCGAGCATCTATCACTCTACAACCGACTGTTGGCCAACGAGTAAGAGGGGGGTATCATAATTCAATTGCTAGAATCATAACAGCCCTGCGGGCGAGAACCTTTAGCTTCGGCGAAGCCAAATCAAGATAAAAAGAGAGCGGGTCCCATTAGGAATCCGCTCTCAAAACTATAGAATTTGTTTTATTATTGCCCTATTAGAGCTGGGGACCAGCTGCTACGAGAGCCTTACCTGCCTCGTTGTCCTCGTACTTGACGAAGTTCTTGATGAAGCGGCCCGCCAGATCCTTGGCCTTCTCTTCCCACTGTGATGCGTCGGCATAGGTGTCGCGCGGGTCGAGGATGCCGGTGTCAACGCCCTCGAGCACGGTGGGTACAGTGAAATTGAAGTAGGGAATCACCTTGGTGGGAGCATTGTCGATGCTGTGGTTCAGGATAGCATTGATGATACCGCGGGTATCCTGAATGGAGATGCGCTTGCCAGTGCCATTCCAACCGGTGTTCACCAGATAAGCCTTGGCACCGCTGGCTTCCATACGCTTCACGAGCTCCTCGGCATACTTCGTGGGATGCAGCTCCAGGAATGCCTGGCCGAAGCAAGCGCTGAAGGTGGGGGTGGGCTCGGTAATGCCACGCTCGGTACCTGCGAGCTTGGCGGTGAAGCCGCTCAGGAAGTAGTACTTGGTCTGCTCCGAGTCGAGAATCGATACGGGAGGCAGTACACCGAAGGCGTCAGCACTCAAGAAGATCACCTGCTTGGCAGCGGGAGCGTGGCTGATGGGGCGCACGATATTCTTGATGTGGTAGATGGGGTAGCTCACGCGGGTGTTCTCGGTCACGCTCTTGTCGACGAAGTCGATCTTGCCGTTCTCATCGACGGTGACGTTCTCGAGCAATGCGTCGCGGTGGATGGCGTTGTAGATGTCGGGCTCAGCCTCCTTGTCGAGGTTGATGACCTTGGCATAGCAGCCACCCTCGAAGTTGAAGATACCGTTGTCGTCCCAGCCGTGCTCGTCGTCACCGATGAGCTTGCGGTTCGGGTCGGTGCTCAGGGTGGTCTTGCCGGTGCCGGACAGACCGAAGAAGATGGCGGTGTTCTCACCGTTCATGTCGCAGTTGGCCGAGCAGTGCATGGCAGCAATGCCCTTCAACGGCAGG
>JBGUJU010000169.1:0-10736 GCA_045114065.1 Sodaliphilus sp.
CATGGAATTGATGGTAGGTGCGACTTACGATAATATTATGATGGTCGAGGGCGAAATGGACGAAGTGAGCGAGGATGACCTGATTGCTGCCTTGAAGGCTGCACACGAGGCCATCAAGCCCATGTGCCTGATCCAGAAGGAGTGGGCCCGTGAGCTGGGCGTTGCCAAGCGCGAATATTGCCACGAGACCGACGACGAGGAGCTCCACGAGCGCGTGCGCAAGGAGATTTATCCCAAGTGCTACGCTGTAGCTCAGGCTGGTAAGGCTGACAAGCAGTGGCGCAACGAGACCTTCCAGAAGGCCTACGACGACTTCATGGAGACCATCCCCGAGGAGGAGCGTGAGGAGAAGGAACCGATGATCAAGCGCTACTATGAGGAAGTGCAGCGCGACGCCGTTCGCCGTTGCATCCTCGACGAGCACATCCGCCTCGACGGCCGCAAGACCAACGAGATCCGTCCCATCCTCTGTGAGCCCGACTACCTGCCTTATCCCCACGGCTCGGCCCTGTTCAAGCGTGGCGAGACCCAGGCTCTGGCTACCGTAACCCTCGGTACCAAGGACGACGAGAAGCTCATCGATGACGTGCTGCGTCACGAGAACGAGCGCTTCCTGTTGCATTACAACTTCCCCGCCTTCTCGACTGGTGAAGCCCGCGCACCCCGTGGCGTGAGCCGCCGCGAGATCGGTCATGGCAATCTGGCTCATCGCGCCCTCAAGCGCATGATCCCCGAGGATAACCCCTATTGCATCCGCATCGTCAGCGACATCCTGAGCAGTAACGGCTCGTCATCGATGGCTACCGTCTGCGCCGGCTGCATGGCACTGCTCGACGCCGGTATCAAGCTCAAAAAGCCCGTTGCCGGTATCGCTATGGGTCTTATCACCGACGAGGGTAACGTGAAGCACGCCGTGCTGAGCGACATCCTGGGCGATGAGGACCACCTGGGTGACATGGACTTTAAGGTGACGGGTACCGTCGATGGTATTACCGCCACTCAGATGGATATCAAGTGCGACGGTCTGCCCTACGAGATTCTCGAGCAGGCTCTGCACCAGGCCAAGGAAGGCCGTCTCCACATCCTGAACCTCATCAACGAGGCTATTCCCCATGCTCGTGAGGACTACAAGCCCCACGTTCCCCGCATCGTTACCATGGTCATCGACAAGGAATTCATCGGTGCCGTTATCGGCAAGGGTGGCGAGGTTATCCAGGGTCTCCAGGAAGAGACTGGTACCACCATCAGCATCGAGGAGGTTGACGGCAAGGGAATCGTCGAGATCGCTGCTGCCAACAAGGAGAGCATCGAGGCTGCCGTGGCTCGCATCAAGGCCATCACCGCAGTTCCCGAGGAGGGTCAGATCTACACCGGTAAGGTGGTCAGCATCCTCGAGTTCGGTGCCTTCGTTGAGTTCATGGCTGGCCGTGACGGTCTGCTGCACATCAGCGAGATCAGCTGGGATCGTCTCGAGAGCATGGAGGCCAGCGGCCTGCACGAGGGTGACGAGGTCACCGTCAAGCTCATCGAGATTGACAAGAAGACTGGCAAGTTCCGCCTGTCGATGCGTGCCCTGCAGGACAAGCCCGAGGGTTATGACGAGCGTCGCCAGGGTGGTGGCAACCGCGGTCCCCGTCCCGGTGGCAATGGCAACGGTGGCAACCGTGGTCCTCGTCCCAATGGTCCCCGTCCTGGTGGCAACGGCTCCCGCGGTCCCCGTCCCAACGGCCCGCGTCGTCCCCGCCGTGACGACCGTCGCGACGACGAGTAATCCCCACGACAACACATATGTCAATATAGCAAGCGCTGAGGTCCAACGCCCCGGCGCTTGTTTTACTTTTGTCAGCACAGATGTGTGGAGATAAAAGACAACTCAAACAACTTTAACAACCTTGTGACGGTGTGTCATAATGTCGACCCGGTAATATAACCGTGCTATCGCACGGGAAATTAAACAAATTTTTAAATTAAAATTTTGATATCAATTTGAATAATTTCCCGCCCGAAGGGCGGTTATAATTCCAGCAGATGAATTACGACACACCCTCTGCCCGAGCAAGGGCGGAACAATACGGACATGCCTTGAGGCGCTCAGGGGAGGGCTTCGTAGTACCTGTCGAGCCACATGTCGCAGTATTCCTTGCGCATGTGGCGGGCCCAGGTGGCCATTTCGCGATGACCCAGCTGATGCCAGGCATTGTCGATGCGTTGACCCAGGGTGACGCCCTCACTTTCCGAGACGAGGTGATCAAAGCTGGTGTAGGCTTCAAAGTAGACAGGGACATCGACCCAGTCGTAGTCCATCGCCAATAGCCTCTGGGCCGCTGCTCGCCAAATCCTAATGGCCATGATGGGACAGCCCGCCGCCATGCAGATGTCACCCAGCGCCAGCGCCCTCCGCGCCCTCTTGCGCGCGTTCTTATCATGAGCGATAGACGCTTCCTCGTCACGGACAATCTGGTTCAACACTTGGAGGTCTACGATGCGGAGACCTCCACGGGGTGTGCAGCTGCACACCTTGACAAAATACTTTTCTTTTGCCATAACAATCTCAATAAGTTAAAGAACGATAGTTAGTTAACTCACTGGGAATGTTGTATATAAAAAGACACAACAATCCCATGAGTGGCTGATTACACAGCCTGTTCATGTGATTGTTGCTTAAAATTCTGGCCGCAAAGATAAGTATGTTTCAACCAAACAGCCAAATTTTTTCACTGAAAAATTTCATTGGCGCTCCCCAGGTTGCCTGCGGCGCTAATGCGAATTTCGCGAATTTCACAAAGGCATCCCCACATATTGTGCGCGGAAGCCCCTCTAAACCCTAAACTGCGAGCAACGCGAACATTTAGTCGTCCATGCTCATGAAGCGGCCCTGACGGTCGAAGTTCAGCTCCATTCCGTTGGAGAGCTCGATCTCATAGCCATAGTGCTCCTTGTGTATCTTGACGATGGACATATTCTGATAGCTGCCATTGACATAGGTGGCGATAGCCTTCGGGATGAAGGCTGCGGGCACGCCTTTGCCTCTCGATTCAATGGTCTCCCACTGGTTGTTGGCATCAAAGTCGATTTCGGTACCGTCGTTCAGATAGACGTCATACTCCATGCCGCCATGATCCTGATCGGGTTCAACACCAGTGATCGAGGCATTGGGGAAATTCTGTTTGATGAAGGTGGTGATGCCATTGGGCAACGATTGGGCCACGGCAGCATTGGGCTGAGCTTGGGCCTGAGCAGGGTCTTGTGCCTGGGGCATGGTTGAATCTACAGGAGCGGCTTGTGCCGGTTGCTGTTGGTCGGTAGCCACGGGGACTTGCTGCTGTTGATAAGCGGCATCATTATTATTGCCAGTGCAGGCAACAAGCGTGAAGAGGGCGACGCCCAGAGATAATACTTTAATATACATCTTGTTCATTGGTTTGAGTTTTTAATAGTAATGTGAATTAGTCGTCGATGTCGATGACCTGGAATGTGGGGTTGTACTCCACTTCGAGGCCATTGTTGAGTTTCACTTCATAGCCGCGACGGTTGCGGTCAAGCTTGAGGATAATGGCTCCAGGGAACGTGGAATTGATGTTCGACTTGATCTGCTCGGGTATCAGTTCCACAGGAACAAGCGAAGCGCGGCAGTCGATCTCTTTCCAGTTGCCCTGCTTATCAAACTCCACCTTCTCACCGCTCTCGTAGCGGATGGTGTAGTCATCCCAATCCACAGTCACCACGAGGGGCACCTTGCCGGCAAAATACTGCTTGTGAAACGCTTGAGCAGCCTCGGGCATCTGGTCAAAAGTAATCACTTGATCATGGTCGGCCTTGGCACTGAAGCTCATCATCAGCATAGCGGCCAACAAAACGATTACTTTAATACTTTTCATTTTGTTTCAGATTATAGTCAATTAATTACAATGTTATCGGGCGCAAAGGTACGACAATTCTTGAAATGGCCTATAAGATATATTCAGTATAATAACCGAAGACGTCCAACACTTCTATAACGGTGTCAATCATTGAGGGATAGAATACCCAAATCAGGAACATAAAGAAAAATAGGACACAGATGGAAACCAAAGATTGGCGCCATAGGGTTCCCCATATCCCATAACCGAATAATTGTTTATAAGCGATGAAATAATAAGCCATAATCAGCAAGTCGTAAGCGGCAGTGCTGAAGTCGGATTTGATAAAATCAAGCGGTATTGTCAATAATGACAGCACGATGGTGAGCGTTTGGAGGAGCACTTGGATGAAGAATCCCTCCGGAATCGTGTGATGAGAGTTGCGTGGCGAGCGCCTGAAGATGACCCATGTGGGGATGATGGCTAGAACCGACATGACCAGCATGGCCAAACTATAGTGTTGCCTGATCCACAACTTATAACCTATCTCTCCCTGTTCCTCCAACGGCAGATTCAACACTTCGGGGAAAAACCAATAGAAGACATTAGCATAGATGAAAGTGATGATAAACAGCATCTTGACTGGCGGAAAACTCAACTGCCGTTTGCCACTGATATAGTCACTGATGAAATAACCCGGGCGATACAATAGCTGCCAAATAGACAGAGGTATCGATCGTGACCCCAGGCCCCATACGTCCATCAGACCAACGTGAATACTGCGCCAAGTGATGCGCCCAAGTCCTGCCTTTTGGGAACAGCGAGGACAATAGTTCCCGTGATAGCTGTGCCCGCAGCATTGGCAGCGATGCTCATCATTGCTTATATGACGGAACGTGGGTGTCTGTCGCACCCAACGCTTAAAGCGCTCAAAACCTCTTTTGAATTGTTGCAGGTTCATTCTATGTTTGATACTTAAATATTGGTCAGCGCATAATTACTTAAAAAACCGCCACCAATCAAATCCCTGCTCCGAAAAAACTGACATTTATTCAGCAATTATCATAACAAGAGCGCCCTATAACACCTAACGATCGTTCTTGGGGTCTCAATATTGGGAGTATAACACTATTTTATGGGATTCTTGCTTTTATGATAAGAAAAAGGCGTATATTTGCACAATTTAATAATAGGCAAGTAAGATGAGAAGTATTATCGTATCAGGCATTTTTGCCTTAGTTTTATTGATGACAGCTTGCAGTGACAAGCCTGTTATTCCCGAACAGTTACCCGTTCCCGTCAAGTCGTTTATCCAGCAGACCTACCCTGGTCAGACCATCACTTTCGCCCAGAAAGACCTTGAGTTGACTGGCTGGAAGTATGAAGTTTTCTTGGCCGATGGTTCTCACGTCGAGTTTGACACCGACGATATGTGGGATAAGGTTGAAAGCCCCATGACGCAACCTGTTCCCGCACAGTTGATACCCGCGCCGATCGCAACCCATCTCCAGACTAATTTCCCCGGAGCTTTTGTTACCAGGATCGACAAGGAACGTAATGGCTATGAGATTGAACTGGCCACCGGCGTCGAGCTGAAGTACAACAAGCAGGGTGCCCTGATGGAAATGGACGATTAGTGCTCGCTATCGCTCGCAGATTAGTGATTAGTGATTAGTGAGGCATCCGCTCTCGCGACAATCATGACTAAAAAAACTAGAAACTAAAACTGATTACTGACAACTGATTATGAAGAAGATTAAATTTTTACTGTTGATGGCTATGGTCATGACCATGAGCCTGACGATGAGTGCTGATGACGATGATCGCGTGATTACCTACGATCAGTTGCCCCAGGCTGCACAGACCTTCCTCAAGGCTAATTTTGCCACCAAGGTGCCTCTGTTGGTGACTGCCGACTGGGACGACTTTACCATCCGCTATGAGAGTGGCGAGAAGGTGGAGTTTGACAAGAATGGTAACTGGAAGGACATCGAGTGCTATAGCAGCAAGGTGCCTGCAGATGCTGTTCCTGCTCAAATCAGCAGCTACATCAGCCAGCACTATCCCGGCAAGTCCGTCATCAAGATTGAGCGCCACCGCAGCGTCTATGAGGTGAAGCTCAACAATGGCATGGAGATTGAGTTCAACCGCAATTTCCAGGTCATTGACGTGGACTACGACGATTAATTTTTAGGCGTTAGGTATTAGGCTTTAGGTTTTAGGTATTAGGTGGCGGATGCCCGCTAAAGCCTAAAGCCTAAATAACGTGAGTTCAATGAAAATTTGTTTTGATAATCAATGCGTCGGCAACTCCCCCTCTAAGATTAGAGAGGGTCGGGGGGCGTTGATGCTACCGATTAAGGTTATTTGTCGCTGTAGCACGAACGCCCCCGCCCTAACTTACGGGCAGGCGGTGTGGCATTATTCCTTCGTTGCAAATTGAGTCGCGCTTCGCGCGAGAAATTAAACAAAATTTGTATAAAAATTAAACAAAATGAATTTTTATTTTAATTTTATTAATAATTTGTTTAATTTCTCGGCCGTCAGGCCGATTAAAAATCGCGAGGCCAACCTTTAGCTCGGCAAGGCCAATTATGACACGCCCTAAACTGACTATCAGAACTCTAATCCCCTCGAACTCACGTTAAATAAAACCGATGGATTTCAAAACAACATACCGACAATTTCGGAACTGGCAGCGGGACCCGTTTGATAACGAGTTTGACAGTCAAGACACCCAGCATTGCAACAACTGCGGGCATGACTTTGTGGGCAATTATTGCCCCTATTGCTCCCAGAAGTCAGGGCTGGGCTCCATCACATGGCGCAGCGTGTGGCACAGCGTTGCCGAGGTGTGGGGCATGCATTCACGATCGTTGCCCTACACGCTGCTGCAGCTGTTTCTGCGTCCGGGCTATATGATCAGCGATTACATCAGCGGCAAGCGCCAGGTGAGTTTCCCGCCTGTCAAGATGCTGGTAATTGTCGGTGTGATGGGTGTGATTGTCGATTTCCTCACGGGTGCCATCAATGGCATGGTCAAGATAACAGCCGGAGAAAAGATGTCCTATGTCACTGATGTATTCTCATGGCTCAATGTCCACCTCAATGGCGTTTTCCCTCCTCCCAGCGATTATCTGAACAAAGTGTTCATGTGGCTCAACACCCACCCTGATGTGTTCTCCCTGATACTGCTGTCGTTCCTGATTATCCCCATCTACTACATTTTCCGCTTTGCCCCGCGCAACCCGTGCCACACGCTCCCGCAGGGCTTCTTCATCCAGGTCTTCAGCACCGCGATGCTCCTGATCCTGAACATGCTGTATGATATCACAACACAGGGGTTGCTAGTATCGCTCCTGGGCGCGGTCATGATTTTTGTCACCTACAGGCAGCTGTTCGGCTATGGTGTGTGGGGCACCCTGTGGCGTGTGATTTTGGCCTTCGTGTGCGGCTTCACCTTGTTGTCTATTCTGTTGAACACCAACTACGGCTTCCATCTCCTGCGCGAGCAGCGAGTGGATGCAGCCAGGGGATTTTTCCTCAATGTCCCCATCGCCCTGGCTTTCCTGCTCATTATCCTCGTCTTCTCCTACTACATCAACAAGCCCCGCCCAAAAGGAAAACAATAAACACAAAGCTATCCGGCTAGGAATATAAACGACAACTGAAACAACTGGCATCCGCACTGTAGGGCCTCGCCTTGGCGTGGCCGCCCGTGTTTCATGCTAAGACGCAAAGGCGCTAAGGATATTTAGGGGGTTGACGCACCCAGTTTTTCTTACATAGAATTGATCATTAATTAATGATAATTCGCGATAATTCACGTAAAGAAACAAGACATACGCGCTCAATTTAACGCTGATTACGCGAATTACACGAATTTATTAAATAATCAGCGTAATCCGCGTTCATTTATGAAAGAAGTATCCGCACCCCTGTTGACAGGATTGCGGACACGAGCTTAAAAATTCTTAGCGCCTTAGCGTGAGGCAAAAGGAACGCGGATGCCCTCAGAAAAATCAGACTAATCAGTTGTTTTTAATAAGAACGCGGATGCTAAATTAGCTTCCTAAGTTATTGTGCAAGTATTTTGATGAAGATTTTCGTCAAAAAATGCAATATTATTGAAATCGGCACAAAAGTCACCTAATCTGCCGCTTGAAACGCTCGTCGGGGCTCTGCCCCTTGCCGCTTGGCGCTCCCTGATGTGTTTTTCATAGATATGTGCTGCCGCATTCAAACGGCTTGACCGCATACATGTCCGGGCTTGAAGTCCGAATCGTTTTTCACCAGTGCGTAGGCAATGTGCAGCAGCTTGTTTTTGACATTGTTTATGGCCACTCCGTATTGCTTTCCCTGTGCTATCTTCCGTTGATAGTATTGCCGCAATGCCTCATCGTGTCTGATGGCGCTTCTGGCGGCCATGGAGAGAACGCCTTTGAGCCTGCGGTTACTTAAGTGTCTCACGTCTTGCCGGAAGTCAATGCTGGTGCCCGAGGTGCTGCGGAACGAAGCCACGCCGCAATATGTGGCCATCTTGTTGGCAGTCGGGATGTTCTGGAAATTGCCAGAGAAGACCATCAGTGCGACGGTCACCACAAGCCCAAATCCCTTGATTGACTTCACGTGCTCGTAGTTCCGTTCCAACTGCGCGTCGGAACGGATCACCTCTTTCATGGCGCTTTCACATTCCCTGATGCTCTGCTCGAGTCGCCTGAGTTCTCTGCTGGCATCACGGCGGATGAACTTGGCTGCGGGGCTCACAGATCCACCCTGGCTTTCCAATGCCTTGACCCGATTCTTGACGGCTTTGCGCTTGTCCACGAGGGTCTGCCGGTAAAGGTAAAGGTCTTTCAGTGCGGCCAGTTCCTTATCGGGAACCTTGTACAGGTTAGCCTTGTCGTGATGACGGCGGGCATAGTCAGCTATGGCCATCGAGTCCGCTTTGTCATTCTTACCGCGGCGGATACCCAGACTCTGCTTGATCTGCAGAGCGCTCTCGCGCCACACTTGCATGCCGTGCTCGGTAAGCCAGTGGCACATCTGGCGGTCGTAGGCTCCGGTGGTCTCGCAGCAGAACAGCCATTGCCCGCTGCTGGAGCCACGCATGGCCTGTTTCAGGTCGCGGACCATCGAGCGGTAGCCTTTCTTGCCGTTAGGGTACTGGGCCAAATACTCCGGATGCCGCTGGAAATCCGACTCCACAAAACTCACGTCAACAGTTTCCTTGGAAACATCAATGCCGATAAAAAACTTTTTCATACCTTTGCGGTGTTAAATTAAACATTAAGATTGACCGCAATTAGTTGGGAGTTACCACCCTAAATAGGCTTAAAACCTAACTTCCTAATTGACTTTCAACTAATAAATCCGGGGAGGCCAACAGCTAATTATAGGTTTTACCTGGTGTAATTAATTGGCTATCTCCCCGGCGGTCAATCATTACCTTACTACGACAAAGGTAATAAAAGCCGTGCGGCGATGAAAGTTTATTCGTCAAATTTCCATCGCCGCAAAGTTAGGGTGTAATTCGTAGTTTATTATCCTTGGCGCCTTAGCGCCTTAGCGTGAGATTTGAGCCGGCGGTAGAGTGCGATGCCCAACAGCGGCACTGCGGTACCGACGATAGTGTAGAGCACCCAGAAGAGGTCGGTCGTGCTGTGCTCATGGATGACCATGTGGCAGCCTATCTGCCCCCA
Organism: Sodaliphilus sp.; assembly: GCA_045114065.1. Taxonomy (GTDB): domain Bacteria; phylum Bacteroidota; class Bacteroidia; order Bacteroidales; family Muribaculaceae; genus Sodaliphilus. The sequence continues at coordinate 9,542 of JBGUJU010000169.1, forward strand.
GTCGAGGCCGTAGTACCAGATCTTGAGCGCCGACACGAGTTTGAAGGAAATGATGTGGAAGACGAAGATATAGAGCGTGTTGTTGCCGCAGTAGACCAGGAAGTGCTTCACCACGCCCTCGTGCCGGTCGAGCCATGAGGCGATGGAGTGTACCATGAGGAAACCGATGGCTCCGGTGACTGGCAGGGTGGCTACCGTCCTCAAGTTCACCTTGAGTGCCATGCCCTGGAAACCCAATGCTGCCCCGCCCACGAGCAGCGCGGCATAGAGCAGCGTCAATGCCCAGTACTCCGGTATGCGGCTCTCATGGCGCCGATACAGCACACCCATGGCAAAGAACATCACTCCCCAACAGTCACGGATGCCTCCCTGCACAATGGTCGCAATCCTCAGCCCGTTGGCGACCTTGAACCATGCAAAGCCGATAGTCAGAGCAATGATTACCAGAGGCACGGTATCGTGGTTGAGCCACTTGTGGCGGTTGTACAGCAGCAGATACAGGACAAGAAACATGATGCTGGCAACCAGTAGCGCCCTGAAGAACCAGAAAGCTCCTGCCAGAAACTCGTCATAGCCACCCATTGAGAAGATGATGTGTACCAGCCGTTGCCAGAACTGGAACCAGTCGTAGGGATGGGTGATGCCGCCCTCCCAGTTGCCATATTGCTCATTCATCAACCCGATCTTGAAAAACAGGTTGTGGAAGATCAGGAAGAACACGCTCCACTTGACAAAGGGCACATACAACCCCTTGAACCGCTTCACGCAGAAGCTCCACGGGTCATTCAGGTATTTTTTGTCAAAGAAGTAGCCCGCTGCGATGAAGAACAGCGGCATGTGAAACAGGTAGATGAAGGTCACCAGCATGGTGGGACCCTCGGCATGCCCGGCACACATCAGGATAATGGCTATCGCCTTGCAGATCGACAGGTTGGTATTGTTGCGTTTCATTACAAGTTCGTTGGCGTAATTATTATGCGAATTTCGCAATCTTATTTATTGTCACTCAATGTGCTATCAATTAGGGGCGTGTCATAATTCCAACTCGGTAATATAACCGTGCTATCGCACGGGAAATTAAACAAATTTTGAAATTAAAATTGATAATATTATCATATTAATAAAAATTTTATAATTAATTTGATTAATTTCCCGCCCGCAGGGCGGTTATAGTTCTAGCAGTTGAATTATGACA
>JBGUJU010000170.1:0-1518 GCA_045114065.1 Sodaliphilus sp.
CATCGGCCGCGCCGACTGGAACGACTGCCTGAATCTGAACTGCTTCTCCTGGGACCCCAACGAGAGTTTCCAGACCACTGAGAACAAAACCGAGGGCTCACAAGCCGAGTCACTGATGATTGCCGGTCTGTTTGTCGTGACAGGCAAAGACTACGTCGAACTCTGCAAGATTCTGCCTGACCGCATCAAGACGATGCAAAATCTCAAGGCTATCGATTTCGCCGCCGAGGCCGACCGTGCCCAGCAGCATGTCGACGAGATGGTCAATGCCGTCAAGGCCCATGGCTGGGACGGTGAATGGTATCTGCGTGCCTATGACTTCTATGGCAACAAAATCGGCAGCGACGAGTGCGAGGAAGGCAAAATCTTCATCGAGTCACAGGGCTGGTGCACCATGGCGGGCATCGGTCTGGAAGAAGGACTCGTGGAGCGTTCGCTCGACTCGGTGAAAGAGCGCCTGGAATGCGAACACGGCATCGTGCTCAACAATCCTGCCTTCACCACCTATCATGTCGAGATGGGTGAAATCAGCTCCTATCCCGAAGGCTACAAGGAGAATGCGGGCATCTTCTGCCACAACAATCCCTGGGTCATCATCGGCGAGACGGTGGCTGCCCGCGGCGATGACGCTTGGAGCCACTACAAGAAGATTCTGCCCAGCTACGTCGAGGAGGACCGCCAGACGCTCCACAAGGTCGAGCCCTATGTCAACTGCCAAATGGTAGCAGGCAAGGACGCCTATCGTCCCGGTGAGGGCAAGAACTCATGGCTCACTGGCACCGCAGCGTGGATGTGGTACACCGTGTCGGAATTCATTCTTGGCATCAAGCCGCACTATGATGGTCTGCTCATCGACCCGTGTCTGCCCAAGACAGCGCATGACTACACGGTGACCAGGCGCTTCCGCGGTGCGGAATATGAAATCCATGTGAGTAACCCCAAGGGCGTGAGCAAGGGCGTTGCCACGATGACTGTCGATGGAATACCGGTCGAGGGCGCTGTCGTGCCCGCTCAACCCGGCAAGCACATTGTCGAGGTCGTCATGGGATAATCTCTATAATTGAACAACATTAACTAAAACATATCAAAACGATGAAAAGATTCTCTCTTATCCTTGCAGCGATGATGATGCTGGGTTCCGGCACGATGAATGCTTGGCAGGGTGACGTCGCTGTGCAAACGCCCAACACCCAGTTGGTGCTACACGCCTATGAGGGCGGCGACCTCCGCATGGGCTACTACGGCAACAAGAGCGCCACACTGCAGCAACTGCGTGACGGTGGTGCCGACCTTAATTTCTCGGCATTGCCCGCATTTGGCACCGTGGACGCCATCCAACTGCCTGCTATTCAGGTGCAGCATGCCGACGGCGACCTGAACCTCGAACTCAAGGTCACCGACTACGAAACAAGCAGCGACGACCGCTCGCAGCTTCACATTTTCACGATGACCGACAAACTGCTGCCCGTCACAGTGAAAGTGTTCTATAAAGCCTACAAAAACGTGGACGTGATTGAG
>JBGUJU010000171.1:0-2774 GCA_045114065.1 Sodaliphilus sp.
GCATCTGCTTTTGTTCAGCGCTCAACTGGATAGGCTTTTTCTCGGGGAGCATATAAACAACCTCACCGTCATCTTTACAGGCCGTCAGTGCCAGCATCACCAGCAACAGGGCCATCAGCTTCTTTGTCGTATTCATGTAATATCTCGTTTTGGTTGATAATTCAGTGTTATTCTTTTGGACGATCTACAACGACAAAGTCCTTGTAAACGCAGTTGGCCAGAGAAATCATGTCTGTAAGATACCCGGGATTTGGAATCTTTGCTTGAACTTCAATGGGCTTGAGGTTCTTGAAGATGCACGAGCAACCGTTTCCTGTGGCCAGGATGTAGACATCATTGCCATGCTGTAGCATTCTCACACCGTCTACCAAGTCTCTAGGCAGAAAATCGGTCTTGAGTATCGTCTCCTCGCCGTCAATTACCACGACAGGCTCACGGGTAGTACCGCTCCCCGTCTGTTTGGTGGCCATGCTACCCAAAACGTAAGGCTTGCGGTCAAACACGCGTACTTGAGTGGGAATGAAACCGAGATCACGCTTCTCATCATTCCATGAGTAAATGTTCTTGTTGGTATCCCAGTCCTCGTAGCAGTAAATGAATCCTCCTGGTGTAAAGTCACAAGACGTGACATAGCCATAGACCAAATCTATTGTGTCGATTGTGGTCTCATAATTATAGTATTTACCAAGCAAGCTGGAACCATTGTCCTCGTTGAATTCTAAAAAGAAGTAGTAACTCTGGCCCGTAGGTCCTTTGCTATAGACCATCAGGTTGCTATAAGAATAAAACTTATTCTCAGATAACTGATAAAGGGGCTTGTTGTCCTCCCCGAATCCCCACTCGTAGGTATCATTGCCACGTTTTACGCGCTGCAAGGTAAAAATCTTGCCATTGCCGACGCCAAACTCCGTGATTTCTTGCGTGGTAGACATGACGTATTTGCCATTCTTTAGAATTTGATTGGACTGGTTGTTATACTTGACCAGGGCATACCAGTCGCCGCCCTCGGCTTGCAGCGAGGCAATATGGCTTCCCTCAGGGCTACTGTAGATGGCTTCACCATCCAAATTATAGACGAAGTCTCGGTCATAGGAGCCAACCAGCACATAAACTTCACCTTCTACTTTACCGTCAGGCGTAGGCTCGTCCTTGCTCTCCTTGCATCCCGTCAGTGCCAGCATCGCCAGCATCAGGGTCATCAGTTTCTTTGTCATTTTCATATGATTAAATATTGAGTTGTCACTTTTTCTCCAGCTAGAACTCGATGCCTAGTTTGAAGGACAGGCAGTGGTAGGGATTGTTCTGCCAGTTGCCGGCTTCATGGTGCCAGATGGCGGATTTGTCGTAGCTGAAGGCTACAATATCAGTACTCTGCATGCTATATCCTATCGTGGCATTGATGGCCAATCTGTCGGTTATGCCGACGCGGCAACCCAACGAGGGGTTAAGCATCATGCCGAATGCTTTGCCACCGAAGGTATATCCCACTCGGCAATCCAAAAAAGGAGAAAACCTGCTTTTTAGAAGGTCAAGCCTGATATCTGCGAACACGGGAAAGGTATAGAAGTCAGATTTTTTACTCAAGTAGGCATTAACAGCAGCAACATAATCGCCATAAATCGAGCTCGGAACAGAGCTATAGATGTCAAATGGCGGGGCCTTAAGATGCTTTTTGTGGATGTATCTCATGCCCACGCCAGCACCGATGAATAGCCACGGCTTGAACTGATAGCCATGGGTTGTACTGAAACCAATGTGATCCTTAGACATCTCATCAACAGAAAGAAAATATTCCAGGTCGACGAAGCCGCGGTAGCCCCTCTGCGGGCCCTTGCCAGGGGTAAAGTCACTGCCTAGTGTCTGTTGCGGCTGCCAGTCCTCCTTGGTAATCTGCTTGATGTTGTCCCAAAAGATGGTCTGCAACGTGCCGTCATCTTCCTGGATGACCAGCGAGTCCAGAGGAGCATAGGTCACAATCTTGCCCCTCACGCGGTGGCCGTTTTTCAACTTCACCACCTCTTGCTTCTCTTTCTTGTTCTGCGTCTGTGCCTGGACGACCATGCCTCCTAGCAGGCACAGAGTCAATATAATTATTGTCTTTTTCATCTCCCTAACTGATTAATCGGTTTATGTATTGTTCTGGTTTGCAAAGATACATAATATTGTCGGAAAACTTTTACCCCCCCATTTTAACATTTCATTAACACTTTATGGACGAAAATCAGTTGCCACAGTAGGTGCCGATGAAGAAGATGCTGCGGGTGCTCTCCTCGAGTATGAAATACAGGAAGGGGCGGGTAGCGTGGAACTCGGCTTTTTCATAGTGCTGTGGTCCGGGGGATGTATCACCAGCCATCGCAATGGTTACTGCCGAGGCTTTGGCTCCGTCCTCGTCAACTTCAATCTTGGCCTTCTGCTTCATCATGGATACAAACAGCCTCGTGTCAGACATGTTTGAGAAGTCGGCGCTGGTGGTGAACGCTGATTTGATGCCCATGGGTTCGAGGACATCTATCAGGTCGATGTCGCTCACGATTTCAAACCGAGGCATGAGAATATCCACCTCTTGGGGCGTCATGTCGATGGCATCCAGATGGTCGGTCAATTCCTGCTGGCTCATCTCGCGGATGAGGTCGCCCGTGGTCTTCCCCTCGGCAGGCAGCATGACATACATGCTATAGCCGCCGCTGCCAAAGGGTATGCGCAGCATGGAGCACAACTCGCTCTCGCAGCCTTGTGCGATGGCCTTGCGGTGCATGAGTTCACGCGTCACG